>CBDESZ010000018.1:0-468577 GCA_965242725.1 Alkalispirochaeta sp.
AATCAGATTGTTGAGTCCGTTGGTCGGGATGGGTATATTATTGCTCAGGAATATCTTCCCAAGGCGGTGGAGGGCGACACCCGCCTCTTTCTGATGAACGGCAGTCCCCTTCGATACAAGGGGAAGTACGCCGCCTTTCGAAGAAAACGGGTGGGGGACGATATCAGGAGTAACGTCCACGCAGGCGGAGTGATCGAGCGTGCGGTGATCACCGATGAAATGCTCCACGTCGCGGAAATCGTCCGCCCGAAACTTGTCGAGGATGGGATGTTCCTGGTGGGTCTGGACATCGTCGGTGACAAGCTGATGGAGATAAATGTCTTCAGCCCCGGAGGTTTTGGAAGTGCCCAGAAATTTGAAAAAGTCAATTTCTCAAACGCCGTCCTCGCGGCGCTTGAACGAAAAGTAAATTATATGAAGTTTTATCGGCGTCAGTTCAGCAATAACGAGATGGCGACGCTGTAACAAAGCAAATCAACAAAGGAATCAAATAGTGCAATTGAAACTCCGCGGGAAAATAATAATACCGGTATTGACTGTCATGGTGCTTGGTATGGGAACGATGGCGACTCTGTCGTATCTGACGACTGCTGGGGCCCTTGAAGACGCCCATTTCAATGAGGTGGAGCAGATCGCCCGGATAGTGGCCGCCCAGACCGATGAATGGGTCGGTGAGCGGACCGCAAACATCGCCGTAACGGCAGCGGGGGCGCTGGTCGAAGAGGTACTGCAGCCGGGCGCATCTGCGGAGGATGTCGAGCGGGGCCAATCAGTATCTCCAGGAAATCAGGGAACAATACCCCGTATTTGCGACGATCGGAGTGCTCAACGCCGACGGAATTTCTGCGGCCAATACCGATCCTTCCCTTGTGGGCAATCTGAACCTCAGTACCCGCGGCCATTTTCAGAAGGCGATGCAGGGGGAGCCGAATATTTCCGGCGTCCTCACCAGCGCAATATCGGGCGAACCGATCTTTGTCATTGACGTTCCCGTCGTCGTGAACGGTGAAGTTATCGGTGCCGTTCACGGCTCCGTAGAACTTGCCCGTTTCACTGAGGAGTTCCTGGACTCAATTCACCTGGGGGAGACGGGGTACGTCTATATGATCAACGCTGCGGGGCTCGTCATCGCCCATCCAAATCGCGAGTACATCATGGAGCTGGACATATCGGAAGAGACGTTCGGCGCAACGATGATGGAGCAGAAAAGCGGCCTCATCGAGTATGACTGGGAGGGCGAACGGGTTGTGGCGGCATTCACAGAGATCCCCTCTACGGGATGGATCATCGCCACGAGGACGGGGTACCTGGAGCTCTTCCAGGATGTAATCAGTTTCCGGAATGTGAGCATCGTCTACACGATTCTTATCATCGTCGCCATGGCACTCCTTCTGCTGTTCCTGATCCGCTCCATCACCAGGCGTGTCGCCGTTACCGTTGCAGGACTGCGCGATATTTCTGAAGGAGAAGGGGATCTCACCCGACGTCTCGAGGTCAAAGGCAACGACGAAATTGACGAGCTGGCGAGTCTGGTCAACACGACCCTCGAGAATATGCAACGTATGATCGGTTCCATCAGAAACGAGACGACAGCCCTTCAGGAATCGGGAACCGATCTCGCGTCGGACATGAACGAGACCGCTTCCGCAGTGAATGAAATTGCCGCCAACATCACCAGTATCAAGGACCGCGTGCTGAATCAGTCGGCGGGAGTCAATCAGACACAGGCGACGGTTGAACAGATCGCGAAGAGCATCAGATCGCTCGACGGCGAAATAGAGGAACAATCGGCGGGTATTGCAGAGTCTTCAGCCTCCATTGAAGAAATGATCGCCACGATGCAGTCGGTGACCTCCAGTCTCGAGAAAAACTCAAAGTCGATGTCGGAACTGGAAGGTGCTTCAGAGACGGGCCGGAGCGGAATGAAGGAAGTGTCGGACCTGGTAAAGGGTGTCGCCGACCAGTCCGACGGCCTTGTAGAGGCGAGTAATGTCATCAGGGCGATCGCGGCGCAGACAAACTTGCTTGCCATGAACGCTGCCATTGAGGCGGCCCACGCCGGCGACTATGGAAAGGGCTTTGCCGTCGTCGCCGCGGAGATACGCAACCTTGCGGAGAATGCGGGATCCCAGGCAGGCGTGATCGCCTCGGTGCTGAAGAAGGTCAAGGACTCCATCGATAAAGTCGCCTCGGCACTGGTCAACACGGAAACACGGTTTGAAACGATGTACACCCTCAGCAGAACCGTTGCCGAGCAGGAGTCGGTGATCAAGAGCGCAATGGAAGAGCAGCAGACCGGAAGCACCCAGGTTCTCGAGGCACTGGGCGAGATGAAGGAGATATCTGTCCGCGTCAGGGATGCGTCGCAGACGATCACCACCGGAAGTACTGAAGTGCTTGATGAGGTAAAACGCCTGGCCCAGATCAGTGAGGAAATATCACAGAGCGTCAACGAGATGGCGGTGGGAACGAAGCAGCTGAATAACACCGTGGAACACGTTGCTGAACTGGCGAGGAATAACAATCAGAGTATCTCCGTCCTCGCCGGAGAAGTGGGACGCTTCAAGATCGAGGAAGGCGACGCCGGGGAGTGACGGGCTCCCCGACGGGACAGTCTATGATCGTTCTGAAAGATTCGCAGCTTCAACCGTTTCCGGTGTCCAGCGACCGTTGCGCATGAGCGGAAACTCGGTGCCGTCCTCCCGGACTGCAGTGATTGACAGTTCCGTTGATCCGACGGTGAAATCGGCGTGCTGGGAACTTTGGTTGAGTCCCGCCTCCTTTCGCGCATCGGGAGTCATGTTGGCGCCGCCGGAGATGCAATTGGAGTAGGCGGCACCGAATGCCAGGTGACACCCCGCGTTTTCGTCGTACAGGCCGTCGTAAAATGTCGTACCAAGGCGGGCAATCGGCGCGTTTTCGGATACCAGAGCTATTTCGCCGAGGAAACGGGCGTTTTCGTCCAGATCCAGCTCCTGCTGCAGTACATCATTTGACTGCTCGCTCCGGGCTTCTATGATGCGCCCCTTTTCTATTCTCAGATCGACGATGCCCACATCAATGCCGCCAAGTATCAGAGGACGTGTTGATCGTACGATCCCGTCGACGCGCAGGCGGTGCGGCGCGGAAAAGACCTCGTCCGTGGGAAGGTTGGCGATAAACGTGGTACCTCCTGCGGAACTTCCCTCCGTCCCTATCCAGTTCTGATCGTCCGGCATACCGACGGTCAGTTCCGTTCCGGGAGCTGAGTAGATAAACCGATCAAATGCCGCGGATGTGAGCCAGCCGGCGATCTTCATGAGCCGAGTGGAATGGGCCTGCCACGCGGCGACGGGATTCTCTTCGTCGAGGCGACAGGCTACGGCGACGGCATCAATGAGCCGCTCAAGCGCGGTATCACGCTGCAGGTCGGGAAATACGCGAGAAGCCCAGATCTCCGTGGGAACACTGATGACACACCACGGAAAATAGTCTTTCATCTGCAGCTCTTTGATTTCTTCTGTTGCCTTGGCCATGGCGCGCATCACCTGTCCCCGCCGCGGTACGGGTACATCCTTCATGCCCATGGGGTCATCTCCGAGTATTGCCAGAGACGCCCCGCCTTCCCTGCCGACCCGGAGACGCTCGGCGACCATTCCGGGGGGGATATATGAGAGGGACGATTCAGGTGCGTGAAGTATGCGGGCCTTTGTTACCCCCTGATGGCGAAAATCGACGTGAACATACCTCGCTCCGGCCCGATACGCTGCCGCCGTCACATAGGGCGTAAAGTCGGCAGCCTCGACGGGCGCACGTATGTACAACTCCTGATTCGGCTGAATGTTCAGTCCCACCTTGATAACAATTTCCGCATAGCGCCTGTAAAAATCCTCTCTGGTCATGGGGACAGTATACCAGACTGTGCACGACGACGACGATCCCGCTTCCGTCTGATATACTCTTCAGAATGAATGAGAACAGAAATACAGTCGTGACGGCGGATCTTTTTGACCAGTACGGTGAGTCGATGGCGGGTATACGAATCCTGCTTCCGGTTTTTCGCGATTATGGCGGGGTAACCGCTTTCTCAGGCCCCGTGGTGACAATAAAAACGTATGAAGACAATTCTCTTGTCAGAGAGGCTGTATTCTCCGAGGGAAATGGTGCCGTTCTCGTTGTCGACGGTGGAGAATCACTTCGATACGCGCTAATGGGAGATCAGCTCGCACAGGGGGCTTATGACAATGGCTGGGTCGGGGTGGTGATTGCAGGGTGTGTTCGGGACGCTTCGGTACTTCGCGATATTCCGGTCGGCGTCAAGGCGATGGCGACAACCCCGCGGAAGAGCCTCAAGCGTGGCCAGGGTATGAAAAATGTACCCATTGAAATCGCCGGCGCCCTTATCAAACCGGGGGAGTGGCTGTATGCCGATGAGGATGGAATTCTCGTTGCTCCCGAGCGTCTTGGTGGTTGAAATTCAGGGGAAGTTCAACGGCGGAGTGTATTGTCAAGCGTACTCGTCGATCACATCGCCGCGATTGTCATATTCTTCAGGTCTTTCCTCATGTGACGAATCGACAGGTCTCTCCTCCCGAACCGGTCGTTCTTCATCGGAATCCCGAGACTCATTGCTGCGATCAACCGGAGGTTCCGGCGAGCGAACCGGCCAGAAAGGATCCAGGTAATCGATAAACATATTATCACCTCCCTTTCTCAGGCTCTGTGTATAATGTATTGAATCCTTGTCGATACGTCAATTTAACATTGGAGGGAATATCAATAATGGAAATAACAGGAGAAAACTACGTCGGCTCCCGACGGACCGGGAAAAGTACGGTACTGTTTTCAGCGGTCAATCCCCTGACCGGGGAAAACCTCCCTCATCAATTCCACGAAGCGACCGTCGCTGAAGTGACCGAGGCTGTCGAAGCGGCGGAACACGCGTTTCCGCGGTATGGCAATTGTACGGGAAACGAGAAGGCAACCTTCCTTGAAGCGATCGCAGACGCTATCCTCGGTCTCGGCGATCTTCTGATCAGGCGATGCACGGCTGAAACGGGACTGCCTGAGGCACGCGTCACCGGCGAGCGGGGCAGGACGGTAAACCAGTTACGGCTCTTTGCCCGGCTTCTCCGTGAAGGCTCATGGGTTGACGCCCGTATTGATACGGCCGCGGCGGATATACGCAGTATGAAACGGCCTCTCGGCCCGGTCGGCATTTTTGGCGCAGTCAACTTCCCCCTTGCTTTTTCAGTCGCCGGCGGTGACACCGCTTCCGCGCTGGCGGCGGGATGCCCTGTTGTCATCAAGGCACACCCCGGCCACCCAGGTACATGTGAACTTGTCTTTCAGGCAATGCTGAGCGCGGCGGAGCGGTGTGGCATCCCCGACGGTGCCGTCAACCTCGTACAGGGAAGGTCACACACCGTTGGTATGGCGATCGTCGAGCATCCGCTCATTCGGGCCGTCGGTTTTACCGGGTCATTCCACGGCGGCAAGGCGCTCTACGACGCGGCCGTGCGCAGGGAGGAACCGATACCGGTGTATGCGGAAATGGGTAGTACCAACCCGGTATTTGTGTTACCCGGCGCGGCGGAGACATGGGAAGATGAAATAGTAAAGGGATTTACCGCCTCGGTTACGTTGGGATCGGGACAGTTCTGCACGAACCCGGGACTGCTGTTTCTTCAGGGTGACACCGACTCGCCGATCGTATCCGCATTGGAACGGAGGTTTACCGGTGCCGTTGGAGGGGCTATGGCCGGCGAGGGAGTGTTCCACTCCTTTACCGAACAGTTGTCACGCCTTCATGACGGTATACGGGTCCGAATCGTGGCGGAAGGAACGTCGTCCGAGGGTGGCGCGATACCTGGACCGTTTCACGTTCGGCCGGTACTCCTGCATACGGAGGCGCGGCAGTTCCAGGACGATCCCGGCCTTGACGGGGAAGTCTTCGGCCCATCATCGCTCATGGTAACGGCGGAGTCCAAAGAAGAACTTGTCGCCGCGGCACACGCGCTCCACGGCCAGCTGACGGCGACGGTCTGGGGGACTGAAGCGGATTTCCGAGACTATTTCGATCTCATTGAAGTCCTGAAACGAAAGGTTGGACGTCTGATCGTCAACGGATTTCCCACGGGAGTGGAGGTGTGTCACGCCATGGTTCACGGCGGTCCCTTTCCCGCGACGACCGACTCCCGGAGTACCTCCGTCGGGACTCGGGCGATCGATCGATTTACCCGTCCCTTTTGTTACCAGAACGTCCCGGACAGCCTCCTGCCCGATGAGTTGCGTGACGGAAATCCACTGGGAATACGGAGAATGGTGAACGGTATGCCGGAAGACACACCGTAGGCATTTCAGTCTACGCAACCGAGAGGCAATTCCATGATAAATGTCGTCGGAAGACCGTCGGCAAGATAGAGTCTGCCGCCGTGACCATTCTGGACGATATCCCGGGAGATGCTGAGTCCGAGGCCGGTTCCCCTGTTATCGGGACGGGAAGTGAAAAAAGGATCAAAGATACGGTCTCTGATGTCATTGTCTACGCCCGGTCCATTGTCGGTTACGGAGCAGACAAGTGTGTCGCCGGCGCCACGGTAGGCAATTCCGATGCGCTTTTCCGCCGTTGCCGACAGCTGCTGCACCGCATGCACCGCATTGAGAAGAAGGTTAAGCAGGACCTGGCTGATTTCATCACTGCCGCAAAAGAGATTGACCTCCATGGAACTTTCTACGGTCAGTTGTACTCCCCGCAATTCAGGTGTTGTCAGGGTCACCGCGTTCTTCACGATCTCGGAAAAATCCACATAGGAACGGGTTTTCCGATGGGATATTCCCCGGGAAAAATCGTTCAGTGACTTTACGACCCCTTCGATGCGGTCCAGTCCGATGTCGATATCACGTATAATTTCTGCGGTCTCATGTTCCGTGGAAGGTTTCCGAACCACATTGCTCTGATCGGCAGGTATGGTTGTACCCGTTTCCACTCGGCTCCCGCGGTCTTCCTGGAGAAGTCGCTTCAGCTCCCGGAAGCCGCTGCGAATATATGTGAGGGGGTTGCTGATTTCGTGAGCCATCCCGGCCGCAAGTTGCCCGATTGTGGCAAGCTGTTCCTGTCGGCGGAGCTGCAGTTGCAGTTGAATGAGGCGGTTCTGCTCCGCCTCCAGCCGCTTGTACGCCCGGTTCCGCTCCTCAAGAAGGCTCACCCATCCCGATACGTCGGAGAGAGTAATGATGGCTCCCGCATGGCGTCCGCTCAAATGGTGTAACGGCTTGATCCAGACATCGAAGTGCCGCTCATCCTCTTGTGTCCCGGCGGCGGCTTCAACGGCGGCTTCATCGGCGTCGGCGTTGTGTCCGGGAGTATGGACCAGGCGCGGATTGCTCCATGGCGTTTCAAAGTTGTTTCGCTGATCCAGCGGGACGTTCTGCAGCAGAGAGGCAAGGGCGGGAACGAGATCGACATCCTTTCCGATAACATCCGCGTTAATACCGAGGAACTCTTCCGCACGTCCATTGAAGTCAAGAACGGTGCCGTCGGGATCAAGGGCGATGACCGCCGAAGAAACGTCTTCAAGTACGACCTGCCGGTGTATCGGAGCAACCTTCAAAAGGTTGAACCTGTGGACGGCAACATAAAAGAATATACCCGAAAGCGCAAAGGCAACGGGGGTGTAGTCCTTACGAAGTCCCGGAAGAACCCGAAACACGTGAAGAAGGTTGAAAAAGACAGGTATCACCGCCGCCAGGGAAATGATTGATGACTGACGGCGAACCGCGCGGCGTCCGGGAATACCGGTAAAAAGGAAGAGAGCCACACCGAGTGTCAGTAATCCGTACAGGTATACTCCGGATACCCAGAATACCGTTCCATACAGGGGGCGCATTGTAGTGAATCCGGCGACGGTGTGTATTCCGGGATCGGTCCAGACAAGGTCGGAGCCGCTGGCAAACCAGAAAAACGCTATGAATGCGACGGGCAAAACGGTGAGCCACCGAAAATGCTTCCAGTCCACCAATGATTCAAATCCGGCGTACACGAGGGCAAATGCGAGCCACGCCATTCCGGAACCGAAGAGAAAGGCATAACTGACCCGCGCCCACGCAATTGTACCGGCGACGGACGGAGTGAGAAGCTCCATCAAGTTGGCCCCGAGATAGACACCGACCATGATGAGGTACCAGATGAGCGATTCAGCGACATACCGCCGGCGGTAACGCCATACGGTCGATGTCGCAACGACCAGCGCCGCGAGTGCAACGGGAGCGATGACGACAAATGCGCGGTAATCAATCCCCGTCATGGAGTTTTTTTATCTTGATCGTCACCAGAGTGAGGTCGTCACTGCGAATATCGAGCGGTGAAGTTCCGTCGTATATATCCACCGCCGAGAGAAGACGCTCAGCCTGGGGGACAAATGAGTGCGGCCCGTCGGCCTGCACAAAGATGGCCGAAAGGATTGTGTCCGAGATTGTACGGAGGGCGCCCCGGTCGTACACACCGTCGGTGAAGATCACGACACGGTCGTTTTCCTGAATGGGAATTTCTTCCGACTCATAGACGATATCCCGGGAGAAGGCGAGGGCGGGAAAATTGCGAAAGTACCTTTTTGTTGAACGGTCACGGACGAGATACAGCGGAGGATTGCCTCCGGATGCGTAGGAAATGACTCCTTTTTTCAGATCAAGCAGGACTGCGGAAAACGATACGAGTACCTCGTCAATACCGGCCAGGCGATCGAGAAGGGTGGTGTTCAGATAGTCAAGAAAGAGATTGGTTCTGAAGGTTGCGGTGACCATATCTTCCCGGTATTCGTTGACGATCAACTTGATCATCGTCGCCACAAACGCAGGTTTGACTCCGTGGCCGCTGACGTCGCCGAGAAGGAGGAGAACCCGGTCATCATCCAGGTGTATGGCGTCATAGTAGTCGCCGGTTACGTATATTCCCGGTGACGGTCGATTGGAGACTTCAAGAGTATAGGAAGAATGGGAGGGCAGTGGTGATTCAAAAAAACGAAACTGAAAATCCCCGGCGATTTTGAGCTGGGTAACCACCTCCCTCTGTCGCCTGCGGTCCAGTCGTTTCTGTTCCACCTTACGTACCATTCTGTCGAGTTCAGCGGTAAGGCGTGAAACGTCCCACGGCTTGATGATAAGTCCGCATATGTCCGCAGACACCGCGCGTGTTATGTCGTCCATATCGGAATACGCCGTCAGAAGGACGAGACCGACATTGGGGTAGGTACGACCGAGAATCTCGAGGAGCTCGCTGCCCTTCATGCCGGGCATACGGAGGTCGGAAATCACCATCACGACGTCATCTTCGGTGTTTTCCAGAAGCTCCATACACGCCGCAGCGGACTCAAGGGTCTCCAGTTTCAGATCGTTCTTTTCGAGCCACGGACGAAGGTCACGTGTCATGGCGCGGAGAACCGCAGGTTCATCATCAACGTATAAAATCGTCTCCGCCACCTAAAAAACCTCCATAATAATGATCACTGTAATTGTAGGCTTTGTCAACGCCGCCTACTCGTACCGCTTCCACCTGCAGAGGAGCCGTTGTGCAACATCCAGAACTGAAAAAACGAGAAAACCGGCGGTACCGATTGCGACAATGCCGGCCATCATAGAGGTGTAATCCGCTTTCATCCAGCTGTCGACAATGAAGAACCCGAGACCACGGTCGGTAAAAAAGGTTTCCGCAAAAAAGAGCACCGCGAAAGCCGTTGCAGACCCGATTCGCAACGCCGTGAGCAGCGCAGGCAGAATGGCAGGAATGATCACGTATCGCAAATGATTCACCGGGCGTCCTCCCAGCAATGTGAGGGACCTATGATATTCCTCAGGTATTGCCACCACGGCATCCCTGACGGCGACGAGGACCTGGAAGAACAGTACGAGCCATACGAGAAATATCCGTGCACCCTCTCCAACTCCGATAAACAGAAAGACCAGGGGGAGCAGCGCGATCTTCGGTACCGGATAGAGGACATAGACAATCGGCGTGACGATCCGACGCGTCCATATCGAACTCCCGAGGGCGAAGCCGACGGGCAGTGCCGCAAGCGTTGCCGTCGCAAGTGCCGCGGCAACGCGGATGATGCTGGCCTGGAGATGGATGTAAAGCGACGTACCTTCAGGTTGGACGAACAGCCTGAGTACCGGCAGCGGCGGAGGAAGTACCATGCTTGATGAAATCTCGCTGATGAACCACCATATCCAAAGAAGCAGCAACGGCATCAGGAGAGAGAGGATCAGCGTATGTGCTCTCCCGACAAGGATGCGCCCCTTCCTTCGGAACACGACTCCGACCGGGGAGTGGTCATTCACGGATGCCCTCCTCAAACAGATGCCGCATGACACCGAGGGCGTGAAGAAAATCTGCTTCTCCCCGGTGCCGATGATTGCGGCTGCCATAGTCCATGCGCCACGGATTCTCTAGTATTGTGAGACCTTTCGCATGTTCTTTCAGAATTCCGATGCGGTGGGCGAGGAAAATGGCCTCCTCCAGGCTGTGGGTCACTACCAGCGTCGGGTGTCCTCCAGCCCGCTGGAGCTCCATAAATGCCTCCTGAAGCTCTTCACGTGTCACCGCGTCAAGCGCGGAAAAGGGCTCATCAAGAAGAAGCAGGTCCGGACGGTACGCTCTCGTTCTGGCGAGGGCGACGCGCTGGCGTTCACCGCCGGAGAGCTCTCCTGGATAAGCATCTCTGCGGGACAGAAGATCGACTTCCGCGAGGGCCGCGGCGGTCTTCCTGTATCGCTCCTCCCGGGAAACCTTCCTGAGCTTCAGTCCCAGGGAGACGTTGTTCCAGACCGTCAACCAGGGAAAAAGTCCGTAGTGCTGTTGGACCACGCCGACTCGAGGATCCCCCTTTTTTACGACACTCCCATCAAGTGTGACGGTGCCGGTCCAGGGAGAAAGCAATCCTGCGGCAAGGTGGAGGAGGGTCGTCTTGCCGACACCGGAGCGACCGACGACGGCGACGACCTCTCCCGGAGCGATTTCGAGGTCAACGCCGGTGAAAAGGGGGACTCCCCCGTATCCGGCGGAACACAGCCTCATTGAGAACATCGGCTTATCGGGGTGCCCTCGAAATGAGGTCGGTATCGACAACTTCGTTATACGGCGGGGTCGTTGCGACAAGACCCTTACCAACCATCCATTCCACAACGTCGCTTACCTCCTCCTGTGAGGGAGGCCGCGCGGGCTGGTAGGTCGGGATCACCATCGTCTTTTCCACCGTCGGCGGAAACTCCCCCAATGAGACAATCGCTGCCCGGAATGAATCCGGATTATCATTGATCGCCGCGACGGCGCGATTGTATGCCCGGTACAGTGCCGCGATTTCACTCCCCTTTTGGGAGCGGGCACGTTCCGTGAAGAGGAGAACTCCCGGAGTCTGGGCCAACCCTGATGTGTCCACAAGCTCGCGGGCGCCCTGAGATAGGGCAATACGTGTCACCGGCTCCGGCAGCAGTGCCGCCTCGATACGTCCGGCAACGACCATTTCCATGCGTGCCGGAACCTGAAGGGTCGTGACGAGATCTATACGCGCCGGTGAGGCCCCGGCGTTTTGGAGCATCCGTTCCGCGACGTAGTAAATGATACTGTTTTCCAGAAGCCCGGTAGAAACGGAGGACGCGGCGTTCCAGTCTTCCACGGTACGGATGGATGAGTTCGGAGCCACGACGAGAGAAAAGTGTCCGTCCGTTATTGATCCGACTTTAATACCGCTGTTGCTGCGCCAGTTGTATACGGCGTTAATCAGGTCCGAGACACTGCCGTCCAGCGCATTGGTCTGTAGTGCCGTCTCCCGGTACAGCTGATTTCGGAATATTTCCAGCTCGACCGTTACTCCTTCATCGGAAAAAAAGCCCTGGTCTGCTGCCACGAGCAGGGGAATTGAGTCTACTGACGGCATAAGTCCGATTCGTAAGTCCTGGGCGCCCGCCGGCAGCGTCAGTGTGAATGCCAGAACCACCAGGAAATGGCGAAGAAGGTGTACCCGCCGTGCCCCCGGGACGCGGCCGTGCCCGTTCCGAATCAATGAATCCTTGGGAAAACTGTACATGTGATAAATCCTTATTGCGTGATTGCGGGATTATACGGGAAATATCTGAGACTGTCAGTTTTCTGCACCGATTCCTACCCTTTGATCGCACCTGCGGTAAGACCCGCAATAAACTGCTTTGCCATGAGAATATAAAGAAGGACGATCGGTATGGTTGCGACTGTCAGTGTCGCGAGGATAAGGGTCCAGTCGGTCTGGTACTGGCCAAAGAGACGGGTGACCCCGAGCATCAGCGTACGTTGGGACTCACTTCTTATGAATATCAGTGGAAACCACAGATCATTCCACAGGACGACGAGGTTGAAAATAGCTACCGTTGCCATCGCCGGTCTCGTCAGCGGAAGGACGATCTGTCGGAAGATCCGGAAATTTCCGGCACCATCAATGTACGCCGCCTGGGTGAGCTCCGACGGTACCGTACGGATAAATTCGGTGAGAACAAAGACACCGATGGGCATCCCCATGGCGACGTAAATGGGAAGAAGACCGATAAGCTGGTCCAGCAGTCCGAGATCACGAATTATCATGAGCAGGTTGATACTGCCGATACGAATGGGAATCATCATGCCCGCAAGGAAAAAGAGAAATACAACGGAAGAGAATCTGTTTTTCCATCGTACGATTGCATACGCCGCGAGAGATGAAAGCAGGACGATTCCTGCAATCGATACGGTGGTTATGACGATACTGTTCAGAAAATAGCGGGGAAAGCTGGATCGCGAAAATACGGAGAGATATCCGTCAAAAGTCCATGTCTCCGGAAGCCCAAAGGGACTGCGATAAATGGAAAGCTTTGATTTAAACGAGTTGATTACCATGATCCACAACGGAACAAGTACCAGAATGGACCATATCGCGAGGACAATATGGGACCAGATACCCCGTCCTCTGACCGTTACCTGTGCCATCGTCAGTTCCTCTCGCCGGTGCCGTCGGAATGGAAGATAGTACGCATGAGCAGCACTCCCACAAAGAGAACGGCAAAAATGATTGAAGCCACCGCCGCACCGAGACCCATATCGGGAATACCCACGGGATGCTCACCAGCGATACCGACTCGATAAAAGTATGTTCCAAGAATATCCGTCGAGTAGCCGGGTGGGCCGTTTGCGCCTGCCATCGCAAAGACGACGTCAAAGGCGTTGAAGTTATTGGTAAAGGTAAGAATCGCAACGACGCCCATGACCGGCCAGATCAGGGGGAGTTTGATCCTCCAGAAGGTGCTCCACGTTCCCGATCCGTCAATATCGGCCGCTTCAAAGAGATCACGGGAAATACCCTGCAAGGCGCTTAAAAAGATCATCGTCGGAATACCGACCCATTGCCAGCTTGAAACGAGAGAGATTGCAATCAGCGATGTTCCTTCCAGACCGAGCCAGGGCCGGGCAAACTGGCCGAGTCCGACCGCTTCAAGGAATAGATTCACCGCACCCCATTGAGGATTCAGGAGGAGTTTCCAGAGAAACCCGGTGACAACTATCGCAAGCGTCGCGGGAATGAAAATAACGGTCCGATAGAGGGACCTCCATTTGAGTGTTTCCGAACTCAACAGAAGTGCGAAAAGCAATCCAAGGGAGTTCTGTACGACCATGTGAATGAGAAAAAAGATCCAAGTGTTTCCGAAGGCACCCCAAAAACGGCGTGCCACATCACCTTCGGTGAGCAATTTTTGATAGTTGTCGAAACCGACAAAAGTTTCGATCTGAAATCCGCTCCCCGTGTAGAGGCTTAACTGAAGGGACTTGAAAAGGGGTATGGCCATGAACAGGGTGTATACGGCAAGGCCGGGAAGCATATACCAAATCCATACCGGTACAAGTGCCGTTCTTTGTGGATGTCGCGCCATGTATCTTCCTCTTCCGTCAACTCGACGGGAGAGGGTATATCCCCCTCCCGTATCGAAACTACATTGCCGGCTTATACCACTGGGAAATCCCGCGCTCCATACGGTTTGCAGCTTCCCGGGGCGTGATCTCTCCGGTGATTACCTGAATCGAGCCCTGCTGGATAAGATTGTATCCGCTGGGATCGCCGTTCATCAGCTTCGGCCAGGGAAAGCGAACGTCCAGTTCCCGTCCCTGATTGAGTGCGAGGAACTCGTTTGCGTGCTCGTTAGTAAGGGACGGAGCGTCGGCCACCATCGGAAAGAAACCGGCCAGTTCGTTTCCCAATACCTGCGAGGCGGTGGGGCTTGAAAGCCACTCCACGAAAACCATCGCCTCATCGATGTGATCGCTCGCCGGGTTGATGGCGACTCCCGCATCGGGGTGAAAGGTTATTCGCTGCTCCGCCGCCGACGGCGCGGGAGGTGCAAATACGGACCAGTTAAACTCCGGCTCGGACGCCTCAAATTCACTAATCGTCCAGGAGCCGTCAAACCACATCGCCGCCTCACCAAGGAGAAAGAGGGCTTTACTGTCATTGTAGCTTATCGCCTGATACCCCTCGGGAAGATACGGCTCGAGGGCGGCCATAGCCTCAAATACTCTCACCATCGCATCGTCGTTGAAGGGGCGGTCTCCTGCCTCGTACTCCAGACGGCCTTCCCGACCTCCGATGAAACCGGGCGCGATGTTCATCCAGACCACTTCAGCAATGTCCCATTCGTCGGCGAGTCCGTTGGCGACGGGAATATATCCGGCTTCCTTGATCGACTCAGCGACAGCGAGAAATTCCTCGGTGGTCACCGGTATTTCGAGTCCAAGCTCGTCAAAAAGGTCCTGATTGTAATAGACACCGTGGCTTACCGCTACAAGGGGCATCGCGAACTGACGTCCATCATCCATCTGCCACGGCGCACGGGCGCCCTCGTCGTACCGCTGGGCGATAAAATCGGCGTCACTGAGATCGACCATATATCCTTCCGAAAAGAGTTCCTGACCGGTGGCGTAACTTCTGGCATAGAATACATCCGGAGCTGTTCCCGATTCCAGTTGAAGCCGCAACGTTGCATTGTAATCCGGCGGGGTCGTGGGATCGAACGCAACGGCAATTTCAGGATGATCCTCGTTAAAAGCTGCAATGAGTCGGCCCATCTGTTCGACGTCGTCCACGCGCCACGAGCCGAGCGTGATTTCTACCGCGTCTTCCGCAGGGCCGGCGCTTTCGCGCTGTCCTCCCGCCGCAACCGGAAGAATCATACCGACAAGAATCATGATTACGAGTACATATCGTACTGTTTTCATTTGCACCTCTCCTTATTGATTAGTCTTCCGCCAGCATGCGGCGAGTACTCTCTAATGACAACGGTACGAGTGTACCGATGGTGTACTCAATTTGTACCGTTCCCTTAACAGGGGAAATAGCCTGACTCCCGGGCGATACGAATTGCGGTAACCCGGTCGGATACGCCGATCTTGTCATAAATCTGACTGATGTAGTTCCGGACGGTCTGGTCGGCAACGTGTACCTGTCCGGCGATTTCCCGATTGTGATATCCTTCTATCATAAGAGAGAGGATGCGCCGTTCCTTTCTTGTCAATCGGTCAAGCCACTCCGGCGGTTGACGAGATTCGTATGGTGTATCCTGTCGGTCCTGTTCTCCCATAAGTTGCAGGACGACGTGGGGATCAATGGTGACGACACCGGCCTGAACAGCCCGTATCGCCGTCAGAAGTTCTTCAGTTGAAATTGATTTCAGCAGATACCCCGACGCTCCATGACGCATCGCCGCATGAACATACTGGTCGTCCTCAAAGGTGGTAAGCATTACGATCTTGATCCTTGGAAACTGCGCCTTTATCCGGCGCGTCGCCTCCACCCCGTCCAAGCGGGGCATACGGACATCCATGAGTATGAGGTCCGGCGCCGTTTGCGCCGCCATGGCGACTGCCTCGGTTCCGTCCTGCGCAATTCCGACGACATGCAGGTTTTCATCGACGTTTTCCAGAATAGCCCGAAGGCTTTCCAGGAAGAGACGCTGATCATCAACGAGGGCAATGTTCATGGGGGATCTCCACCTCCAGGACAAATCCGGGAGACAGCGTCCGGTAGTTGACGATTCCGTGAAACGGATCGAGACGCTCTCTCATTCCGGTGATACCGATTCCTTCCTGAACCTCCTGGCTGCCCCTGCCGTCGTCGAGGACCCGGAGGTGAACCGCATCGTCTCTGCGGGCGAGGGTCACCGTTACATTTTTTGCCGCTCCGTGGCAAAACGCGTTGGTAATCCCCTCCTGTATGCAGCGAAATATCGCCTGGTCCAGTTCAGGAGAACCTGTCCCGGCGAGTCCCACTGCTTCATAGCGCACCTCAACGCCGGAAACATCGGAAAACTGACGGGTTAAATGGTAAATGCGGGAATTAAGGGTCGGGGTGCTTCCTCCTACCTTTCGCAATGCCCGCAGTGCCGATCGTACGTGCTGATAACCTTCCGCCAGCGATTCCTGGGCGTGGACGATAAGCTCCTTGAGCCGCTTGTGATCGCGGTCAAAGAGCACGGTCGATGCCTGAAGCATCATCCGTTGGTTGGTGAAGGTGTATCCCACGGTATCGTGAATTTCCCTGCTGATACGTTCACGTTCTGACTGGACCGTGCTTTTTTCGACCTCCAGTGCGTAACGCTGATATTCCATGTTGGTATCTACGAGCCGTCGAATGACATTATTTTTCTCGGCACTGACGGTCCTGATGTCCGTTATGTGATCTAACAGCACGTGAATCGTCGTGGCTGCGGACAATGCGGTCATACTGACGATGATGTACCCGGCGAGGTCGCCGGAGGATACGGCGGGAAGGGCGATTTCCCACGCATCTGTGGCGCCCTGCTGGGACGCCATAAACAAGACCGCCCCCAGCGTCGTCGGAATCGACACATAGGGGGCCGAAACAAGTGCAAACTGTATAATCACCGCCATGGACAGGACAAGTTCTAGGACAATCCAGTTTCCGAGGGGGAGTCCGACGACATAAATCAGTGCCCATTGAGCGATAAAGGCAATGACGTAGATAGTCTGAGGCAGGGAGAAGAGAAAAACCCACGAAAGGAGCGCCGCGACGGTCACACTTGGCGGAGCGTATTCCAGCCACCGCTCCATGATATGGGGAGCATGGACGGGGACGATCAGGAGCGGCGTGGCGATGATAATCAGAAAAACAGTGACGACGAGAATCAGGCGCCATGTGCGCATAGGCTACGGTATGCATTGCCCCGGTTCTCGTCAACAGCCGTGTGCGCAGGAACGGGGAAGAGAGACGGGACGTCGCCGCCCCTCTTCCGGCGATCATCAGAAATCTTCAAAATCTCCGTCGTCGAGGCCGATTTCTTTTTGATCGGTATCGAGTGAAATCGCGGCACCTTCCCCAACGCGCGCCGGCTGTATTTTCGGCGTCGTATTTGTTGCCGTTTCCTGCGACTTCCGGAGGGTGGGGGAGCCAACGCTTTCCCGGTAGCGATATCCTTTGGACTGTGCTTCGTGAGATGATGCGTATCCGCCCGGTGCGGCGAGAAGACGCTGTTCCTGCTGGTGGTCCGAAGCGATGGTAAAGAATGCAACCGTGCGTTGCAGCTGTTCAGCCTGTCCGTTCAGCTCCTCCGACATAGCCGCCATTTCCTCCGCGGAAGATGCGTTCTGCTGAACAACCTTGTCCAGCTGGAGGAGAGCTTCGTTTATTTGATCGGCCCCGCTCGTCTGTTCCTTGCTGGCGGCGCTGATCTCCTGAACGAGTTCCGCCGTTTTACGGATGTCCGGTACGATGTCGGCGATCATTTCACCCGCTTTTTCAGCCACCTCCACGCTGCTGGTGGATACCTCCGCGATTTCCGCGGCTGCCTGCTGGCTCCGTTCAGCCAGTTTCCGGACCTCGCTTGCAACGACGGCAAAACCTTTTCCGTGATCACCTGCGCGCGCCGCTTCAATCGCCGCATTCAGTGCGAGGAGATTTGTATTGCGGGCGATCTCATCGATGATCGTTATTTTCTTTGAAATTTCCATCATCGCCGCTACCGTCTGCCGCACCGCCTTGCCCCCTTCTTCCGCGTTCCGGGCGGCTTTGAGGGAGATCTTCTCAGTCTGCATTGCGTTGTCGGTATTCTGACGGATATTTGCCGCCATTTGTTCCATCGAAGACGAAACCTCTTCCGCGGCGGCGGCCTGTTCCGACGCACCGGCGGAAAGCTGCTGTGAGGTGCTGCTCATCTCCTCGCTGCCGGAGGCGACATTGCCCGATGCCGTGGAGACGTCCCGTATTACCGAGGTCAGGCGGTCACGCATCTCCTTGAGGGATTCCGCAAGGTCGCCGATTTCGTCATTTTGTCGAATATTCAATTTTGTCGTGAGGTTCCCCTTCCGCATTTCGCCGGCAAATACGACACCCCGGTGGAGGGCCGTCGTGATGGTACGGGTAATTGCAAAGGCGATGACAATAGCGACGATCAGGGCGACGAGAATTCCCGTAGCCACTGCGATGACAGATGCCCGCACTTTATCAACGACGGCAGTGGAAATTTCCCGTGTCTGTGTCATTCCCGCACTTGCCCATGTTTGGGCCGCCGCGAGTACGTCATCGGCAGCACTGTTCCGCGAGTCGTTTATGCGGTCAAGGAGGGTGTAGTTGTCGGCGATGGTGTTCACCGCGTCGGCGTACCGCTGGACACTCTCTTCAACCGCGTCGATTCTGTCTATGTCAATCTGGAGACGGGTGATCCTTCGCAACTCGGTGAGGATTTGCGGTATCGCTTCAAGTTCGGCGATTGCGCTGTTGAGGATACCCTGGTCGGTGAGGAGTTGACCCTGAAAGTTGTTGATACGTGCCGTGTTTGTGTGACGCATCAAATCGTTACCGAGATTGATCTTCTGAATCCGTTCAAGTAACTCCGCGTTCGTAACGCCCGCCTGAACTTCGCGGCGCAGCGTTTCCGTCTGGTCCGCGATAAATGCCTCAATCACGCGAACGGCATTTGTCGCAGCTTGGTCATTGATTTCGCGGTTGCGAAGAATACCATTTATGATTTCACGGGACTGGGCTGCCAGGTCACTGTACTTCGCCGCCTCGGTTTCTGCCCGCTGGACGTTTTCTTTCAGTATTACCAGCTGCGGATATTCCTCCGCCAGCGTCTCGGCGGTGCGTATAGATTCTTCAACTTTGGCCAGGTCGGTACTGCTCTGGGTCCAGAACTCCTCATCGAAGCTGTAGGTGTACCCGCGCATGGCAAACATCGTCTGAAGAGCGTTTCGCTCTATCTCGTTTGCGATTGCAACTTCCGCGATATGCTGATCCCGCAAACGGATCGACTCCGTCTCGATTTGCATGAGATTGAATACCGCTATCGCTCCGACGACGATCAACAGTACTACCAGCGTTCCGAAACCCAGCGTCATCTTGAACGCCATTTTCAGGTTTTTTAGCATAAGACTCTCCCGAGAAAAATTTTTTTATCGTTTTTTAATGAGATAACGAAACAGGATTAGAAAACGTCGGTAGGGTTGCCACTGAAGGAGTAGGATTCAACGCCTGCTGTCATCGGAGCGTTTGTACTTCTTCGTCGTGAAAGTGTCAAGATAAATGTGGAAAAAATTAATATAATATATTAAAAAGAAAACAAAATAATCGGGGTCTAGAATTTACGCGTCGAAATTATCTGGAATGAAATAGGCCCCGTCTGCAACCGTTGAGTGCAGACGGGGCGGCGTCGGGAACGCAGTTTATGCCGCCGGAACCGCCTCCCGGGCGAGTTTTCCCGCTACTTCCGCGACGTGACGTCCCTGAAATCGCGCGCCTTCCAGTTCAGTCTCACTGGGCATCCGACTTCCATCACCGCCGGTGATTGTCGAAGCGCCGTACGGAGAGGTTCCAATAACCTCATCGATTTTCGTCTGATCCTGAAACGAATAGGGCAGGCCGACGATCACCATGCCATGGTGGAGAAGAGTCACGTGTGTGGTGAGGATCGTCGACTCCTGACCGCCGTGCTGGGTCGCCGAGGATGAGATGACGCTGCCCACCTTGCCAACCAGTGAACCCTTCGCCCATTGCGGCCCCGTCGAGTCAAAAAACATCCGCATCTGGCCTACCATGTTTCCGAATCGGGTCGGGATACCGAAAATGATGCCGTCCGCTTCCACGAGATCATCGGGGGTGGCCACCGGAACGTCCGCGAGTGCTTCCTGAGCTTCCGTCGCTCCCATGGCGTCAATAATTTCAGGTGACAAGAGTTCGGGAACCCGCTTGATCGTCACATCGGCACCCGCCGATTGTGCGCCCTCTGCAGCTGCCTTCGCCATTTCATACATATGTCCGTAGGTTGAATGAAAAACTACAAGTATTTTCATGCTGCATCTCCTTGTTGTAGATGTATTCGTATATTGTGTACACCGGCCCAAAACGGACACGTATTCCGGTGGAAAGCGGACAGTGATTCCGGCGTAATCCGGACACCGATTCCGGCGGAAAACGGACAGTTTTTCCGGAGCGCCGGAATCGATTCAGCCTGACAGAAGAGATCCTCGATCAATACGGGCACTCCCGGCAAACTGGTGGGTAACATCATTGTGAGGGAGTACGGAATGCCGAGAGAGAGGATACCTGTGAAACACATGCGCAAATTGCTTGCGCTCACCTACGAGAGCAAACTGGGGCTTCGGGACGTATCGCGACTCACCGGAGTATCGAAGACGACGATCAGTGAATACCTGGTGCGATTCAGACGCACCGGAATCAGCTTTGAGAAGAGCCTTGAGCTCACCGATGACGAACTGCTTGGCCTGTTCGAAGAGAAAAAGCAGGAAGAAAGCGAGCAGTACACGCAGGTGATGGCGCTCTTCCCGGAATACGCAAAACGGTTAAAGCGCCGGGGAATGACCAAGCAGCTGTTGTGGGAGGAGTACCGGACGCAGCACCCCGACGGGTATCGCTACAGCCAGTTCTGTCACCACTTTGGCATGTTCCTGGAATCCGGCGAGGTCACCATGCGGCAACCTCACGAACCGGGAGACATGGCCTACATCGATTACGCCGGTGAGACCTTCCCGTACTATCGAGACGGCGAAGAACAGCAGGCAGAGGTATTCGTTGCGGTACTCGGAGCAAGCCAACTCGCGTATGTCGAAGCTGACGAGAGCCAGAAACAGGAAGCGTTTCTCCGTTCAACCGAGCGGGCGTTGCGCTATTTCGACGGAGTTCCCCGCGCTCTGGTACCGGATAATCTGAAGGCGGCCGTGCTCAAGGCAAGCAAATACGAACCGGAAATCAATCCGCTGTTCGACGATTTTGCCGAGTATTACCGAACGACGGTTATTCCCGCCAGGGCATACAAACCAAAAGACAAGGCCCTGGCGGAGAACACCGTCAAATTAACCTACCAGCGGATTTTCGCCCCGCTGTACGGCAGGACGTTCCATTCGTTGGCTGAGCTCAACCAGGCCATCGCCGAACGCCTTGAGACCCACAATACTCGAGAATTGACCAAGCTGCAAATCTCTCGACGGCAGTTGTTTGAGGAGATCGAACGATCGGCGCTGAAGACGCTGCCCAGCGCGCCGTATCCGATGAAATCCTTCGAGAACCACAAGGTTGCACCGGACTATCACTTTATCCTGTCGGAAGATAAGCACTACTACTCCGTTCCCTGGCAGTTGAAGGGTGTGCAGGTAAAGGTGATCTTCGATGAGCGTATCGTCGCGGTATATCACGACAACGTACGCGTTGCCCAGCACCGGCGCAGCCGGAAAAAAGGGCAGTACACGACAAAAGCCGAGCACATGCCCAAGCACCACCGGTTTTTTCAATCCTGGTCTGCCGAAAAGTTCACCTCCTGGGCCAATTCCATCGGAGAAGAGACGTTCCTGGTGATTTCTCGGCTCCTGAGCGATAAACCCCATGAGCAACAGGCATACAAGTCCTGTCTTGGGGTGCTGAATATGGCACAGGAAGTCGGTTCAGATCGACTGAACTTGGCCTGTCGACGAGCCCTTAACTACTCCAGAATCAGCTATCGGGATGTCCGTGGGTATCTGGACGAGATTTTGCGCCAGGAGAAGGATGATCACGAGGATGATCGGGTACTTCTTTTCACCGACCACAAGAATCTGCGTGATTCGGCAATCTACAAGTAAGGATGAGCACCATGAACAATAATCAGGCAACGATCAACAGAATGACCGAGATGCGCCTGCATGGAATGGCCCAGGCGTTTCGCACGCTTCAGGAAACCGGAAAAACCATGGATCTCACCATCGACGAGACGATCACGTACCTGATCGACGCCGAATGGGATGAGAAGCACAACCGACGGCTCGATCGGCTTACCCGGGCTGCCCGGTTCCGCTACCAGGCTGCATTGGAAGATATCGACTACACCCTGGATCGGAATCTGGACAAGAACCAGATTCTTCGGCTCGCCGACTGCTCGTGGATATCCCGGGGGCAGGATCTTCTCATCACCGGTCCAACCGGTTGTGGAAAAAGCTTTCTCGGATCAGCCTTCGGGCATCAGGCGTGCCAGCACGGCCATTCCGTGGCGTACTTTTCCGCATCTCGCCTGTTCAACGAAATCGAAGCGGCCAAGGCGGATGGAACATACCTGAAACATCTGACACGAATCATGAAGAGCGCATTACTGCTCATCGACGACTTCGGCCTGGAGCCGCTCAACCATACCTCTCGAATGGCTCTCCTTGAAATCCTTGAGGACCGGCACCGACGGAAATCAACAATGATCATCTCTCAGCAACCGGTAGAGAACTGGCATGCCCTCATAGGCGACCCGACGATCGCCGACGCAATCATGGATCGGCTTGCATTTCATTCTCACCGAATTGAGATCACCGGCGACACGGTGAGGAGGAAACTCTATGCGGTAGATTGACCTGAAAACGGACAGCTGTTATGAGTGATGGCGAGGATTTTGTTCCTTCAGGCAGCTGTCCGTTTTCGCCCGGAATCCCTGTCCGAAATCACCGGAGTACACATATATGGAGGCCTGCTTACAGGCGCTCCTGAATTCCCCGACCGAGCTTCTTACTCAAAGAGGTCAGAGTGTTTTGTTCTTCCGCAGTCAGAACCGCGGCACTCTCGGCAAAGCCGTGAGCTATTTGGGGGAAATAGGCGGAAATCATCTTTTGACCTTCGTCGGTCAATGCGCAGACCACATATCTCCTGTCGGTTTCATGTGCGCGCCGTATGACCAGACCTCTCTTTACGAGGTGATCGATTACCACGCTGACATTACCCTTTGAGGTCAATAGTTTTCGTCCTACATCGGCCTGACACATAGGTCCCAGGTGATACAACGCCTCAAGCACGCCGAACTGGGTCAGCGTGACGGAATCAGGCAGAGGTGCAACCGCGGTCGCCCCTTTTTGCATCCAATCAGCAGCACGACTGAGCGCGATAAACAAATCAAGAGCCCGTCGTTCCCCTTCGGGGCCGTTATGTCTGGTCGACAAATTCCTACCCATCCTTTCTCCACGAGACGATATTCGCCGGCCGGCAGGCTCGTGGATAGTTCAATATCGAACGTTCAACGTAGAACTAATAGATAATAACATCACGCCGAATCGTCAAGTAGTTCAGTATACCTTTTGGGAGTGATACCCCTGCGACCCGCGAAGGCTCGCAGGGGTGGCCGCACCTACCGCCGAATTTCCGGGATCTGGGCGAGGTCGTACGGTGTTGCCTGGTACACGTGATAGTTGAGCCAATTGGCGAAAAAAAGATGCGCATGGGCGCGCCATGTCGGAACGGGCGACTCCGTCGGGTCGTCGCCGGGAAAGTAGTGCTCAGGTACGGCGGTATTGAGTCCCCGTTCCATGTCCCGCCTGTACTCAAGGGCGAGGGTTTCCGCTTCGTATTCCAAATGTCCCGTGATAAAAACCTGTCGACCCTCAAAGGCTGAAAGAACGCACACTCCCGCCTCCTCTGACGTGGCCAGCACTTCCAGTTCCGGTCGTTTTTTCACGTCCTCCAGTCTGATTTCGGTATATCGCGAATGCGGTACCGGAAAGCGGTCGTCAAAACCGCGGAAAAGGGGATGGTGATCATCAAGACGGTCGTGCTGAAATACGCCGAAGAGCTTCTCCGGAAGCGGATACTTCTGAACACTGTAGTGGTAGTAGAGCCCCGCCTGGGCGCCCCAGCAAATATGGAGTGTGGAATAGACATTTGCCAGGCTGTACTCCATGATCGCCGCGAGTTCATTCCAGTAGTCCACGTCTTCAAAGGGGATTGTTTCCACGGGAGCGCCGGTAATGACCATACCGTCGTAACGCTCCCGCCGAATGTGTTCCAGTGAGGTATAAAACCGGTCGAGATGCTCCGGATCGGTGTTTCGCGACTCGTGAGAGGTGGTATGAACCAGATCGATATCGACCTGCAACGGAGAGTTACTCAACAGCCGTAACAATTGCGTCTCCGTAGCTACTTTGGTGGGCATCAGGTTTACAATGGCAATCTTGAGAGGGCGAATATCCTGATGGACCGCCCGCTCCTCGGTCATGACAAAGATATTCTCCCGTTCAAGATGTTCCCGGGCGGGAAGAGCGTCTGGAATATTGATTGGCATAGCGCCTCCTTTGCATGCGACGACGCCCCCGACCGTATACGCCGGGGCGTGCGGGCGGAGGCGGCGAGATTACGGCTTGAACATCATCATAGTTTCGTATGCCGCTTCGCGGCACCCGAAATGAGAAAACATCCGGCGGACGCCGTCTATTTTCGTATTCGTGCTCAGAAATACCACACATAAAAAATAGACCGTCTCGGCGGGAGAGGCAAGAGGTTCCCACGCCTGATTTTCGTCCTGTGTTGCCGTGCCTGCATTGCCGCTGGAGAGAAATCAAAAATTAAAAAAGATATTGCCAATATATAGCAGCGGAGCGATAATACACTGTTTAATTACTCGGCCTACCGTGCCTGCCTTCTTGTAATACAGACCGACTGCGGAGTTCTCCCGGCCCATGCGGCATCGCCGACCAACGAGGAGGATTCGCCATGCACCGAATTCTTACTGTCATATCCGTTTTTATCGCGTTTTCATTGTTGACCTGTGTCCAGCCGTTTGACAACAGGGACGGGGGTGGCGGCGGAGGTACCCCTCCCGCGGCGTCCGGCGTAGTTGTCGGAAAAGCCCTCTACCAGGGAGAGATTGACCATTCCGGTATCGTCGTTTCAATTGAAGAGGTGAACGGGATCGCGACGGCATCCATGGACAAGTCGATTCAATCGTTTTCAATTTCGACCGCTGCCCTGGCCGGTCAGACAACAACCGCCGCGGATGGTTCATTCAGAATCGATGAGCTGCCGGCTGGGGAATATACGGTGTACGCGTCAAGTCCCAGTACGGTCGAACGGGCCGTCGTGACGAACGTCGCGGTCGTAGCAGGTACAACGGCAACCATTGAAGACCTTCATCTCACACCGACCGGGACGATATCGGGGACGGTGGTAAACAACGATGCGGGGGAACTTGGCTGGATCGTTGCAGTAGCCGGTACGTCGTATCTCGCCATGACCGATTCCACCGGTGCGTTTGTCATATCCGGTGTTCCCACGGGTGAGGACTATCCGATCGTCATTGCCCGGGGTGACCACCGGTTTGTTGGATTCTACGCCGATGTCAAGGCGAGAGAAAATACCGAGCTGGCGGGTCTCCAGGTTTCCACGGAGGCATCGGTCAGGTGGGACGCGGACAACGGCCTGCCCGAACCATCGGACGGCAATCGCGGCGACTTTTATCTGGACCTCGATACGGGGTTTATGTACCAGAAAGGGGGTGAAGGTTGGGAGGTTACGGTCGATCTGACGGGGCCTGTTGGCCCCGCGGGGCCGCAAGGACCTGCCGGTCCCCAGGGGGAAGATGGACCGCAGGGTGAAGAAGGCCCGCAGGGCCCGCAAGGCGATAGCGGACAACAGGGGGACGATGGTCCTCAGGGTGAAGAAGGCCCACAGGGCCCGCAAGGTCCCACCGGCCCAACAGGTCCTACCGGCCCCCAGGGTGAGCCGGGAATCTCGATCGTCTGGAAAGGCACCGGTGCCCGCCATCCATCTGATCCGGTACTCAATTGGGCGTATTACAACTACGTTGAAGGCGTTAGTTTCATTTATGACGGAACGACGTGGCAAGTCATAGCCCGTAACGGAATACTTCCCGGGTTTGACGACTATGTGGAGAGACAGACCGGCATGGCGGGAGGGTATGGCGATTTTGTGATCGACAACGGCCGGGAAGTGTCTTCTCTCTCGGAACAGAAGCTTGATCTCTATTTCGGCGACATCGAACGGACCGTCACGGAGCCGCTCCATGATGCCCTCCGTTCCGGATATACCTACATGCACTACGGTATGATCTCCGGAGAGGACGGCGGAGTGATTGTGATGGCAAAGGACGCCGAAGCGGAGTTCTTCCTCGTCAAGTTTGTGGCCTCCCGGGTGATTGACGCCGTTCCCGGTATCCTGTTTGTCGGAGGTGGTGACGGAGAATATCTCACCGTCAACGAAGCCCTTCTCGACGCCGCCCGGGGTGATATCATTTACGTCGACGCGGGAACGTACCATGAACAGATAACCGTGAAGAAACGGGTTTCCGTGATAGGAAGCGGAAGCGGTCATGACGGCACGGTCATTCAACTTGCAGAAACCGACGCCGACTGGAATACCGAGTTGGGAGTGATACAACTCGACGCCTCCGGCTTGTCACCACAGAAACCAATCCTCTTCAAGGATCTCCGTGTCGAAGTTGACGGGATGGCAGGTTTTTCCGTGGGGACACACAACGACGCCACCTACACAGAGATCGCTTACATCACCCTTGACAACGTAACGGTGACGGGCACCAACGTTCCGGATACCGAAAAGGAACGGGGATTCTATGTCGATACCACGTCAACCCTCCGTCATCTCACCGTCACCGGTTCAACCTTTGAAAACCTTACCTACGGCTGGTATTTCCACAAAGCGATGAGCAGTGACGACAGTACCGTCGAGTACGTCACCGTTACGGACACGGTCTTCAGACATAACAACATCAAGGGTATCTATGCGGAGAAACTGTCCGAGGCGACCTTCAGGGAGTGTTCGGTTGAAGGGAACGGTTTTACCACCGTCGGCGTACCCGCCATCCGCCAAACATGGCTGGCGGGAATTGATATCAATCTCAAGGCGGGAGACTATCGGAACCTTCGTTTTTATGACGTCGCGGTGACGGGGAACGGATATGTGGAAGACGGCTCCACCGGTGCACGAGAAGGAGCGGGCGTCACGATCAAGGCGCGGGGCAGCGGTGACGATACATCCTACGCCGCCAATCCAGCCACACTGGACGACGTTCTTATCGACGGCGGTATCTTTACGGGAAACGAGCGGGGGATCCGCATCGGTGAGCCCGGAACAAATAACACCGGCCCCACCGGAGTTGTCGTCAGGAATGCACATATCTACGGCAACAGCCGGAGTTACACCGGCGACGACGGTACGGGCTACGGCGACCTGGTCAACCTCGCCGCCGTTCCGGAATGGGAGCTCAACGGACGAAACAACTACTGGGGCAGCCCGAGCGGTCCGGCGGGGGCCGTCGTGAGCGGGGCGATGGACGTCTCCCGCTGGTATGAACATGCATCCATGGTGCGGCTGCGCGATTACAACGTCTTCAATACAACAGCCGACACGGGGTTTACCACAATCCAGGCGGCCATAGACGATGCCGATCCCTACGACGTCGTTCAGGTGCGTCCCGGTCTCTACGCGGAACGGTTGTCGATCACGAAACCTGTCACCCTGTACGGCGCGACCCATGACCTGAACAAAAACGGATACCCCGTTCCTTCAGGGTACGGATGGAACACCTCGGTGGAGAGCGTCATCACCAATCCCGACCCGGCTCTGAGTATCTCCAATGTGGTGGACATAGTCGACACCGACGATGTCACCTTCAAGGGGTTTGTGGTGCAGAGCCTGAACGCACTGTCCGGCTCGGCCAACGATCACCTCATACGGATCTACGCCGATAATGCGCCCGTATCAAATGTCACCATTTCCAACAACGTCATCGGACCAAACACCAATGTCGACTCCCAGGACGGCACCGCCGGGCGGATGGGACTGTACCTCGCCATGCCCAATAAAACCGACGACGAAAACGACATCAGTTTCAGTACGATTTCGGGAAACAAGATCATCGACGCCAGAGGCAACGGGAACAACGTGTTCATCTGGGGCGGCGCGGCAAACTACAACGGCGAAGCCCGGGGAGACCTTACGGGGACGGTCATCGAAGACAACGAAATTTCAGGCAGCCATCGCAGCGGTATCGAGATCGCCGGGTCCGCCGATAACCTCACCATCAGGGACAACTGGATACACGACAACAGCGGAAATCCCGAAGATGACCCGGCCAACCTTGTATACGGCAACGGTATCGTCATCATTCGTATGGGCAGCGACAAGGGCCGCACCGACGGTGAGGGTCCCGTGAATATCACTATTCAGGATAACGATATCTACGACAACGAGAAAAACGGAATCTACATGGGACCTGTCAATGTGGCGCACACAATCAGGGACAATCATATTCACGGCAACGGCTGGGACGCGATACGGTTTGATCTTGAAGAGGAGTATTACGGAGAGGCGGCGGTGCCGATTTACGACGCAATCGTTTCTGACGACGACATGATTAATCTCACGGACAACGCGCTCCTCGCGGCGGACGGCTACTTCGGATTCCGAATCAATTATATTATAGGGGAGGTACGGCTTGGTCGTGACTACCTCGTCTCGGCGGAAGGAAACGACTGGGGTGATCCCAGCGGCCCCGAGCACGACGAAAATCCCGACGGCACGGGCAGTCCCGCAAGTCCCGAGGTTGATATCAGCAAGGACTACGGAGACGGGGTACCTTGACTTGCTGAAAGACAGTGACCCGGTGACGCCGGAACGATGAGACCGGTACCACGGCGCCGTTCCGGTCACGCCACCACAACGGGAGAGGAGGATGCGACGATGAAAGTCCAAAGACATGGGGTTCCCCTTGCCCCGAGGGTGGTCTTTCTCACCCTCGTCCTCGCTGTATTGTTTACCGTCGCAGTCGATGCCCAGAGCGAGGTGTTTACCATCGATCCCGACACGACGTACCTGATCGTCCAGTTTGACGGGCCTGAGTTCATAGGAAAAATCGTCTCCATGGACGCCCGGGAGATCGTCGTCGAGACCGGATCGTTCGGAGAGGTGGCGATTCCGCGCCACCTTATACAGGAGATACGGGAAGTCGGTCCTGGGCGAAACCGGGCGACAGAGGACGCGGTGGGGGAGGAGGTCTTTGCTACGCGCTACCTCTTTACGACCAACGGTCTCCCCATCGCGGCGGGGGACCACTATTTCATGCTCAGCCCGCTCGGGCCGGATATACAGTTCGCCGTGGCAAAGAACTTCGGAATCGGCCTCATTTCGACGTGGGCCGGGGTGCCCCTCATCCTGTCTACAAAATACTCGCATTCCCTCGCACCGCGTGCCCATGTCGCCGTCGGGGCGCTCATCGGCTCGGGTACGTACTTTGATCCCGATCTTGCCCTTGCATTGCCCTTCGGTTCGCTGACACTGGGTGACAGGCGGTACAACGTGACCCTTTCCGGCGGTTACGGGTATTTGACAAACGGCAGCATCGGCACCGTCGACGCGGATGATATTGAGCCCGGCGGCTATACCCTGGTCTCGGTCGCAGGCATGGCCAGGCTCGTACGCAACCTCACGGTCGTGTTTGACACCTTCATCGTTCCTGAAATCCCCGGTGCAATTCTCGCGATCCCCATGATACGTTGGCAGAACAAACCCGACCGGGCGTGGCAATTCGGTTTTGTCGGCGCCGTCGGTGCGGACGAATACGCCCTGCCCACGCCGTTCATACAGTGGTTCCGGAAGATATAAACTGATACCTCAGCCGAACCAGCCCCGGCCGATTCTGTTTTCGATAACAGCGGTCAGGGTTTTCACGTTGTCAATAGATGTCGGCAGATCCTGTTCCGGACTCTCAAAGATGTGCCCGGCGTTCCGGAAAACTTCCCAGTGGACGTTGGAGTAGTCTTTCGTCGATTGAATCAAGGCGTCGTCATAGTATGGATCGTTTTTCCCGATCGCAAAAAAACCGTTGGTTCCGGTGGCAACGATATGCTGCACCAATTTCCGCTGAAATTCCGTCGGTGTGAGAATGATGTGGGATATGCGATCAAAGTGCGGTGAGAGGTCACCGTCTTCGATGAGATAATGAAGAGCCGCCGTTCCAAGCGACTTTCCCATCAGGCATAGAGATTTGGTGGAGATATTCGATACGATGTACTCTCGAATCAACGTCGCCTCGGCACGGATCTGCTCGTCCGCTTCCGTCTCGTCAAGATCGATAAAACCGGGAATCTCGTTGTACCGATAGTCAAAGGCGACGACGTCCCATCGATGTTTCAAAAATGCTATCCGCGGATAGAACATCGCCGGGGCCTCCGAAGAGTATCGATACCCCGGTAGTACAATAAGAGTCTTGTCCGACGGGCCGTCGCCGGCCGGAGCGGTGGTGATCCGTATTTCATGGTCCCCGATACCCGCTATCGTATTTGTGCTGACGTATCCCATCACATTCCTCCTCGCCGGACGTTCGCTGCGATGACGTATGGGCAAGACGCTATGTATCCGTGATGGATATCCTATCCTCTTGATTCCTCAATTGACAGGACTCTCCATGCGGCAAAAGCCTCTTCTTCTCTCAGAACGCTGAGTACTTCCTGCCGGGTAGGTGGTTGAGTTGTATTGAATTGTATGCGCATCCAGTTTGTGGACGAGTTCGGGTCTTTTTTATACAACGTGATGGTCGGTGATGTAGGTGAAATCGTGATTGCCCCGGCCTCCAGGATAAAGGGATAATAAATGTCACGTCTGCTCCCCATTCCGCCTTCCTTATAGACGAACTGATACCTGCTCAGGGTATATCGTCCTGGTTCAAGCCCCGTAATAATCCTCATGTCCGTACCGGCATAGACTTTGACTGTCCTGCTGACCGAAGGGTCATCGATCCCTGTGACGGTAATTTCATAATATCCAAAAGTGGAAGAGCTGCCGGAACGGGAAACCCTGATTACCGGCAATACAAATGCCGTATCTGAAGGATCAGCTGGTTGCGGCAGCGTAGTGCATCCTGCCAATGCGGTAAGGGCGATTGCTATGAGAATACCGGTCATAACGACCCGCCTCAGCATTTTCGTGGTAGGTCTCATCTGTAACCTCCGACAATTTGTCGTCGGTATTCCGTCTCAATAGAAACGCCTGAGACTGTTTCTGAAAGGGCAAGAGCGGACGTCCCGAGGGGAACTGCGAGCGGTGACGTCATCCGGAAACGAAGATCCGCCGGTGTTTCGGGAAAGTCCTCCGATGCTTCCGTACCGGTCATGGCGGTGAATCCGGAGTTCCCGTCTGTGCGATTATTGGTAAGTGAGAAAACGCCCTGGGATACACCGTTAATTGTCAATTCAAAGTCGTGGCTGGCTCCGGCGGCAAGAGCCGTAATTTCAAGGGTATTTGTCTCCGTAAGTCCTTTGATGGCTCCTGACTGAACCCAGCCGTTTGTATCTATAATCGACTCCGTCCAGTCAGTATTCTCCTGAGGAATGGGGTTAAGACCGGCACCCGTGCCATAGTCTTCCAGGATATTGAACCACCCGTCGTAATCTATCACCGCCATTGCTATTTTGCTTTCCGTTTCCGTCTTGGTCCTGCAAAAGACGAGACCGCCCGGCGCGGTTGAGCCGGATTTCTTTATCACATCTACAACCACGCTTTCACCTGCCGCAATTGCGGACTCGGAGAAGGTGGCGTAGAAAATCATACTCAATTTGTCGGCATCATTTGTGGAAAATTGGTAATAGCCGTTGCCGTCGTTTTCCCAGGTGACGGTTCTGACCGGCGTTTCTCCATCACCGCCTGCCTCGTTTCCAAAGGGATCGTCACATGACGTGAATACCAGCGACATGGCGAATACTATTCCGACGATTATTCGAGTACCTGTCCTCATAAAGCCCCCCAAAGCAAATGTATGTATACGTGCGCTTCCACGCGCACCTTGTTCCACGAACAAGGATGAACCTGAGATGTAAAAATTAGACTTTATGAATTAATACTTTGCAGTCGAGTAATATAAACAGACTATCACGATTCATTGAATTATCAACCATAAATATCGAAATCGAAAAAACAATTTTCGCCGGTATTCCATTTCGAACTTTATGACAGAGTCACCCCTGGATTCCTCGAAGAATGCCGTCGACATCAAACAGGTGAAGTCGCGGTGAACAGGCGGAAAGTGGGAAGGGCAGTGAATTACATAAACGCCTTGAATATAAGCCCGGCAAGGGTTGCGAGAAGCGTCGAAAGCAGTGTTCCGATAAGAAAATACTCGGCAAAGCCCCGGTCATCGAGCTGTTGAAACCGTGCTATCCCCTTTGCCACAAGCACATATCCGATCGCGTTCATATGACCGGTCAGGACCAACAGAAAAACGATTGTTCGTTCAAGACATCCGATAACCCTTCCGCGGGCGGGCTCGTCGATTTCCGCGGAGTCCCGGTCTGGAAGGGCAACCGGTGACGGGGGCATGAGGTTGGTGCTTTTCAGAATCAGGGCGATGGGATGGTTGATTTCAAACGCGGCAAGGTACGAACCCGCAAGTGCGACAAGTACGGCGTGGATCTGTGCCGCCGACAGAAGCTGTACAACCGGATTTGTCCCGATCAATCGCGTGAGCCGCAAAAAGGCGTGATTGAATCCACCGGTAATCGCCGGGTGTCCAAGGACAAATACGCCGATCAGAATATTGACGAGCAATGACAGTGTCCGGCCCGCGTTTCGATTAGCGACGGCCTTTGAAATGACGCCGTGTATCCCGAATGTCATGACGGTTATGATCATAACGACGGCGACGTTCTCCCTCGTCATGACCGGCAGGATAATTGCCCCGGCGACGAGGACTGGAACGGCCGCGGACATGATTTTTTGCCCACGCCGGTTCTGCCGCACCCATTCCATTGCAGCCGGAACCATGAGTACGACGAAGAGCGTCCAGAACACATGGGTCGTCGTCATCGGGACGCCTCTTCAGTCGACCTCAGGTCCATACCTTTCTCAAACTCCTCTGTCAGGATACGAATCAACTGGACGACATCATCCAATGCATGTCGTGCAATCCCTTTATTCACCGCCCGAGGCGTGACGGACAATTCGGCTGCGATATCTTTGGTGGATGCCCCGGCCATGAGTCTCCGGAGGACGGTGAGGTTGTTGCGGCTCAGGTGGGCAATGACGTTTCCCATGAGCCTCAGAGATCCATTCATCAGCTGAATGGCGGGGAGATCAGGGGCGGTCACCTGGATTGTGTCTGTTGACGCCTGCTTCATCCCGTCTATAAGCCGTCGGGCCGCATAAAACGCCGGTCCGTCCATTTCCAGTGCCGCCTGTGTGTTGATATCGGTACTTAGCGCTCCGTAGGATAGTGCACATCTCACCTGCACCGGATGAATTGCGTGAACAATGCTCATGAGATCCGCAAAAATCGTATCCACGGCTCCGTACACCGCCTGAAACTCATCTCCCAGGGTGATGGTATAGGGTGAAAGGAGAGACGGCCCCGAGGACGTATTGATTTCCTCAAGTTGCCCTTTGAGGTTCCGTTGAAACTCCGCGCGCTGCCCGATCTTCTTTGATCCGATGATATCCGCGATAAGAACGACAACGTTCATGGTTTAATCATAACATTGCCCCGGAACGGTGACAACGAGAACCATATAGGTTCTACATATATAAAGGAACTAAATAGGTTCTTATGGCGAGTAGGAACGCAATTGGTTCCCGTGAACGGTAGCCCGGTATATAATGGCATATTGGTAACACAAACCCGAGGGAACGGTGTTATATGGAGTAACGGAGGAACATAAAATGACTCGACGATTGACAGGTGTATTTCTGGTCCTGAATGTTGTGGTCGTAGCAGGCCTTTTTGCCGGTCCGGCAGAAACGGAGTATCAGTGGGACCTCTCCGAGGAGGAGATGGTGCCGTACAACGGCGTGATTGAGGACTTTCTCGCGCAGCGTGAGGCGGAATCGATTGGCGAAATCACCATCGGGGAGATGCGTGAATTGGGTTCACGGCTTTCCGTACTGGCCCAGGAGGAAGATTACGTGCGCAGCGCCCGGCACGCGTCCCAGGCCTTTCCCGGTTCCGGACATCTGATGATCGGAGAAAACGGAATAGGTGCAGCCTATGTCACCGGATCGATCCTGGTTGTTGCAGCAACCGTTGTTGGCGCCTATTTTGTGTTGCCCGAGGCGGTACAGTTTCACGAGCTTGATTATATAAACGATTCCTTCGGCGATATCGAACGAGCGTGGCGGGGTGAGAGTATTGCTTCCATCGCGCCGGCATTCGGTGTACTCCTTGCCGGCGGTGTTGTTCACGCGCTTCTTGGGGCGATTTCGTCGGAAGACGCGGAAAGACGGGCGCGGGAGCAGATCGTTTCGGGTGAAAAACGGTTTGAACCCACGCCGTTTATATATCCCGATGCCACGGGGCGGTTGATTCTGGGTGCCCGGATCGGGCTGTAACGGCGTCGGCGGAATATTTGGTGGAGGAACGATGAAGGAAGAAACATCAGCTTTTCCGGCGACGTTGTACGTTGACTATCAGGAGCAGTCAGATCGCTTTACCGTCCTGTTACGACTGCTTTTGGCGATTCCCATACTGATTATCCTGGGATTGATGGTTGCCGGCGACGGGGACACTCATCACGAGACGGCAGAAGGGGTTCGTATTCAGGGAACGGCAATTGTGCTATTCCTGCCGACGATGCTCATGCTCGTCTTCCGCCGGAAATATCCCCGGTGGTGGTATGACTGGAACGTCGAGTTTACCCGGTTTACAAACCGGATCGGCGCCTATCTGCTTCTCCTCCGGGATGAGTACCCCTCCACGGACGAGGAGCAGGCGGTCCACATTAGGTTGTTCTATCCCGACGTAGAACACGATCTGAATCGATGGCTGCCGTTGATTAAGTGGTTCCTGGCGTTGCCGCACATTATCGTGCTCCTGATACTCTGGGCGGTGGTCATCATCTGTACCGTTTTTGCGTGGTTTTTCATCCTCGTTACGGGACGGTATCCCCGGAGGCTCCATCCCTTTGTGGAGGGCGTCATGCGGTGGAGTCTCAGGACGGCGGCATACGCATTCCTTCTGACCACCGATACCTATCCGCCCTTTTCCCTGCAGGAATAGGAATCGGACCACGGTAGAAGCGCGACGGGAGAAATAACTGCTGGCGACCGGTGTCTTATCGATGCTGGTCGATCAATACGGGATTGCCGTCGGGGTCCTCGAGGACGATACTTCCCGGCCCCGAGTCGGTCCCGGCATCGTCGCTGGTGATGCGTATTCCCCGGCGAATCAGTTCATCCCGGATCTCCCGTACATCGGTGAACTCCGGGAGATCTGCCGCCGACTGGTCCCAGCCGGGGTTGAAGGTGAGGATGTTTTTCTCAAACATGCCCTGGAAGAGTCCGATGACGTGCTCGCCGTTTTTCAGGATGATCCATCCCTGTTCGGGTTCTCCGGCAAACCGCTCAAATCCGAGTTTCCCGTAAAATGCTATCGAAGCTTGTATGTCCTTTACGGCGAGACTGATTGAAAATGCACCAAGGTTCATCGGCTCCTCCTTATCTCTGAAGATATCTCACCTATCATATCATATGTACCGGCGACGGGATTATTTTCCCCCTGCCCCGGGCGTGACTCCTTTTTGATCCGGTATGGCCCTTTCCACTGCGGGTGAGACGCGGGAGAGAACCGGATGGTTCAGTATTGGAAATAATGAATAATGCGGAGACCCGGGAGGGCTGGTACAATGGAGTATGGAAAGCAGAAACCCCGCGACAGGAGTCCTTGTTGAGACGATCCCGGCGATCGATGACGGTGAGTTGGAGCGTCGCGTGGCTGCGGCAGGCGGCGCGTTTGGGCGATGGCGGTGTGAGCCTTTTCCGCGTCGGGCGGAGCTCGTTCTGGCGGCGGCGGATGTGCTTGAGGCCAATCGGGATGAGTACGCGGCGATAATCACCCGGGAGATGGGGAAGCCGATCGGTTCGGCCCGGGGAGAGGTTGAGAAGTGCGCGTGGGTATGTCGTTATTTTGCGGAGCGGGGTGAGGAGTTCCTCCGTGACGAGGAGCTTGAGACGGGGGACCGGGTGATCTTTCAGCCGTTGGGGCCCGTCCTGGCGGTGATGCCCTGGAACTTCCCCTTCTGGCAGCTCTTTCGCTTTGCCGCACCGGCGCTTATGGCGGGGAATACGGCGCTTCTGAAGCACGCTTCCAACGTTCCCCGCTGCGCCCTCGCCATTGAGGAGGTCTTCAGGCAGGCAGGATTCCCGGACGGCGTCTTTCAGACGCTGCTGATCGAGTCGGACCGGGTCGGTGCGGTGCTGGATGACCCGCGGGTTGCGGCTGCAACACTGACGGGAAGTACCGCCGCGGGCAGGGCGGTTGCCGCGCGCGCCGGGCTCAACATCAAAAAGACGGTGCTGGAGCTGGGCGGGAGCGATCCCTTTATCGTGATGCCCTCCGCGGTTATGGATGAAGCGCTGGATACGGCTGCGACGGCCCGCATGATCAATAACGGCCAGTCCTGCATCGCGGCGAAGCGCTTCATCGTCCATCGAGATATTGCCGATTCCTTTATTGCCGGCCTGGTGAAACGGCTGGAGGGGTACCGCATGGGAGACCCCGCGGATGAGAAGGTGCAGCTTGGCCCCCTGGCCACGGAGGCGATCCGCGACGAGGTTGCCGACCAGGTACGTCGGAGTATTGACGCCGGTGCGAGCCTGCGCACCGGCGGTTACGTTCCCGGGGAGCGGGCGGGCTGGTTTTATCCGCCCACGGTGCTGACGGATATTCCTCCGGGCGCGCCGGCGAGGGATGAAGAGGTCTTTGGTCCCGTTGCCGCCGTTTTTGTGGTATCAGATGTGGAAGAGGCGATCGCCCTGGCCAATGAAAGTGATTTTGGCCTCGGCGCCTCCGTGTGGACCCGGGAGGAGGGCGAACAGGAACGTTTCGTCAGAGAGATCGCCGCCGGGGCGGTTTTTGTCAATCGCATGGTCGCCTCGGATCCCCGCGTTCCCTTCGGTGGAATCAAACTGTCAGGATACGGCCGCGAGCTGGCCGTGGCGGGCATCCGTGAGTTTGTGAATGTGAAGTCTGTGGTGGGGTGATAACGGCTATCTGCCGATGGGACCTAACGTCCGATACGGTAATAGGAAGGGACACGAAAGCGCAGATACCGTCTGAGTCGCTATTCCGTCCTCCGGACCGCCACAAATTCTATTTCCAGGATCACCTTGTCGTCCACGGCGGATACGATTGAGTTGCCTCCTACGTAGGGAATGGTAATATCAAAGTTGTCCCAGGTGATGGTGGTGGATCCATATCCGGAAATCTCCTCTTCCGAGGTGAGCTGAAGGGACAGGTCAAAGCTCACCGTCCTGGTTACATCCCGGACGGTCAGATCGCCGGTTGCCGTCAGGGAAATTTCGTCGCCCGTACCTATTTGGTCGGGGACACCGGTGATTTCCGTCGGGCGGAAGGTGGAAAACTCGTATTCGTCGTTATTGGACTCCAGAATGAGGGTTCGTATGGAGCGGTCCCGCATTTCGTCGTCTGTGCGTATGGTCCTGACGTTAATTTCAAATTCACCGATCTCTATCGCCGGTTGGTCGTATCTGACGGCCACGGAACCGTCAATCTGGTCGGTCGTGCCGACGACGGTGTTGGGCGAGCCGCGGAGTACTTCGTCAATGAGAAACCGCGCTTCCGAACGGCTGATATCGACGTCATAGGCGATCCATTCCGGTTCCTCGGTATCCTCAGGTTGCACCGGTCGGGCAGCCACCTCCCGTGACGCTTCTCCTTCTCCTCCGGAAAACCATATATATCCGCTGAATCCCGCGACAACGACGAGAAGAAATCCAAAAAGAATTCCAAGTACCTTTCCTACGCGTCGAATACTCATAGATTCAAGATAGATTTCTCCCGTCTCGACGGCAACTATCCGACCAGAGAACCTTGAACGCGTCCAAGGAGGAGTCCCGCGATGAAGAGCACCGAAAAGAGAAAATGGAGCGCCGCCGTACGGGCAGGCAGGGCGGTAAGGTCTCCGGGGCCTGCATCGCCGGGAGGGGACACCCCGATGAGAATCTGCCTGGCACGTGGCGCCGAAAGCAGGACGATCAGAACGTGGGGAGGAGCGTAGTCGGCGGCGACAAGCACCCCCGTCGCGATATAGGCGCCTGCGACGAGTCCGAGGAAAAAACGCTCCGAACCGCGACGACCAAGCGCCCCCGCAAGGGTGAGCACCCGCGCACGCCTGTCCGTCTCCAGATCGCGAAGATTATTTCCGTGGAGAATTGCCGTGACAAGAAATGCCGGCGGCAGGGACAGGACCGGAGAGAACGGGCTCACTGACCCGGTAAGTGCCCACTCTCCCATCGCCACAAGAGCGGGGCCAATGAGAACAAAGACGGCAAGGTCACCGTATCCACGGTATTTCAGACTGAATCTGCGGTTGGTATAAAAATACCCGCCCGCCGTCCCCGCCAGTCCGGCGACAAAAAAAACGGGTCCCCGGATGGTCGCAATCACCGCACCGAGTGCGATGGCGAGGAGAAAATAAATATGTCCGCTGACAACCATGAACCGGGGCGTCACGATTCCCCTGATGATCGTATGGGTCGGGTCCCGATCATCGGGACCGTCAACGCCGTGGCGGTAATCGAAATAGTCATTGAGGACATTGGTTCCCCCGTGAATGAGGAGTGCCGCCGCCGCAAAAAGGGGGTAGGTCCACCACGTGACGGCATGCCCGGAATACGCTGCGGCGACCGCCGACAGGGCAATGGGCACGAGAGAAGCGGTAAAGGAGTAGGGGCGAAGGGAGAGAAACCACCGTAGTACAGGGGTCATCTGACCTTCCGAGAAGGGCGCGGGCGTGATGTCGATCCGGGTGCCTCGGCGGAACCGAGTGGATCGGACCGTCCTGCCGGGTCAACGGCACGGGCATAGTAGGCGAACCCCTTCCCTCCGCCAAAGTGGCGGAATCCGGACATGAAATAGTGCAACCTGATACCGAGGCGTCGACCCACCTTGAAGAGACCGAAGACACGGCCCACACTCTCGTCTCCGAGGGGAATGATCCACCCCAGGTCAACCGGGCGGAAAGACTTCATTTGTCTTTCCCCAAGCCAGGCGGCGACGTTTCCGCCGGCACGACGCCCGGAATAATAGGAGAAATTCACCGCCCGGCGGACAACGGTGCCGTCTTTCCGCTGCAGCGCCGCGGCGTCCCCGGCGGCAAAGATATCGGTATGCGCCGGAAGCTGAAGAAACTCATTGGTCACGATCCGTCCGTCCCGGGAAAAATCGGCGGTGAGGCCGAAATCCGCGGCGGTACCGACCATGCCACCGGCCCAGCAGACGAGAGGATTATCGATGACCGTGCCGTCGGAGAGGAGAACCGACTTTCCCGCCGGCACGTCGCCTGAATCTCCCGGGGCACCCGCAGTGACCTTCGTCACCCCGGTGCCCAACCGCAGTGAAATACCGATCGTCGACAGATAGTCTCTGATGCGTCGGCGTTCGCTCTCGGTGATCATCGGAAGAATATCGTCGGCCACGTCGGCAACGGTAATCTCCGCAGCCGTTCCCGCCTGGGAAACACCCTGCCGCAGGGCAACCGCCGTTTCCAACCCGGTATATCCCGCTCCGACGATCAGAATATTGATATCCGGCGATGCGGCGAGACGCTCCTCCACGATCCTGCGGAAGGTGAGTGCCGATTCAAGGGTATGTACGGCGTAGCATTGAATTCCGGACAGCGGTGAGGGAAGGGGGGACAGGCGCGATCCCGTCGCGACGACGAGCCCGTCGTAAGGGAATATACCTCGGTCCGTAATGACCATACGCCTTGCCGGGTCGACCCTTTCTACGGACGCGTTCACCACCCGCACAAAGGAACCCAGAATGTCCGGCAGGGGACGGTAAAGTTGCTCCCGTCCGATCTTCCCGGACAGGGCGTCGGGCAATGCAGGCACCATCGTGGCATTGCCGGTCCGGTCGATCAACGTAATCGACAGTGACCTGTCGCGGCGATGGGCTGCGAATGCCGCCTGTACGCCCGCAAATCCGCCTCCCAGGATCACTACGTTTTGTGTGCTCATCTGCGGCTAATGTACGATTGTCCCGTCTACCCGGCAAGTTGGGCTACCGTTCCTTTGACGTGTGTACGCTCCGGCGGTATCGGCTTCTTGATCAATATTGAACTCGCGTTCTGCCGCGTTATTTTCGCGCGACTGCTGCGTAAAACCGGTTCGGGGGGCGGATAGTCCCCGATTTCACCTGAAAAGCACTACTCCCAGAGTCTTTCGGCGCCGAGGGTGCTTAACGCTTCATCAATGCTTGCAACGGGCAGTTCTTCCATGACGCTCTGTGCTGCAAGCATTCTGTCAAAGGGATCCCGAAGGGTTCCGGGAATTGCCCCGGCCCGCAGTGCGTGCCCGGGGGTGATAGACAACTGGAGAAATCCGTCGGTGCGTATACGCTCGTCCCATTGGGCAATGATCGTACCACCGGAGGGCAGTTTCCCGATCCTGAACTTGGTCGATATCTCCCATGCCGACGCGGCGCTTACCAGAACCGTAGTATGCGGGTCCTTGAGGAGTCCGAGCACTCGGGGACTCAAGCGTGCGGGTTGGGACCACCACCACAGCAGTGTGTGGGTATCTAGAAGGATGCCTCCCGTCATCGTTCCCACTGGTCCAGCTCCTCCTCCGGCAGTGGTTCAAAAAAAGTTTCCGGGATCGTGTCGGGATATCGTCCCGGGCGCCGTTCTTCCGGTTGTTCCAACGGCACCAAGCGAGCCCAGGGGATTCCCGCTTTGGCCACAACGATCTCCTCTCCGCTGTGCGCGCGATCGACGAGCCGGGAAAACGCCGTCTTCGCTTCGTGAATGTTTACGATCTTCATAGTATGAAATTAGTCCGAGCGGATGACTAAGTCAACCAAGCATGTGCAGCCCCCAGGATTGGAGACGCAATCCCTTTACCCGTACCGTTTGTGTTTGGCACTATTAACCTGCAACTCGGTGGAGAGTCTGCTTCCGATGGGAAGATGGGAATTGCTTTGATGTCGAGATTACTGATTATCATTGATTAGTCGTTGGAGGAAGGCACATGAAAAACGAGTTAATTGAACTTTCTACACCGGGGGAGGTGTTGAAAGAGGAGTTTCTAGACCCGATGGAAATAACGCCTTATGCGCTTGCCAAGGCTATATTTGTCGATCCTCCCAGGATTGATGCGATTATCAAGGGGAGGAGAAGAATCACTGCAGATACGGCGATGAGGCTGTCCAGATTTTTCGGAACTACTCCCGGATTCTGGATGAACATGCAGAGCCGTTACGATATCGAGTTACTCCAGGAAGAGAAAGAAGAGGAGTACGCGGAAATCACCAGACATCACGTTGCGTCGTGACCGCGGAGTATTGCGATCATTTCAATATAGAGCGGGCAGGACTCGCCCTCTGGTCGGCCACATCGTGTGGCCTCCCGCCGGGCCGCCTTCGGGGCTCTCGGCACATCCTGTGCCTCGGCGCTCCAGGTATTCGCGCACGCCCCTGCGTTTCGAGTCCTGCTTCCACTTCCATAAAAAAAAGACCGTAGCCCAAAAGGACTACGGTCTTTTTTATAGCAGGGGCAGGACTCGAACCTGCGACCTCCGGGTTATGAGCCCGACGAGCTGCCAACTGCTCTACCCTGCGTCGTATGTAGGGGAAATTACCAAATAACGCGGATTGAGTCAAGGGCGGTGAGGGCGAGATTGTAGGCGCTGTGCACGATTACGGCGAGGGTGAGGCGGGGGATGATGTTGGGATGGGAGCGGCCGCCGAAGGCGGCCGCGGCCTTTCCGGGATGGATGCGGGGAAGGGTGTAATAGACCGTTGTTGCAGTATGGAGGAGGCCCGCGGTGATGACCCGGACGATGAATGCCGCGGGAGAGAGGAAGAGGTAGAGCAGGTGTTCCGCCCCGGCAAATCCCCAGCCCCGCAGTGCGGCAGAGGCGATGAGGGTGGGCCGGTTTCTGCGGCTTTCAGTGGTGCTTCGGCGCAGCGTTGCGGTTGCGGTCGCTTTGGTTATCTCTTCGGCTATGACGACGGTGACGAGCCATGATATGCGCTGGAGGCTGTCGGTGGGTCTGATGGAGAAGATGCGGCGGGTCAGAAGGAGCAGTGCAAGAAGAACGGCGGCGGCGAGAAATCCCGCGGCCAGGTTGCGCAGGCGGCCGTCTCCCGGACGTGGAACGATGACGACGAAAACGGCGGTCGTAAGTGCGAGAATGGCGATGTTGACGGCGCCGTTACCCGCCACGGCGACTCCTGTCGGCCATGGCGTGCAGTCCCTTTTCAAGGACATCAATCTGATCGTCCGTACCGACGGTGATGCGTATGTGGCGGGGGAGGCCGAAGCTGTTGAGGGGACGGACGGTGGTTCCCTCCGCGGCGATGATCTCAGCCGCTTCTCTGGCGTCCATGCCGGCATCGATGCACATGAAGTTTGCTTCCGTCTGGAGATACGGGATTTCAAGGCCGGTTAGAATACGGTCCAGTCGTGCCTTGCCGGCGTTGTTGACCTCTCTCGACCGTTGAACGAAGGCGCGGTCGTCGAGGGCGGCGATGGCCGCGGCCTTGGCGAGGCCGTTGATGTTGAAGGGGAGGCGGACGCGCTCTATTTCCGCGATCCGTTCCGGCGAGGCGAGACCGTACCCGACACGTGCGGCGGCGAGTCCGTAGATCTTGGAGAAGGTGTAAAGGGCGATCAGGTTTGGGTAGTTTCCTATGAGCGAGGCAGCGTCGGCCACCTCAGGCGAGGTGGCGTAGTCCTGGTAGGCGTGATCTATGACGACCAGCGTCTCCCGGTCGATGCCCTCCAGAAGTTCCTCGAGCTCTGCCTGAGTCCAGGCGAGCCCCGTCGGATTGTTGGGTGTGCAGATGAAGACCGCCTTGACCGGCGAGGCGGATTGAGCCGCGCTCTCGAGGATGGCGCGGGGTGTAAGCGTCAGCTTCGGCATGGAAATAAATTGAATTGACGCATCAAAGAGGCGCGCGGAGAAGGCGTACTGGGAGAAGGTGTGTGCGCCGATGAGGACGCGATCCCCCGGGTCAAGATACGTGCCGGCGATCATCGTGAGGACTTCGTCGGAGCCGTTACCGGGAATGACCATATCCGGTGAGACGCCCCGGGAACGGGCGATGGCGGCGCGGAGGTCCGCGACGGAGCCGTCGGGATAGATGTGCATGTCGTCGATCGCCGCGCGGATTGCGTCCTGTGCCCTGGGGCTTGGACCGAGGGGATTTTCATTGGATGCGAGCTTGATGACGCCGGGGCGTCGTTCTCCGGCGACGTAGGGCGGCATGTTCTTGAGGGTCTCACGGGTTTGCATGGACCTATAGTATGGAAGTGACAGAGTGAGGACAAGCGTCTACACTTAGGCCATGTTTGTCATGACCGAAATTTTTGGATACGCCGCGTCCTTTTTCGTGGCGATTTCCCTTTTGATGAGTTCCTTTTTATGGCTGCGGGTGCTCAATCTCATCGGGGCCGTCTCCTTTGTCGTCTACGGGAGCCTTCTGGGGACGATTCCCGTGGTGATCACCAACGCCTTTATCGTCTGCATCAACATTTACTACCTGGTGCAGATGTTCAGGCCTGATTTGAATGGTGTGAGCTATGTCCCCATCGATCGGGCGCGACGGCAGCAGCTTGACGATTTTATCGCCTTTTATCTCGATGACATTCTGAAGTTTTTTCCCGACTTTTCGACCCGACGTATCGACGAGTGTTTTTCTTCAGGCGGCCGCGCCTATCTGGCGCTGAAGGATCTGCGGGTTGTGGGTTTTGCCCTGGTTCATCCCGTTCCCCGTCCCGACGAGGGGGAGCAGGCGGCGCTGGCCGAGGTGTACCGGCACATCGGGGACGAGCTCTTCCCGGACCGGTCGGCGGTTGTCTCGGTGGACTACATCATCAGGAAGTACCGCGGGCTGGGTCTGGCCCACCGCCTTTACGATACGATCGAAAAGGAGGAGGGCGAGGGAGTTTCTTTCCTGCTCGCACCGGTTGAAAAGAAGGCGAAGCAGCACCGGCGCTTTCTCGTCCGCCACGGCTTTTCCCTTCAGCGGGAGTTTACCGGGTACGATCTGTACGGGAAGGGGATCGGGACGTAGGGCGCCGCAGCGGGCGGGACCTCGGAGCGCGAGGCGCCGCCGCTGTACCTACTTCTCCTCTTCAGCCGGGTTTTGCTCTTTCGCCGGTTTGGATGAGGGCAGTTCCGGGGGATTTTCCTTTAAATATTGATGGTCTTCGCTCAAGTCCTCAATGAGGTCTTTTACCTTCATTTTCAGGGAATTTTCAGTCGTTTTTGCAAAGATCGTATCTTTTGATTTGTCCAGCGTCTTTTTGACCGCCCGCATGACCAGATCGATTTCCGCATTATCCATGCCGTGCATGATGATTACTCTGTTGTCCATGGGAGTGAACATACTATCCCGCCTGCGGAGGGGCAAGGCGGTCGGCAGGTCTATACGTGCTTCTCGCGCGGCGGAAGGATCGGCAGTTGACCGCGCAGGTGGAAGTGAATATAATTAGCCTAACCTAACATGTTTTGGATAAAGCGATGATTCACACCACCACGACGTATCGCGAAATCTGCCTCGCCGGAAACCCCAACTCGGGCAAGACGACGCTCTTCAACAGTCTCACCGGCGCCCATCAACGGGTTGGTAACTGGCCGGGGGTCACCGTTGAGGTGGTGGAGGGCGTCTTTCGCCAGGGCGACGTGGAGACCACCGTCGTCGATCTGCCGGGAATCTACTCCCTCAAGGCGTCAAGCGAAGACGAGCGGGTTGCCCGTGATTATCTCCTCTCCCGCCGGGAGAGCCTTGTGGTCAACATACTCGATGCCACCAATCTGGAGCGAAATCTTTACCTGACGGCCCAGCTGCTGGAGCTTGGTGTGCCGATCGTCGTCGTGATCACTATGAAGGATCTCGCGGAGAGAAGCGGCATCGATATCGATGAATCCCATCTTGCCCATCACCTTGGCGTACCCGTCTTTTGCATCGACGCTACCGACGATGGTGACGTCAAACGGGTCCGCCGTGCCATTGCCCAGGCGGAAGAGAAGCTGCCTCCCCGCATCACCCGCATCAATTATCCCGGCGAGGTGGAGGAAGTCGTCGAGGCGTGGGAAGAACCGCTGTCCGTCCTTGCCGGGGAGATCTCCGTTTCGTCCCGGTGGCTTACCTTGAAGATGCTGGAAGGTGACGTTGACCTCGCGCGACGGGTGGATGCAAACGGCCTGCTCTCCCTCGATGACATCAATGAAACAGTCCGTCGTCTCGAAGACAACCTCAAGGAGTCCATGGATATTGTCATAGCCGATGCACGCTTCGGCTTTGTCCATGGAGTGACCCGGGACGTGGTAAAACGTCGTGCAAACCGGGAAAGCGTTACGGAACGGGTCGACAGGGTGGTTCTCCACCCCGTCCTGGGTATTCCAATTTTCATGGCGGTCATGTACTCCGTCTTCTGGGTGACCATTGCCCTTGGCGGCGCGGCGATTGATTTCTTTGATATTCTCGGCGGTCTCTTTTTTGTGGAGGGACCGCGGGCGCTGTTACAGTCGGTGCATGCACCGTCGTGGGTGGTTCTCGTTCTGGCCGACGGGATCGGTGTCGGTCTTCAGACTGTTGCGACCTTTGTTCCGATCATTTTCGCGATGTTCTTCATGCTCTCCATTCTGGAAAACAGCGGTTATATGTCCCGGGCCGCCTTTGTCATGGACCGGGTCATGCGGTGGATCGGTTTGCCGGGAAAGTCCTTTGTTCCTCTTCTTGTCGGTTTCGGTTGTACCGTACCCGCGATCATCAGCACCCGTACCCTTGAGTCCAGGAAGGACCGGCTCATGACTGTCTTCATCGCGCCGCTCATGTCCTGCGGCGCCCGCCTGCCCGTATATGCCCTCTTTGCGGCGGCCTTTTTTCCCGCCGCGGCGGGGCTTGTCGTTTTTTCTCTCTATCTTGCCGGTATCGTCATGGCGGTCCTAACGGGGCTTCTTCTGAAACACACACTCTTTCCCGGGGAGGCGAGCCATCTCGTTCTCGAGCTGCCGCCGTACCATCGTCCAAAGATTCGCAATACCATGATTTTCACCTGGACGCGGATGCGCGGTTTTATAAGGAACGCCGGCGTGACCATTGCCGTGGCCGTTGCGATTCTGGGTATTCTGAACTCGGTTCCCTGGCCGGGTTCGGGTTCCAGTTCCGGTTCCGGCGGCGGAGACACGATTCTCGCGCGGACCGGCAAGATCGCGACGCCGATGTTTGCCTCGATAGGCATTGAGGAAGACAACTGGCCGGCGACGGTGGGGCTCTTTACCGGTCTCTTTGCAAAAGAGGCGATTGTCGGGACTCTCAACTCCCTCTACAGCCAGGTCGACTCGGACGGTACGGAGGTTTCCGCCGTCTCCGGTGAAGAAGGACCGGTGTCGTCGCCTCTCACGCGGTGGATACGATCAATTCCGGGAGAGCTGTCCGCCGCAGGCGCTTCTCTGTGGGCAGGGCTGAAGAGCCCCGGTTTTGGTCTCAGCAGTGAACACGGCGGGACGGTCGGCGACATTCATCGTCTGCGGTCGTACTTTTCGCCCCTTTCGGCATACGCATATCTACTCTTTGTTCTGCTTTATTTACCATGTCTCGCCGCCTTTGGCGCTGCCGTACGGGAACTGGGTCCTCGCCTCGGGTGGATCCTCGGCCTCTACCTCATCGGTGTGGCGTGGTCCGTAGCGACGCTGTTTTTTCAGATTGCCGCCGGCGGGAGTGGAGGATATATCCTTGCAGCCCTTGCGGTCATGGCCGCCATTGTGATGTTGTTTCGTCTGCTCGGGAGGCACGCATGATACTGCGCGAAGTAAAGGGAATCCTGGCGGCACATCGACGTATGACCCTCTCCCAGTTGATCGCTGAAACGGGAGAGGACAAGGCGTCCATCATGGCGGCTCTTGAGTATTTTGTACGCCGCGGTGATGTCTATCGGGAACTGGAACGCACCTCCGGAGTCACCTGCGGAACGATGTGTAAAAATTGTCCCATTTCCACCGCCTGCGTCCTCGGGAAGGGCGCGATGTCAGGAATGGAAATATTTGTCTGGAAAGAAGGAGTAACGGTATGACGGAACAGTTGTCTGACAGCCTATCCCGGTACGTGATGGCCATCTATGAGTTGTCTCTCGAAAACAAAGTGGCCCGGTCGAAGGATATTGCAGGTCTGGTGGGCGTCAGCCGCCCATCCGTAACCGGGGCGCTCCAGAAACTCGCCCAAATGGGGCTGATTCAATACGAGCCGTACGGATACGTAGTCCTCACTTCTGAAGGCGAGGGTCAGGCGCGGCAGCTCCTCCTGAAGCACCGGGCGACACAGGACTTCCTTGAAGTTGCCCTGGGACTGCCGGCGGAACGGGCAAAAACGGTCTCAGCCTTTATTGAACAAAGTCTCCCCGCCGACGTGCTCTGCAGGCTCGTTCAGTTCAACAATTTTTACAAAACCAATCCGGATAAACGCTTTCAGTGGTCGCCGACGTGTCGAAATCTCTGTGAAATCATGTACGGCATGCACGGTCCTCAGGATTGTCACGCCGATGGAGACGGGAGTGAAGGCGACGAGGTCCATCACGTCACCGCGATGCGGCCGGAACTGAAAGAAGTTTTCTGACCGCCTTCTCCACACGTCGCTCCCACACAACGAGGACGGCAAGGAGAAATCGCGGGATGATGAGCCATCCCGGAGGCAGTCCGATCGCCATATAGAGGAATGTGTCCTCAAGGAGGGAATGGGAAACGCCGAGGTGATGGTTGAGTAGATCTCCATCCTCTTTTGACAGGCGTCCGCTTTCCGCCTCTTCCTTCAGCACCGCCGCGCCGAACGTCAGGCCGAGGGTATTTGCGACGACCCAGGCGGGACTGCTCTCATGGGAGAGGCCGAGAACGTTCATGAACCATCCAAGCCGCCGGGCGATGGCGTCGGTAACACCGATATAGCGCAGCCAGCGGGCAAAAAAGAGAAGTATCGTCACGATTACCGCAATCCGGATGACCAGCCCCGTCGTATCCCACGCCCATTGGCCGATAGCGGACAGAAACGACTCCCCTCCCGCAGCTCCGTTGAGCGCGGCCGCCTGCGACGCGGTACCGGAGGCGCCCAGCGTGAACGGCGCGCCCCATTTTCCTCCGGTGGGGAGCAGGACGGAAAGGATCTTCCCCACCAGCAGAGCGCCCAGTAACCGTACTGCAAGCATGCGTGAGACGGGTGTGCCCGTCCGTCTGGTGATCGCCGGTTCTATGATGAGACTGTGGGCGATCAGGGTCATGACCGCCAGGATCGTCGCCTGTCTGAGGGTGAGGCTGAGTATGGGCAGCATCGCGATAACGCCGTAGAGGTTGATAAAAATGGCCGACAGAATTGCCAGCGCCGCCTCACCCGGCAACTGGAGAAAGCGCATGATCCGCTCCAGATAGCCCGCGATCGTGTGCAGAAAACCTGTATATTCAAGGATAAAGACGACGGCTGAGGCCGGTACCATGATCTTTGCAAGCCACAGTGATGTGTCGATGCTGCTTTTCAGACTTCCTCTGAGATGTCGGGTCAGTGGTTCACGGGCGGTCACGACGGCGTCCTCCATTGCTGCTCAACGTGAGCTCAAGATTGAGTAGACTTTGTATCATGGAGCCGAGAGGTTGCCAATGTTCGCCGACGATATCCAGAAGCTCGTGGGGGGGATAGTCACCCGCAAAGGTCCGCTTTTGAAAGTTCTGGATCTCATAGGCGACTTCCGCTCCCGATATCGTCCGGGCAATGAGTGTGCCCGCCGTGGTCAGCGCATCGATACATTCATCCACTGCCATGCGTATTTTGGGTCTGTGACGCTCATATACGGTGGACAGCTGGCGATGAAGGATGGATGACGGGCCCGACCGGTGCTGCAGGCGTTGGATTTCTTCACCCATGGTTCCCCGGTTTTCTCCGTCTCCGAGAAGCGTCGTCAGCCGTTCCAACGCCTGGTCGAGCTGGAGCGCCATTTGATGCAGCGTGTTCCGCGTATCGAGATGGTAAAAGGTTGCGTCTATGACAAGCTGGGTAATCACCCTGCGGGTATCCTGAAAGATATCGCTCCCCGCCAGGAGGATGAGAATTCCCAGCGTCTTGGGCTGCAGACTGGACGGAATCCACACCGGCGGTTCATGTTCCACAATAAATACCGAACGAATGAGAGAAAGCAGCCGTCCGTGACGATGCTCGAGGAGCTCGCCGTCGCACCGGTCGAGGGCGTTCCTCACCCATGTCTCGGAGAATGGCGTCCACCAGTTGGTTTTCAGGATGAACTCGGGCACCTCGAGAAAGGGCTCTCCCTTTGCGTAGCGTATGATCGACAGAAGGGGAATCTGGGTGCGCACAGTCTCGACGGCGGACCAGACGGCCCGGGGTGAGCGATGCTTTCCCCGCAGCCGCCCTCGCGCGAAGGCGAGGGCGAGCTCCACTGCCGACGGATTCGCATGACGATGACAGAGTTCCAGCGCCTGATGAAGGGTCACCAGTGATGTTGAGACGGCGCGCAGCGGCGTTTCCTGTCGTTTTGAACCCGTGACGGGGAACAGAAGCTTCAAGTCGACGCGGCAGAGCACATTGAGACTGCGCAGGGCGAGCCAGACGGGGTGCAATACCGACTCAATGCGCCGGCGGTTTTCCGCGAGGACCCCTTCCATACGCGCCTGGGCGGAATGACGTACCGCTTCAAGGGACAGGGAGAAATCCTTCAATTCCTCGCCGGTGAGGTGAATTTCGCTTTGCAGGCGATTGTGCATGATCGTATCGCGATCCGCCAGGACAACCCTGAGAAATGATCCCCGGGCCGCCCCTGTGGCTTCGTCCAGGGACGGGCGCACCGCGTCGCGTTCTTCCAGCAGCTGACGAAGGGCCTGGTGAAAGCGGGGAAGCAACGCGGGAATGTTCGGGTCGATGATCTCTTTGGACTCTCGCGAGAGGGTGCGTTTGAGCTCATGGATATGGTGGCGCCTGGTTGTGTCTTCAACCGTCGAGGCCGAAAAAAGGGCCTGAAGGCGTATGTACCAGCGGTACCAGAACGGAAATTTCCGATACGCATCACGGTACACCCCGGGCGGGGGCGGAACGGCGTCGGGAAAGGCTGTGGTATACCGGTCTGTGCGTCGGATCATCAGATCTCTTGGTGCTCAAAGGTCCGTGATGTGGTATCAAAAAGTCCCCATGAGGGTTCTCCGAATCGACCCATCACCTCTCCGGGATTTGCCCAGAGGCAGGCGCCGTGCGTTTGTATGTACTTTTTGTGGTCGTGACCGCTGAAGACGGCGTCATAGAGACCGGACCGGGCGAGCCCCCTGGATATGTCGGGGTAATGATTGAGGGCGATTTTCAGACCGTCCACATCCAGCTCGGCCAGGTGGCCGTGGAGAGTGACGTGGTCGTACTTGCCGGCAATGTATGAGAGTAAAAAGGGATCGCCGTCGTTGTTGCCGAACACCGCGTCGACGGGACCGCGAAAGGTATCTCCGATCTGGGCCAGCGTAAAGGGCGCACAGAAGTCGCCAAGGAAGAAGAGCCGTTCCGCCTTGTGCGTGTCAACGACGGATTGCAACGCCCGCTCCAGATTCCATATGTTGTCGTGAATATCACTCAGTACCGCTATCTTCATACCTGCTCCTTGTGTAAAATCGGCTGTGGCACAGCAGATTCTTGAAATTCGAGTCTCCCATAAAGGCATCAAGCCCGTTCGCAACGGTCATCCCTGGATATTCAAAAACGCTCTCGCAGGTTCTCCGCGAGCCGCCCGGGTATCTCCGTCTCTGGAACGGAGCTTTTTTGGGCCTAATGGTCTCTCCTGGAATCTTACCACTCCGGCGCTGATTTGTGACCAGGCGGGGGAACAATTGGGCTGGGGCACCTACAATCCCCACTCCCGTCTGGCGGGACGGATTCTGTCACGGGACCCGTCAAAGCCGTATCTGGCCGACGATCTTGGTGCTGCCGTTCGGGCGGGCGGTGGATGAACGACACCATTTGTTCCGCAATCCCGCCCACACCGCGTTTCGGCTCATCTACGGGGAAGCCGACGGCATACCCGGTGTTGTTGCCGATCTTTTCGATGATGTGGTCAGCCTTCAGTACTCCGCCGCATTTGCGTGGGATAACGCCGGAATGATCGAAACGGCCCTCATCGATGCGGTGGGGAGCCGCGGAATCACGGCGCGTCCGGTTCGTTCCGTCGATGATGTCATGTTTCAGCGGGAAGGAATCCGGAAGGTCGACGAGAACGGCGCCGAAGAACACTTCGGGGACGGCGAGGCAGCGGAAGGGCGCACCGTTCTGGAACACGGTCTCCCGTGGTTCGTCTTTCCAGGGGGCGGACAGAAAACGGGGTTCTATTGCGACCAGCGGGAAAACCGGCCGCGTCTCTATCCGTATGCCCGCAACGCCCGCGTACTCGATGCCTTCTGTTATCACGGCGGTTTCGGTCTCCACACCCTGCACGGCGGAGCGAGGTCGGTCTGTTTTGCCGACCGGTCAACGGACGCGATGAATATCGTCCGACAAAATGCCGCCCTTCAGAAGATCGACGCTGAGCGGTTTGAGTGCGTGGACGGCGACCTCTTTGAGCGTTTCCGGCGGAATGATGTTCCCGGCGGGCTTGAGTCCTACGATCTGATCGTCCTTGATCCGCCGAAACTCGTTCCGGCCCGGAAGAACCTCACCGAGGGGTTGCGCGCGTACAAGGACCTCCATCTCTCGGTGTTCCGCCACGCCAAACGGGGAGCGCGGGTCATGACCTTTTCCTGTTCAGGTGCGGTCGGACTGGATGACTTCCGGCGCACAATCGCATGGGCGGCGTCGGACTGCGGGCGCGCCGTCGTCGTGGAAGATGTCCTGACCCAGGGAGCGGACCATCCCGTTCCGCTCGCTTTTCCGGAAGCGGAGTACCTGAAGGGGTTGCTCCTCTATATCCGAAACGATCGTCAATATGGTACCATCCGGCGGCAATGAAGGTTTCGAAAATCACCGCCGCCGTGACGGCGTCTTTCATATTGGCTCTCTTCGCCCCATTCGGTGAACATCTGCTCTCCGCAACGGAGATACAGTCCGTGCGAGTGGAACCGACGGCACTGCTCCTTGAGGATGACTCGGCAGGGAGAATGGTGGAGCGGGAATCCCTCCGTGAGGCGACGGGACCAAATACCTATCTTACCAGCGCCGCCGTCGACGGTCGTTCCGGTGCGGGGACTCCCCGGAGAATAATCGTTTCAACGACCTTTCACGGTCTCTATGAGTCTACCGATGGAGGGGTGACGTGGATCGATCTCGGGGACCGGGGGGAAATAGAGGTCCTTCATCTGGGAAACGGCTTTTACGAGGACATTTCGGCCGTGGCGTATGACAGCGCCGATGAACACATTCTCTGGATAGAATTTGCCCAGGATGGTCGGGTTGTAGCCCTTGACCGCCGGACGGGGCGTATCATTGAGCAGGCCGGCGGAACCGGCAGCCGCGCGTTTTCCCGTACCGTCCGTGTTGCACCGCCGGACCATCCCCCTCTGGACGAAGCGGCCCGTCAGCGGCGAAAAAAGGCAGAGAATCACGTTTCCTTTTACCTCTCTCCGTGGCAGCTCAATGAAGAACGGCTGGCGGAGCACATGCGCTTTGCCGGCGACCACGGGTTTACGGCGGTGGTCATCGATTTCAAGGACGACGGCGGACGTCTTGTCTACGATTCCCGGTTATCCCCGCACGACGAAGTCGGAGCGGTGACCGGCCGTGTATCCGCCCGGCGAATTATCGATACCGTCCACGATGCGGGGCTCTACCTCATTGCCCGGGTCGTCGTTTTCAAGGACGAGCGGCTCTATCGCTATGACGACAATCGGTATGCCCTGTGGGACCGGCGCCGAAACGCACCGTGGGGCGTCTTTCGGGAAGAGATCAATGAGGAAACGGAAGAAAGCGAATGGGTTCAGTCGGAGTTCTGGGTCGATCCCTTTTCGGAATTTGTATGGAATTACAACATTGCCGTTGCCCGGGAACTTGAGCAACTGGGAGTCGACGAAATCCAGTTTGACTATATCCGAACTCCCGCGGAAGGGCGGGTGGGAGATATAGAATATCGCTACCATGACGGCAGTCCCCTTGAGGACGACGATCCATTCCTTGACGAGCGGGTCAAAGCACTTTCCACGTTCCTTTCGCGGGCACGCCGGGAGCTGACCATCCCGATCGGAATCGACGTATTCGGTTTCAACGGCTGGTACCGCATGAGCTATCTGGGGCAGGATATTGCCGTTCTTTCCGGTCACGTTGATGTCATATCACCGATGCTCTATCCGTCCCACTTCCCGCGGTCCTTCCGGGGTGATCTTCCCTATCTTGAGTGGGCGGAATGGATCTACCGGGAGGGTACCGCCCGGGGCGTGCGCATCACCGATGAACACGTGTTGATTCGACCGTATATTCAGGCCTTTCTCATCGGTGGAGAACTTCAGTTCGAACTTCCCACGTATACGGACTATCTGAAACGTCAGATACGGGGTTCAATCGAGGGTGGCGGGAGTGGTATCACCCTTTGGAATAACTCGGGACGCTATTATATGGTTGAACGGGGGCTCTGGTATGACCGGGGGCCTGTGATCGGCGACGGCGAATAGACAATTGCGCCAATGACAAAAGAGTCTCCCTCATTGACATTACCGGTTCTCTTTCTGTTCTGGGTCCCTCTCGCGCTTATGTGGATCATCATGGGCGTGGAGCAGCCCGCTCTGAACGGCGTCATGGCGCGCCTGCCCGCACCGACTCTGTCGCTTGCGTCATTTGAGATTGCCTTCGGAATCGCTCTGATCATTGAAAGTCCGATCATTCAAATGCTTTCCACCGGCACCGCTGTCGTGAGAGGCCCCAGAAGCTACCGTCAGATGATTCGCTTTATGCATCTTCTGGCGATTATCCTGACCGTCGTTCACTTTGTAATATCCCGCCCCGTGGTTTTTACATTCGTTGCCGGACGAATACTTGGTGTTCCGGAAAACGTGATAGCCCCGGCGCGACACGTATTTACCATACTCCTTCCCTTTGCAGCGCTTGTTGGATATCGAAGATTGTGGCAGGGGAGCCTCATCCAACTTGGAGAAACGGGTGCCGTCGCGCGAACGATGATAGCCCGGCTGGTAATGACCCTTCTGGGTCTTGCGGGAGGAATGGCTCTCGTCAGGGGCGGCTTCATTGATACGCCCGGATACGTCGTGGGCGCGTGGTCGCTGATGGGAGGGATTCTCGGAGGAGCGGCGGCGTCGCTCTGGCTGTATCGGAAGAAAAGGGGCTTTTCCCGGCGTATCTACAAGCGTGTTGCCGGTGACGCTCCACCAAACGGTGACGGCGCCGATGTGGTGCGTTCTCCGGGAGATCTCCTGAAATTCTACATACCTCTCTCGCTGACTTCGGTCATGGAGCTGGCGTCCCGTCCGATCCTCGCCTACGGGATAGCCCGTTCCGTCAGGGCCGTTGACTCTCTGGCAACGTGGCCGGTTATACACAGTCTCGTCTTCCTGTTTACATCCATTGCGTTGTCATTTCAGGAGGCGGTAGTCGCCCAGGCGGGAAAGGATCCCGCCAACATCCCCGTGTTGCGTCGGTTTGGATTTCTCATTATGGCAACCCTTACGGGTATTCTCTTTCTCCTGAGGGTGACCGGCGGTTCCCGGATCTGGTTTCAGACGGTTGCAAGCATCCCGCCGGAACTGATCGCCCTGGCGCAACCGGCGCTGTTTATCCTTCTTGCAATTCCCATTGCGGTGACGGGACGCTCGCTGCTGAGTGGTATGCTTGTCGCACGGGAAAAGACCGGTTTTCTGACCATCGCGGTGCTTGCCAATACGGCGACGCTCCTGACCCTTGTTCACGTCCTCCCGCGGTTTACCGATCTCATCGGGACGGTGGTAGCCGCAATCGCTTTTTCAACGGCCAACGTCGTGCAGGTTTCCGTCCTGTGGGCGGGCAATGCAGTCAGCAAACGTCGCGGCAACGGACGCTAACATTTGAGGCGTGCGCGGCGCGGCGTGGTGCGACCTCGGGATATCACGCCAGCAGCCGTTTTTTGAAACGGACCACCATGTGCACCACCGACGGTCCGTCGGCGATATTCTCGATATCGTGGTCAACGTCACACTGATAGCGAATAAAATCACCTTCTCCCAGTTCCGCGTCCCTGTCACCCGCCCGAACGCGGACGTTCCCTGAAATGACCGTGAGGAACTCCTCGGTCTGGGGGAAATGGGGTGCCGACCGAAGGGCTCCACCGCTGCTGAAGGTGAGGAGGTACATTTCCAGGTCCTCCACCATCTGCATGGGGGTGAGCACCTTAATGTGCAGTCCCTCTTCATCGGTGTCGAGAACGGTGATATTGTCCTTCCGGACGAGATGAAACTTCCTCACCGGCGCGTCGCTTCCCGCAAGGAGGGCGTTGATCTCGACTCCAAGGCCCTGGGCGATCTTCCAAACCGTCGCCACCGTCGGATTGACCTTCTGCGATTCTATCTGTGAAAGCATTGCCTTGGAGACGCCGCTTCTCTCTGCCAGAACATCGAGGGTAAGAGTCGCGTTCTTTCTGATTTCCTTCATGTTCCGTCCCACCGGCGGCGGGGTGTGTTCACGATCCATAGTGTTTTCCTTCATGTTACAGTATACCAAATAAAAAGTTTATTATAATGTACACCGGGAAGGACGGATAGATGAAACGAGTACTGATTACCGGAGCCCTCGGGCAGCTTGGCAGCGAAATAGCGGCCTATCTCCGTACCCACGACGGTGTTCAGGAAGTAGTATGTACCGATATACGTGATTTCGCGAAGGGTAGCGAAGCTGAAGGAGGACCGTTTTATCGTCACGACGTACGGGACGGTGAAGAGCTTGCGGCTATCGTGAAACGTCACCGCATCGATACGATCTATCATCTTGCCGCACTGCTTTCGGCTACGGCGGAACGGAAACCGCTTGAGGCGTGGGATCTGAACATGAATGGTACCGTAACCGTTCTTGAAGTCGCCCGTGCGGAGGGATGCGCCGTATTCACCCCCAGTTCCATCGGTTCCTTCGGTCCCACCACACCGCGGGACTGGACGCCACAGGACACCCTGCAACGACCAACTTCTATGTACGGTGTCACCAAGGTGGCCGGCGAGCTGCTCTGTGACTATTACTTCCACAAGTACGGGCTGGACACCCGGGGTCTGCGTTATCCCGGGCTCATATCCAATAAGACGCTCCCCGGCGGAGGAACGACGGACTATGCCGTCGACATCTATTACGCCGCCGTTCTCCACGGCCGCTACCGCTGTCCCCTGAAGGGGAATACCTATCTCGATATGATGTACATGCCCGACGCCGTACGGGCGGCGGTGGAGGTGATGGAAGCCGATCCGGAGAGACTTCGCCATCGGAATGCATTCAACGTGACGGCGATGAGTTTCTGTCCTGAAGAGATGGCGGCGTGGATCCGTCGCTTCATTCCGATTTTTGAATTAGAGTTTGACATAGATCCCATACGGCAGGGAATTGCCGATTCATGGCCGAACCGGATGGAAGACTACGCCGCACGAGTCGAGTGGGGATGGTCTCCGCAGTACGATCTGGAACGGACAACACGGGACATGCTGTCGGTGTTATCGGCGCGACTGGAGGATGCACAATATGTATGGAGCGATTCGTCAACATCTGACTGAACAGCTGGAAGAGCTGAAACGACAGGGGCTCTACAAAGAGGAGCGCATTATCACATCGCCCCAGGGTGCGGAGATCACCGTCGCCCCCGAGGAAGGGACGGCCGGAAAGGCGACCCGCGGATTGCGGCGGGTCATCAACTTCTGTGCAAACAACTATCTCGGACTCGCCGGTGACCCGCAGATGACCGCCGCCGCAGCCGCAGCGATGGAGGAGCGCGGCTTTGGATACGCCTCGGTACGCTTCATTTGCGGAACCGCCGACATACACCGCCGCCTGGAACGTGGGCTGGCCGATTTTCTCGGCACCGACGACACGATTCTCTACGCCGCAGCCTTTGACGCGAACGGGGGCGTCTTTGAACCACTCCTCGGTCAAGAAGACGCAATCATTTCGGACGAGTTGAACCATGCCTCGATCATCGACGGTGTTCGACTGTGCAAGGCACATCGCTACCGGTATCGCCACGCCGACGGTGAAGATCTCCGGAGACAGCTGGAAACGGCACGGAATGAGGGGGCCCGCCATTGCATGATAGCGACGGACGGCGTCTTTTCAATGGACGGCGATATTGCACCTCTCCCGGAGATCGTGCGCGCGGCGGAGGATTTTGAAGCACTGGTGATGGTTGACGACTGTCATGCAACAGGGTATCTCGGTCCAACAGGCGCCGGTACCGCCGACTACTGGGGTCTCCGTGATGCGGTGGACATTGTCACCGGCACACTCGGGAAGGCACTGGGCGGCGCATCCGGAGGCTTTGTCAGCGGCCGCAGGGAAATCATTGAGATGCTCCGGCAACGATCCAGACCGTATCTCTTCTCCAATACCCTTGCACCGGGAATAGCCGGTGCCGCCCTGCGGGGACTTGAGATCGTACGGACCGAGGATGAGCGGCGAAGACGGCCTCTGCTGCTGGCCGACCGGCTGCGGAAGGAGCTGCGGGGGCTCGGATTCGACCTGCTTCCGTCGGAGACGGCGATTATCGCCGTCATGATTTACGACGAGCCGACCGCCCTGGAGATGGCCTCGCGACTCCTTGAGAAGGGAATATATGTCATCGGATTTGCCTTTCCCGTTGTACCCAGGGGGAAGGCACGTATTCGCCTGCAGCTTTCGGCGGCTCACCTCGACGACCATATTGATACGGCAGTGGAGGCGTTTCGTTCGGTCGGCAGGGAGATGGGGATTATTGGGTAACCGAAGATACGATCCCTATCGGCTCCTGTCGGAGGTATATGACGAAGGGTGGAGTTCGTACAGTGAGTATATATACCAGCTCATTCGCACGCTCGAGGAAGAGAGCGGGCGGGTATTCCAGAGAATCTGTGACGCCGCCTGCGGGACGGGGTTGCTCCTCCACTCCCTCTCATGCGATCCGTGGGAGCGGAGTCTCCGGGGATTCGATATCTCAAAGGGGATGCTGGACCGCGCCGTCCGGCGTCTGCCGTCGGCATACCTCGTTGAGGGAGACCTGCGAAGGGGTATACCCCTCGACGGCCCCTTTGATCTCATTACCTGTGTCTACGATTCGCTCAATTACCTGCTCCACGGGCAGGAGATACTCCGGTTCTTTTCCGATGCCCTCGGGAAAACCGGCAGTGACGCGGTCCTGTTATTGGACGTGAATACAAGAGTATTGTACAACCGCAGAAACGGCGAAACGGCGCCGAGACTGATTGACGGCATTCCCTTCCGACAGCGACTCACCTACGACCCGGGCCCGCCGGAGCGGGGGTTTACGGAGTTCACCTTTCCGGCGGGAGTGGAAACCCACGTTCAGCGACCATGGGAGACTGACGATATCGAGGACATGCTGGAACGGGCGGGCTGGACGGTCGCGGACACGCTGGACGTCATCGATGAGTCGGACAACCTTCCCAGCGGAAAGGTCGTCATCATCGCCGTTTCCTGAGGCAATCTGTTATATTTCCCCCATGAAGTATCTGCGGCGGCGAGGCGTAATCGCCTCCATAGCTGCCATATTCCTTACCGGTATTGCGGCATTCATCCTCCTTGGAAATACATCGGGATCCCCTGGAGTCGGGCACCTCCGGGTGGAACGTGACGGAGAGACAATCCGCTCCGCTCAGGTACGCAGCGATGTGGCGGGCCTTCCCGATCCCTCGGAGCTTCCCGGATACGAGGAAATCGCCGCACTGAAGGAGACGTTTCCGCACCGGGTATCGGCGATCAGGGCGGAAGAGGGCGAGTGGGCGCTCCTTCTGGACGGCACGTGGTACCACTGGGCGGAAGGTCGTCTCCTTCCTGCGGACTTGAAGGATAAGTGGGAGGAGTTTATTCCCATCCGCTTCTACAACTATTCATTGGGACCGTGGACGGCGCCTGAAATATCTCCTGAACTGGAAGAGCGCCTCGTGCGTTCCACCAGAAACCGTGACAGCGACGAACGGCAGCGGTTCAACTCATTTCTTGATGACCTCTATCAGGTGAACTCCCGGGAGACTGCCGACGGGCACATGAGAAGGGTTGAATTTTTCGGGCACTCGACGCGGGTTCACCCGGAAGTGATCACCCCTCTTGCGGGTGTGGAGCGGCGAATCGACCATGTCATGCTTGAAAATCAGGAGGTCCGGGATTTCGTCAGAAACCTCGCATCCATACACGGCTACAACTGGCGTCTCATCGCGGGTACGCAGCGGCGCAGTTACCACTCCTACGGTATGGCGGTCGATCTCGTTCCCAGGACCTACAACGGCGGTTGGGCATATTGGCGATGGGCGGCGGATGGCGGTGTCGATTCGTGGTGGCGCCTTCCCGGCGACGATCGGTGGCGCATACCGCAACCGATAATCGATGCATTTGAAGCAGAGGGGTTTGTCTGGGGAGGCAAGTGGCTCTTCTTTGACAACCTCCATTTTGAGTACCGCCCTGAGGTTGTCCATATGGCGCGGAATGACCGGTGATGCAATGCGAACTCAGGGGGAATCGGGAATCACCGTGGTAAGCCGTCGGAGAAACTCACTCAGAATGCCGATACGTTCACCTGCAACGTCACGCCACCGCTTCAGCTGGAGAGTGCCGCCATCGGTGATTGTGTACACTTTGCGCGCCGGTCCTCCGCCACCTGATCGAATGGACGCTGTTACCGCCCCGTCTTTTTCCATCTCACGCAGAATACGGTAAATGACCCCCGGATCGGGGAGCATCGACTCAGGCAGGTCCAGTTTCAGACGGCGGACAAGCTCATAACCGTGGTTCTCCTGTTCCGCGAGAAGCAGAAGGAGCCACGTCCGGATGAGGCCGTGTACTCTGTATTCCGGTCCCTGCAGGCGCCCGCTTTCGTTTGTGTCTCCATGGGCCGGCGAAGGGTTTGCCGATCGTTTCATCAGTATACGACGATACATCACTATTGACGTTAAGTCAATAGTGATGTATCTTGGATAGAGAGACTCCCGAAATATCAATATCGGGATGGTATCTGCAATTGAAACAAGGAGTGTACTCGTGAAAGAAAACAGGGACAAAAGACCGCATGTCGTGGATATTGAGAAACTGACGACCGAAAATCGTACCTTCAGGACTGCCGAATGGACGGGCAAATTTCTGCAAATGACGACGATGTCAATCGAGGTCAACGGAGAGGTCGGTCTGGAAATTCACAAAGATACCGACCAGTTTTTACGTATTGAGTCGGGACAGGCCCGGGTTCTCATGGGAACATCAAAGGAAAATCTCGACTATCAAAAGGATGCCGAGGACGATGATGCAATTTTTATCCCTTCCGGCTACTGGCACAACATTCTGAACACCGGTGACAAACCGCTCAAGCTCTATTCCATTTATGCACCGCCTCACCATCCTGCGGACACCGTCCATGAGACCTACGAAATCGCGATGGCCGCCGAGGAGGAAGACCACGAATGAGAAGGTATTGACCGCTGAAATTCGGGGCGGCAGTGTGCAGTTATTTAGAGATAATCGCCGTTACCAAAAGGCCTAACCCGAGCCCCCCGATAATACTCCCGACAAAGTACAGTGCCGATATGTGTAAAACGAAGAATCCGACGCCGAGCCCTATGAGTACGCCGCCACCGACCGCCCAGGGGCTCCTGTCGCGGTCGTTCTTCCCGGTCTTTTCCGTTTGTTGCATTTTGTTACCTCCCGGTGAGTGTATCTGAAAAACGGCGTAAACGACATCGAAAGGGCACAACTTCTCACGCGGGCCGTACCGACGAGGGCGCGATCTATACGAAAAGCGTTACGGTACTGGTGGTGCCGCCGTTGCCATCCATTAAAAATGAACCTCTGAACTGCTCTGCCAGCATACTTACGATAGTGCTGCCGAACCCAGTCACCTGGTCGGTCTTCATTCTCCTGCTGAAACCGACACCGTCGTCCTGCACCGTCAGTGTTACCCTGGATTCAGTCTTTTCAAGTTGGATGAGTATCCAACCGTCCGATGTATCGTCGAATGCATATTTGAACGCATTGGTTAACAGTTCATTGAGAATGATTCCTATGGGAATTGCATCCCGTGGCGGGAGCGTGAATTCGGTGATTCGTTTCTCTATGACTACGTCTGAATGGTTATAGAATATTTCGGTAAGTGAATCGATGATCCCCTCGAGGTATTCTCTCATCGAGACATGATCATAAACCTCGCCGATTAGGAGCTTCTCGTACAGCGTGCGGGTTGTCGCAACCCGGGCCATGGCGTCGTGCAGTGCGGACCGAACATTGACGTCTTCGGTTGCGTTTGCCTGCAGGGATAGCAGGCTTTCAACCTGAGCCATGTTGTTCTTTATACGGTGGTTCACTTCTTTGAGAAGGGTTTCTTTTTCGATCAGCTGCCGCTGTATTTCTCCTTCAGCGCGTTTGCGTTCGGTAATGTCCATCGCCGCGGCCAGTGATCCATAATAGTCTCCGTTCTGATCCAGGAGAGGAGTCGTTTCCAGGAGCAGGTAGATTCGCGCGCCGTTCTTGGTGATAAACTCAAAATCGTGCTGTTCCTTGATCCCCTTTTTCCTTCGTTCCAAAAGGCTGGTTGCTTTCGCAATGCCCTGGTCATCCATGAAGGAAAACAAATGTGCTCCCATCATTTCCGCTACTGTATAGCCGAGCATATCGGCCATTTTCTGGTTGACATAGGTGGTATTGTTGTTCAGATCCAGTTGCCAGACACCTTCCTGGATAGTCTCAATAAGGTTCCTGTGCTGTTCTACACGTTCCCGTAGCTCATTCTCCATCTGTTTGCGCGACGTGACGTCGTCAAATGTCACGATAAGTTGATCGGAAGTGAAATGGGCAAATATCTGGCATAGCTTGACGGAACCATCCGCGCAGGTGATGCGGTACTCACCGGTATTTACCGCCGTCTCTATTTGCCGCGCCCGTCCCAGATTATCTTTCCAGCGGTGGAGAACTTCCTGTCGGTAGTCGGGGTCGGGGTAGGCGAGGGTGAACCATTCGACCACCGTCTCCGGTTGGTGCCCGAACATATCCCGGGCGCTCTTGCTCCAATACAGAATCTTTTCGTCGGCGATGTCCGCGATGCCGATGGGAAAGGGACTTGAATTAACGAGAGCCTTAAACTGTTCGATATCACGTAGAAGGGCATCTTCGCGTTGCTTTTCCCGGGTTATATCCTGCATCACACATGAGAGCTCAACGGTCTTTTTCGCGTCGTCCCGGACGACCGCGCCTCTAACCCGCATCCAACCCGTTGGTTCACCATCTTTGGCGCGCTGAAGCTCAATCTCAAAGGATTCTCCGGTTCGAAGCGACTCGTCTATGGCTTTTGTCAGCAGCTTCCAGCTTTCGGACATGAAGAACACTGCGAGGTCGTTATACGTCGACGAAAATTGTGACGGATCTACGCCAAATAACCTGTACAGTCCATCCGTCCATATTACGGCGCCGGACTCGATATGGAATCGCCATATTCCGAGTTGCGCGCCGCGCAGAGATTCCTGTAGTTCCTTTTCTCTCCGGCTGAGAGACTCCTGATGCTTGGAGACCACGTGACTTTTTTCAAACAACTTGAATGCCGTTTTTATCGACGCATCAAGCACAGCGACAGCGATACCGGAAGACTTCATAACATATCCGTAGGCGTCGATCTTTTCAGTCTTCCTTACAATTTCCGGTTCTTCATGGCTTGAGATAAAAACGATAGGGATTTTCCTGACCTCAAGGATTCGACGAGCCGCTTCCGTTCCGTCGATGCCCCGACCGAGATCTATATCCATGAGGATGAGATCTATCGGTTTATTTCGATTGCAAACGAGGTCTATGGCCTTTTCTCCTGTGGTAACATAGGATGTCTCGTAGCCACATCTGGTCAGCTCTTGTTGTTTTGCCAGTGCAACAATCGCTTCGTCTTCAACCAGGAGAATCTTTCCGCTCAATTTGGAACACCTGCCACATTGTTTATGCTATGGGTATACCGGATCGTTGTCAAAGCGGCCGAATGGTCGGCTTCGATGGAAAAATAATCTCACTCGAACAACACCGCCCTTTTCTATCGCGCTCAGGGGGAACTCGATCCCCGACTCTCGGCTTAGAAGGCCGATGGTTCTACCTCCTTGTATGTTTCGTGTCCATATGAGGCGCCCGCCGAGAAGGCATTCGGTGGTCGATTTTCCGATTACCTCAAATGGCTTGTGGTAAACGATATGGGGTTGAAGTAAGTCCGGACGTCGTTTCGGTGACCGTGGTCAGCGAAAACAACTGGAGGACCTGCTTTTCAACAGGAATTGACTGCATAAAAATTTATGCGTATGCTCTTTGCGGGATGGAGTTCGAGTTTGACCCGGTAAAATCCGACGGGAATGCTCGCAAGCACGGGATAGACTTTAAGACCGCCCAAGAATTGTGGCAGGATAACAGGCTGATCGTTCTCCCGTCCAGGTTTGCTGAAGAAACACGTTTTCTCGCCGTGGGAAAGATTAAAGACAAGCATTGGACAGCTATCTTCACCGAGCGGGGCGAATACATAAGATTGATCAGCGTCCGACGTTCAAGAATAGAGGAGAGGGGGCTATATGAGCGAAACAAATAGAGATAACCTCGAAAAACGCTTCGACGCGGGTGATTCGGTTCTCGACTACTTCGATACGGACGTTATCCTTACTATTGATCGGCTTGCGCAATTCGCACCCATTCTTAATCTCTCTGCCGTGGCCAGAGAGGCGGGAATCAACGTCCAAACACTGCAGGCCAAGATCCGTCGCAAAACCCCATTGACCGGTGAGGAGACTCGCCACATTGTCGATGTGCTGAAGCGACACCATCTGGAGACGGTGGCCTAAACGGGACCGATGTCCGGGACCATGGTTACTGAGGTCGCTTCCGCCGCCATCTATGGCCGCTCATCCTCGCTACCGCTCGGCGCTCACTCGTTTCGAGTCCTCCTGGGTCCCTGAACGAAAAAGCGGGCGGCCCCCGTTATAAAGGAGCCGCCCGCTTTTACGCGCCCAACAGGACTCGAACCTGTGACCCTCGGCTTAGAAGGCCGATGCTCTATCCAGCTGAGCTATGAGCGCATGGTCTGTGGCTGTGTCGCTCCGCTGCAGTGCGGGCGAACTGCCGGGATCGGGATGGCCGGACTCGAACCGGCGGTCTCCTGCTCCCAAAGCAGGCGCCTTAGCCACTAGGCTACATCCCGGAATTGAATCACGAGTATATGGAAGGGACGCGTTGCCGTCAACGGTGGGATGAGTGTTATAGTGCTTGGCGAAATGAGTGAACACGAAACGGCCCGGGCGATTGCGATACTTGAAAGACTGACGGAGCTCTACCCGGAAACGCCGAGCATGCTCAGCTATTCAACCCCTTTTGAGCTGCTCATCGGGGTGATTCTCTCCGCCCAGACGACGGACGATCAGGTGAACGCGATACTGCCCGCCCTCTTTGCCCGGTATCCCGATCCACACGCCCTTGCCGCGGCGGATGTTGCCGAGGTGGAGACGATCATACATTCGGTAGGATTTTTTCGGCAGAAGGCGAAAAGCATCGTCGCCACCGCGGAAATGCTTGTAGAACGGCACGGCGGAGAGGTGCCGGATACGATGGAGGATCTTACCGGTCTGCGCGGAGTCGGCCGCAAGTCGGCGGGCGTCATCCTTCTTCACATATACGACCTTCCCGCACTCATCGTGGACACCCACTTCTCCCGTCTCGTCCAGCGGCTCGGGTTTTCTTCCGCAAAGGATCCGTTGCGTTTGGAACGGGACGTCGCGGCGGTTCTACCCCGGGAACACTGGAACAGCGCGAGCATGCGGTTGAACTATCACGGCAGACGGGTGTGTTTCGCCCGGAAGCCGGCGTGTGATCAGTGCGTCCTCTCCGATCTCTGTCCTTCAGCCTTTACCATTGCAGGGGGTACGGGATGATCGTCCGAAAACCGTGGCGTCCGCAGGTACCGGACGAGCTGCAGTCGCTCTTTGCAGAGGAGGGGATTGAAGTTCTGGGCGTCACCGCGGCAACGCCTTCAAGGGAGGATGAAGAACGGTACGACCGGTGGTTGTTCAAGGGGTATCACGGATCAATGTCATTCATGGAACGCCACCGGGAAGGGAAGTATCGTCCCGATAAGATCGTACCGGGCGCCCGGACGATAGTCTTCGGAGCGATAAACTACTATCAACGTCGAACACCATCCGCATCCGACCCGCACCACGCCGGTCTGGTTGCCCGCTACGCATGGGGAAGGGATTACCATAAGGAGCTGGGGAAACGGCTCAAGCGCATCGCCCGAAAGCTCGGCAGCCGCTATCCCGACGAGACGTTCAGGGCATTCACCGACGCAACACCCCTGGCGGAACGTCACTACGGCGAAACTGCGGGGATCGGTTTTACCGGGCGCAACACATTGCTCATAAACGGGGAACTGGGAAGCTGGTTCTTTCTCGGTGAGATTGTGACGACAAAATACTATCCCCCCGGGGAGGCGGCGGGAAGACATCACGGCGGCTGCCCGACAAATTGCACAAGGTGCATCGATGTCTGCCCTACCGGCGCGCTTCTCGGTCCCCACCGCATCGATGCCTCCAAATGCATTTCATACCTGACCATAGAGCATGACGGCCCGATACCGGAACACCTTCGTCCGCATATGGGTAGCTGGATATTCGGGTGTGATCTCTGCCAGGAGGTGTGCCCCCTGAATGTGCGTGCACAGGTGACGGACGTCTCCGGTTTCACGACGCCCATTGCCGGGGAACGGGTCATACTTCGTGATATATTGACGATGAAGGAGGACGAAGCGTTCGTCGAGCGATTTGCCGGTTCACCCCTGATGCGGGCTGGTCGGCGAAAGATGATCCGAAATGCCCTCGTCGCCGCGGGAAATCTTCATGCCGAGGACCTGGTAGACCTGGTTCAGTCGATTGCCGACGGTGATGATGAAATGCTGGCTGAACACGCCCAATGGGCACTCCGGCACATGGGGCAATCGGATGCGCCGGTAGACGGGACAACATAGAGCGATAAGGCAATTTCAAATCTCCCAATTGTCGAATATACTCGATCAGGTATGGACGCTTTATCACCGACTGTGAACAAACGACTCGCCATGCTGGCCCGGCACTTCCGGGACGGGTTACCCGCGAAAATACGGGAAATTGTTACGCTTCACGACGACGCAAAAAACGGTAACAGCGACGCCCTCAGGGCATTGCGCATGAGGGTTCATCGTCTGGCCGGTACGGCATTGACCTTCGGAATGGCCGGACTGAGTGAACGGGCACGACGTGCAGAGGAAGCGATCGAAATCGATCTTTCCTCGCACAAGGGGATCATTGCGCCCCGGACATCCTCTCTCATTGAGGAACTGCGGAGTGAAGGAACGCAGATAAGCGTCCTCCCCGGGAAGTGGGAACGAACCCGGGCGGAAGATACAGGTGATGCGTTGCGGGTCGTGGCGGTGGGCGGAACGGTCCGCGGGCTGCCCGCTGACTTCTCCGAACAACTTGCAGTATTCGGAATCTTGACGATACACGTACGGGAACCCGACGAAATTCTCACTTATCTCGATGAACATGACGATACGGTTGAATCGTGTCTCTTTCTCGCCGAAGTCTCGTACGTGTCGGAGCACCCCGACCGACACGCCGCAATGGGCGAAGTCCGCGGGAAATATATGGACCGGATTGTCACCGTCCTCGTCGGCGGTGACGACGCTTTTTCAACGCGGCTTCTGTCGGTCCGCTTTCAGGCCGATGCCTTTGTCTCGGCGCCAATGGATGTGGGAGGCCTTGTCATTCAGCTGGATGATATTCTCAAGAGGCGGAAAAAGGAGCCCTACCACGTCCTCATCGTCGACGAGGATCCCGACTACGTTTCCTCTATCGCGCTTTCACTCCAACAGGCGGGTATGATTACCTCGGTCGTCACCGATCCGGAAAATATTTTTCGGGTGCTCGTTGAATACAAACCGGAACTCGTTCTCATCAATATGCACATGAATCGCTGTTCCGGTATCGAACTTGCGGCGGTCATTCGTCAAAACGAAAATTTCGTGAGTATACCGATCATTTTTCACTCCGTCGAAAAGGATTCCCGTCACCATCTCGAGGCGGTTCAGGGCGGCGGCGATGATGTCATTACCAATCCCTTTACGCTTGAACATATCGTGCGCTCCGTCCGCCTTCGGGCATCGAGAAACAGGCAGATGCGTTATTTCATGGAACGGGACTCCCTGACGGGGTTGCTCAATCACACAAACCTGAAACAGCGCCTGGAGCATGAAGTTCAGCGTGCGCGGCGAATCGGAACGAGTCTCGTCTTTGCGATGGTCGATATAGACCGCTTTAAGGACGTCAACGATACCTACGGACATCTTACCGGCGACAGGGTGATAAAGAATCTGTCCCGTCTGCTGGTGGAACGGCTGCGCCGTACCGACGTCGTAGGGCGGTATGGCGGTGAAGAGTTCGGGATAATCCTTTTTAACACCGACGGTGTTCATGCGGCGCGTATCATGAACCGCATTCGCGAGGATTTCTGCTCGGTGCACCACGTCGCGGCGGACGGCGACTTTACCGTCTCCTTCAGTTGCGGTCTGGCGGAATATCCGTTGTTTGAAACGTCCTTTGATATTACGAAAGCGGCCGATGACGCGCTCTATCTCGCCAAAGAATCGGGACGGGATCGAATTATCGTGGCGGATCGGAACGGTTAGAGAGTCGCCGACAAAAATTCAGTTCCCATCTGCTGCCGGACCACCACTGTTCATCATCTCCCAGGGTTATGTCGTAGAGCGACAGCCATAGGGCCGATGTCGCGGGAAGGGGCGGCGATTCCGGTATCCCGGTAGTGGCGCTCCAGGAAATCCGGACCAGCGGCCGCGAGGAGGGCATCAGGACCGAATCTTCAACGAGGGGAGAAAATTCGTCTCGCAGATCGTTCTGAAGTCGGGCAAAACCGTGCAATATCGGTTCATTCGCGGTAGATCCTTCGGAAAGAACGAGATGGTGCCGTTTCCGGAACACATCCAGCGTGTGGATCGCGGGTAACAGGGGTGTCACGGCGATCGGAATAACCGGCGGCAGAAACATCGTCGAGGTGTCACCGGTCGCCTGAAAGTACCGTTTCCGGAATGTGTAGAGGGTCTGCTCAATATTGGCGGCAAAGCGAAGTGCCCAGAGAATCGTGGCCATATATACGCGTCCTATGGTACAGTAGCCTCAATATGGATGCAATTATTGAGCGTATAAACGACTATATCCGCACCGTGATGCAGAGCTGGGATACCGTCGACACCGTGACGGTGCTCAGATTTGGCTCCGACCGGTTCGATCCAAGTTTTTTTATCAGTTACGACGTGTACTACCATGGAGTCTTTCCCTCGCTGGAAGACCGGGAGCGGGCGTTCAATGAAACGGTGATGTTTGAATCCACCGTGGATGGACAGAAAGACCGCTTCCTACTTGACGATATACCGGTGCGGGTGGAATACAAGGCGATCACCAACGTCGATCATGTCGTTTCCATGGCACGCTTCCCCGAGAAGGGTGACCTCCTCGGCACGACCTACGGCCTCTATCGCCTGCCCCCCCCCCCCCCCCCCCCCCCCCCCCCCCCCCCCCCCCCCCCCCCCCCCCCCCCCCCCCCCCCCCCCCCCCCCCCCCCCCCCCCCCCCCCCCCCCCCCCCCCCCCCCCCCCCCCCCCCCCCCCCCCCCCCCCCCCCCCCCCCCCCCCCCCCCCCCCCCCCCCCCCCCCCCCCCCCCCCCCCCCCCCCCCCCCCCCCCCCCCCCCCCCCCCCCCCCCCCCCCCCCCCCCCCCCCCCCCCCCCCCCCCCCCCCCCCCCCCCCCCCCCCCCCCCCCCCCCCCCCCCCCCCCCCCCCCCCCCCCCCCCCCCCCCCCCCCCCCCCCCCCCCCCCCCCCCCCCCCCCCCCCCCCCCCCCCCCCCCCCCCCCCCCCCCCCCCCCCCCCCCCCCCCCCCCCCCCCCCCCCCCCCCCCCCCCCCCCCCCCCCCCCCCCCCCCCCCCCCCCCCCCCCCCCCCCCCCCCCCCCCCCCCCCCCCCCCCCCCCCCCCCCCCCCCCCCCCCCCCCCCCCCCCCCCCCCCCCCCCCCCCCCCCCCCCCCCCCCCCCCCCCCCCCCCCCCCCCCCCCCCCCCCCCCCCCCCCCCCCCCCCCCCCCCCCCCCCCCCCCCCCCCCCCCCCCCCCCCCCCCCCCCCCCCCCCCCCCCCCCCCCCCCCCCCGCCAACGCCGACGCGGTGCTGCAGCGGAGCACGTGGTTGACGGTGATACGGCGAACCCTTGCCGATCTGCCGGAAGCGTTCTGGACGCGGCGAGTCGATATGCTCCGGGCCCATATGGAGCACGCCCTCTCGGATCTCACCAGCGCGGTCTACAGTGGAGAACCGCTTTTCTATCACCTTTCTCTTTCGAGTTTTCTTGAGAATGCGTGCAATCTCATCCTTGCGATAAACCGCCGTTTTGAGCCCTCGGGCCGGAGCCTGCGCGTTGCGCTCACGGAACTTGAAACGTTGCCTGAGGAATTTGATAGTCGATTGCAGCATCTCCTGGGTAATGATCCGGCGATGAAACCGAATCGCAAGCGGGAAATCGCGGAGCTCATCGCCAAGAGTCTCCTTCGCATAAGCTGAAACCGGATCGGCTCTCCCCATGAAAGACGGTCTTCCGTGGAATTCGGACGCGACGATACCCATGCCGGTTCACAGGCCATCAGGACGCCGGAGATGGGTTCTCCTCGCCGTCATATTACTGTCACTCCTCGGTTGTCATCGCACAATCGAGGGTGTTCCCGTGCTCATTTCCACTCCCGAGGGGGAAGTTCCCATAGAAATGAGCGACCGGGAGCGGCTCCCCGCCGGGGAGGAACTCGTCATCGGCAAAAGCCGGGACGGCTATTCAGTCACGTTCCGGGACGAACATGCCGCACCGTCGGTTGAAACCCTTCGCATCCGCGTGACCGGCGATCCCCGGGGCGGAATGATCAGCTTTTTTGCCGGTGATCGCGAAGGCAGCGTCTCCTTTTCCTCCCTCTTTGATATGGATAATGCATCCTTGAGCGCCCCCGGCGCCGGCGTGTTCGAAATGGTTCTGCCGCTGCCGTCGTGGTTTATCCGGGGAGGTTCCTTCATCGAAGATTCCGGGCTTACCTTTTTCCCGGGAGCGACGGGGCAATACCGTGTGGATGCAATCACCTTTGGTCCCCATCCATCGTCGCCCTCGGTCGGCTTGCGTGACGACGGGATTTTCACTGTCGACTATAGGTTGCCCGTCTCAGTAGAAGAGGGAAGGTGGATCGTCCGCCTTCCTTCTGAGTCTATGGCGAGTGATCCCGTAACGTACGCGCTCTCATATCGTTGGATTGAGGAAGAAATTGACGGCGTCGCCGTTTTCGGGGATCGCAGCGACCGACCCCATGCAATGATCAGCGACGGTGCGACCCGTGTACGCGTGAATATGCGTCCCCGGGGTGGAACGACCACATTCCGACCCGCCCTGTGGGGACTCCAGGGAGAGTACCTGCAGATCGAAAGGGGAATTCGGGACTATCCCTTCCAACTGACCGGTTTTTCAGTCGTCGCCGATTCGGGGGAGTCATCGGGCCCCATCACCGTGGAGCTGTCGGAACTCACCCGCTATCCCGTATCTTCATGGCGCAACGATGAGTTTGAACTCTTCTCGTGGTCGACGTTTCCCGATGTGTTGTGGGTCGACTCGGTCTCCTACGCGGTACAGTCGAAGTTTTTCAAACGAATGGCCTTTTTTGTTGAGAAGCGCGGCTATATCGGTTCCCTCCTTACCGATGAGGAGCTCTCAGGCCTCCACGGTTACAACGCCCATAACTATCGCCCCGAGGGCCTCGCCGATTTTTATACCGCCGCTGAACGCGAAGACTTTCCCCTCAACAGCTATGAACTGCTCCTGCGGGATGTGGTGGAACGTCACGGGATCATCATCCGCGACGAACGCGGCGGATGGCGGCCCGGCTCGGGAGGCGTATTGGGGGTGAGCCGGGAAAGCACCGGAGAACACCGACGTCTGTTGGTGGTGCATGAGGCGATGCACGGTGTGCTCTACGAGGAGGACGAATTTCACCGGGGAGTATCCGATTACTGGCGGTCAAGCCTTTCCGAGCGGGAACGTCAGTACTGGCGGGATATGCTGGGCTGGATGGGGTACGCCCCCGGAGACGAGTACCTCATGTACAACGAGTTTCAGGCCTATCTCCTGCAGCGGCCGGAAGCGGCGACGCGCTGGTACTTTCGGTCACTCATGGCTGACCGCGTACGGAACGCCCGCGGCCGTCGCGAACCGGTGGATACATTCCTCGGCGATCATCCGACCACCTTCGTGGACAGCGCGGCGGCGATGAACGATCTCCTCTTCAGGACGACGGGACTCATCGGGGGAAATCCCTATTACCTTGAAGCAACGACCGACTGATTCTCCATCGGGGATAGACGATATCCCGCCGCAGAGAAATCAAACCGACCGCATCAAGGTTCTCAAGTCCCTCCTCCAGTTCATCGCTCCGCCAGCCGCGGAAGAGCCCCCATCCGGGAAGGTGACGGTGGCCGGCGAGTCGTGATGCCGAGGACCCCCGCCCCTGCCACAGAGCGATCCACTGGGACGTGTGCAGCCGCTGCGGCGTTACGGCTATAGAGATCGTCGCAAGGACCATCCCGGGAGAACACGTCACACATCTTCCCCGGACACAGTGGTCACAGCCGCCGCAGGTGTCCTGGTCGTATCCCATGCAACGAAGAAGTCCGGTGCGACGGCAGGTAGCACTGAAGAAGACGTCTTCCACGGGACTCGACGAGCTGGTCCGCGTCCGATCGCGGTAGGCAACCACGTCGATGCCATCCACAAGTGTGACCGAGAGGGCGGGGGCTCCGTCCCGTCCGCCCCGACCGCTCTCCTGCAGAAACGCTTCCACCGAAGCGGGAATATATGTGTGTATCACGGCCCGTACATTTTTCTTGTCCACTCCCATACCGTAGGCGCATGTGGCGGCAAGGACGCCGTCGGGAGAAGAAAAAAACTCTTTCTCGATCCGTCGTTTTTCAGATCCGGAGAGGCCTGCATGGTAGGAAAAGCAACGACTCCGGCCGACGCTGCGCGCCGCAACGGCGGCGTAGAAGTGTGTTTCCCCCCTGGTACGGCAAAAAATGATCGCCGGCCGCGGAATCCTCTGTCCCGGGGAAAAGACCGGCAGGGGATCGTCGGGGGAGGCGGATGCGTCGTGTTCTCCAACGGAGGTGTCAGTAAGCGCCCCGCCACGAAGCATGGCGGCGACGGCGCGGCGCTTACTGAGACATGAAATGACGCTGTAAGAGATGTTTTGCCGGTCCGCGTTGCCCCTGATGAGATGGGCACGGCCTTCCGGGAAGAGAACTTCCCTGATGCGGGCGATCACTTTTTCTGAAGCAGTTGCGGTAAATGCCGTAATCAGGGGAACGTCGATTCCGGAAAGAGATTCTCCCACCGTGAGATAGGCGTCGCGGAAGGTGTCGCCCCATTCACTGATGCAGTGAGCCTCGTCCAGGACGGCGTGAAGGGGGCGGGCGCGACGAAGAAGTTCCTGTATATCCGGACGACGCAACGTTTCGGGGTTGGTGAGAATGAAATCGCAACGACCGGTGATTTTGTCGGCTGCCGTACGTCGATCGGCGGGAGTCATACCGCCCTTCAGCTGTACCGTGATAAAACCCGCCTCAGACATGCGGCGCTCCTGATCATTCATGAGGCTGAGTAGGGGGTATACAACAAGCGTGGGGAAGGGGAATTGTGTAGCCGGCAATTGGAAACAGAGGCTCTTGCCCGCACCGGTGGGCAAAATGACGATCTGTCGCCCCATTTCGGTCGCGTCTTCAGACGGTGCGTTTCCCGTGATCAAGGGTTCCGCGGCGGAGAGAATATTCCGGACCACCAGACGCTGATACGGAAACAGATAGGGTACGCCGAAACGCTCCGCCGCAATCGTGTCTATTGAATCGTCCACGCCCCGTTCAGTACGAAAACATCTGCCCCGCTTGGTATGCGCGATATTCCGGGTGCGTTATAGCGGCTTCGCGAACGGCGTCGCTACCACAGAGCGGCAAAGGCGTCCACAAATCGCCTCGCCAGGGCATTTGCGTCGTCGGTACCGGTTCCATCGACGGGGATAATGCCGCGCCACAGCGGCGCCTTCCCTCCGCCTTTTGCATTGAGCGGCGAGAGGAGCTCTTTCCTCAAACGGTCCGCGGGAAACGGCAGCTCCGCACCGATAACCACCGCCCAGTGAATCTTTTCTGCCTCAATATTTACCGCAACCAGCCGCTCCTGCGGGTTCACCGTTGCCGCTTCCGCCAGCGCCTTGAAGACATCGGGGTCCTCGTTATGCAGGATGATACCGCCATGTACTCGCTCGGCACCGTTGAGGATATAACCGGCTATGCGTTCCGCCCGTATTCTCAACGATCGTCTCAGCTCCTGGATTTCGTTCCGTTCCGTGTCTATCCGTTCAGGGAGCAGGGAAAACGGGGCGGAAAATTTCTCCGCCGCATCGACGACGACCGTGTGTTTTGCCCGATAGTCCACCAGTGCCCGATTGCCGATTTTGAAGTGAAAGCGCTGATGTCCCCTGATGCGTTCCTCCTGAACAACCTGTACGGCGTTGAGGGACGCCGTCGACGGCAGGTGTACTCCTCCACATGCGACGAGATCATAGGGACGGTCGTCATTTCCTACCTGTACGAGCCGGATTTTGCCTTTCCGTCCGGTAGCACGACGAAGCCGGTATCGGGGCAGTTCATCTTCAGTGATCCAGAATCCGTGAATGGGCAGATTGTCGCGGATCGCCTCGTTGGCACAGTCAACAACGGCGTTGATTTGCTGCGACGACAGCCGGTCCGTGTCTATTTCGATGCTTGTCACATCGCTGCCCTGGGCAACACTGACCGTTGCCGCTTCGGCGACCGTCCAGAGAGCGGCGGAAAGGACGTGCTGCCCGGAATGCTGTTGCATATAATCAAATCGGTGCTCCCAGTCAATGACACCGGTGACGGCGTTTCCGACGGAAATCGACGCCTCCAGGGGGTGCGCGAGCTGATGGACGATCGCTCCGTCGTCCCGTTTCTGCACATCCGTTATAACGCTTCCATTAATCGTGCCGCGGTCGGCCGGCTGGCCGCCCCCTTCGGGATAAAAAAGTGTCCGGTCGAGGACGATTGCCTGTCGATGTTCACCGATTTCAATGATTTTTGCTTCGAACTTCGTCGCCGTTGCATCGTCATAGTAGAGGGGATAGGTCATATCTTCATGGTACGGAAAACGCGTCGTCTGTAAAGTACATTGTCGCAACGCGTTGTCCCGCCGGTCGGACGTACATGGCGGTGGAGCTGCCGTGGCGCTTCAGAATCCGCAGCGCCGGCACGCCCGAAAGAAGGGTTCCGTCGTTGCCGCAGCGCCGCGGTAGGTCAGATCACTTGTCATGACGTGAACGGCAAGAAGGCGCGCTCCGAGGTCGATCATGCGGACCATCGACTCCTCCATCGCCCGGGCATTGTCGGTTGACCCCGGACTGACGAGAATGCCCATGTGGATGTTGCGTACGGCCGCGGCGTGAATGAGGGAGGCAACTGCGTCCGCGGCGTCGTGATTGCCGCTGCGCATGAGGGCGTCGAAGGGGCCCACAAATCCGCATGCCCTGTTACGTCCCCGGGATGCCATGATATCGAGAACGCGATCGCGTACTGAGGTATCGCGTATGTACTCATCGGTTTCAAACTGAACCCACCCCTGAGTCTCGCCTTCCGCCTCCCTGAGGGATGATGGTGAAAAATACATTGTGCGGTCACCGCCGCGGACGGGAAAGCCTCCGCGGTCGTATGGAGTGGCCGCGCCGGGCGTGGGAAAGGTTATCGATTGAAAGTAACGTGTCGATTCCTCTGCGGTGATACCGTAGGGGCGCATCGTTGCGCGGGCACCCAGTTGTAAAGCGTCACCGTGGGTACTTATCGCTTCCCTGGGGAGTCGTTGGACCGGAAGCATGCCCAGCCGCAGAATCGAAGCGTTCTGTTCGCGCCCGTAGTATCCTTCCCACTGGCTGTGTTCACCGTCGTTGACGACCCAGAGAAAACCGGCCTGTGCCCACGCATGGGCCTCGGATTCGCGGTACCGGTGCCACGGTATGTCATTGAAAATCCCGAGCATCGGAGGAGTCTCTTCTACCGATGGAGCGGCGTCCATTATCTCCTTGACGGGATTTCGCAGGGGATTCCGTGCCGTCCGGTACGCCCGGTCGGCAAAGGCTTCCACAGACAGCGGGACCGACGGGTCCGCCTGAGATAGCGCTTCCAGGGCGGTCATGTCGTCGTGCTCTCCGTCGAATCCCGTCTTTCTTCCGCCGCCTCGTTGTAGAGGGCGAGGGTCTTCTCGGCAATTGCGTCCCAGCTGAAATGGCGTTCCGCCCGTGTCCGTCCCGCCTCCCCGTAGCGGCGCGCCGTCTCCCTGTCTCCGGCTACGGCGTTGACGGCTTCCGCCAGGTCCCGGGAAAACCTGTGCGGATCCCGGGGTGAGAAGGTACCGGGAATAAGGTCGGGATCGACGAGAAGTCCCGTTTCTCCGGGGACGACGACCTCCGGAATGCCTCCCACCCGGGAGGCGACGACGGCGGTCTTACACGCCATGGCCTCCAGGTTGATGATACCAAAGGGTTCGTATACCGACGGACAGGCAAAAACGGTGGCGTGGGTATAAAACTGTATCGTCTCCCTGCGGGGCAGCATTTTATCGATCCAGAAGACGTTGTCCCGTCCCTTCCGGGCCAGGGCGATATGTTCCTTCATTTCCTCTGCGATTTGCGGCGTATCGGGAGCTCCCGCGAGGAGGACGACCTGAATATCTTTGTCGATATGGGGAATGGCGTCCACCAGATGGATTATTCCCTTTTGACGCGTGATGCGTCCGACGAAGAGGACATACGGTTTTGTCGGATCGACGCCGTGGGCGGTGATCGCGTCGGTTTCCACCGTGGGAGTGTATTCTCCGAGATCGATACCGTTGTGAATCACCCGCGTCCGCGATTCGACACCGGAAAAATGGCGATGGACGTCCGCTTCAGTCTCACCTGATACGGCGATAACGCGATCCGCCGACTCGATTGCCGTCTTTTCCATCCAGCTGCTCAGGTGATATGCGTTTCCAAGCTGTTCCACCTTCCAGGGGCGGAGCGGTTCCAGAGAGTGGGTGGTGAGAAGAAAGGGAATCCCCCACAACTGCGACGCGACAAGCCCGCCCATTTGGGTGTACCAGGTGTGACAGTGGACGACGTCGGCATCAAGATTGTCCTTCGCCATGGCGAGACTTCTGGAAAATGCACCCATCGCTGATACAAAGCGGGGATCCGTGTTCTCACCCATTTCCTTCCATGGCGCGTAATCGCGGACCGTCACGTTTCCGTCCCTGCGAATACCGCCGGCGGGTGCGTCTTTTCCCGCGAAACATCGGACTTCGACCTCAACCAGTCTGGCGAGCGCGCGGCTCAGGTATTCCACGTGAACACCGGCGCCGCCGTACACGTTGGGAGGATACTCATTGGTCATCAGGCATACTTTCCGGATTTTCATACCCCCAGTATAGAACAGCGCCGTCGATGAAGGGAGAGAAAAATGCGGCTTTTCCGGTCACTCCCGCCCGTTGATGATCTCCTCCATCCGGGACCGATCGATTTCCTCCTCCTCGAGGAGCGCCTCCGCCAGCGACTGCAGTGCATCCGCATTCTCCCGGAGGAGTTCCTGGGCACGTTGATAGGCGTTTTTCAGGATGTCGTGGATCTCCTCGTCGATGCGCCGGGCGCTGTCGTCACTGTAGTCGTTCTGTCGGCCGATGTCGTTCCCGAGGAAGACCTCCCGCGCGTCCGAGGCAAAGGCGGTGTTCCGAAAGACGTCGCCCATGCCCCATTCGGTAACCATCCGGCGTGCAAGCTTGTGCGCTTCCTTCAGGTCGTTTTCCGCACCGCTGGTGACGACGCCGAATATCTCTTCCTCGGCGGCGCGACCACCCATGAGTACGACCAGACGATCCCTGATGTAGTCCTCCCGGAGGAGATACATATCTCCCTCAGGCATCTGCTGGGTAACCCCCATCGCGCGCTCGTGGGGGATGATCGTAATCCGATGGACCGGCTCCGCCGTAGGTAGTCGTGCCGCGGTGACGGCGTGACCCGCCTCATGGTATGCGACGGTCTTGCGCTCATCCTCACTCATAACGACGCCGCTGCGCTTCAGGCCGAGGACAACCCTGTCACGGGCGGTGAGGAGATCCCGCTGGGTGATCGCCTTTCTTTCGTCCCTTACAACCTGAATTGCCGCTTCGTTGACGAGGTTGGCGAGGTCGGCCCCGCTGAAGCCGGGGGTCGTCCGGGCAAGGGCGGACAGGTCGACGTCCTCCCCGGTGGGACGCTTCTTTGTATGTATCTGGAGTATCTTCTCCCGGTCTCCCATGGCGGGGGCGGGAACGGTCACTCGGCGGTCGAAACGCCCCGGACGGAGCAGTGCGGGATCGAGGACATCGGGCCGGTTGGTGGCGGCGAGGACGATGACGCTTTCGTGTTTTTCAAAACCATCCATCTCTGCGAGCATTTGGTTCAGCGTCTGTTCCCGTTCATCATGGCCACCGCCCAGTCCGGCGCCGCGCTGTCGCCCGATGGAATCGAGTTCATCAATGAAAATGATCGCCGGGCCGTTGTCGCGGGCGTCCTTGAACAGGTTGCGAACCCGTGATGCGCCGACGCCGACAAACATTTCAATGAAATCGGAGCCGGAAATCGAATAGAAGGGCACGTCGGCCTCTCCCGCGACGGCGCGGGCGAGGAGCGTCTTGCCGCTTCCCGGCGGTCCGACAAGGAGCACCCCGTGAGGGATCTCGGCGCCCACCTCGGAGTAGCGTTCGGCCTTTTTCAGGAAATCCACGATTTCCACAAGCTCGTCCTTGGCGGAATCCGCGCCGGCCACGTCGGAAAAATGCACGCTGCTTGAGTCTTTCTGGTACTTCTTTGCCTTGTTGTTTCCCATGGAGAACATCCCGCCGCCGAATCCGCCTCCCTGTTGTCGCGTCGCACGATTGAAGCGTACGAAGAGATAAATAAGGAGGACGAAGGGGAGAATATTCAGGACCATCACCCAACCGGAATTGTCGCGGGTGGGCAGGGTGGTTACCGACACGTCGGTCCTGCTCAACCGGTCAAGATAGGCACCGTCCACCGTTGCGGGAAGGTAGGTGATGAACTCAGTGACCTGATGGGTTACATTCCGCTGATCGGTGAATTCAGTTTGCCGTCGAAAGGTCCCGGTGACCTCTTCCTCCTGGATGACGACGGACTGCACGTTACCGTCGTCCAGCTGTCGCACAAAAAAGGAGTAGGGAACGGCCGTCTGCGATGTCGTTGCAAAGCGTCCGGTAATCCAGGGAAGGAGAAACAGCAGAGGCAACAAAACGAACAATGCGCTTCGTTTTCGAAAATCCGGCCCGAAAGGACTCTGCTGTTTCGGTTTTTTTTGTTCTGCCATATCCGGAAAGTAACAAACCTGGATGGTTATGGCTATGAGATGACGGAAGAGTAAGTTAATGGTACTTTAATGAAAGGGAGTAAAAAATGATCGTCTTTACTACAAACAAACCATTATTGACCGTTAGCGGTGTCGTGGCCATTGGAATCGGTGCCGCCGCGCTCATCTGGCCCTCCATTACGGCACGGGTTTTTGCCTTCCTTGTGGGTGCGTTTTTTCTTGTCGAGGCGCTCCTCGACTTTTTCTCTCGTGACAGGGGCGGGCTCTATACGTGGACGGCCGTCGCCCAGGGCGCCGTCGGACTCATCGTCGCCCTCATGCTTGTCCTGATGCCCGGTGCGGCGTTGCGTATCGTTGTACTCCTTATCGCTATCTGGCTCCTCGTACGGGGAGGGCTTCAACTGTATGTCGCGTTTCAGAACAGGGATTTTGCAGGATTTCCCCTTTTCTCGGGGATGACGGGAGGAATTTCAGCGATCGTCGGGCTTCTTCTCTTCTTTCGTCCCGAGGCGGGCATTGTTGCATTCTCCTGGCTTGTCGGAATATACGCCGTTCTTACCGGTGTCCTTGCCCTCCTGTGGGCCCGCCGCCTTGACGATCAAAGCGGGAGCTACCGCGGAGGGTGACGTCCGATTACTCTGAACCATTGAAATCAGCGGTGATACCTCTGGACCTCCACGAGCCGGAGGAACGGATTCGTGGCGTTCTGACGCTCATGGAACGTCTGGGTCTTCAAACCTTTCGCCTTCTTCACGTCGCGTCGTCGGCCGGCGCGGGCAGACGGGGAGCACCCCGTCTCGAGGAGCTCGTGAAGGGGCTGCAGGAAGAGATTTCGGTCTCCTCCCAGATTTTGACGGGTTCACCGCCGGTGGAGATTCTTCAGGGCGCCGCAGCCTGGAACGCGGATCTTATCGCCATTCCATGGAAGCACAAGAACTGGTTGCAGCGGAGTCTTGTCGGCAGTGTAACCCGGGATATCCTGAGAATGAATGATCGAAGCACCCTCGTCTTCCGGCCTTCCGGCGGAAGATCAGGTGCTCCCCTGCACGTCGTTTTTGCCACCGACTTTCACCGCATTGACGATGTGGTCACGCCGGTGTTTGCCCGGTCCGGTCTCTCCATTGGGAAGCTTCATATCTTCCATGCCGGTGAACGCGCGCCCGATCCGAAGGCGGAGGAAGAGCGACGTCATTCCGTTACGTCCCGCCTCAACGATATCGCCGGGACCATACGGGATGCGTACCGGGCGGCTGCGCCCCTGGATATCGAAGTGGTCGACCATGTGGGGAGTCCGCGAAGGGAAGTGGTGAAATTCGTATCCACCGTCACCCCCGATCTCGTCATCGTTGGAAAGGGAAGACGTGAGAAGAGGTCGTCTATTCTCGGATCAGTTGCGGAAGAGATCGCATATCGTGCGTCATCCTCGGTTCTGATCATTCCTCCGGGAGCGTAGCATTGTGAAGCGACCAAAGACGGTACTGATACCGTCTCTTATTATCGTACTTGCCGTCGTCATCGCCGGAGCCGCCGCACCGGTCGCGCTGGACGATGTAACCAAGTCTATTCACACCGCCATTCTTGCCAATTTCGGATGGGGATACCTCATCGCGATCTTCCTTTTTCTGGTCTTTGTGGTCTATCTCGCCCTCAGTCCCCTGGGAAAGCTTCGGTTGGGAAAGGACTGGGAAAAGCCGCAGTACAGTTATCTCGGCTGGTTCAGTATGCTCTTTGCCGCCGGCATGGGGATTGGTCTCGTCTTCTGGGGGGTGGCGGAGCCGCTCCACCATTTCGGACGGCCGCCGGGGTACCTTGAAGGGGGAAGCGGAGACGCCGCCCACTTTGCAATGGTGCGCAGTTTCTTTCACTGGGGTATTCATCCCTGGGCCGTATACATCCTTATGGCTCTTTCAATCGCGTATTTTTCGTTCCGTCGGGGTATGGCGCCCCTTATTTCAAGCGTGTTTTTTCCGCTGATCGGGGATGCCGTGAATCGATGGCCCGGTCGTGTTATCGATACGACCGCAGTCTTTGCGACTGTATTTGGTGTGGCCACCTCCCTCGGCCTCGGCGCGTTGCAAATACGTGGAGGTCTTGTTGCGGCTTTCGGTATTCCCGACACCCTCAACTCGGCGCTCGTTATCATCGCGGTGGTCACCGTTTTGTACCTCATCTCCAGTCTGACCGGTCTGGACAAAGGTATCCGCATTCTGAGCAGCGCGAATGTCATGGTAACGCTGTTGCTCATGACGGTGGTGCTCGTCCTCGGCCCCACCTCCTATATTTTCAATGTCTTTGTAAGCACCCTCGGCTCGTATGTGTCGGACCTTGTCGATCTGAGCCTTTCCACAAATCCCTTTCGCGGATTTCAGTGGACCCAGGACTGGACGCTCTTTTACTGGGCGTGGTGGATCAGCTGGTCCCCCTTCGTCGGACTCTTCATCGCCAGCATTTCCCGGGGGCGCACGATTCGGGAGTTTGTATTCGGTGCGCTCCTCGTCCCTACGCTGTTAACGTTTTTCTGGTTTGCCGTTTTTGGCGGTACTGCACTGCATATCGAACTGTACGGCAGCGGCGGTCTCGGGGAGATCGCCGTTGAAAACGTTTCGTCGGCGCTATTTGTGCTTCTCCGGCGGTTACCGGCGACGATGGTGCTCACGCTCCTGGCGCTCGTTGTCCTCTCGATTTTTTTCATTACGTCCGCCGATTCCGCGACGTATGTGCTCGCGATGATGACCAGTGGGGGAACTCTGCGCCCGGCGTCGTCGCGCAAGATCATCTGGGGGGTGATTCAATCGGGCGCGGCGGTGGTACTTCTCGTTTCGGGGGGACTGGAAGCGTTGCAGCGTATGGCGATCATCGCCGCGCTTCCCTTTGCAGTGATCATGCTTTTCATGATGCACAGTCTGCACAAGGCGCTGAGATACGAGCGGGATCACGAATTCCCGGAGTGATACGACTTTTCTTTACAGGAACGGAAGGGGGCGTTACAACTGTTTGTATGGGTCTCTACAAAGAGTTGAAACGCTGGCGTACGGAAACGGTTGAGCCCGTTCTGCGCACACATCCGGAGCGACGAAACGGTGATTTTCGTACGGCATCCGGAATTTCCGTGCGTCCCCTCTATACACCCCTTGACCTCCAGTCACCGGCAACGGACTTCGGTTCCGTCGGAGACGGCACCTCATCGGCGGCACGACTTTCCGATTCCTCCGAAGGGGACGCGAACGAGAAATGGTATATCTCCCGCCTCGGATTTCCCGGGAAGCCTCCCTTTACACGGGGCGTTCAGCCTACCATGTATCGCGGCCGCTATTGGACGATGCGCCAATATGCGGGATTTGCCACGGCAAAAGAGTCGAATGAACGGTACCGCTATCTCCTCGATCAGGGGCAGACGGGGCTTTCCGTCGCCTTTGACCTTCCTACCCAGATCGGTCTGGACTCGGATCATCCCCTTTCCTTCGGGGAGGTGGGAAAGGTCGGCGTTGCCATCGATTCTCTTGCGGACATGGAAGTGCTCTTTGACCGCATACCCCTGCAGGACGTGTCGACGTCGATGACGATCAACGCTCCCGCGGCGATTCTTCTTGCAATGTATCTTGCGGTAGCTGAAAAACAGGGCGTTGCCCGGGCCGACCTTCGCGGCACGATTCAAAACGACATTCTCAAGGAGTATATCGCCCGGGGAACCTATATCTTCCCCCCCAAGCCTTCGATGCGCCTCATCACGGAGACATTTCGTTTCTGCACTGAAGAAATGCCGAAATGGAATTCAATAAGCATCTCCGGATACCATATCAGGGAAGCCGGTGCGACGGCGGTACAGGAGATCGCCTTCACCCTGGCCGATGCAATCGCCTACGCCGATGCAGCCGTCGACGCGGGTCTCGATATCGACGCATTTGCCGGGCGGCTCTCATTCTTTTTCAGCGCCGGGAGCGACTTTTTTGAGGAAGTTGCAAAATTCCGTGCCGTCAGGAGAATGTGGGCTCGCATTCTCAAGGAACGGTACAGATGCGGATCGCCGCGGTCCCAGGCGATGCGTTTTCATACCCAGACGTCGGGGGCGATGCTCACCGCCGCCCAGCCGGAGAATAATGTTGTACGCGTCGCCCTCCACGCCCTCGCCGCCGTACTCGGGGGAACCCAAAGCCTGCACACAAACTCACGGGACGAGGCGTATGCACTCCCGACGGAGGAATCGGTACGCATTGCCCTCAGGACGCAGCAGATCATCGCCCTGGAGAGCGGTGTCGCCGACACGATCGATCCCCTGGGGGGATCCTATTTTGTGGAATCCCTCACGAATGAGGTGGAAGATCGGGCATGGGATTATTTAAAGCGTATCGATGAGCGGGGCGGTATGGTTCAGGCGATCGAAGAGGGAATCATCCAGAATGAAATCGAAGATGCCGCCTATCGATGGCAGAAGGAGGTCGAGGAGGCCAGTCGCCGGATAGTCGGCGTAAACTGCCACGAGCAGGACGAGTCGTCCCGTCTCGAGACGATGCGCCACGATCCGGCCGTACACGATGCACAGGTAGCACGGCTTCGCCGGGTGAGGAAGGAACGGTTGTCGTCACAGGTTGAAGGTGCGTTACGACGACTTGAGCGGGCTGCCCGCGATCCGGGAATCGCTCTCATGGAGCCGATCCTCGAATCAGTTCGGGCATATGCGACGCTTGGAGAAATCTGCGGCGTCTTCAGAACGGTCTACGGCGAATATGATCAGCGGATTACGTTGTGAGTGAATCAGGAGGAGTGGAAGGCATGGATACAACTGCGCGGATCCTCATCGCGAAGCCCGGTCTGGACGGTCACGATCGGGGGGCCAAGTATATCGCCCGTGCACTCAGGGACGCAGGGTACGAGGTGATTTATACGGGTATCCGTCAAACCCCCGAGGCGATTGTGACGACGGCTATTCAGGAAGACGTACAGTTTATCGGGCTGAGTCTCCTCTCGGGGGCGCACATGGAACTTTTACCCCGGGTCACCCAACTGTTACGGCGGGAAGGGGCGGATGATATCGTCGTCTTTGCAGGCGGAATCATTCCCGATGAGGATATCCAGCCGTTGAAAGATGCGGGAATTCAGGAGATCTTCCCACCGGGAACACCCATACAGGGAGTGATCGATTTTATTGAAGGAAGGCGTCAATCCCGGTGGACCGGTTGAATCGCCTCATTACGGAGCTGCGCGCCGGACGTCCCCGCGCGATCGCCCGGGCAATATCACTGATCGAGTCTCACCACGAACAGAGGGACGAACTGATGCGGCGCATACATTCCCGGAACAGGTCCGACGCCGACGGGGACTATGACGGAAAACCGTGGGTCATTGGCGTCACCGGCCCCCCGGGGGCGGGGAAAAGTACGCTTCTCAATCGCCTCATTACCGCATCACGCGCCGAGGGCAAACGTGTCGCCGCCCTCGCCGTCGACCCGTCGTCACCGCTGACCGGTGGCGCACTTCTGGGAGATCGCATACGCATGGGAAGCCACAGCGGGGACCGGGAAGTCTACATCCGCTCCATGGCGTCCCGCGGTTACATCGGCGGCCTCTCCGCTGCCGTTATCGACGGGGTACGCATACTCGCCGCAGCGGGATTTGACGAAATATTCATCGAATCCGTGGGAGTGGGTCAGTCGGAAGTTGGGATCCTTTCCGCCGCGGATGTGGTGCTCCTGGTTCTCACGCCGGGTTCAGGTGACGAGGTGCAGGCGCTGAAGGCGGGTGTCCTCGAAATCGGTGATCTATACGTCGTCAATAAGGCGGATCAGCCGGGAACGGACCTTCTGGAACGGGAACTCCAGTACGTCTGCAATAACTCACGGTGCAGCGACGTCACACCGGTTACGGCACGGACGATCGCGATCACCGGGGCGGGGGTAGACGATCTGTATGCCGCCGTTCTGGCGCAGATCGATGCCTTGAAGGAGACGGGAGAAATTGCCGCCCGCCGGCAGGCGCGTACGAGGGACGCCGTGATCGATGTTGCCGTCGATTCCCTGCGCCGCTGGCTCAGTCAGCGGTCGACACCGGGAGGATTCGACAATGTACCGATGCATGCGTTGCGAAGGGGCATAACGGATGTCCTGGATAAGCTCGAATCTGAGTATGGAGAGAAACATGATAGAGTCGATTGATCACATTGGTATCGCCGTACGGTCTTTGGATGAGAGCATTCCCTTTTACCGAGACATACTGAAGTTGGGAGAACCTGCAGTGGAATACGTTCCGGAGCAGAAGGTTCGGGTAGCCGTCTTTCCCGTCGGTGATGACCCCGGCGCGGGACGTATAGAACTGCTGGAAGGGGTCGGGCCGGAGAGCCCGATATCCCGATATATCGAAAAGCGGGGAACGGGAATTCATCACGTTGCCCTGCGCAGCGGCGATCTCCAAACGGATATTGCCGCAATTTCCTGCGCCGGGTTGCCCATGATCGATGAAGTTCCCCGAACGGGCGCCGGGGGAGCGGAAATTGCCTTTGTCCATCCTTCCGCGGCGGCGGGAGTGCTCATAGAACTATGTAGCCCCGCCGCCGGCGTGAAATAGGATGTGTATATTTTCTCGAAATTCATGCAGACACTTGTATATTTATGCGGTTTTCATGCACCATGGGCGACCAGGGAGGTGCTGTGGAGTACTGTGTACTTGTACTCGCCGACGGCCGGACTTTTCAGGGCCGATCCTTTGGCGCGAGAGCTCAAACGGTAGATGAGATACTGCACGCGGTGCGGGACGCCGAGTGCGGTGAAAGGGAACCGGTCCTCGCCAGTATCGGTGAGGTCGTCTTCAACACCGCTATGTCAGGGTATGTTGAGGTCCTGACCGATCCCTCCTATACGGGACAGATTGTCGCGATGACCTATCCCCATATGGGAAACTACGGAGTCTCATACGAGTGGGCCGAATCTGCGGGCTCCATGACGCCTGCCGCGTTTGTGACGAGAACCCTCTACGATGGCCCCGTACCGACGGGGCGGCTCTCCCTTGATGATGCGTTACGTGAGGCCGGGATACCGGGTATCACCGATGTGGATACACGGACGCTGACCCGTCTCATTCGCAATGAAGGAAGTCAGAACGGCGTTATCTGCCGTCCCGAGGGAGACTCAGCGTCGCTTTCAGAAGATGAAACGATCCGAATGGGCGAGATGCTGCGGTCCTTTCCCGCCATGGAAGGACGGGGGCTCATCGACTTCGTGGGGTCCACGGAACGGCAGGAACTGCCGCCCGTGTCCGTTCCCCCGGGAAATGTTTCCGGCGGTGACGTCGGAAGTTCGCCCCATCTCGTGCTGTATGACTGCGGAACGAAGACAAACATCATCCGTGAACTCCACGCCCTCGGGTGCCGTCTGACCCTTTTGCCCTCCAGGGCGACGGCGGCGGAGATCAGGGAGGTCGGCGCCGACGGCGTGCTCATCTCAAATGGTCCCGGCGATCCCGCCGTCCTGAAGCATCAGGTGGAGCAGACGCGCCAACTCATCGGAGAAATGCCGGTTCTGGGCATATGTCTCGGCCATCAGATCATCGCGGAAGCGGTAGGCGCCCGGACGGAGAAGATGAAGTTTGGCCACCACGGGGTCAACCATCCGGTGAGGGACTCCGAAACGGGACGCGTCTTTGTGACGAGCCAGAATCACGGCTTTACGGTGGACGAAAAGACCCTTCCCGAAGGCGTGTCGGTCTGGTTCCGGAACGCTAACGACGGCACTGTCGAAGGGCTGTGGGACCGGGAACGGTCAATCAGAACAACCCAGTTTCACCCGGAAAGTGCGCCGGGTCCCACCGACAGCCGTTGGATATTCAGCGCCTTCCTTCAGACGGTTTCGGACTCCCCGGGACGCTCGCGTTCGATCTTGAAAAAAAAGGATAGATAACAATGCCGAAGCGAAATGATATCTCGTCGATTCTTCTCGTTGGGAGCGGTCCAATCGTGATCGGCCAGGCGTGTGAGTTTGACTATTCCGGAAATCAGGCGGTCAAGGCGTTGAAGGAAGAGGGGTACCGGGTCATTCTGGTGAACCCGAACCCCGCGACCGTCATGACCACGCCGGGAACGGCGGACGCCATCTACATGGATCCCCTCGAGGTGGAATATGTAGAAAAAATCATACAACATGAGAAACCCGATGCGATACTGGCGACCATGGGCGGGCAGACGGCGCTCAACCTCGCGATGGATCTGGCGGCGGCCGGTGTTTTTGAACGTCACGGCGTGGAGGTTATCGGTGCCTCCATTGAATCGATACGGCTCGCCGAAGATCGCGGCGCCTTCAAGGAGCTGGTAGCCGACCTTGGTCTGGAAAGCCCCCGTTCCGCCCTCGTTACCAACGTGGAGGAGGCGATGGCGGTGCGGGAGGAGTTTGGCCTTCCTCTTATCATCCGGCCCAGCTACACCCTCGGCGGCAAGGGCGGGAGTATCGCCTACACCGACGGTGAAGCCAGGGACGCCATCGTACGGGCGCTGACGGAGAGTCCCGTCCATACCGCCCTCATCGAGGAAAGCCTCATCGGATGGCAGGAGTTTGAGCTGGAGGTGATGCGGGACAGCGCGGATAATGCGGTGGTTGTCTGTTCCATAGAGAACGTCGATCCCATGGGCATTCATACCGGCGACAGCATCACCGTTGCACCGGCGCAGACGCTTACCGACCGGGAGTATCAGCGCATGCGAAGCGCCTCCATCGATATTCTTCGCGGCGTCGGCGTAGACTGCGGCGGTTCCAACGTCCAGTTTGCCTTTAACCCCGCCGACGGCCGGCTCATCGTCATTGAAATGAATCCCCGGGTGAGCCGCAGTTCCGCCCTGGCCAGCAAGGCGACGGGTTTCCCCATCGCCCGAATTTCGGCGCGCCTCGCCGTGGGCTACACCCTCGACGAGGTGGTGAACGACATTACCGGAAAGACCGTCTCCAGCTTTGAGCCCGCACTCGATTACGTGGCGGTGAAGGTTCCCCGCTTTGAGCTGGAAAAGTTTCCCGCAGGCTACGCCTCCCTGGGAACGCAAATGAAGTCGGTGGGGGAGTCCCTCGCCCTGGGACGCACCTTTCTTGAGGCGCTGAACAAGGCGATTCGCGCCGCCGAGTACGGGTACGACGGGTTGGAGGAGGTGGAGCCACCGAAGTCGCCACCGGTGGCGACGGAAGGGCGGGAAAGTCCGGGTACGCAAGGACCACCATCGGGCGACGAAGAGACGCTGTGGAAGATGGTAAACTCCCTCCATCCCCGCCGTATCTTTGCCGCGTATTCGCTGATCCGGTCAGCGGTGCATGGTGAAGCTGTTGCCGACGGGAAGGGCAACGACGCCGACGGACGCGGTGCCGGTCATACCGGTATAGACACCAAAGTCGGTGTGCCCGGCACCGGCGGAGATCCTTCCGGCGCAGCCGGAACCGAAGGGGGGCTTCCTGTGGAGGTTCTCCGCCGTATCGGGGCGGGAAGCGGGTACCATCCGTGGTTTCTCCATGAGCTGTCCCGTCTTGCCCGACTTGAAGAGGCGCTCTACGCGGCGGGAACCAAAGGGACATCAGGAAAAGGGACGGGAAGAGATGGGATCGCCGCGGTACTTCCGGCACACCTGCTTGCGGAAGCGAAACGGGCGGGACTTACCGACCGCCGAATCGCCCGGCTGGTGAACGGCGCAGTCGCGGCGGCGGACCAAAACGACGCGCCGCCGTTCAACGGTGCAATGGTGAAAAGCCGCCGTCGTGAACTGGGCATTCTGCCGGCCTACCATTTTGTCGATACCTGTGCCGGCGAGTTTGAGGCCGAAACGCCCTATTTCTATTCGTCCTGGGGCGAAGAGGACGAAGGTGAACCCGCCGGAGAGGCGGGTGTTCTCATCGTCGGTTCCGGTCCCAATCGCATCGGCCAGGGGTTGGAGTTTGATACGTGCTGCACCCTCTCGTCGCTGGCCTTTCGTCGGGCGGGACGCATGACGGTCATGGTCAACTCCAATCCTGAAACGGTCTCCACCGACTTCAACATATCCGACCGCCTCTACATTGAACCTCTCACCGCGGAGGACGTCATTCATATAATGGAAAAGGAGGAGCTTCGGGATGTGGTCGTCCAGCTGGGAGGACAGACGCCCCTGAATATGGCGGCCGAACTTGAGACAGCGGGTGCGCGTATTGTGGGAACACCGTTGTCGGGTATTCTCGATGCGGAGGATCGGGAAAAGTTTTCCGGTCTCGTCGGGCAACTCGGCCTGAGGCAGCCGCAGAATCGCATGGCAGCCACCGTCGGGGAGGTGCGTCGGGCCGCCGAGGAGATCGGATACCCCGTCCTGCTGCGCCCGTCATTTGTCCTCGGCGGCCGCAGCATGACCGTGGCGTTTCAGCGGGATGAACTGGACGCGTTTCTCGCGGCGGCTCCTGTGCTCTCGCCGGAACGGCCCATACTTGTCGACCAGTTTCTGGACGATGCGTTTGAATACGACGTGGATGCGGTGAGCGACGGAGAACACGTCTATATCGGCGGGATCATGCAGCATATAGAGGCCGCGGGTGTCCATTCAGGCGACTCCGCGTGTGTCTTCCCGCCGTACAAGAGCGACGCCACGATTGAAGAAGAAATGGTAGCGGCGACGGCGAAAGTAGCCAGGGCGATCGGTGTGAAAGGTTTTTTGAATATCCAGTTCGCCGTTCGGTCGGGAAAGCTCTACATACTGGAGGTCAATCCCCGGGCGAGCCGTACCGTCCCTTTCGTTTCCAAGGCGTCCGGAGTGGATCTCGTCGCCGCCGCGGTCGGCGTATGGATGGGCCGGTCCCTGGTGGAACAGGGCCTTGTCGCCCGGGGAGACTTCGGCAGTGATGACCCGGTCGGTGTCGGTACCTGCGTCACCGGGTGGGCGGTCAAGGAGGCGATGTTCAGCTTTGATCGATTTTTCGGTCACGATCCCCTTCTGGGGCCGGAGATGCGCTCTACCGGAGAGGCGATCGGAATCGGTGCGGACTTCGGCGAAGCATTTGCCAAGGCTACGATTGCAACGGGGACAACACTGCCTCGTCATGGGCGCGTCTTCGTTGCCGTCAATGACAACGACAAGGCGACAATTCTTCCCATTGTACAGGAGCTTGTTCAAATGGGATTTACCGTGTGCGCAACGCGGGGGACGGCGGCGTTTCTCTTTGAACACGGCATCATGGCGGAGGTGATCCTCAAGGTCCATGAAGGCCATCCGGACATTACCGATCACATCCGGTCCGGTAGAATTGACATGATGATCAACACGCCCCTTGGACGCTTTACCCATCGCGACGACGGATATGTCCGCATCGAGGCGTTGCGCCATCGCATCCCCTATACGACGACAACCTCCGCCGCGTGGGCAGCTGTGGAAGCGATTCGCCATTTGCGGCGGGATGAAATCGTGCCGCGCCGACTGTAGCGCGTCAGGATGCGTCTGCTCGGGGACTTTTTTGATATTGAACGCGAGGCGTCACATCGCGGCGCTACTCTTTCGTCTCGTCAAAGCCGAACTGGATGGTGATGATCCGGCTGTGACTCACCTGATTGACGGTAAACGTCCCCGTGGGGAGGCGAAATTCCCAGCCCACCGGCGGAATGTCACCGAACTCCTCGGTAAGGTACCCGCCGATCGTCTGGGCGTCGCCCTCAATCGGTAAATCGATATCGAGCAGGTCGTTGACCACATGAATGGGGGTATCGGCGATGATGACGTAGTCCCCGGCCGCCGTCTTTGTCACCGCTTTCGACTTTGCGATCTCATTTTCATCGTACAGTTCGCCCACAAACTCCTCAACCAGATCCTCGATCGTTAAAAGACCCGCCAGCCCGCCGTACTCATCGAGAACGATAGCCATGTTTGTATGTTCCCTCTGAAGGCGGGTGAGCATGTCGTGAATCGTGCGGCTTTCGGGAACGAATATCGGCTCGGTCATGATCCGTCCGATCGGTGTCTGAGGGTCGCCCTGGGTGACGAGTCTGACCACTTCACGGAGGAGAACGATTCCCACTATGTACTCGGGATCGTTGTTGTAAACGGGAATGCGGGAAAACCCCGAATCGAGAATGACGGGCAGCGCATTCCCCGCGGTTGTCCGTTTGTCGAGGCTGAAGATCTTGGTGCGGTGGGTCATGATCGCCTCAACACGCACTTCATGGGATCGAATCGCGTTCTTCACGATTGAGGCATGGAGCTTGTTCAATACGCCGGTGCGCCCGGCGTAGCGCGCAAGGTGGCGCAACCCCTCGGCGGTCACCTTCGGTCGCGGTTCCCCCCCGGTGAGCCTGGTGAGAAAGTTGCTTATCGTGCTGATAATGATGACAAACGGAAGAAAGACATAGGAGAGGATTTTCAGGGGGCGTGCGAGTGTTTTGGTGACGCTCTCGTTGTGGGCAATGCCGATCTGTTTCGGTGTCACCTCACTGACGACGAGAACCAGAATCGTCAGGATTGCCGTCGATGCGGTGAGCCACGCCTCTCCAAAGAGCTTGATCGTCCAGGCGGAGACGAGGGCCGACGCCGCGAGGTTGGCGAAGTTGTTGCCGATGGTGATGGTGGTGAGAACGGTATCGATTTCGTCATGGAGTGTTGCAACCAGCTTGCCCGTCCGCCCTCCCTTGCGGCGCAACTGTTCGATCTGCTCGAAAGAGAGGGAGGTAAAGGCAACTTCCGTACCGGAGAACGCCGCGGAGAGAAGCAACAGGACGACGACGGCGGTAATTTCAAACACGTCGGCACCGTATCGAGAATGTCCTTCTGCGATTCATGTCGCCCAGTTTACCACAGGCACCGGAGCCGTGAACACATCAGGGGCGATCACCCCACCGGCTCGGTGAGGCTGTCCCGTTCTTCCGATACGACGTATACGTTGTAGTAATATTCCATCGCATCGATAAGGGCTTCCCATGACGCTTCAACGATATTTTCATGAACCCCCACGGTATCCCACGTCTGTTCGTGATCGGTGTACGTCACAAAGACGCGAACCTTTGCGGCGGCTCCACTTTCGGGATTCAGCACCCGTACCCGGTAATCGGTGAGGGTGATGCGGTCGAGCCACGGACAGAGAGGGACGATGGCGTCCCGCAGCGCATGGTCAAGGGTATCCACTGGGCCGACACAGACGGCGGCACCCATTACTTCCTGTTTCTCAAGCTGGAGAAAGATTCGTCCCACCGTCTTTGACGGCGCGTCGGTCGTTTTATAGCTCTCCAGATGATAATTGCGAAGGTTGATGAGAGGACGGTAGACGTTCAGCGCCTTTCGCACGAGGAGATCGAAACTCGCCTCCGCCGCCTCGTACTCATACCCGTCATTCTCTTTATGCTTGAGCATCGTCGTGAGCTCTTCAACCACCGGTGACGCCTTTGTGTAATCGCCGTACTCACGCAGTTTTTCAACGACCGTAGACTTGCCCGCCAGCTCGGAGAGGACGATGTGACGCTCGTTTCCCACGAGGCGGCTGTCGATGTGTTCCATGAGATCCGCGGCCTTTCCGATGACGTCGGCGTGCTGACCCGCCTTGTGGCTGAACGCCGCGTCACCCACGTAGGGCTGACGGCGGTCGGGAATGATATTCGCTTTTTCCGCGACAAAGCGGGAGAGATGAGTCAGGTGATTCAGGCGGTCTTCGCAATTGGCGGCGTAGTCCGTCTTCAGGACGATATTGGGAATAAAGGTACACAGGTTGGCGTTGCCGCACCGTTCTCCCCAGCCGTTGATCGTCCCCTGTATCTGGATGCCGCCGTTGTCTATGGCGGTCATGCTGTTGGCGACGGCAACACCGCAATCGTTGTGAAAATGGCCTCCCAACGGTGCGAGTAGCTCCTGTGGGAGGGCGGACATGATCGCTGCTACCTCATGGGGAAGGGTGCCGCCGTTGGTGTCACAGAGGACAAGACAGTCGGCGCCTCCGTCGCTCCCCGCCTGGAGAACGCGTCGGGCGTACTCGGCGTCATCCTTATAGCCGTCAAAGAAATGTTCGAGATCAAAGAAGACCTCCCGGCCCTGTGATTTCAGGAAGTGAACCGAATCGTAGATCATGCGCAGGTTCTCTTCCTCGTCGGTATGCAGCACCTTTTCGACATGGGCTTTCCACGTCTTTCCCACAACGATAACGGTCGGGGTGTCCGCATCGAGGAGCGCCCTGATCATCGGGTCCCGTTCCGCTGAACCACCCGCCTTCCGGGTCGATCCAAAGGCGACAACCCTGGCGTGCTGGAGGTTTTCTCGTTTCATTTGCTGAAAAAAGGCCGCTTCCTTTTCGTTGGAGAGGGGAAAGCCTCCTTCGATGTAGTCGATCTTCATCTCGTCCAGGGCGTGGGCAATCTTGATCTTGTCGTCCAGCGTGTAATTGACCTGCACCCCCTGCATACCGTCCCGCAGCGTGGTGTCATACATTACCACTCGACGATCTCTGGAACCTGCTTTCATCACGGCCTCCTTCCGTTTCCGATACAAAAAAAAAACCGCCCGCTCCGTGAGGGAGGGACGGCTTCATAGTCCAGATACCGGACGCTCATCCCTCCGCAGGTGTGATACCCTCAATAATCGCGGAAAGTATGATCGTCCAGCTCAGGATTTCCTGCATGCATTGAGTCTTGATGATATTTTCCGCCATGTCAAGTAAAAGGTATCGCTTTTCCGATATACTAAGTAACGTGATACATGAAAGCAGCCAGTTTGATAATCTTGCAGCGGAGCTCACCAACGAGGAACGACGCAAAATGCTCGCCAAAATACGGTCCTCCATGGAGAGTGAGGCGACGCCTATTTCGACGCCACTGGAGGCGGAGCCGCCGACCATCGAAACGCATATGCAGTCCCTTGGCTTTCTGGATCGGATCAGGCTTTTTCTCATTCAGATATTCACCGGACGCAACACGGAGGAGGTCGTGCAGAGCTGGATCATGCGCTCTCTCACGGATACCCTCATCAAGAAGAAAATAGACGGCATCGACGGCAAGACACGTCAGTTTCGGGAAGCCTTCGCCGCCGACGTGGATCGTCTCAAAATCAAGGCCTCGGTGTTGGCCCCCAAAGTTGAAATCGCGTCGCGACGTCGCACGGAACTCGTACTCGGTCTCGCAATGCACCACTTTCCCGGAGTTCACCAGGAATTGATACGCAGAACCGGAGAATCTCACATCCGTTCCCTCAAGGAAGAGAGCGAACGATATCTCAAACGTCAGCTTACCGACACATTTGAAGATCTCATGGCGGACATTCCATCGTCCAGTCGCGCCGCGATGACCAAGGCTCTCCATCAGGCCGACGCCCTGCAGCGCCTGGCTACCTTCTCCTATGCCGGGATTCTCGGGAGCTTTGAGGGATACGGACAGGAGACCGGACGGCACTGCGCCTTCGACTATGTGACAAGGGGTATCGAGCAGTTGCAGACGATATTTTCATCCCTTTCAGACCCCATAGATCTCTCCCTTTTGGAGACGCTGGTGATGCTCGAGCTGGACACGGAGGAGACGAGAAAAGATGAGCACCTCTTTCAGCAGACCCTTCGGGATGAGCTTGCGCAGATTATGGAAGTGCTGGGTGGATTCCGGCGTTTTACCGAGACCTATCCTCTCATTCTCATACTCAAGATCATCAAGGATGATCCATGGTGGTCTCCCCGGCCGGAACGGAGCGGTGAGGATTGGACAAAGATATATCGAACATTCATTCTTGACCGTATTCACCGCATGGTTCTGCGGGTCTCCCTGGAGGGGACAATTCGCAAACAGCTTGTTCTGCTTCGGGATGTTGCGGAGGAACAGCCGATACCCATCGCCGGACTTCCCGACGGAACGGACGGGGTGTACAGCGTCTGCTGGTACCAGGGTTCGGCGATAAAGACGCTGACTGATAAACTCTACAGCCGGGTGCTCCCCAACCTGAGAATCGTCCTGACCGGGGGAGAGTTCTACAAGAGTTCAAACAGGGCACAGTTCAATGACGCCTACAACGAGTTTGAGAAAGTACCCGTCAAGATAAGGGAACTGGAAAAGAGTCTCCTTCCCGACGGCCCCTGGGGAGCGGTTCTGTGGGGAGAACACCTCATCGGGGAAAAGGATCGCATGGCGCGACGGGTGGATCAGGATCTGTTCCGTGTCGTTGAAGGCGCGCGGACAACCGTCGAAATGCTCGTGAATGTCCTGGGCGGAATCCTCTACGCCCGGCCCGGAAGCCCCTATGATACGCTGGCAAACTACGGGCAACTGGGTGGAAGACGCAATGCAGAAGTGATCGAAGAGTTGAAGGAGACTCATACCCGCCTTCAGAACTTTGTGAGCATTCTCAAAGAGCTTGAAGTGGTGGAGACCCGGGCGAGGGAAAACGAGATTCCCCTGCAGACAAAGCTGCTGCGCTCGGGAAGAGACGGTGGTGACGCGCCGTAAAAAATCGGCTATTCTGCCGCCCATATGAAATCGTACCGGAATATATGGAAACAACGGGTCCTTGAAACACTTGCCGCCGTCATCGGTGGAGACAAGGATGAAATAGCATCAGCTCTGATCGCGGAAACACCGCCGTCGCTGGATAAAGGTGATATCGCATTTCCAATGTTTCCATTTGCCCGTATTGCAAAACAAAATCCCGCGCACATTGCCGCCCAGGTTGCGGCTGAACTCTCTGAAATCGCAGCCGGGGAGGGCGCGAACGTCGTGACTGCCGGCCCCTACGTGAATGTATTTCTCGATCGCGCCGTCGTGGCAGCGGAAGTCGTCAATGACGTACTCAGGGCGGGAAGCCGATACGGCGACGGTGACGCCATGCAGGGAACACGGGTCATGATCGAGTTCAGTTGCCCCAACACCAATAAGCCCCTCCACCTCGGGCATTTGCGCAACGACGTCCTCGGTGAAAGCACCGCCCGCATCCTTTCCGCGGCGGGAGCGGAAGTACGCAAGGTAAACCTCATTAATGACCGGGGTATTCACATTTGCAAGTCCATGCTCGCCTACCAGACGTTCGGAGAAAACGCCACGCCTGAATCGACGGGTCAGAAGTCGGACCACTTTGTGGGCGACTATTACGTGCGGTACGCGCGATGGGAAAAGGAAGATGCCGGCGCGGAAGAAAAAGCGCGGAAACTTCTTCAGCAGTGGGAGAACGGTGACGAGGAAACTCACGAATTATGGCTCCGTATGAACCGCTGGGCCATCGAAGGGATCGAAGAGACCTATGCACGGACGGGCATTTCCTTTGACCACACATATTACGAGAGTGAAACGTACAGACTCGGCCGGGATGAAATTCACAAGGGACTTGAGGAGGGCGTTTTCTATCGCGACGAGAACGGCACCGTCTGGGTGGATCTCACCGACATCGACCTCGACAAAAAGGTTCTCCTCCGGGGGGACGGCACCTCTCTCTATCTGACCCAGGACATCGGCACGGCGATACAGCGCCATGAGGATTGGCCCTTTGACCGTCTGATCTACGTCGTCGCAAGCGAACAGCGATATCACTTTCAGGTACTCTTTGAAGTGCTGAGAAGGCTGAAGAAGAGCTGGGCCGAAAACCTGTACCATCTCGCATACGGTATGGTGAATCTGCCCGACGGAAAGATGAAGTCACGGGAAGGTACCGTGGTCGATGCGGACGACCTTATAGACAGGTTACAGGCGATGGCCGCGGAGGAAATTCACGCCAAGGGGCGGACCGACGCCGTCGGCGATGTGGCTGGTACTGCGGAAAAGATCGCCCTTTCGGCACTTCACTATTACCTTCTGCAAACCAGCCCGGTGAAGGACATGATCTTCAATCCCGAGGACTCCCTCTCCTTCACGGGAAATACCGGTCCGTATTTGCAGTATGTCGGAGCCCGGATAACGAGCATGCTACGGAAAGAACATGCCCCCGACGAGATAGAGGTCGCAGCCCCCGAAACCGACGACGAATGGCAGCTGATTCACCATCTCGCCGATTATCCCCGGGTGATCGAGGAGGCGGCGCGGACGTACAATCCCGCCCTCGTCGCCGGCGCGTTGTATGAAATCGCAAAAACCTTCTCCAGGTTCTATCACGATCACCCCATAGCCGTTGCGAAGGATCCGCGGATTCGAGGGCAGCGGCTCGCCCTTTCCGCGGCAATCGGCAATGTGATGCGACACGGCCTGACGGTGCTCAACATTCCGTTTCTCGAGCAGATGTGACGGCGGAGTCCTACCAATTGGTAGGACATATTGGAAGCATATCCTACATTTCTGTATTTCATACAAACAGGTAGCATTAGAAGAAAGGTGTATCTTTCCGCCGGAGAATGACTTACAATAATATACAAAAATTGGCCCGAATATTGCATATTAATACGATGAGTATTCAGGGAGGAGCATGAATGCAACACACTATGAGGCCACAAAAGCATCTACTATATGATCCGGGCTATGAGCACGACGCGTGCGGGGTCGGATTTGTCGCACATCTTAAAGGGAAGGCCGGATACGATCTGCTGCCGCGGGCACGACAGATCCTTGAGAGCATGGCTCATCGCGGCGCCGTCGGTGCGGAACGAAACACCGGTGACGGATCGGGTATTCTCACCGCCCTGCCGCATACCTTCCTGGAACGGATAGCCCGGGACGAGCTCGGGCAAGAGCTTCCGGAGCGGGGACGATACGCAGCGGGACTTGTATTTCTCTCCCGTGACGACGAAGAGCGTAAAGCGTGCGAAGACGAGTTTCGCCGCATCACCGAGGCGGAGGGTCAGCGGTTCATCGGCTGGCGGGACGTACCCCGGGACAACTCAATGATCGGCCCCACCGCCCTCCATTCGGAACCGGTGATCCGACAGGTATTCGTCGCCGCCGACGATAAGGTGACGCCCCAGGAGTTTGAACGAAAACTCTATATTATACGGAAGCAGCTTACCAATTCACTTCGGGGAAGCGCCAAGGACAAACAGGACACCTTCTATATATGCAGTCTGAGTACAAGAAACATAGTGTACAAGGGCATGCTCACCCCGGAACAGCTCTTTGACTACTTTCTTGACCTTTCCAACGAGAAGTACCAGACCCACCTGGCGATGGTGCACAGTCGTTTTTCAACCAATACCTTTCCCAGCTGGGACCGGGCGCAACCGATGCGTTTCATGAGCCACAACGGGGAAATCAACACCCTCCAGGGAAATGTAAACAAGATGCGTGCCCGGGAAGGAGTGATGAAAAGCGATCTCTTCGGCGCCGATCTCGCAAAAGTGATGCCCGTCATTGAGCCGGACCTCTCAGATTCGGGAACTTTCGACAACGTCCTCGAATTGCTCCTGCAGAGCGGACATTCCCTCCCGGAAGCGGTGATGATGATGGTTCCCGAGGCGTGGCACTCACACAGGCATATGCCGGAAATCGGCAGGGCAATGTATGAGTTCATGAGTACCGAAATGGAACCGTGGGACGGTCCCGCTTCGATAGCCTTTACCGACGGAAAGGTCATCGGTGCGCTCCTCGATCGCAATGGTCTGCGACCGAGCCGATACTATGTGACCACCGACGATTACGTCGTCATGGCAAGTGAAGTCGGTGTTCTGCCCATCGATCCCCGGAATGTACTGCACAAGGGAAGGTTGCGACCGGGACGCATGTTTCTCGTCGACTTTGAAGAAGGTCGAATCGTCGACGATGTGGAACTGAAAAACAGTATCGCCTCACGCTATCCCTTCGGACAGTGGCTGGAGGAACAGCGCATCACCCTGGGACAGCTTCCGGAACCTGACGATGTATCCGGGCTGGACGACGGTACGATATTGGCCCGTATGCGCGCCTTCGGCTTCACCCTTGAGCACTTGCGGCTTATCCTCAAGCCGATGGCGGAAAACGCCGCCGAACCGCTTGGCTCGATGGGTAATGATACACCCCTTGCGGTGCTCTCAGACCGGCCGCGACTCGTATATGACTACTTCAAGCAACTGTTTGCCCAGGTAACCAATCCGCCGATCGACTCAATACGGGAAGATACGATCATGAGCCTCGGTTCGTACATCGGGCCTGAAGGAAACCTCCTCTCCCATAACGCGGAGGATGCAAAACGGTTATGGCTGGACCACCCGATACTGACAAACGGAGAGCTGCAGAAACTTCGTGAAATGGACCACCGCGGGTGGAAAAGCAGGGTCATAGACATCACCTATCCGGCATCGGAGGGCGTGGAGGGGTTGCGCACATCCCTTATGCGAATCGCCGATGAGGCGGAAGGGGCGATCGCGGACGGGTACAGCCTGATCATCCTCTCCGATCGTGCCGCAGACCGGGAGCGGGTACCCGTTTCCGCGTTGCTGGCGACCGGAACGGTTCACCACCGACTTGTCCGTGGTCATAGAAGAACACAAATCGGCATTGTCGTGGAAAGCGGAGAACCCCGGGAAGTCCACCACATGTGTGCCCTCGTAGGATACGGCGCCGATGCAATCAACCCGTATCTCGCCTATGAAGGGATGTGGCATCTCCAGCAGGAGGGCCAGATCCGTGAAGACCTGACACGGGAAGAGATCGTAGCGGCCTATCACTACGCCCTGCAGAAGGGGATGCGCAAGGTATTCGGGAAGATGGGCATCAGCACCCTTGAAAGTTACAAGGGTGCCCAGATATTTGAAGCGATCGGACTGGCCGAAGAGGTGATCGACGTCGCATTTGTCGGCACGGCAAGTCGCATTCAGGGTGCAGGCTTTGTGCATCTCGCCCAGGAAGCGCTGCGACGGCACGCCCTTGGATGGCCCACCGGAAACGAGCCGATCGGCAGTGAATACATCAACCCCGGCGACTATCAATGGCGTACCGGCGGTGAAAAACATATGTGGGATCCCGAAGGGATCGCCGATCTGCAGCGCGCGGTACGTCAAAAGGACCACGAAGCCTACCGGCGCTATGCGGCGCGTCAGAATCAGCGCAGTACCGAACAGGCGACGCTGCGCGGCCTCCTGCGATTCAAGAAGGGACGTTCCGTATCCCTGGACGAAGTGGAGCCGGCGGAACTCATCGTCCGTCGCTTCGTCACCGGCGCGATGAGCTACGGCTCCATCAGCAGAGAGGCCCATGAAACTCTCGCCGTCGCAATGAACCGTATCGGCGGGAAGTCAAACACGGGAGAAGGCGGAGAAGACCCGGAACGGTACAAACCGCTCGCCAGCGGTGACAGCAAACGTTCATCGATCAAACAGGTTGCCTCCGGACGGTTCGGCGTCAATATTGAATACCTCGCCCAGGCGGATGAGTTGCAGATCAAGATGGCTCAGGGTGCAAAACCGGGCGAGGGCGGAGAATTGCCGGGACACAAGGTCTTTGAGGAGATCGCAAAGACCCGGTTTTCAACACCCGGTGTCGGCTTGATCAGTCCGCCCCCTCACCACGATATATACTCAATCGAAGACCTGGCCCAGCTTATCTTTGACCTGAAGAACGGCAATCCCGACGCGCGGGTGAGTGTGAAGCTGGTCAGTGAAATCGGCGTCGGCACCGTCGCCGCCGGCGTTGCAAAGGCGCGGGCGGACCATATTCTCATCTCCGGACACGACGGTGGAACGGGGGCAAGTCCCCTGACGGGCATCAAGAATGCCGGACTTCCCTGGGAGATGGGTATTGCGGAAACACATCAGACACTCGTTCTTAACAACCTGCGCAGCCGGGTGGTGCTGCAGACTGACGGACAGATCAAGACGGGCCGGGATGTCGTCATTGCGGCGATGCTCGGTGCGGAGGAGATCGGCTTTGCCACAAGCGCCCTCATTTCCCTCGGCTGCATCATGATGCGCAAGTGCGAGAAGAACACCTGCCCGGTGGGTATCGCCACCCAGGACGATCGGCTGCGCACCAAATTTGCCGGTGATCCCCAGCACGTGGTCAATCTTATGTACTTCATCGCGGAAGACGTGCGGGAAGTGATGGCGGAGCTCGGATTCCGCCGCTTTGTCGACATGGTGGGGCGCAACGAGTTTCTCGAGTCAGACGATGCGGTGCGAAACTGGAAAAGTGCCGGTATCGATCTCTCGTCCCTGACGACGCCCGTCCAGGCCAACGAGGGGAGCGCCGCGCTCTATTGCATTCAGCGCCAGGATCACGCCCTCGAAGCGATACTCGATCGCCGTCTCATCCAGGCGGCGGCGCCGCTCTTCTCGGAACGAAAACCGGTATCCGTCGAGATGGCGATCAAGAATACAAACCGCACCACCGGAGCGATGCTGAGTCATGAAATCGCCAAGCGCATCGGTGCGTATGAATTACCGGACAACTCATTCAAAGCCAAATTTCACGGAAGTGCGGGACAGAGTTTCGGCGCGTGGCTCGCCAGGGGGGTCACCCTCGAGCTGGAGGGTGACGCCAATGATTACGTGGGCAAAGGGCTCTCGGGGGGGCGCATCATCGTCTATCCTCCCCGCACCGCGGGATTTGTCGCCGAGGATAACATTATCATCGGAAACGTCGCCTTCTATGGCGCGACCAGCGGTGATGCCTATATCCGCGGTCAGGCTGCGGAGCGGTTCGGCGTGCGGAACTCCGGAGGTCGCCTGGTCGTTGAAGGCGTCGGTGACCACGGACTTGAGTATATGACCGGTGGCGTCGCCGTCATTCTCGGCGATGTGGGACGTAACTTTGCCGCAGGTATGAGCGGCGGATTCGCCTATATATGGGACCCGGAAAAGAAACTGGCCGAGTATATCAACCCCGGCATGGTTGAAATTCTCGAGCTGGAGACGGAAGACGATGAGAACCTCATCGAACTGTTGAACGACCACATCACCCATACCGGAAGCGACCGGGCACGGCGCATTCTGGATACGTGGCAAACGACGCGGGGCGAATTTGTACGTGTCATATCACCCCAGTATCGTCGGATTCTTGAACTGCACCGGGAACGGGCGCGTATAAACGCCAGGGAAGAAGAGATGGAGGTGAGCCGTGGGTAAGCCGACGGGATTCATGGATTTTCCACGACAGAAAACGGCGTGGATCGAACCGAAAAAGAGAATTGAGAGCTTTGAAGAGTTTCGTCGAGAGTTGAACGACGAGGAACGGGAAAAACAGGGTGCCCGGTGCATGGACTGCGGCGTACCCTTCTGTCAGTCGAATTTCGGATGTCCCGTGGACAACCTCATACCCGAGTGGAATGACCTCATCTATCACGGGCGCTGGGAAGATGCCTTCATTCGCCTGATGAAGACGAACAACTTTCCCGAGTACACCGGGCGGGTCTGTCCCGCGCCGTGTGAACACGCCTGCGTCCTCGGCATCAACGAACCGGCGGTGACGATAAAGGACAACGAGGCGGCCATTATCGATCGCGCCTACCGTACGGGCCTCATGCAGCCGCGAATCCCCGCTGTGCGGACGGGGAAGGTTGTCTCCGTCATAGGGAGCGGCCCCGCAGGACTTGCCGCGGCGGATCAGCTGAACCAGGCGGGGCATACGGTAACCGTCTATGAGCGACAGGATCGTATCGGCGGATTGCTCATGTATGGTATTCCCAACATGAAACTCGACAAGGAACTCGTCGAGAGGCGGAACAGACTGATGGAAGCGGAGGGCATTACCTTCAAGACGGGAGTCGATGTTGGCCGGGACGTCCCGGCATTTGACTTGATGTACAGAAGTGACGCCGTCGTGGTCGCCGTCGGCGCGACGCAGCCGCGGGATTTGCCCGTTCCCGGACGGGACCTGGAGGGCGTCCACTTTGCGATGGAGTTTCTCAAGGGTAACACCAAGAGCTACCTCGATTCCCGCCACGCCGACCGCCGGTATATCAACGCCAAAGGGAAAAACGTCATCGTTATCGGCGGCGGTGACACCGGAAACGACTGTATCGGTACCGCCGTCAGGCACGGCGCCCGGAGCGTCATTAACTTTGAGTTGCTTCCAAAACCGCCTGAACAGCGTACCAACGAAATGCCGTGGCCGACCTTTGCCCGGACCCTGAAGACCGACTACGGCCATGAAGAGGCGGCGACCGCGTACGGAAGAGATCCCCGGGAATACGCGATACTGACCAAGGAGTTTATCGGTGATGATGACGGACAGCTGACCGCTCTCAGAACGGTCCGTGTTCGCTGGATAAAGGAAGCGGGAGCTCCACCCCGTTTTGAAGAGATACCGGGATCCGAAGAAATCTGGGAGGCGGAACTCGTCCTCCTGGCAATGGGGTTCCTCGGTCCCGAGGATTATATCGCGGAAGAGTTAAACATAGAGAGGGATGTGCGCAGCAACTACCGTGCGGAATTTGACCGGTATACAACCAACATTCCCGGGGTGTTCAGCGCGGGAGACGCCCGGAGGGGACAGAGCCTCGTCGTGTGGGCGATCAAGGAAGGCCGCGGAGCCGCCAGGGAGGTTGACCGCTATCTCATGGGGCGAACCCTCCTGGAATAAGGTCTCCCGGAGCATCACCTTCTGTGATAACCCCTTGACGAGGAGCTGCCATAACGGTTTAATAACGGGCTCATACTAACTGGAGTAATATCGATGTACGCACTTGTAGAGATTAAAGGAAAGCAATACCGGGTGGAGAAAGACGGGGTAATTACCGTTGATCACCTGGATGGAGAAGAGGGAAGTACCGTCGAATTTTCCGACGTGGTGCTGCTCCACACGGACAAGGCCGTCAATGTCGGAACACCTTTTGTAAAGGGAGCGTCCGTTACCGCTGAGATCGATCACCATATGCGAGACCGCAAAGTCACGGTCTTCAAGCACAAACGGCGAAAGAACTATCGGCGGACCAAGGGCCACCGGCAGCACTATTCAGTCATCCGCGTGAAGGATATCGTCGGCGGAAAATAAGAAGGAATGATCCGCGTCACGATCACCCGACGCAACGGAGTTCTGCATCGCATCCAGTCCCGCGGCCACGCGCTGCGCTCAGGTGCGGAGAGCAGCGCACCCTGCGCCGCCGTTTCGGTATTGCTCAAGTCCTTCGGACTTGCGCTGACCGACCGGGCCGGGTGTTCAGTAGAGGGTTCCGTTCCCCGGGAAGGAACGTACGACGTGATCTGTAATGGATGTGATGACGCCGCATGGTACGGCGGAATCACCGAGCTCTTTGAGCGCAGCCTCAGGGAGATTCAGGGGACGTGGCCGTCGGAGGTCACAGTCACCTATTACGAGGAGTAACGATATGGCACATAAAAAGGGCGGTGGCAGTTCCAAAAACGGTCGTGATTCAAATGCCCAACGTCTTGGAGTAAAACGGTTTGGCGGTGAACTTGTAAGCGCCGGATCGATCATTATACGTCAGCGTGGAACCAGAGTGCATCCCGGTCTCTTTGTGGGGCGTGGGAAAGACGACACTCTCTTCGCCAAGGCGGACGGGACGGTGAAATTTCACACCCGCCGCGGCAAGAAACTGGTATCCATCGAGCCCGCAGCGGAATAACGTTGTTTGCAGATGAAGCGGAAATCGTCGTTCGCTCCGGTCACGGAGGAGCGGGGGCGGTTTCTTTTCGACGGGAAAAGTACGTACCCAAGGGCGGTCCCGACGGCGGCGACGGCGGTCGCGGTGGTGATGTCGTCTTTCAGGTGAAGCGGAACGTGAAAACGCTGTCGCATCTCAAGATGCAGCAGCGTTTTTTTGCGTCCAACGGGAAGAACGGCAGCGGTCGACAGAAAGACGGAGCCGCCGGAACGGACGCGGTCATAGAAGTACCGCCGGGAACCGTTGTATTTGACGCGGAGAGCGACGAACAGCTCCTCGATCTCACCGAGGAAAACCGAAAGGTCGTTCTGCTCTCCGGCGGACGGGGTGGAAAGGGAAACACCCATTTCAAGAGCTCCCGCCATCAGACACCGCGTTTCGCCCAGGACGGTGAAGAAGGTGTTGAAAAACGACTTCGGGTAGAGCTGCGTATCATCGCCGATGTCGGATTTGTGGGTCTCCCCAACGCCGGAAAGTCGACGCTCCTCAAGGTGCTCACCGCTGCCAATCCCAAGATAGGCAACTATCCCTTTACAACGGTTGTTCCCAATCTGGGAGTCATGCACCACTTCGGTCAGGATGTGGTCCTTGCGGACATCCCCGGCATCATTAAAGGTGCCCATAACGGCGCGGGACTGGGTATCCGTTTTCTGAAACACATCGCCCGGACCCGGGGACTGGTCTATCTCATCGATTGTTCCGACGGTGACCTGGAGGAAACGTATCGTGTCCTCCGGGAAGAACTTTCTTCATTTTCCCGGGAGCTCGCGGAAAAACCGCATATTCTCGTCATATCGAAGAGCGACTACATCGCTGCCGGTGAGGTTGACGGAGGAAAGGTTCAGCGTTTTCTTTCGGAAGAACGAGGGTCCTCCGGATCGATTCTCGACCGCCTTGTCGTATCGGCTGCGACAACGGAAGGAATTGAGTCACTGAAAAGCTCTCTCATTCGACTCGCCGCGCCGTCCCGCGGCAGCGACGGTCCGTCCGAAGAGGATGCCCCCGGTGACGCCGGCTGACGTATTTTTCGGGGGGACCTTTGATCCACCTCATCTGGGCCACCTCATCATCGCATCAGAGGTGGTATCCACCCTGGGTGCGGAGCGACTTCTCTTTGTACCGGCCGCGCAGAATCCCTTTAAAGAGCACGGTCCCATGGCCTCCGGCAGTGATCGCCTCAAAATGATACAGGTCATGACAAACGGTGATTCCCGTCTTTCGGTTCATTCCTTTGAAATCGACCGTCCCGGTCCGTCCCGTACCTATGATACCATTGAAAGCCTCATCCGGGATGGTACACTCATCGACGATCCGTGGATGGTAATCGGTGATGAACTTCTTCCTGATGTGACTCGCTGGTACCGGGGGCAGGAGCTGCTGCGCCGGGTGCGCCTCGCGGTTGTGCGCCGGGGAGCGCCGGAGACGTCCGGATCAGGCGAAAAACGCCTGGAGGTCCTCCATCAACAGGGGCGACTTGCGTACGTGAACAATCCGTTCATCGGAATCTCTTCCCGGGATATCAGAACGCGATTGCGTGAAGGGCGATCGATAAAGTACCTTGTCACCGACGACGTGTATGACTATATCAGACAGTTTTCCCTCTATCTCCAATGACATCGCCTCACGACTTCCCGCATTGGTCAGCGCCGGAAGGATAACCCACATCAACCGGGTTGTTGATACAATCGGCGACCTTGCCCGACGTTTTCACCTCGACGAAGAGCGGGCTCGCCTTGTCGGACTCGCCCATGACATGGACAGGGATCGGAGCGTGGAGGAAATGTTTCGGCTCGTTTCAGCATGGGACGTCCCTGTATCCACGATAGAACGGAAAAATCCGAAACTGCTCCATGGTCCGGTCGCGGCGGAACGGCTGATACGGGAGTACGGCGTCAATGATCCGTCGGTGGTAACCGCGGTGCGCCACCACACCCTTGGTTCACCCGACTTCGATTCCATTGGGCTTGCCCTCTATGTTGCGGATTTCTGTGAACCCGGTCGGAAGTTCCCCGACGATGAAACACGAAGGGAAATACTTGGGCGATCAACGCTGGAAGCCATGGTGAAGGGAATCATAGAATTGGCGCGCAGGAAGTATGGTCCGCTTGAAGAACCGACCCGCCAATTGTATGCTCGCCTGGGAGGGAAGTAACGGTGCCGACTCGGAGAATCAACGCCACCGCCATACTGATGGCGCTGATATGTATCATTATCGCATTGACGGGATGGCTTATATACACGCAGCTCCGTACCGATGCAATCAGCTCGCAGGTTGACTCCGGAGAGGTCGTTCGCACCCTGTTTGTCGCCTATGACGAGGAACGCCCCTTTCTCACCTTTCTCCTCGTGTACCATCCCGGGACCAGGCGGGCGGCAATGCTCGATATACCGGGAAATGTCGGCATGGTTCTGCAGCCCCTTGGACGAATCGATCGTATCGATACGATTTTTGACGGATCCGATCCGACGGCGTTCCGGCAGGCGGTTGAGGAGACGGTGGGGATATCGATACCGCACTGGATCGTCATGAACGAAGGAGAGCTGATAGACTTTATTGATCTCCTGGGCGGCATGGAGATGTTCATCATCAACGATTATCGCGACATTGAAGAGAGTGAGCCCGTCCTGCTTCCCACCGGCAGCGCCCGACTCAACGGTGAGAAGGCGGTCCAGTACCTGCGGCTCGCCGAGTCGGGGCCGGCGATGGTTGAAAGCGAACTCGAGCGGGTAGGACGGCGGCAATCCTTTGTTCAGGCGCTCTTCCGCGCCATCCGAGAGAGCAGGGAGTTTCTCCTCCATCCCGACGTGGTGGATGTACGCAGCGGTATCGTAAACTCATCACTGGAACGGCGCGCGCTTACCTCCTTCTTCAATGAACTGGCCGAAGTTGATCCCGACCGGCTCGTACGTCGCAGGATACAGGGCACGCTCAGGGACGTGGACGTCGAAGGGACGACGAAGCAGCTGCTCTTCCCTCACTTTGAGGGACAATGGTTGAGGCAGGCGGTGCGGCAGATGGAATCGACCCTGGCCACACCGGAGGAAGAGATCGGTGAAGAGACACTGGTGACGATGGAGGTGCTGAACGGAACCTCTTCGTCGGGGCTTGCGCGGAGAACGTCCGAGCTGTACGAGGATTTCGGGTTCGAAGTCCGTCGCTTCGGCAACGCCGAGAGTGATCAAATAGAACACACCCTCGTCATCGACAGACGGGGAATAGGAGAAACGGCTGAACGGGTCGCCCGTGTCATCGAGGCCGAGCGCATCGTCGTGGATGTTTCGGATGAAACGGATGTGGATGTCACCGTAATACTTGGAAGGGATTTTGATGGAACAACAGTCCGCTCGCGATGATGATCGACGGAAAAATATTGAAGATGCACGGTCTATTGCGCGGTATCTGGAACAGCACGGCGGTGACGCGGTGGTGGCACTTGATATTTCGCAGCAGTCGTCCTTTGCCGATGCCTTTATTATCGCATCGGCCGGGAGCGTCGGGCAGCTGCGCGGCCTCTATAGACGAACCCACGAAATCGTGGATGAACTCCTGCTGACGTCGCATCAGAGCCACAAACGGGATGATGAAAGCGGCTGGTTGCTTGTCGATTGCGACAGTGTGGTCGTACACCTCATGCTCGACGAGATCCGGCAATTCTATGAACTGGAAAAACTCTGGTACGATGGAGAGGTGATTTTTCCGGATTAGGCGCAGAGATTCGGCATTTTATTTGACAGCTCTCATATGTCCCTTATAATGACGGTAGAACACGGCCGCGCAGAGGAGCAACCGATGGATATTACCGATATTCGCGTTCGCCGCGTCGGGGGTGACGGTAAGCTGAAAGCTTACGTAACGGTGACGCTTGACAACTGCTTTGTAGTTCACAACATTAAGGTGATCCACGGGCGGAACGGCACCTTTATAGCAATGCCCAGCCGGCGGACCAAGACGGGAGAGTACAAGGATGTGGCGCATCCGATCAATTCGGACTTTCGTCGAATCCTTCAGGAACGCGTTCTCGCGGCGTACGAAGAAGCACAAAATGACCCCGATGCGCAGTCGGTTGACCCGGATGATGAGGATCATTCGGACTACTAATCCCGGGCCACAGCGATAGGGAACTCTTGACGCCTCCCTTGGAAACGGAGTATGGTTGCGCCTCAAATAACAGGTCATGGGGCGTAGCCAAGCGGTAAGGCACCGGGTTTTGATCCCGGCATGCGTAGGTTCGAATCCTGCCGCCCCAGTACTTTTTGAGTTTAAGGAGACTCGCATGGAACAGAAAGTTCTTACCGGGGTGACTCGTACTACTAACGGCAAAGGAGCCGCTCGCGCGCTCCGCAGAGCGGGTCGTATTCCCGCGGTGGTATACGGTCACTCTGATCCGGTATCGGTATCGATTGAGGCTCGTGAGTTTCACAAGGAGTTTCACACGGTATCGGAAAGCACCCTCATTACCCTGAAACTGGAAAAAGACGATAGAACGGTTCTTATCAAAGACTACTCGGAAGATATCACCAACGGCGATATACTCCATATCGACTTTTTCGAGATTGAACAGGGCAAGAAACTGCACACCCGTATCGCGGTGGAACTCATCGGTTCGCCCGTCGGTGTTCGCGAGGGTGGAATCCTTGAGCACACGCTCTACGAGGTTGATATCGAGTGTCTTCCAAAGGATATACCCGAGCATCTCACCGTGGACGTGAGTCAGCTCAAACAGGGTGACTCAATTCACATCGCCGACATCTCCCTGCCCGAGGGAGTGGTGATTCTCAACAACGCAGACCAGACTGTTGCCTCCGTAACGACGCCGCGTGCGGTGATCGAGGAAGAGGAAGAGGAAGAAGAGGCGGCGGCAGGTGAAGTCCCTGTTGTCGGTGAAGAAGAGGAAGAATCCGAAGAAGAGTGACACCGTCACTTTCGTATTTGCTGTTAGGCCTCGGGAATCCGGGGTCTCAATACGCGGGGACGCGGCACAATGTGGGTTTCGAGGCGATCGACGCTATCGCGGAACGTACAACGTGCCGTCTCCGTAAACTATTCTTTCGCCCCCTGATTCTCGGTGCGTTTGGTGCCGATGCCGGCCCGTTCGCTTCGTCATTTGTCTGCGCCAAACCGCTGACCTATATGAACAAGAGCGGCGACGTACTGCCGTATCTCCTCAGAAAGTTCGATCTGCGTCCGTCGCGCATCTGTGTCATAACGGACAACATGGATCTTGCCCCCGGGGAAATCAGAATGAAACAGCGGGGAGGAACGTCCCGTCACAACGGTCTGCGTTCGATCACGGCCACGCTGGAAACGTCACATTTTTCCCGCATCTATATCGGAATCGGCCGGCCCGAGCGATCGGATGGTGTGGTTGAACACGTCCTGGGCCGCTTTTCACCGGAAGACGCCGAGCTGACACGTATGGCAATCGGGCGCCTGGCATCGGTTTTTCAGTCTCCGACGTTCACATCTCTGGAACAGCTGATCACCCTCGTCAATGATCAGCGACGACCGGAACAAGATCTTTGAAATGAAGCGGCTTCCATCGCGACCGGAAGAACTTCCGACATTTGTGACGGCCACAATCGACTCGCTGACGGGAGGAAAACGTCCTCCTGTCATTCTGGCGTGTTCAGGCGGTCGTGACAGCGTCGTTCTCGCCGATGCCGTCGTCCGCGGCGGGTACCCGTCGGTTATACTCGGTCATATCAACCACGGTCTGCGACCGGACGACGAAACTCGTGCCGACCGCCGGGTGGTGACCGCGCTTGCCCGCAGGCTGGGCATAGAGTGCGTTCTGCGGGAGGTGACGATCGGACTCCTCGACGCGACCGGGGACGGTGAGGGTGTAGAAGCGCGTGCCCGTTTTCACCGCTATCGTCTCCTTCACGCAATAGCTGAAGAGGCAGGGGACGGCGCGGTAATTGTCACCGCCCACCACAGGGGTGATCAGGCGGAAACGATCCTTATGCGTATTCTTTCCGGTCGGTCGCCGTTTTCCGCAGTTTCAATACCTGTTTGGAGAGCAGGCGTATCCGGAAGTACCGCGATACTCCGACCCCTTTTGAATATCCACCCGGAACTCATCGCCGCCTATGCGGCAAAGCATAACCTCATCTGGCATGATGATTCCACGAACGAGGACAATCGTTACCTGCGGAACTACGTCAGGAATGCGCTCATTCCCCAGGTTGGGCACCGCTTTCCGGGTATCGCAGACTCCCTCGTTAACCTCGGGACGGACATCGAGGCGCTCAGAAATGCATTGACGGCACTGATACCCGCCGCGGCATGGGGAAGCTACGAGGGTGAAGATCGATGGAGCGTGCCGGTTTCCGAAGTATCGGAGTTACCCTTTGCGGCGATGGAACTCATATTCCGCAGCGCCGTCCACCGCGTTTCCGCGGACAACCGTCTGTCATTTGCGGCGGTACGTGATTTTCTTCACCGGTCCTTTGCGGAAGACGGTGCCGGACCCGGCGGCTCAACCGCCGTATCCGATATCGTTGTCTCGATTCAAGACGGCTCGATTGTCGTTCAACGTGCTGTTGTCCCGATCATTGAAAGTGGGTATCTTTTTGTGGTACCGAAGGATGAACCGGTGGTTTTTGCCGGTATGACTGTGGAACTTGGTGATTCCCGTTCCGGCACTGTGAAAGATATCCACTGGGGGCCGGTTACACCGCCGGTCGTTGTAAGAAGCTCCCGCGCCGGTGACCGGCTCTATCGCAAGGCCAAGGAGACCGGAGGCAAGGGGAGCAGCGTAGTGGAAGACATCGCCGGTACAGTCGGAGAGTTTTCCAATGATGGAAAAGATGTTGTCGGACCGGGACAAGAGCGGAATACCGACGACACGCCACGGGGACCGTATATTCGTGTACAATTCAACAGCTGAGGTAGTAATAAGCTATGCAGAATGGAAATGATTCCGGACCGGGAGGATCCGGAAATCAAAACAACGATAACAACAACTTCAATTTTAACTTCAGAAACAACAGATTCGCCCTCATTTTTCTGATCGCTCTGTTAGGCATGTTTGTGGTCATGCTCTTCTCAAATACCCAGACGACGGGACGGGAAATTGCATACTCACAGTTTCTCGGATACCTCCGGGAAGGGCAGGTCGAGTCCGTTCAAATTATCGACCAGTACGAGATTCAGGGAACACTGCGCGGTGCCGGCGGGGAGACCCAGAGCTTTGTCACCAACATACCCTATTTCGACGACGAGCTGATTACGCTTCTCAGGGAACAGGGTGTCAGGTTCTCCGGCTCTCCGCGGCCGGTTTCACCATTCCAGGTGCTCCTTGAGTTTCTTCCGTGGATGATCGGATTCTTCTTCATCTGGTTCATGTTCCGCCAGGTTCAGGGGAGCGGCAACCGCGCCTTTTCCTTCGGGAAGAGCAAGGCAAAGCGCTATCTCGATGAAGGGGTGAAAATCACCTTTGACGATGTGGCGGGACAGAATGAAGCGAAGTACGAGCTCCAGGAGATCGTCGAATTTCTGAAGAATCCCCAGAAATTTACCCGCATCGGTGCCAAGATTCCCAAAGGCGTTCTCCTCGTCGGAATGCCGGGCACGGGTAAAACGCTGCTCGCAAAGGCGAGCGCCGGAGAAGCGGGAGTTTCCTTTTTCCATATGAGCGGGTCCGATTTTGTTGAAATGTTTGTCGGCGTCGGTGCCAGTCGCGTCCGGGATCTCTTTGAGCAGGGACGGAAGAACGCACCGTGTATCATCTTTATTGACGAGCTGGACGCCGTTGGACGTACCCGTGGTGCCGGGTACGGTGGCGGACATGACGAGCGGGAACAGACACTCAACCAGATGCTGGTTGAAATGGACGGGTTTGACACGAAGGATGGGGTTATCGTCCTTGCGGCGACAAACCGCCCCGACGTCCTTGATCCCGCCATACTCCGTCCGGGACGATTTGACCGCCAGGTGATGGTCGATATGCCCGATATGGTCGAGCGGGAAGCGATTCTTCGCGTTCACTGTAACAAGATAAAATTGCACCCCACGGTAAATCTCAACCGTATCGCCCGGGCAACTCCGGGTTCAAGCGGTGCAGATCTCGCCAATCTGGTGAATGAAGCGGCGCTTTATGCAGCGCGCAAGAACAAAGAGGTCGTCGAGGATGAGGATTTTGAAGAGGCCCGGGACAAGATCCTCATGGGAGTGGCCCGGAAATCGCGGATCATCAATGACGACGAAAAACTCAAGACTGCCCGTCATGAAGCGGGACACGCGCTGCTGCACTTCTATTTGAAGAACGCCGATCCCCTCCACAAAGTCACCGTCATACCCCGGGGACGTGCACTTGGGGTCGCTTTTTCACTGCCTGAACAGGACAGCTACAGTAAAGGTGTCGGATATCTGGAAGACCGCATTAAGATCGCCTACGGCGGATATGTCGCGGAGCGGCTCTTCTATAACGAAACGACGACGGGTGTCCAGAATGACCTCAAACAGGCGACGGAAATGGCCCGCCGGATGGTCACGGAGTGGGGCATGAGTCGTCTGGGACCGCAGTCCTTCGGCCAGGAGGATGAGCCGATCTTTCTTGGAAAAGAGATTGCGACCCACAAGGACTATTCGGAGTCCACGGCGCAGCAGATAGACGGCGAGGTGCGGCGCATCCTCGACGAGTGTTATAACGATGCGGAAAGAATTCTCACGGAACATAAGGACCAGCTTGAAAAGCTGGCTCACGCCCTCGTGGAGAAAGAGACCCTTACGGACGGTGAAATCCGCGAGATGTTTGGATTCCCCGCCCGGCCACGGACAAATGAAGGGGACGGTCGGGAGAGCGGTGAACTGGAGTAGGAGATCCCGTATTACACCTCTCTTTCTCGTCGTACTCGCCATTGTCTGCACCCTTCCGGGAGGGGTTGCGGCTCAGGAGCAGGGTGTCGTCACCGGCGAAACGGGTGAAGAACTCTACCGGGATATCGCCGATGCCGTCGTCCGGCAGGTACTTCGTGACGGCCTCGGTAACACCACCACGAGAGAATTGCTCCAGCGCGCTCGCCGTGTGGATCCGGAAAACGGCGACGCCCTCTATCTTTCAGCATCGCTTTTAACTGACCTGCAGTCCCGGCAGGTGGAACGGGAGGGCCTCCTGCGCGCAGCCCTCGCGGGAAGGTTGAACCGCATTTCCCGGCAACGTGTCGTAATCGCCCTTGGAGAGCTCCTGTACGGGCAGCGGCGGTACCGGGAAGTCCTTGACCTCTTCCATAATGAAGCCGCCTCAGGAACGATCGCGCTGCCCCTGCATGAAGGGGTGTTACCGGTACAGGAGGGGGATACGGGTATTCCCCAACTTGCAGATTCTTCCACGGCAACCGTCGGGGAGGCTGAAAAGCTCTACCTTGCGGCACGGCTGCACATTGGACCCTATTGGTATATGGGAGCGTACCTGCAGCGATTGCGTTCCCGTTTTCCCGATGATGCGGAGCTTGCCTACCTTGATTTTTCCCGGGAAGAGCGGGTTTCCCTGTCGGTTCTCGAATGGATGGACAACCGCCATCTCACCGGTCGATCGGTTCCTCCGGAGCTGCTGATTCATACAATACGTACCGCTCCTTCGGAATCCATTCGCAGAGATTTGGGAACGCTTTATGTTGAACAGGGCGGCTCAGATATTCTCGCCCGTCTTGCCGTCAATGACACGGAGAGAAATGCATCACCGGAGGTGGAGTCGTCGGATAAACTCTACTGGGAGTATCTTCACCGTTGGTACGGGAACGACGCGTCGACACCCACGGGCGAAACGATGCAAGGGTACCATACGCTCGTCCTTGATGAAGACCGCGACTCTTTCTGGGAGGAACGATACCATCTGAACGGTGACGCCCTGCACACCTGGGAGCGGGACGCCGATGAAAACGGCATCGTCGATGGACGGGTTGAATTTCACACGTCTCCGATGATTACCGTATATCTCGCGTCCGACAACCGGTCGGTGACTGAGATTCGCTACGCTCCCTATCCAATGGTCACCCGGGTATCGCAGATACACCTTGAGCCCTCCCGTTCGGTCACGGTATGGACACCCGCCCGCCCGCCGAGGGTGCCCGCCGGTCTGGAAGAGGAGTTGGGAAATGGGTGGAACCCCTACGTAGATCGACTGACTCTTGACCCAGGTATGCTCAATCGATTTGAACGTCAGCTCGCTTCCGATGATGCCCGTACCGGTCGTCCCGAAGAATTTGATTTCTTCATGGACGCCCTGCGGCAGAAAAATTTGGTCGTCTTTCCATGAAATATTTTTCCCCCATGGTATTCCTGTTTGTCCTTCTCACGGGGTGTGTGACGCCTCCCGAGGAGGTAAGTAAGGAACGATTTACCCGTACATCACTTCTCCTCGAAGCCATAGAAGAGGACTTTACAGCCGGCGAGTGGGGGCCGTTTATCAATACTGTCCAATACGGATATGACCGACAACTCCTTACCGGTGAAGAACGGGCGGGATACCTTCGGCGATATGTTGAAAAAATGTACGAAATGTATCGTGTCGCCATTGAGAACGGCGAGTACGGAACGGCGCTGGCGGCTCAGGGAAACATAACCTTTTTCTCTGAGCGTGCGGCGGCGGTCAATATGGAGTTACCTCCCGGCACGGTACGGAGTCGGGACGATCTGATTCTGGAGTGGGCGGAGCACCTGCGGGAAAATGGTGAGGAAGTTCTTGCGCTCTACCGTATCCTGAGGCGCAGTCACCTCGGTGACATACCGGAAGAGGTGCTCCTTCGCTACATTGATATAGCCCGCCGCTATAACCACGACGAAGGGCTTTCACGCTTTATCCTCGCCGCGGAGCGGATGAACCTGACCGTACCGCCGGCGGAGAATGATCTTGCGTCCCCTGACGATGAGCCGGCGGTGATGCTTCCCGGTACGGTCACGGTGTGGGTCAACAAAGGTATTCGCATTCAGGAAGGAGTCGGTGTTCCGGACCGGGTCATCGGGAGCGGATTTTTTGTCGATCCCCGTGGCTTTATTTTAACCAACTACCACGTCATCGAGAGTGAAGTCGATCCGACCTATGAGGGCTTTTCCCGCCTTTTCATTAAGCTGCCCGGTCGACCCGATGAACGCGTGCCGGCCAGGGTTGTCGGATACGACAGGATTTTTGACCTCGCCCTGCTGAAGGTTGAGATCGATCCATCCTACGTCTTCTCCCTCAGCGATACCAGGGAACTGGAGCCGGGGGAACGGGTATTCGCCCTCGGTTCACCGGGCGGACTGGACAGCACAATCACATCGGGTATCGTTTCCGCTGCAGGGCGCCGATTTCTCCAGATGGGAGACGCCATACAGGTGGACGTGCCGATCAATCCGGGAAACAGCGGAGGTCCACTGGTCCTGCCGGAAGGACAGGTCGCAGGTGTCGTCTTTGCGGGACTGCAGCAGTTTGAAGGGATAAACTTTGCCATACCCTCCTACTGGATTCGACATTTCTTTCCCGAACTCTTTCGGGAAGGGGAAGTTGTCCATCCATGGCTTGGTATCAGTGTCCGGGAGACGTCGGAGGGACTCGAAGTCATCTATGTAAAACCCGACTCGCCGGCGGGCGATGCCGGTGTTTCCGCGGGCGATGTGCTCCTCCAGATATCAAATGATCCCGTGAAAAAGATCGCCCGTGCACAGGACCACATACTGGGAAATCGTGTCGGCTCAGTTGTCGACACACTCTGGAAAACCCCTCCCCAGGAAGGATCGGAGAACCAGGAGCGTCCATCACCGGAGGACGACGTGCGACGGTATATCGCACTTGGTCCGCGCCCGTTCAGTCCCGTGGAAGAAGCGTTGGAACGACAGCCTATCGAGTCCCTTTTTCCCGTCCTCTTTGGAATCACCGTTGAAGATGTCGGCGGCACACCCTGGGGACCGGACTATGTGATCACGGAAGTATATCCCGGCTCGATCGCCGATGAGTCAAGCCTTTCCGTCGATGATCCCTTTGCCTTGCGGAACTGGAAGATCGATGAGGAATTACGGGCCGCTTTCATTCAAATCATCATAAAAAAGAAAAAAGCAGGTTTTATCGAATCGGGTGTCCAATTAGGTGCATATCTGGAAACCGATTCATTTCTGTAGACGAACCTGTGCGTTCGTCGGATTTTGTACTATAGTGTCCATAGATAAGGATATTGATTTCTATGAGCACCAAGGTACATATCGTAACGATAGACGATGATCTCGCGCTGCCCCATGTCATTGGTATAGTGGATCAACTGAAAAAGAGTATAGATCGCTACAAGTCGACGGTCCTTCAGCTCGCGGGAGTCGAAGATATCGATCTGGCGGGCATACAGTTGCTCCATTCCTCCCGTCGATACGCGGAAGGCAAAAACAGGGAATTTCACCTCGTCGGAGACGTCAGTTCTCTCGTGGCTGAGCGGCTCGTAAAGTCAGGGTTTATTTCCGAAAGTACGAACGACGGTAAAGGGCTGGAACGACTGCTTTTTGACGGTCCGCAGTCGGACGGGTCCTCAACCGCGACGGTGGGGACGAATCCGGGAGATACAACCGATGCTTGAAGGGTTTCAGGAAAGTTTTCGGGAAGAAGCATATGAACTGCTTGAAACTCTCGAGCAGTCTCTCCTGCGCCTGGAGGATGAGCCCGACAATCGCGACGTCATATCCGCCGTATTCCGGGCGATGCATACGATCAAGGGATCAGCGGCGATGTTCGGATTTCAGGACGTTTCGGACTTTGCCCACCACATAGAAAATGTTCTCGATGATGTCAGGAGCGGGAAGATCCCCGTCACGAAAAACCTTGTGGATGTCACCCTAGCTTCCCGTGATCATATCAGGAATATGCTTGATGATCCGGAAGACGCGGAACTGCCCCAATCGGCACAGGAGTTGCTGCGCCGGCTGCGGGCCGTCGTTGCCCGGGGGACGTCTGAAGAGGGTGCCGACGACGCGAAAGAGGTTGGATTACCAGAGAAAAGCAGGACGGAGGAACGGAAAGTCCCCGCAGGAGAGTCCGTCCCCCGGGCGTGGCACATACGGTTTGTTCCCCACAACGACATACTGACCAATGGTACAAATCCCATTCTTCTCCTCCAGGAATTGCATGAGCTGGGAGATTGCACGGTCGTTGCCGGTACCGACAATATCCCGGCCCTTGACCTTCTGGAGCCGACGAATTCCTACACCGCCTGGGACATTTTTCTCACAACGGATAAACCCGCCGAGGCAATCCGGGATGTCTTCATGTTTGTCGACGAACAATGTGAATTGAGTATCCGCCTCATAGATGAAATAGATCTGTCGGAAGAGCCTCGCCACCGGCTGCTGGGTCAGATCCTCGTTGATCGCGGAGTGGTGGAGGCGGAAATTGTGGAACGGGCGGTGGCGGAACAGAAACGCCTCGGAGAAGTTCTGATCCACAGCGGAATCGCGGCGTATGAAGTGAAGTCGGCCCTTCAGGAGCAGGAACACCTTCGCCGATCGAGGCAGAAAATTCAGAATGAAACGGCGTCGTCAACAATTCGCGTCGGTTCCGACAAACTGGACGACCTGGTCGACCTGGTCGGGGAGCTCGTAACATTGCAGGCGCGGTTGAATCAAGTGACATCTTCTTCAACGTCGGGAGAACTGGGAACGATCAGCGAAAACTTTGACCGGCTCATCGGCGAGTTGCGGGACCACACAATGAGTATACGCATGGTCCCGATTGCAAACAGCTTTTCCCGTTTCCGTCGTCTCGTTCGCGATCTCTCCCAGGAACTGGGAAAACAGGTGGAACTGGTGACCCAGGGAGGAGAGACGGAACTCGACAAGACAGTCATAGAGCGGCTCCATGATCCGCTGGTTCACGTCATTCGCAACAGTATTGACCACGGTCTTGAACGTCCGGATGCACGGACTGCAGCGGGTAAACCGACGTCCGGCACGGTAACCCTGCAGGCACGGCACGTTGGTGCAAACGTTGAAGTACGGGTGACTGACGACGGGCGCGGTCTGGACAGTGAAAAAATACGCCGTCGCGCCGTCGAACGGGGACTCGTTTCGAGCGAGGCAGCGCTCTCGGAAAGCGATATCTTTGACCTTGTCTTCGCCCCCGGATTTTCAACTGCCGCGGAGGTGACGACCGTTTCGGGTCGCGGTGTCGGTATGGATGTCGTCCGCAAGGAGGTTGAAGGCATCGGCGGGTCCGTCCGGCTGGAATCGCGGCCGGGGAGCGGCACGGCGGTAATCATCACCATTCCATTGACCCTCGCCATTATCGACGGGCTTCTCGTCCGCGTTGAAACGGACCATTTCGTCATACCCCTTACCAACGTACAGGAGTGCATATCCTATCGTCGCGGGGCGAAAATGACGGGAACCGTAGCTAACCGCGGTGCGCTGCTGCCGATCGTCGATCTGCGCGCGGAGTTTTCAATAGCGGGACAACCGCCCGGTAATGAACAGGCCGTCGTGGTGGACACGTCCATCGGACCGATCGGTATCGTGGTGGACACCGTCATCGGTGACCATCAGACGGTCATCAAGAATCTCGGTAAACTGTACAACGACATTCATGGCGTCAGCGGCGCCACGATTCTCGGTGATGGAGGGGTTGCGTTGATTCTCGATACCCACCGTCTCGCGGCGACGACGGGGATTTCCAGTGGCGGTAATCACACTTAGAACGGAGCAGTTCAACCGTTTGAGCGGGTTTATCGAGGAAGAAGTCGGCATCAAGATGCCTCCCAGCAAACGGGTGATGCTGGAAAGCAGGCTGCAGAAGCGGTTACGGGCTCTCGATATCGCGACATTTGACGAGTACCTCCAGTACGTCTTTGAGTCGGACGGCGGAGAGATCACCCATATGATCGACGTGGTAACGACAAACAAGACCGATTTTTTTCGGGAGCCGGACCACTTTGTCTATCTGAGGGAAACGCTGTTGCCCCACCACTATGACCACGACCAGTGGGGAAAGGGCGGCCGGTTCAAGGTGTGGTCGTCCGCATCCTCGACGGGGGAAGAGGCATATACCCTGGCGATCATATTGTCCGAGTTCCAGCGCCACGCCGGCGGTCAATTCGATTTTCGAATCCTGGGTACGGACATCTCCACCTCCGTTCTTGAAACGGCGCGGAAAGGGATTTATCCGGAAGAACGAGTCGCGCCGGTGACCGAGGAGTTCCGGCGACGATATTTCCTGCGAAGCAAGGACCGGGACAACCGTTTTGTCAGGGTCAAACGGGCGCTCAGGGAAAAAGTTCAGTTCCACAGAATGAATCTCATGGATGACCGCTATCCGCTGAGCGACCGTTTTCACGTCATTTTCTGTCGCAATGTGATGATATATTTCGAGCGTCGTCGTCAGGAAGAGCTGCTCCGGAAACTGTACAATTACCTCGTTCCCGGGGGCTATCTCTTTCTCGGTCATTCAGAGACGCTGGCCGGCATGGATCTGCCGGTGGTCTCGGTCGCGCCGACTGTATATCGCCGGGTGATGATGGAGGATGCAGTCAATGGCTGACGCGATAAAGGTACTTATCGTTGACGACTCCGCCGTGGTCCGGGAGACTCTGTCGTCGCTCCTGCGGGACAGCAGGGAGTTTGAAGTGGTGGGTACGGCGGGAGATCCGTATATCGCCGCGAAAAAACTTCGCACCGTCCTTCCCGACGTCATTACCCTGGATATCGAGATGCCCCGCATGGACGGATTGAGCTTCCTCAAACATCTCATGGCGCAGCATCCGCTGCCGGTCGTCATCTGCTCATCCATGGCGGAAAGCGGGTCCGCAAACGCCCTTACCGCCCTGGATTACGGTGCGGTGGAGATCATCGAAAAGCCGAAGATGGGAACAAAACAGTTCCTTGAAGAATCACGGGTACGGCTCTACGACGCATTACGGGCGGCTTATGAGAGTCGTTTCCGTCTTTCTGGAAGAAGACACCGACCGTCTGGTCAGGATCGACCTGCCGCTTCCGTGGAAAGAGAACCCACGGGGACGGTCGGCCGATATGCAAGCGGCAGCGCGGGCCCCAAGCTGAGCGCCGATGAAATTATTTCCGGGCCTACCGGCCGGAACAGGGTCCCCGAGACGACTGAAAAAATCGTATGCATCGGCGCGTCAACGGGGGGAACCGAGGCACTTCGGGATGTCCTGCAACGGATGCCCCTTAACGCTCCGGGTATCGTTATTGTCCAGCATATGCCGGAACACTTTACCGCGGCCTTTGCAAAACGTCTCGATTCACTCTGTGAGATTACGGTGAAGGAAGCTGAAAACAATGATACGGTTTTGACCGGCCACGCCCTTATCGCCCCCGGCAACAGACATCTTCTGCTCAAGCGCAGTGGAGCACGGTACTACGTGGAACTGAGGGACGGGCCGCTTGTGAGTCGCCACCGACCCTCGGTGGACGTGCTTTTTCGATCTGCCGCACGATTTGCCGGCGTGAACGCCATCGGTGTGATCATGACGGGCATGGGCGACGACGGCGCCAGGGGAATGGCTGAAATGCATGACGTTGGTGCATATACGTTTGCGCAGGACAAGGAGAGCTGTGTCGTGTACGGCATGCCGAACGAGGCGGTAAAACGAAACGGCGTCGATGAAATCGTTTCACTGCACAAGATACCTGAAGCAATATTGCGCAGAGTGGGCAGATAACGATGGCGGAGTCGGTGCTCATCGTAGAAGATGAACGAATCGTCGCGCTGGACCTTGCCAATCGCCTGGGAAAACTCGGGTTTTCCGTCGCAGGAAACGTCTCTTCCGGAGAGGAAGCGTGGCGCATGGCGGCGGAACAACGCCCTGACGTCGTCCTCATGGATATTCACATCAGGGGAGGGGAAGACGGAATCGCGACGGCGACGCGCATCGAGAGAGAGCTGGGCATCCCGTCTGTGTATGTCACGGCCTACTCGGACGCGGAAAACATAGAACGGGCAAAGGCATCCAACGCCTATGGCTATCTTCTCAAGCCTTTTCAGGATCGGGAATTGCAGATCGCAATAGAACTGGCGTTGTACAAGTACGCCGCCGAAAGTGAGCTGAGAAGTACCCGCAACCTGCTCGCGACGACCCTCAACGCGATCGACTATGGGGTGATTACGGTGGACCGCGAGAACGTCGTGCTATTCATCAATAATCACGCTGAAGTTCTGACGGGTTGGAATCGCGAAGATGCCCGGGGGCTGCCACTCCCGCGGATTTTCGGTTTTTCGGAGCGTCAGGAGTCCGCGTCTCCCTCAGGAGAGCCCGTTCAGCCCGGTTCCCATATCCTGACAAACCGTGCGGGGCTGGATATTCCCGTGGAAGTGAATGTGCATCGTCTGGATTCGGCGGGGACGGGCAGCCCGGCGTATGTGATCATGTTCTACGATATCAGCGATAGACTTGCCCGGGAAGCGTCCCTGATCGAGGCAAAAGAAGCGGCCGAGGCGATGGTCCGCGGGAAGAGCGACTTCTTTTCGCGCATCAGCCATGAATTACGTACCCCCCTGAACGTGATTCTGGGTATGGCTCAATTGCTTCGACAGAACGATTCCAGTGAGAGAACCGACGAGTACACAAGTATCCTCCTCCGTGCAACTGAGACACTGAACAATCTCATATCAGACGTTCTCGATTTCAACGCGTCCGACGGTGTGGGTAAGGCGGGATCACAGGAAGAGTGCCGATTGCATGATCTCGTTCAGGACGCCCTGGTCACCTTTGCAGACACGGCGGAAGAAAAGAAACTCCGGCTATTGAGTGTTGTCGACCCCGGACTGCCTTCCCACGTCACGTGCCACGGACGATACATCCGGCGCATATTGCACCACCTCATTTCGAACGGGTGCAAGTTTACCGACAGCGGATACATTTCCGTTGCTATTGAGCGTGACAACACCCCGTTGCAGGGCGGCAATGCAACCCGGACGGGACAAATTCCCCTTGTCCTGACCGTGACCGATACGGGATCAGGCATTCCCGCCGAGGACAGGGAGAGGGTATTTGAGGAGTTTGCCCAGCTGGAGCCGCCGCAGACGCGTACCGTTGGAGGCGTGGGACTGGGATTGGCAATCGTACGGCGACTGGTTGCCGCCATGGGGGGCTCCATTTCGATAGAGTCCCATGCGGACAGGGGCACCGCCGTAATTGTACGTTTTTCAGCAGCCCTGGCTGCGAGTGAGTCCCTTCTGGACCACTTTCGCCGCCGTGCCGCTGAAGAAGGACTGGAAGAGCGTACCGTATCTCTCGGCATAACGGACGCACCACTCATGGAGGTGATCGGTCCGTGGTGTACAGCGTGCGAAACGCCGGTTACATGGATTTCGGGGGAGGAGGATCTCTCGGATCGTATCGACTACCTCCTGACGACGACGGATAACGCCCGAATACCTGCCCGATGGAAAGACGAGGCAATTGTTCTGCGTCCCCGGGGAGCAGAGAGAAACGGCCGATTATCCCGGGAATATCCGGTTCTCGACGAGCCGCTTGATCCGTGGACGCTGTTTCGGATCGCCACCGGAATATTTCGTTCAAACTATGTCGTGTCATCGGACCGGATACCGGTCCTTCTGGTAGATGATGACGGGATTTCTCTCTTTACCACAAAAAGATCACTGGAACGACGGGGATGCGACGTCACCGTTTCCAAACGGGGCTCCCTCGCCCTCGAAGAAATCGGTAAGACCCGTTTTTCAGTGGCTTGTATCGATATCGAGATGCCTGAAATGACCGGATGGACACTAGCGCGACGTATTCGGGAAAATGAAGCGGCAAAACAGGCACCGAAGTTACCGCTGATCGCGGTAACCGGACACAGCGCGGGAGACATCGCGGAGAAAGCGCAGGAGCACGGTTTTTGCGAGGTGCTTGAAAAACCCGTTGACGCTGAGCGCCTCCTCCAGGCCGTTCGGCGGTATGCACGGCAAAATCAGGATGCGGCGGGGTGGACACAGGAGGAAGCCGGTAGTGACGAGACATTACACCTTCGTGATATAATTGAAGTCCTGGATAAGACGGTGCGCCAGGACGATCTGGAAGCCGGTCTATCCGTCGTTGCGAAGGCTGAGGAGTTTCTCCAGTCTTCCCGACATCGGGAAACGCTGTTCCGTATCAGGCTTGCACTGCGGAGCAAGGACCGGACACGGGCGTTGGCGCTGGTTGATCAATTAAAACGGTAAGGACAGACGATGATGCGGATTCTGATAGTGGAAGATGATTTCGGCAGTCGCCGATACCTGCAAATTTTGCTGCAGTCAGTAGGACGATGTGACGTTGTCGTCGACGGAAACGAAGCGGTTGAAGCGTTCCGCATGGCATGGGAAGACGGCGAGCCCTACCGTCTCATACTCCTTGATATCATGATGCCAAATAAGGACGGGCAGACGGCGCTCAAAGAAGTACGGAGTATTGAACGGGAGATGGGTATCGACGAGCGCAACGGTGTCAAGGTCATTATGACCACCGCTCTTGAAGACCCGGGGAATGTCGTTCACGCCTATTACCACGGGGCCGCAGACTCGTACCTCGTGAAACCGATAAATTGGGAAAATCTCTTTCGCTCCATGAAAGAATTGGGGATCGCCGTTGAGTGATTCCATACTCATCGTAGAGGACGAAAGAATTATAGCGCTCGATATTGAATCTCAGTTGAAACGAACGGAGTTCATCGTCTATGGATCCGTCACATCCGCAGAGAAGGCTCTTGACCTGATCGCACGGGGAGAACGTGACGGAGCCCTTCCTTCTCTCGTTCTCATGGATGTGAATCTTGCCGGAAAGATGGATGGTGCGGAAGCTGCGGGAATCGTTCGCGATCGGTACAACATTCCCGTTATCATTCTGACGGCCTATGAAGACGAAGATACGCTGCAACGCGTGAAGGCCAGCGAACCGCTCGCATACCTGGTAAAACCGATTTCAGGCCGACAGCTGGACATCGCGATTACGCTGGCCCTTCACCGTCACGAAATGACGAAAACAATCAGGGAAAAAGACCGGCAACTCGCCCACGCACAGCGAATGGAAGCGGTGGGCCGTATGTCCGCGGGGCTCTCCCACGAGTACAACAATCTCGTCACGGTCATGATGGGGCATCTGCGACTGATTCTGGACGATCTTGAAGAAATCGACGGGAAGGTAGAAACGCACGCGATAGAGAGAGTTATTTCGGAGCTCAAGAAAAATGCCACGGGTCTTTCTCACACAATTACCCGGGCAAGCACGCTCTCCCGGCAGCTGTTAACCTTCTCCCGGGTCACCTCCTATCGGAAGGAGCAAGTAAGTATTACCAGGCTGCTTTCCGAGTTCAGGGAGATGATCGGGAGTGTTCTCCCTGCAAAGGTTACGCTATCGTTTCACGTCGACCTCGAGGAGACCTTTGTAGAAGCCGAGGCGTCGCGTCTGGAAAACGCGCTTGTGAATCTCATTATGAACGCCCGGGATGCCGTCGGCGAGGATGGAACGATTTCATTTTCCGCGTTCAGTCGCACCATAGAAGAGCCTGTTGTCGTCTTTGACGGTACCCTGCAGACGGGTAGATATATCATATTTTCGGTTCGTGATGACGGCGCGGGTATTCCCGACGACGTCTTGCCGCATATATTTGAACCTTTTTTTACGACGAAAGAGGAAGGATACGGTACCGGTTTCGGCCTTGCCTCAGTCTATGCAACGGCTACCGATCTCGGCGGCGGCGTCGCCGTGACGACCGTTCCCGACGGCGGGACGGAGTTCTGCATGTATATACCCGTCGTTGTTGACGTCGATACGGAGGACCTCGACAAGGATCGGGTCACGTAGTACAACTGTTGTTCCATGATTCACGCTGTCGATCAAACTCATGTTCGAAATTTTTGCATTATCGCCCATATAGACCACGGGAAGTCGACTCTCGCCGATCGGTTTATCCAGCGCTCCAAAATCGTAGCCGACCGCGATTTCCGCGATCAGTTGCTGGATTCCATGGATATCGAGCGGGAGCGGGGCATTACGATAAAGAGTCAGGCCGTCACCATGCCGATGGACATCGACGGTGAAATATATCGTCTCAATCTTGTGGATACTCCGGGACACGTCGACTTTTCATACGAAGTTTCCCGGGCGATATCATCATGCGAAGGAGCGGTCCTCCTCATCGATGCGGCACAGGGTGTTGAAGCACAGACGCTCAGCAACCTGTACCTTGCGCTGGAACACGATCTTGAAATCATTCCGGTGATAAATAAGATCGATCTCCCCGCCGCCAATGTGGAAAACTGCCTTCATCAGATCAATCATGATCTCGGTCTCGACCCCGACGATGTTCTTCTTGTCAGTGGAAAGACGGGGAAGGGGGTGGAAGAGCTGCTCCAGGCTATCGTGAAACGCATACCTTCCCCGACCGGAGGGGCAGACGAAGCGTTGCAGGCTCTCGTATTTGACAGCCACTACGATCCCTACCGGGGTGTCATCGTCCACATCAGACTCTTCGCCGGACAGATCAAACCCGGTGATACAATAGAGATGTGGTTCAACGGCGCCACCTATGACGTAGAAGAGACGGGTCTATTCAAAATAAAACTGGAACCGACGGATATGCTGGAAGCGGGCGATGTGGGATACATTATCGCCGGGATCAAGACCATTCAGGACGTTCGTGTGGGCGATACCGTCACCCGGCCGGACAAACGGTGTACCGCACCGCTCCCGGGTTTTCAGGAGGTAAAGCCCGTCGTTTTTTCGTCGATTTATCCGGTCGACACAAACGACTACACCGACCTCATCCGGGCGATGGACAAACTGAAGCTCAATGACGCCTCGCTGGTCTTTGAAAAAGACAACTCGGCGGCTCTCGGCTTCGGATTCCGATGCGGCTTTCTCGGAATGCTTCATCTGGAGGTCGTACAGGAGCGAATCGAGCGGGAGTTCGGGCTCAATATCGTCCTTACCGCACCGTCGGTACAGTACCGGATGACGCTGAAATCGGAAGAGGAGCTACTGGTAAACAGCCCGCTTGAATATCCCGACCCCGGTGACATTCTGGAGGCACGGGAACCGTATATCAAGGCGTCCATCATCACTCCCGACACCTACCTGGGGCCGATGCTGACGCTCTGCAACGATAAACGGGGTATCCAGAAGGACATGATCTACCTCGATACGAGCCGCGTGGAAGTCATTTTTGAAATGCCCCTCGCCGAAGTACTTTTTGACTTTTACGATAATCTGAAGTCTCTTTCCCGGGGATACGCATCGTTTGACTACGAGATGCTCAACTACCGTCCCGTCGACCTTGTAAAACTCGATATACTCGTAAACGGAAAACCAGTGGACGCCCTGTCTATGCTCGTCTTCCGTGGCCACGCCGAGCGGCGGGCGCGTTCTGCGGTGAAGCAACTGCGCAACGAGATTCCTCGTCACCAGTTCAAGATTCCCCTGCAGGGGGCAATCGGCGGCCAGATCATCGCGAGGGAGACAATATCTGCGCTCCGCAAGGACGTTACCGCCAAGTGTTACGGTGGAGACATTTCCAGAAAACGAAAACTTCTCGAAAAGCAGAAAGAAGGCAAGAAGCGAATGAAGACCGTGGGCAACGTGGAGCTGCCGCAGTCGGCATTTCTTTCGGTACTTAAAGGAAGTCCTGAAGAGTAAAGGCGGAGACGGCACGTTCTAGACGGCGGCGATGGTCCACTACCGCCCTGAGGAGACGGTGTCGTTGCGCCTCGGCCCATTCCCGGCGGTGGTTTAACAGGGGCCATTGGGGAAGATCGTACCAGGAGAAGGCAAGGCCGTCATCAAGGAAGAGCGGTCGTTCCGGGTGCCGGAGAATCTCTTCCTGCACGCGGATGCGTTCCAGGTAAGCCACGACGCTCCGCCGACGGCGTTCCTGCAACTCACCCATCATTGTCGACGGGTATGAAGAAGGCGCGGAAAGGTACGCCCCGTTGCCGCCGGCCCGGAAAGAATCCGATGAAGACCTTCCGTGCCATTTTGCAAGCCAGCGGCGCCCTTCATCTGCCGTTACTCCGGCGCCGCCGATCGGCACGCCTTGTGCCATGGGCTGTATGAATGCCGTTGCCTCTCGTGAGTGTTCCCCGCCGCCGAAGGACGTATTGATGAGCCGTTCCATCTGCCGTGCCTGCGCCTCAAGTACACCGTCGACTACCGCGCTGCTGCCGTCTCTCAATGTCCCGCGTTTCCAGGGTCGCATGGTCCACGCCGCGGGACCGTCGTTGCCGGATACCCGGGTCGATTCGCCAAGTATTCTGCGGTGATGTGTCGCCAGTGTTGCATGGGTGCGGGGAAGTCGGTACCAGAAATCAAGTCCTATCGCGAGAATTTCCCGTACGCCGATCACTCTGCCCAGAATTTCAACCGCCGACGGCGCGACCGATCCGCGGGGCGGTACGACGGGGAAACCTGCCGTTACATCCGAGGAAAGCAGCTCCAATTGAGAAAACCGTGTCGTAAAGAGAAAACGCCGCTCCGGCGGAAAGCGCCGGACGATCGCATGGTGTGTCGTCACGTCGGCGACGAGGATCGTTTTATCCCACCGCCACGGCATGAAGTCGGCAGCGTTAACCAGCTGACCATCCATGGAAAAGGCGATATCCGCCGTCAGTCCCGCTGCCGCGAGCGCCGGCAGCGCCGTATCGACGGCGACGATCGGTATATCCGCCTCCGCCGCTTCTGCGATAAGGGAAAGGTTCCGATCAAGACTCGGGCCGGCCCCGACGAGAACGGCGGCTGTACCGGACAGATGGCCGAGGGCTGCAAAGTCCATCGTCAGGCGGGGCGCGTTTTTCCAGATATTGGCAACCCATCTCCTGCCGAGGCGTATTTCCGTCCCCCGGTTCTGCCAGTGTTGCTGCACCAGGGAGGTCGTCATTTCCGTCGCGTCTTCAAACTCCCGACGATGCAGTCGCGCGCCGCCGCTCACATAGAGGGGCGATACATTCCGGATCGCCCGCTCAGAAATGAACCGTTCAGCCGCTGCGGCGACGGCGGCGTGGTCGCCGGCCCAGGGGGCGGTTCGTATGATATCGGGAGCTCCGGGATTGAAACGCAATCGGGCAAGGGCGTCTTCGTACTCAACCAGCAGCACCGCAGAGGTGCGCGGCACCGCGCGGATGAAATCCTCGAGACCTTCACCGAGGAGGGGCGAAAAGAGAAGGTAGAGAGTCTGTTCCTTAATTTCAGGGGGAGTGCGTCTCCGTTGTGATTGAATCGGATCGGCACCGAGAAGGGGGCGTTCCTTCCAGTAGACCTGGACACCCCCGGGCCCCGTAACGAGACGAGGCCGGGAGTCTCCGTCGGCGTCCATGGCCGGTTAATTCCCTATGACATAACGCTGAAACGCCGCGTTGAAGTTGTCGTCAAGCAAATCTTCATCGATAAAGGCGTCTTCCACGCCCTGAGCGTACAGCTGACGGGCGATTGCGTCGTAGTATTCGGTAATGAACTGTTGATCCTCTTCCGTCGCGGGACGCTCGTCCCGGACGGTCATGACGATCGCCGCCTGCCGCAATACAACCGGTTCACTGACTTCTCCGTCGTTGATGCTGAAGGCCGCCTCAAAAAAACTTTGCCGATACGCTCCGTCGGAAAGCTCGGGGACCTCTTCACTCCGGATCTGCGGGAAAATCTGCATATTCCCGTAGTTAATGGGGAAATATTCCGTCGTATAGACCTCTCGACCCGCTTCCGCAACGGCGACACTGAATCCGTCCGCCTCGGCGGTTGCCACAAACTGATCCGCCCGGTCGCGCACAAAGTCCTGGATACGGCCCTGTTCATAGACCTGCATGTATGAACGTCCTTCCTCCAGGATAGCCTCGTCGGTAATCGAAGGCGTCTGCGGGGAGGTGAGGGCGAGGTAAAATGACCATCCCGAAGTCGTCTCGACCGGTTCGCTGATCTCGCCTTCCTGAAGGTTGAGAATGGTATCCAGTGATGCCGGATTCGTCAGTTCCTGCTGCAGTTCATAGCCATATATTTCACCGATCTCTCCGTCCTGATCGGCGTACAGATCACGGGAATAGGTTCTCGCCAGATTGCCGAAGGGATTGCCCTGAGAGCGCGCTTCTTCGCGTATGCGCTCCGCCTCCTCCCGGTCTGAAAGGGTGATGACTGCAAGGTCGACCACGGTAAAGAGATCTTCGTTCTCTCCGACAAATTGTACGACCTGATCCTCGGGAAACTCGGAAAATGGAAACCGAACGACGTCGAATGAACGCTGTGGTCCCGTCATTGCCGCCACAAAGTCGCGTTCGGCGGAACTGAACTGGGCGCCCGTGAGGGTATCCTGAATGATCCGGTCAAAGACTGCATTTTCCCGATGGAAATTCCGCAGGGAGAATCGCTCCTGGTTGCTTGTATTGCGATACGCTTCGGCGTCAAACCGCCCGTTGACGGTAAAGCGGGGATCCTGGGCGATCATTTCATCGATCTTGTCTTCAGATACAACGACACCCGCTTCTTCGGCGATATGCTGAACCGCCTTGTGGAGAACAGTCCGGTTAAACGCTTCCCGCCAGGCAAGACGCAGCTGAAGTTCCAGGTTGTCGCTGTTGCCGGAGTCCCGCAGCGACTGGGCAATTACTTCATATTGCCTGGCAAAAAAATTGCCGGGCTGATACATGATATCCTCACCGTCATACTGTCCAAAAACGGGACGATTGCTTCCGACGGTGGATGTCGCCACAGGGGCGCCGATAAACGTCACGACGACGATAATTAAGATGACCACACTCCCGATATACAGCCATGTATTGCGTGTAAAAGGTGTTCGGGGCGGCTTCTTGTCTGTTTCCTTTGGCTCGGCCATAGAAGCGTTCTATTCCTCTCTGAATAAGTAATTGAGAGCGAAACGGTAGCACGTGGTCCGGGGGCTGTCAATGAAGTCAATCCCGGATGCGACGCGACCGTCGACATCCGCCAGGTGGTTGACCGGAGTGACCGCCTCTGGTATTGTCCCTTCTATACTAATTTCGGGCTGTAGCGCAGGGGCTAGCGCGCGCCGTTCGGGACGGTGAGGTCGGAGGTTCAAATCCTCTCAGCCCGACGTACGATCCGTCGTTATTTGATCGAAAAAAAAGGGTGAACACGTTCACCCTTTTTCTTTTGGTGGTCCTTCATTCTGTTCGCCCGCAACGGTTTGTATCGGCGTTTCCCGTCCGGAGAGCTTCACCATGAGGGGGCTCAATATTTCGGCTCATAATGCCGACGCTTGTATCGGAAGACGTTATGAAAAAAACAGGAATTCTGGCACTTGCCATCGCCGCATTCTGCGCTGTTCCCGCATCATCGCAACTCATACAGCATGAAGTACGACAGGGCGAGACGTTGTACGGCATCGCGCGGCGTTACGATCTGACGGTCAATCAATTGACGACAAACAACAGTCTGGAGTCGCCGGATTTTCTCCTGCCCGGTACGGTACTTGTCATTCCCAATCGGTATCGCGTTGAACGAGGGGATACCCTCTATTCAATTGCCCGCCGGTTCGGAACGACGGTGGAATCGCTGATCGCGGACAATGGCCTCTCAACCTCTGAGATCAGGATCGGCCAGATCGTGACCGTTCCTGCCGGCTCGGAACGTCGTGTCGCCTCGGAGGAGGGTGAAACTGATCCGGGTACCGATGACTCCGGGAAAGACGCCGAAAACGGGGTAACTACCTCCACGAACCAGAATGAAGGTCCCTCTCCAAAGGAAACTCCCGACGGAGAGGAACGCATAGTCGTTGCGGCTGAAATCTCCCGGCCGCTGCAATTCTCGGAAGGTGGAATCTGGCCCGTCGTCGGAAATCGCCGCACCCTTGAAGGTAAGCTCCCGGGCATCATGATACGCGCCGACCGGGGTGCCCCGGTCTACGCCGTCGCAAAGGGGCGCGTTGTATACGCCGGTCCGCACACCACCTTTGGGAATGTCGTGTTCATACAGTCGAGTCAGGATTACATATACGTCTACGGCGGGCAGGAGTCCATACAGGTCGCCGTGGGAGACCTCGTAGATGCGGGGACGACGATCGGCTCCGTCGGAATATCACCATCGGAGGGCCACGCGGCGCTTTATTTCACCGTTTGGAGAAACAATAGATTCATCGATCCTGAATCGGCTCCGAGAGGCTGACCCCGCCGGGCGACCGCAACGGCACGGTGTCCCGGATTCATGTGTACCATCGACCCTGTTTTGGATTTCCACGATATTCGTGGTACAATACAGGAGTAATAAAGTAACTTTGATCAATATGTCGGGGGCAATCATGGATGTACCAACCGGGGGAGGCAACAACGGTCGCACGAGGCGACGCGATTTTGCCGCGACAATAACGTCTATAGACGGAGACGCCGTACTCGAGGGAGATACCGATCCGTTGGCGTTCTATCTTAAACAGATATCCGGCTATCCGCTCCTCGACGTACGACAGGAACAGGAAATAGGAAAAAAAATTCAGGATCTCAGAAAAGAAATCGAGAGGTGCCACGAGTCCGATCCTGAAACGCAACCGCCCAGGGATCTGGTGGAGGAGTTGCGGTATTACAAATCGCGCATGATCAACTCCAATCTGCGCCTAGTTGTGTCAATCGCAAAAAAATACCAGCATCGGGGGCTTTCTCTCCTCGATCTCATCGATGAAGGTAATATCGGTCTTATAGAAGCGGTGGAGCGTTTTGATTACACAAGAGGATGCCGCTTTTCCACCTACGGTACGTGGTGGATCAGACAGGCGATCATAAAAAGCCTGGCCGACAAGGGGCGGGTCATCCGCATACCCGTCCATATGCTCAATACCATTAAAAAGTGCTTCTATGTTGCAAAGCACCTGACTCAGGAACTCGGACGGGATCCGGCAAGCGCGGAAATGTCGGAATATCTCAATGTCGCGCCGGAGAGGGTGCAGGAAATCATGCGCCTCTCCCAGGATACGACTTCATTGGATGTGACGATAGACGATGACAGCTACACCCGCCTCTCCGATCTCATTGAGGATGAAATGCAGGTGCAGCCCTTTGACCTCGTATTCAACATGACCCTTCAGGACACGATCGAAGAAGTGCTTGAGCAGCTGAGCGAACGGGAAATGCGTATCATAAAGCTGCGGTTCGGATTGGGTGGAGAAGGCCCCTACACACTGGAGGAGACGGGAAAGTTTCTCGGTATCACCCGGGAGCGGGTCAGACAGATACAGGAAAAGGCGATAGAAAAACTGCGAGAAAATTTTCTCATTCAGGATCTGCAAAATCAATACTGAAGAGGAATCTCCCGTACGGACGGGGGGCGGCGACGACGGAAAGAGCAGCCTCATGGACGGCATCCGCCGTCCGAAAGACGACATCGCATTTGAAGCGCTCGGCGCGGTGGACGAAGCGCAGGTGACCCTCGGCGTATGCCGGTCCCTTGCCCTCGACTATTGTACCGCTGTCGCCGATGCCGCAGGGGAGACGTCGTCCCCCGGAGCGTCGGTCTTTCCGGGAAACGGTCTCTTCAGAAGACGACGCCCTGGAAAATCGACGATTCCATCGGCGAATGGTGCGAAAAGTGGTGGAGATTCACACGATGTGTCCCCGTCTGACGTGGTCGACCGTCTCAAGCGACTATCAGGAGACCTCTCGGTCATTCAGAAGGACCTGCTCATTGCAGGGGGGATACTGTCCTCCTCGCCTGGCGATGCACTGCCTGATACGATGGCGCGTATCGACGATGCGCGTATAAGGGATCTGGGCCGGATATTTGACCGCTGGCGAGGGGAGGTACATATTGAACCGCGTTTTTTCATCGCCGGTGAAAGCAGACTGGGAGCAGAACTGGACCGTGCGAGGACGGTTGTCCGTCGCGCCGAACGGCGGGTGGCTACCCTCATTCGTGAACGGGGAAACCGGGAGCAGATACCGGTTTCACGATACCTGAATCAATTGAGCGACCTCTGCTTTGTCGTTGCCCGCTGGGCCGACTCGGTACTGCCGCTCACATGAACGCCGTGGGAAAATCGGAGATCCCACTGTACCATTGCGTCGCCGGCAAACACCATATGACCGTCGACGGAATGGCCGTCCAGGACGTGGGGAAGCCAATGGGCGTCGTCCTCCCACATGCGGTGATATGGAATGGCACCTTCATCGGTCCAGAATGGGACCGCCTCGTCCGTTTCAACCATTGATCCGCTCCAGCGGGTACCTGAGAATACGATGACCTCCAGGTTGTATCCGTCGGTAAAGGCAAAACGGAGGCGACCGTTGTCGACGAGATCACGGGGAGAGAGTCCGACTTCCTCCGTCGTCTCCCGTATTGCAGCTTCCACCGGCGTTTCTCCCGCTTCAACCTTTCCGCCCGGTGCGTTGATCTTCCCGGCTCCCAGACCGCGTTTCTTTTCGATGAGGAGTACTTTTCCTGTTCGGGTATTTCGCAAAAAACAGAGCACCGCCCGCTCGGTCGGGCGGTAGTCGGACCAATCAAAAGACATACGGTCAAGAGTACCATATGATTATCCGAGAGAATATACATGGCGGATGAGCAGGATCGGGCAGCCCATGAACTGATCGCGGAAATATACGGCACGATAAGTGCGCTCCGGGAAGACGGTCGTGAAGCTACTGCAATAGTACTTCCCCCGGAACACTATCGCATACTCCAGGAGTACCGGCGCCGCATCGGATCGGTTCCGGAAGGTCTGCCCGATTATCTGGGGCAATATGACCTATTCGGGATTCCGTTATATACTGACAACGGCGACAGAGTTCAAATTCGGGCGAAACGGATGGAAAAAAAGAGATGAAACGTATCATCGCGGCATTGCTTATTTGTACTGTTTTCACAGTTCCCATGGTGATCGGACAACAACGGGGTATCGCCGGTGAACGGCTGACCGTCGTGCCGTTCGTCAACTCCACTGACGTACGCCAATGGGACAACCTTGCCCAGGCCATGACCGATTCGATATCACTTACCCTTCGGCTGAGCGGTCAGTTTCGGATCGTACAAAGTCCCCCCGGCGGCGAAATAGACCCATATTCTCCGGATGGCCCCCTTCAGCTCTCGCGCCTCGTCCGGGAGCTTCGTCTCGATGCCGCGATCATCGGACGCATTACACCTCTTGAAAATGATCGGGTTGAGCTTGAAGCGGCGGTATACAGCAGGCAGTCGGGCACGATCATCGGAGCGGCAACGCGGGAAGCGTTTGGAGCTTTCGATATTCTCGATGCGGCGGACGAGCTCGTCGCCGTAGCTTCGTCCGCATTTCTCGGATACAACGTCCAATTCGGCGCAATTGTCCTGAAACCGTCGCGTTCCGACGTACCCTTCAAAGTCATGGTGGACGGCATCGATGTCGGACGGAATGTGAGCTCTCTGCCGCAGATTCTCACCGGACGCCGGACGATAGAGATCGCCGTCATTACGTCTCGCGGTGAGCAGTATGTCTATTCCGCCGACCGTTTGATTCGGCCCGGAGAGGCCATTGAAGTCAACTTCGGCCTCCCCGCAGTGACGACTGAGGAACAGCGGCGGATCGACGCATCCCACGGGATCGCGGAAGACCTTCTCGGCAGGCCCGACCGCTTTCAGGTGGCCTTTGAGGCACTTGCGGAAAGCAGCGCACTCCTGGAGGACGCGATGCCCGATACCGTCGTTCGACTCAAGGAGCGGCAGGCACGACTGGAAACGCTGTGGCGCCTTGAGGAGGAGTTTCACCGTATCGATCCCGGAACATTTGCACGGGAGGGATCATATGTTCCCGGAGAGGCGTTGCAGCTTCTCCGTACAAGCGGCGACATGATCGCCCGAAACGCTCCGTTCCTTGGGGATGACGGTGTCAGGTCGCGGATTATGCGCAACGGACTTGCCGTTTACCATTTACTGCATATCGCCCGATCTGCCGCGTTCGGAGAGGGTGATTGGGAGCGGGCGGCGGCGATTCTCACGGATATGGAGGAGGTCGTTTCCCGTTACGGTCTTGAGAATTCGGTGCAAATCGACGATGAGATTCAGACGTGGCAGCGTGCTCAGGGCGACGCCGAGGGGTACGGTCGCAGGAGCCGCCGCCCCTGGCCGTATATCGGATTTGTCGCCGGCGCCGGCGGTGTCGGGTTCGGCGGGTACATGTGGGCCGTAGACGTCATCGGCGGCTATAACGACCAGGGTGACGACTACATGGCAAAGGCGGACGCGGCAGCTACCCAGGAAGAGGAGGACAGCTACCGCGATGACGCCCGGGACGAATACGACAAGGCGGACATGGCGGAAATTGTCCAGTTCACGAGTCTGATCGGCGGCGGTGTTCTCGCCGTACTCTCAGCGTGGCGAATCATCCACAATCGCAGAGCAGACGATCGCTTTCTGACGGAGTGGGCCACCGGACGATATGGTCAGGAGGTAACCCTGGCCGAGCGGATTTTCTCCCGCCGCTTTCAGGAAGCAGTCGCCGGGGGGATAGAGGGAAATGATCTGGACGTTGCGGAGACGCAGGTCCTCGTGGTAGGTCCGTCGGGCACCGTTGCCCATGTTGACGGACAACCGAGGGTGATTCCCTTTATCGTCGATGTCGACTCCGGGAAGACCCTGGGAATAGACCGGCCCCCTGTCGTCGATGCGGACCGAACACGAGTATATGAAGGCCCCTACGCGCTTCTGGTTCTTCAATAGGCGCGTCGATTCTTTAGCGGCAACGTACCGCGTGGCACTTGACAACCGCCGCCGTCTCGGATAGATTACGGCCCTCAAGCGAGCGTCGTATAATGGCTATTACCCCAGCCTTCCAAGCTGGAGATGTGGGTTCGATTCCCATCGCTCGCTCTTCTTTTTTTCTTCCGGATAATACTTTTTTTTGCCTCTTCACGGCGATTCACCGGGAATGCGGTATTTGATATACTCATTCCATGGCCACAACCTACGATGATAAAAAGATTATCTATACGATGCACGGAGTCACCAAGGTACACGGTACCAAAGAGGTGCTGAAAGATATTAATCTCTCCTATTTTTATGGCGCCAAAATCGGCGTGCTCGGGCTGAACGGCTCAGGAAAGTCGACACTTCTGCGCATTCTCGCCGGGGTCGATGAAGACTACACCGGGGACATTTCGATATCTCCGGGATACACAATCGGCTATCTGGAACAGGAACCGCATCTCACGGCCGGCAAGACTGTGAAGGAGGTCGTCTCAGAAGGCGCAGCGGAGATTACCGCGCTCCTGGCGGAGTTTGACGCCGTGAATGAGGCGTACGGTGATCCCGATGCGGACTATGAAAAACTCGGAGAGCGACAGGCGGCAATTCAGGAAAAGATTGACGCCCTGGGCGGGTGGGACCTCGATGCCAGGCTTGAGATGGCGATGGATGCACTGCGCTGTCCTCCCGGCGACACCGTCGTGGACATTCTATCCGGCGGTGAACGCCGGCGCGTCGCCCTTGTGCGTCTCCTGCTGCAGAAACCGGACATTCTCCTTCTTGACGAGCCGACAAATCACCTGGATGCGGAAACGGTGGCGTGGCTTGAGAAACACCTTCGGGAGTATCCCGGCACCGTCATTGCGGTGACCCACGACCGCTACTTCCTCGACAACGTCGCGGGATGGATCCTTGAACTGGATCGCGGCGAGGGAATTCCCTGGAAGGGGAACTATTCCGGATGGCTTGCCCAAAAGCAGGCGCGTCTCGCAAAAGAGGAAAAGGGCGAAAGCCAGCGTCAGAAGACGCTGCAGCGTGAACTTGACTGGATCGGCATGTCTCCAAAGGGCCAGCATGCGAAGAGTAAAGAACGAATCCGCAGGTATGAAGAACTCCTTGAAAAAGGAACGAAGGAACGGGTGACAACCGCCAATCTTACCATTCCGCCGGGTCCGCGGCTGGGCAATCTCGTCATTGAAGGGAAGAGTGTCGCCAAATCGTACGACCAGACCCTTCTTTTCCGGGATTTCGACTTCTCGATTCCTGCCGGCGCCGTCGTCGGCATTGTCGGTCCGAACGGCGCCGGCAAGACGACGCTTTTTCGTCTGATCGCGGAGCGGGAGAAACCGACTGAGGGTGAGATTCGCATTGGAGAGACAGTAAAACTGTCCTGGGCCGATCAAATGAGGGAGAGTCTGGTGGACGACAAGACGGTGTGGGAACAGCTCTCCAACGGTCAGGACCAGATACGCCTCGGTGACGGAGGTGGTCAGCGGCAGATAAACTCACGGGCCTACTGTTCATGGTTCAATTTTAACGGTGCGGACCAGCAGAAGAAGGTCGGCGTGCTCTCCGGAGGAGAGCGGAATCGACTGAACCTCGCCATGATGATCAAAGAGGGCGGAAACGTACTGCTCCTGGACGAACCGACAAACGACCTCGATGTGAACACCCTCCGGGCGCTGGAAGAGGGCATAGAGGGTTTTGCGGGCTCGGTCCTGGTGATCAGCCATGATCGGTGGTTTCTCGACCGGATTTGCACCCATCTCATCGCATTTGAAGAGGACGGCGTCTTCTGGTATGACGGAAACTGGAGTGAGTACGCCGAGTTTCGGCGTAAGAAGTACGGTGACCGTGTGGACAGACCACACCGGTACGTTCATCGCAGTCTGACGCGGTAGATGTTCGTGGCCGGCGTTTGCGCCGGCCAAAAAGGGAGCGTATACTGTTTTCAAGGGGTGGGATCAGGATGCGCACGAATCGACTGCAACGTCTGCTTGAGGCGGAAATACTCGATGCCCAGGACGATATCCGGGATCTGGAAAGGACGCTGAAGACGCGCATTGAGGCACGGGAGATTACAAACTACGTGTTTCGGGAAAATACGGCCCTTCTGGAACAGGAGCTGCACGCTCTCGAACGCATTCGTGCGCTCCTGAAAGAGATAGACCCGACAGACTACAGCGGCGTCGATGAATATGGCGATGCGGTCATGAATCGGGTTCGCGAGTTTGTACGCCACCACGACGCACCAGGAGCGGTGGTGCCCATCATTTCCCGTCGTCTGAAGCGTATTACCGACTTTCTGAAATCACCGTCATGATTTCTGCATCGTGACGAGAAGGACCACGACCGCCGGAACGAGCACACCCTGTTCAACCATTTCTTCTGTTTTTCCCGTCAGGTAGCCCCGTTTCAGTTGCCGATGAAGCTTCTTGTATGGTCGTTGTCCCGTCATCTCTCGGAGTGAGGCGGTCAACTGAGCCATATCATCAGGAAAGTTTTCCCGCATCCTGCGGAGTTCTCCGACGAGCTGATCCTTCTCGTCCGAATTCTTCCCTTTGTCCATGAATGACGTCAGATCGTACCCTTCCATGCGGTGGAGTATCGTTTCCAGTTCCCGGACAAAGGGGGATTCCGTAAAAACGATGCCGTCAACCTTGGAGCGCAGCATGATTCTGCGTTTGCCGGCAGGTTCGGACTGTACAAATCGCTTCCCTACGACGAGAAAGACAACCGTTGCGATAGCGCCGGAAATGAGCAGCTCATCGACAACAGGAACGGGATCGCGAATGACAAGGGACATGAAGAGAAAGGAAAGCAGGAATGCCGCCGCGGAAATGAGAAAGCGTGGAATGAAACGCTGCTCACCGATCCATGTCCGCACATCCGCATCAATGCGTCTATACAGCTCGTTCCGCAGGAGTGTCAGAGATTCGACCCGTGGCTCGGAGCCGTATCTGCCGTAAAGCTCGGTAGCCGAATCGATGTTCAGCGTGCTTCCGGGCACGATAAAGGGATGTACGAAGAGAGGCGTCCCGTCGCGGCGGGTCACATGGTACAGGTTCATCAGCTTTCGATACGGTGCGCCCCGTCCGGGGTAAATGCGGGGGTGCATACGGACCAGTACTCCGCTTCCTCGTCGAAAGGGTTGGCATATTGCACGTTTGAACCTCTTGATACACGGAGGCTCTCTCCCGCGCGGAGTGTCACGACGGTATCGTCCACAATGATCTGTTTCCTGCCACGAACCATCAGGGTGTACTCGTCAAAATCGGGGCGCTGCGGCGGCTCCGACCAGTGCGGCGGCGCGATCATGCGGGCGACACTGATGGTCGAGTCACCGGAACTGATATGTCCAAAATGCTCCAGAATCGTTTTCCCGTCGGTAGTGGGGACCTGAAAGGGATTCTGCTGGTGAACAAAACTCATGTCCCCATTGTACGCCTGATGACCTCTTGTGTCAGTAAGGAATGGCCCGTAATCTACCGATATGACGCATCCATGCAAGATACCCCCGCAAACCAGGGTAGTGACAACATCCCGTCCCTTTCGACTGACCGGTACCGACCCGGCAAAGGGAGTGCTGCTCTTTCACGGCTTTACGGGAGTGACTTCGGACATGCGGTACGTGGCGGAACGGTTGAACCGGCAGGGACTTACCGTCGTCGTTCCCCGTCTCCCCGGTCACGGTACCAACGGCAGGGATTTCAGCCGTACCGGCTGGCGGGACTGGCTGGGAGCAGCCGTTGAAGCGTATCTCGAGCTGGCCTCGGAGTTTCCCCAGGTGATGATCGGAGGATTGTCCATGGGCGGACTTATTGCAACGATTATTGCCGGTAATTTCCCCGTTTCCCGGGTCGCCCTCCTGGCGCCGGCCTTTTTCACAGTCAACAAACTTGTTCCCTTCACGCCATTGGCACGATTTTTTGTTCCCCCCTTTCGGGTACGCACGCCCGAGGTATACGATGATCCGGAACAGCAGTTTCTTGCCGACCAGTACTGGAACTGGATGTGGCCCGCCAATACCGCCTCGCTGTACAGACTGATACGTATGGCCCGCCGGGCGCTGAAAGACATAACGGCACCGACTCTCTCTGTCATCGCGAAAAAAGACGGCACCGTACCGTTGCGGGTCGTCGATTTCCTGCGGCACTACGCGGGAAGCGAGGGTAACCGCATCGTCCTCCTTGAGGAGTCGGGCCATGTGGTGACGACGGGAGTTGAAAAGGAGTATGTCGCGGAGTCATTGGTCCGGTGGTTCAGCGGGTCGCCCGACGCGGAACAGCTTAAATGAGACGATTTTTCTGTGAAAACTGCGGTGAAGAAGTTCAGGAAAGCGACGATCTCTGCGCCCATTGCGGAGCGGTCTTTACGGCGATAAAGTGCCCCCGCTGTGGATATCGTGGGAAGCTACACCAGTTTCACCGCGGGTGTCCCCGATGCGGATTTCTCGGAGAAAACAAGGTGCGTACTACCTATACGGCAGATACCTTCGAAATGCCCGAACGACCGGAACACTCCCGCAATTCGATGTGGACGCGGTTGTTCCGACGCTCCCGGCAGAAACGTCCACCATGGCTCTTCTGGCTCATACTGCTGCTCATGATAGTCGCGTTCATTCTTCTGTCGGTTGTATATATGCGTCTCCCATGAGGTGCCGGGACCGGTACAGCCGGTACGGAAACGGTCCGATATTTAAAGAGAAGATGGTAAGAAGAACGGTATTGTTTACGCCCCGGGTACTGCCCCTCAGTATATGGATATTCATCGTCGTTGCGCCGGTATTCGCGCAGACAACGGAAGGTGGAAGTATCGCCGATCAACTGTCCCGTGGATTTCGGGACATTCAGTTGGGCATGGAATTTGATGCCGCAGAAGAGGCTATCGCAGGGGATCCGGCCTTTGACTTTCGGGGACGCCCCGACGTCTCCATTACGTTGAGCGACGGCGAGCCGACGATAGACACAAATGGGCGCAGCTTCGTCCGGCGGGGAGTCTTCTCATTTCATCGCGAACGACTCTTCACATTCTCCCTCTATCTGTCGACGCAACGTCTCGACTACCTTCAGCTGTACAATCAGCTCCGCAGTCGGTACGGTGAACCCGACGACCTTGATCCGCGCCGGGCCGTCTGGGAAGACGACGCAACAAGGATCACTCTGGAACGACCGCTGACGGTCACCTTTCTGGATCGTGTCGTCTTCGAGGAACGAAGAGATGCAAACCGCAGGGATGAGGCGCTCGAAGATATCGCACGGGATGAATTCCTCGAACTTTTTTAGGATCGGAAGACTCAATGATGTATAGAACAATTCGTTTCCTGCGACCGATCCTTGCGGTTGTCCTTGTTGCCACGGGAGTGACGTCATACACTTCATGCACCGGTTTGCGCGATGAAACGGTTCCACTGCCGGTGGGAGATCACGTCTTTACCGTCGAAATTGCCGACGACGATGAAGAGCGAACGAGAGGACTCATGGGACGGAAGGCGCTGGACGAGGACGGGGGCATGCTCTTTGTCTTTCCCGACTCGGCTCCCCGAAGTTTCTGGATGAAGGATACCCTGATTCCACTCTCCATCGCCTACATAAACCGTCACGGTGAAATCCTGGAGATCTACGATATGGAACCTCTGTCGCGGGCAGCCGTAACGTCGCGTTACCCGGCGAAATACGCTCTGGAAGTCCCGCAGGGCGCCTTCGGCCGGGCGGGCATCACCCCGGGAACGATGGTGGACCTCGGCGCACTGCCGGGGTGGGTCAGGAACGAGTAAGACTTACTCATTCTCAGAAAACGGCGCAAATCGCGGTGGTTCCTCCGTATTTTCCGGGTCGGTGAGAAGTATTTCCAATCGTCGTTCCATCTCCTGAAGTTCTTTTTCAAGGCGATGGGAGAGGGTCATGCCCTCTTCAAAGAGCTGTGTCGCCTCGGCAATGGGAATTTCTCCGCTCCGGAGACGCTCTCCTATTTCTTCAAGTCGTTTCAGCTTTGTTTCAAAGTCATTCATCGTCGGTCCTTTCAATATTGATCATACAGTCGGCAAACTGCGCAGTCAGTCGCTCGCCGACGGTGGTTTCACCGCCCCTTGAGACGATGGAGCCGTCTGCACGCCTTCGTACGATTGCAAAACCGCGGCGGAGGGGTTCCGCGGGATCGTATGAACGAACTTTCTCCACGGCAAAATCCAGGCGATGCCTTCGGGAGCGGAAAATCTCTTCCATGTGAAGTGTCACCGTTCGGCGCGCATCATCGAGACGTTGATACCAGGGTTGTACAAAATTCCGGAAGCGATAGCGCAGCTCCTGCTCATTGTAACGGTCCAGCCGGTTCCGCAGCCGGTCGAGAGCCGCTCCGTATGTGCGCACGACGGTATCCCTGCCGCCGGTGATCATGTGTCGAATTTCCTGCTCGGGAAGGGACACCAGTTCCGCCGCCGCTGACGGTGTCGGTGCCCGCAGATCGGCGGCAAAATCGCTGATGGACCAGTCCGTCTCGTGACCGACGGCGGAAATAACGGGAATCTCCGACGCCGCAATCGCCCGTGCCACCGATTCGTCGCTGAAGGGCAGGAGGTCTTCCACGGAACCGCCTCCTCTGGTAACGATGAGGACTTCACCGATTCGGTGGCGGGAGACATATGCAATCGCCGCGGAGATCCTTCCGGCGGCTTCATTGCCCTGGACGGGAACCGGCACGATTCTGACGGTGATGCCCCGGCGACGGCGCTCGAGAACGTGGAGAACATCCCGTATCGCCGCGCCCGTCGCCGAGGTGACGATCGCGATGGAACCGGGCACCGCGGGAATAGGGCGCCGGTTCTCAAAGAGCCCTTCCTCGGCAAGTCGCCGTTTCCGCTCCTCAAGCATCTCCAGGATCGTTCCCCGTCCGGACTGTCGAAAGTGGCGAATGATGAGTTGGTAGCTTCCCCGCGGGGGATAGACGCTTATGGAACCGACGGCGTCTATCGTCGCGCCGTTGCCGGGGAAAATCCCCGTTCCAGCGCTGACTGCCCCGGAAAAGGACGCACTGCAATGTCGCCTCGGCGTCCTTGAGGGTAAAATAGATGTGCCCGCTTTGGGCGGGACGGAAGTTTGATATTTCCCCGGTAACCGCAACGGCAGGGTATTCCGATTCCAGACGGTTCTTGATCGATTGTGTGAGTTCCGAAACCGTCTGGAAGGTAAATTCATCGATCATCGTGCCATGCTACCGCTACCTCATGACACACACAAGGCCTGTCGATACATTAGATACATGGACCGTATAATTGTATGCGCCTTTACGGGAGCGACATTCCTGCACACCGCCTTTCCAAACGGCACCACACCCTACGAGTACGTCGTCGCCCGGGTTGATGAACTCCGCAAAGTGGACGGGGTCGACGGATCGGTTATATATCTCACATCCGACGCCGAGCCCTACGTGCCTCCGGAACTGCCCACAGAGTGGCAGCACCTGCACATTCCCGCCCGGGACGCTTCATCGGTCTATCTTCACCTCGCCGAGACACTCGATCAGGACGTGGAAAACCTCATCTTCCTCCGGTCCGACGCTCCTTTTGTAAAGGTCGAACTTGCGACGGAGCTCCTGGAACTGCACCGCTCCACATGGTGTGATTACACCTTCGCCGACGGATTTCCCCGGGGATACGCGGTGGAAGTATTGCGGCGGGAGGTCCTGCCGGTACTGGGTGCCCTTGCACAGCCGGTACAACAGGGGTGGCTGCCGGGTGCGCTCTTCGAGACGCTGCAAAAAGATATTAATGCATTCGATATCGAGACGGAGGCTGCTCCGGAAGACTATACGCTCTTTCGGGCATCGTTGACCGCCGACAGCAGACAGAACTACATCCTCTGCCGCCGTCTTGCGGAACGGGAAGACGCGGGAGAGTCGATCCTGGAAACGCTGCGCACCCGTCCTGAAATACGCAGGACGCTGCCATACTACTATCAGGTCCAGATCACCACGGAAATGCCCCACCGCCCGTCGTATCTCCCGTGGTCCGACGACAGGTGGCGTGCGGACCCACCGGGCCGGGGCACCCATATGGATCTTCCCCTGTGGCAGCAGACGGTCCGGAGAATCACGGAGGAGACTCCCCAGGCGGTCGTCGCCGTCGGATATCGCGGTGAACCGGCGCTGCATCCGGACATCACAAGAATTCTCGGATCTTTTTCACCGTATCCGGGGATTTCTCTCTACGTGGAAACGTCCGGAATCGGCTGGACCGAAGAAGCCCGGCAGGCACTGCTCACGGAATCGGTCGCCGCGGTCATTGTGGAGCTCGATGCCGGGAAGGAGGAAACCTACAAAGCAGTCCGCGGCGGAGACGGGACGCACTACCGCGAGGCGACGGAATTCATAGAATGGCTGGCGCGCAACAAGGCGGGAAGCGTCTACGTACAGGCGACGAGAATGGTTGAGAACGAATGGGAACTGCAGGAGCTCTATAAGCGGTGGAACGGCACCAAAGGAGTCTCGGTGATCATACAGAAATACAACTCCTTCGCGGGACGCCTGCCGGACAGGAAGGTTGCCGATTTGACGCCCCTGGAACGGATCCCCTGCAGACATCTGGAGCGGGACATGGTGATCCTCGTGGACGGCACCGTTCCCATGTGTTTTCAGGACCTGGACGGGAGCCATGTGCGCGGCACCGTATCGTCCCGGACGATCAATGAGCTCTTCGTCGCCGGAGAGAAGGATTTTTCTCTCCACGTGGAGAAGAATTATCCGTCACTATGTGAACACTGTGATGAGTACTACACGTTTAACGCGTAACACCGACGCATCCCACACCGTCGTGGGGCGACAGCCGTCGGGGCGGGGAAAAAAACCGGCGATAATTCTCCTCAATCGGAGTTCCCGCTTTCTCAGGCGGGAGTATTTTCGGGAACTGGTCGATGCGGGATACACGGAAATCATCTCTGTTGAGACCGCCGATAACGCATATACCGTTGAATCCCTGAGTATCGAATTTCAGCAGTTCCGATTCATCCTCATCGACGAGCCTTTTAACGTCGGCGAGGCGATCAACCTTGCGATGGCATATGTCGTAGCGGAAAGCGCCATCGTCCTCTGGTCGACCATGGGTGTTCCTCAGGGCGTGGAACGGGCGGCGGAAACGCTGCGCAAGGGATCCCGTCGCGTCTGCGTCGTCCCGCTGTTGCGGGGGGAAAGAAATGATCCCTTGCCGACGATGCACGCTCCGGCATTCCACAAGAGAACGTTGAAAATCATCGACCTGCCGGTCCGCGGGGCGGGCGAGGAGAAGACGATCTCTCCCTTTGACTATGTCGGCCTCTATTCCCGGGGCGAATTTGTCCGTGTCGGCGGATATGACGGCGAAATAAACCACAATTTCTGGCAGCGTCTCGATTTCGGTTTCCGGACCTATCTGACCGGGGGAGATATACCCTGTGTCCCCACCTTCCGAATCGCCTACAAAAGCACGCCGGAGCCGGAAGACCGGACCCTCGACGAAGGCTACGCCCGTTTCTTTGCAAAAAATCTCATCTTTCGCCTGACTTCCCAGGGAATAAAGATACCCCTCGCCGCGGTCATTCGATTCGTCCTGCGCTCCCGGCTCGGGGTGGTTTTCTCGTTGCGCGTCTTTGCCGCCGCCCGCGTGTGGCTAACGGCACGGTCAGGGGATATTCGCATCGATCCCCGAGACCTCGTCGACCGGTGGAGTGTCAACCATGAGTAGGGGGCTCGGCGTTTTTATTCAGGTGCGCCTCGCGTCGACGAGACTGCCCGGGAAGGCACTGCTGCCGCTTGAAGACAGGACGGTGATCGGTCACGTCATGCGGGCGCTGAAAAAGCTTCCGGCGGAGGCTTTTGTACTTCTGACCGATCACGGGAGCGCCGCCCGCCTGGAGGGTGAGGCGCGGCGATACGGCTATGACCTCTTTACCGGTGATCCCGACGACGTGCTACACCGTTACTGCCGCGCCATAGAACGCTATCGCCCGGAAACGGTCCTGCGCGCGACGGGAGACAATCCTCTGACGAGCGTGGAAGCTGCACGGCTCGCGCTCGAGCTCTTTCAGTCCACGGGAGCCGATTACGCCGGTATCACCGGAACTCCCTACGGCACCGGTGTTGAAATTGTACGCAGTGCGGCGCTCCTGGACGTTGAGACTTATACGAACGATCCCTACGACAGGGAACACGTTACGCCCGGCATCTACCGCAGAGACGACCGCTATTCAGTTCGACTTGCCCCCGCACCGGACCACCTGTCCATGCCGGATCTGCGGGTAACCCTTGATACCCCGACGGATTACGACTACATTTCGGGGATCTATGGGGAAATGTATACAGGTTCTCCAATCGAAATACCTCAGTTAATAGAATATGGTCGCCGACATCACCAAAACAGTGCGTAAGAACATACTCATCGTTGCCGAACATCGTATCGGACACGGAAGCGGTCATCTCCACCGGTGTGCCCGTATCGCTCCACAGCTTGACGGTGAGGTGGACTGGCTTCTGCCTGAAGGGGGAGACGAAACCCATTATTCCCGTACAGCGGCGCTTGAAATGATCGGGAATCCGATGCTGCCCGTACGCTGGGTCGATCGTCCGCTCGGTCCCTACGATATGGTCATTCTTGACCGGCGGGAAGTCTCACTGGACGAGCTGCGCTCGTACCCGGTCGACGGCATCGTTGTCGGAATCGATCTGGCCGGGGAGGGGCGCCGGTACTGCTCCTACCTGATCGATGCCCTTGAAAGTCCGCCCTACATGGAACGCCCCAATATCGCCGACAGCGGCCTGCTCCATCTACCCGATACGGTTCGGGAAGAGTGGCCGGAACGGATTGAAAAGGTCCTTGTCTCCTTCGGCGGAGAGCACAGCGGGGCCGGTATAGATCTGGCGACCGCTCTCGCCGGGAATGAGGAACTCTCGGTCTATCTGGCAACACGGGAAGGTACATTCACTCCGGAACACGTACACGCTCTGCAGGTTCCGGGAGCGTTGCGAGAGCGACTTCATGAGTTTGACCTGGTGATTACCCATTTCGGATTGACGGCATACGAAGCGCTGTGGGCACGGGTACCGGTGATTGTAAAGAATCCTAGTGCATATCACGACACCCTTTCGCGGACCGCCGGATTTGCGGAAGCCCGAAACGGGGGAGAAGTTCTTCGTCACATTCGACGTATCGAAAATCTGACGGATCGGTGTAAACGATTGCGCCCCAACGGAAAATCGGATATCGCCGCCCTCATTAACGAACTGTCCATACCCCGACGATGCACCCCTCCCTCTGGTGGCGAGCGCTGGCAGCCTGCGGTGGCGCGATTTGCCGAGCGCACCTTTTTTCAAAATACAGACGATCTCGTATACATGCAGAACTACCATGGCCCCGTCGTTGAATACACCCACGACTACTTCTTTTCACAGTACGCGAGTCAGTACGGCAAGACCTATCTTGAGGATTTCCCGGCCATTCAATCTGTCGGTACGCGTCGCATACATGACATAAAGCGACACCTTTCCCGTCAGGACCATCCCCCGCGATTGCTCGATATCGGATGTGCCTACGGACCGTTTCTGCAGGCCGCGGCCGATGCGCGCTGCGACGTAACGGGTATCGATATCTCAGCGGAAGCGACCGAATATGTTCAAAGACAACTCGGATTTCCCGCGATCGCCGGAGATATTCTCGATCCCCGACTCGGTGATATGGGAGGTCCCTTTGACATCGTTACAATGTGGTATGTAATCGAGCATTTTGAAGATCTTGACAGGCTTCTGAACAAGGTGGTGACGATCCTGAAACCGGGTGGACTCTTTGCATTTTCGACGCCCAATCTGGACGGTATTTCCGGACGGAGCGACCGCCGGGAATTTTACCGGCGCAGTCCGATGGATCACTATACGGTGATGTCACCCGATATCGCACAGAGCGTCCTCGACGGATACCATCTCCGCAAAAGATCTGTTCGCATCACCGGGCACCATCCGGAACGATTCTCCTTCGTCCCTCCGCCCCGGGGTGAAGAGCGGCAGGGGGGCGGCTACCATTCCTACCGGTATGGATTCCGGTATCGTCTGGCCGCGGTACTTTCCCGCCTGCGCCGCCTGGGAGACACCTTTGAATATATCGCGGAGTATCGTCCGTGACGGGGGCCGTATTCCTTCTTGGCGGCGGCCTGATGCAGATCCCGGCAATTCGGGCGGCCCGGGAACTTGGTCTGGAATGTCATCTTGCCGACGGAAATGACCGATGCATCGGCCGTGATCTGGCCGGCCATTTTTATCACGTCGATTTGCGCGATCGGGAGGGGTTGCTTGCGGCGGCCCGGGAGATTCCTGACTTACGCGGCGTATTTACCGCCGGCACCGATTTCTCCCGCAGCGTTGCCTACGTTGCGGAACATCTTATGCTGCCGGGTATTTCGGAGGATGTGGCGCTCAGGGCTACCGACAAGGGACTGATGCGGCGTTGTCTCGGTGAGGCGGGCGTCTCTATCCCCGGATTTCATGTCGTTACGGATGACCAGTCTGATCCGCCCTTTCCGCTGCCGGTGGTGGTGAAACCCGCTGACAATATGGGTGCCCGGGGCGTTGCCCTGGTTCGCAAAAGGGAAGAGTACCGTCATGCGGTAGAAGTCGCCCGGGAGCTCTCCGTAACAAAGACTGTCGTCGTTGAAGAGTTCATAAACGGACAGGAGTACAGTCTCGACGCCCTCGTCGTCGACGGTACGGTTCACATAACCGGTATCGGCAGACGGCATATATTTTTTCCGCCACACTTCGTGGAACTTGGCCACACCATACCCGCTGAGTTGGGTGCGGATGCGGAAGAGGCGCTTGTCCGGGAATTTGAGCGGGCGATAGAAGCGATCGGAATCTTCTCAGGTGCCGCCAAGGGAGACGTGTTTCTGAGCAGAGACGGGAACGGCCGATACACCGCGACAATCGGAGAGATCGCGGCCCGACTTTCCGGGGGATTCATGTCGGGATGGACCTTTCCCCTGGCAACGGGCGTTCCCCTCACGCGGGTCGCACTGGAAATCGCCGTTGGAGAGCGTCCGGACGTGGCTTCGCTCTATCCTGCCCATCAGAATATTTCGGTGGAGCGAGCGCTCATCTCGGCGCCGGGAACGGTCGCCGCGGTCGTGATGCCTGGTGATCTCGACCCCGATGTGGCGGAGGTATTTGTACACGCCTCCGCAGGAGACACGGTGACCTCACCGAAAAATAACGTGGAAAAGGTAGCCAACGTCATCGTTGTATCGGAGACGATGGAGCGCGCCGAATCGATCGCCGTCGACGTGCTTGACCGCATCATTGTGGCCCTCATGCCGGCCAACGTTGAAACCGACCGGTACTTCTTTGAAGAAGGCTGGACCGACACGTATCGCACATATGATGCCGTCGGCGGGGATGTTCACGCATTTCTCGCCGCATCGATGGATATCCCCGGGGTGCTTTCCCGATTGCAACGGTCGCGCCGGAACGGAGAGGGTATTGCCGTTGCCGATCTGCCGGGACGAGCGGAAGGGGTCGTCCTGCTTCGCTGCAATCACATATCCATCGATGCGGACGTATTGCTGCGCCGCCTTGTCGATGAAGGAACGATCCGATTTGACGACGCCGCCGACGGGGATATCACACTCCTTTTCTGGCGTGCCTTTCTGGCGGGCGGGCGACAGGGAGTACGGTACCTGGTCGATACGACAGGCTTCGAAAGAGGGGATGTATGATGGACCACAACCGATCGGGTAGATTGTTTCCACCGGTGATCTGGATGGTGCTGTTCCTGTCGGTCACCGCCTCCGCGATTGCCCAGGATCATCCGGTCCCGCTTTCACAGCTCCTTGAGCGAACCGAGGCACGACTGCAGTGGGATCCCTATCGAGGACAGGGAGCGCTCGTCCGCGGCACCGATGTGCTCGCCTTTTCCCTCTCCTCCAATGCGGCACTTGTCAACTTCCGGCAGTCCGTTGCGGTTCCCGCAGCACGGCGGGAAGGGGGAGAATTGCGATTCACCCGTGATTTTCTCGATCTTGCCCTTCGGGTCTTTCCGCCGCCGCCGCAGAGACGGCGTATCGCCGCCTTCTTCATCGATCCGGGACATGGCGGCAAGGATCCGGGCGCATTGGGACGCATCGGTGGAGGTGATGCGGAGTCGAGGGAAATTCGCGAGAAAGACGTCGTTCTCGACGTTGCGCTGCGGTTGAAGGATCTTTTGGAGCGGGAGTATCCCGATCGGGAGATCGTCGTATCCCGTGAGACCGATATCTACCTGACCCTCGAAGAGCGAACGAACGTTGCAAATTCGATTACGACGGGGCCGAACGAGACCGTTCTCTTTCTGTCCATTCACGCAAACGCATCATTGAACCGTAATGCGACGGGCTTTGAAGTGTGGTTCCTTCCGCCTGAATTTCGACGGAAGGATCTGGTAAACCCTGAACGGACCGGCGTCGACGATCCGGACGTTCTGACGATACTTAACACCATGCGGGAAGAGGAGATCACTATTGAAAGCATTCTCCTCGCACGGAATGTGCTTACCGGAATGGAATCGAGAATAGGCGGCAGGTCACCCAACCGCGGTCTCAGGGAAGAGAGCTGGTACGTGGTTCGTAACGCCAAAATGCCGTCGATTCTTGTTGAAGTCGGCTTTGTGACAAACCCGACGGAGGCGGATTTACTCTCCCGGGGACCGTACTTGCAAGACCTGTCGGAGGGTATCTATACTGGTCTGCGGAATTTTGTACAACAATATGAAGAACTTGGAACTGAATAAAACGGGAATCATCGCAGTTGTTGTCGCCGTCCTTCTGGGGACCGTTGCAGGCATCCTCGCCCAGACGCTGCCGGAGCAGCGGGCACAACGGTACAATCTCGCCTTTCCCGATACGGCGGGCGGTAAAAACCACCATGAATGGCGGCTGCTTCCGGAACGTGACACCATTGCAGGTACGGCGCGCCTTGTCGTTGAAGAATTGCTTCTCGGTCCCGTCCAGCTTGGGGCGGTACCGTTCGTTCCGGAAGGTACCGCCGTCAGAAGCGTCATTTATCGCAGGGAGAGCCGGACACTCTATGTCGATTTTTCATCGCACCTTGTGGTGGGGAATATCCGGGGAAATATTTCAATTGAGGAAGCTCTCGATCTCATTACCTATAACATCAACCGAAATATTCCCCGCATTGAAGAGATCGTCATGACCGTGGAAGGCCAATTACCGGGGGTACCGAGATTTGACACTCTTTGACAATCTTGGACGTTGACAAAGAAAATGTGGGCGTTATAATTTGGTGAAGGTTACATTCTATACATGCGCTTAACGCAAAGGAGAGTTGGATGAGACGTTCCGTCCTTTTCATTTTGATTGTTCTACTGGCTGCGACAACGGTTGCGGCAGAAGAAGCTGTGTTAATCGATTTCGCAGAGCTCACTTCCGACTATCCGGCGGACAACCCGGTACACAATGAGCGGACGCTCGTTGACTACAGTATCGCTGCCGGTTCCAGTTATACGGAAGAAGAGAAGGCGGAAATGAAGATTTCACTGGCCATCAATGCCTGGGAAATTGAACTCGCTTCGTCGTCCCGCAATGTTCAGACGATTTCTAACAGCATGATCCGTCCCGCCCCCGTCCGGGAAGGTGCAAGCAACTATGAAGGTGCCACCGTACTCGGCGCACGGGTGCATTTTCCCGATGGTCCCTTTAACTCATGGGCTCTGATCCGACCGCCTTTTGAGATTCCCGCATATGCGGATCTCACCGAGGTCCAGGATGACGGTTCAGTTGTCGTACCCCAGGGTGAGCAAGGGGGAGGCAGTAAATTCGACAATTTTGGCGTGGTCAAGAATGTCGGTGTCCTTCGTTCCGTATCAATGAACGTTCACGGTTTAAACTTCCCTCACGGCATCAGCGTGGTGCTGCAGGATGAAAACAACGAAGAACACGAGATATTCCTCGGCTACCTGCAGTTTGAAGGATGGAGAACCCTGGAGTGGCAGAATCCCAATTACATCTCCGAGGTGCGTGACCGGGAAATTCGATCCTATCCGCTGTACCCCAACTCCACTCCCATGCGCAAGCTCATTGGTGTGCGGATTTATCGCGACGCCGCGATGACCGGGGGTGATTTTATCACCTATATCAAGGATATCTCTCTCACCTACGACCGCGCGGTTCTTTCTCTTGAACGCGACATCAATGACGAAGCGGTTTGGGGCATTCTCCAGGAGCGGGAACGCAGCCGACGTGATGCGGAGCTCCGTAACCTCGGTAACATTCAGGTTCTGCGCTACCTTGAGCAACGGAAAATGCACGACGCAAACGCGCAGGCGGCGGAAGGCAACGGAGAATAATAACTATTCACGGATAATCGTGACTAAATTACTGTAAGAAAATGAATTAACGGCCCTTCACATACGTGAAGGGCTTTTTTTTGGCTTGACGTCGGAACAGAAAAAGATCAGAATTGAAGGCATCATGAGCGACTATCTGGACCCCGGAAACGAAGAACTGCTGAAAGATTTCTATGTGGAAGCGGAAATGCAGGTTGAGACGTTGGAGAGCAACGTCCTCGTTCTGGAAAACGATCCAAAGAATCACGACGCCATCGACGAAATATTTCGCGCGGCACACACCCTGAAAGGCGGTGCGGCGACCGTTCAAATGAACGAGCTGGCGGAGTTTACCCATCTGGTCGAGGACGCCCTCGATGAAATACGCAGCGGGCGTTCTTCAATCGTGGGATCCACCATCGACACGCTGTTGCAGTCAATCGACGTCATTAAGGCGATGCTTGCGGAACGGCAGGACGGCGGCGTATTTGACGGGGATACATCGGCGATTAAAAACTCCCTCCGGGCGATCCTGACGGGCGGCGCCGTACCGGAGCAGAAAGAAGCTGCTCCTGCAGCGAAGAAGCAGGAATCGACTGCGCCTGCAGTACCGCCGACGGCGGCGCCACGGGCGGCCGGTGCCGGATCGACGTCACTTACCGAGTATGAGGTTCTGGAGCTGCGTGAGGCGGCGCCGGACAATCAGAACGTCTATGAAGTGATCGTTGACTTCCGACAGGACAATCCGATGAACAGCGTCGGTGGTATTCAGGTATTTGCGGTATTGAAGCAGTTTTCTCAGGTCCTGAAGACGATCCCCGAGTTTGAAGCACTGTATGAGGATGTATTTCATCCCCAGGTCAGGTATTACATCGCAAGTGATGAAGACCCGACGGCATATTATGAACAGCTGAACATCGCCGACGTTACCGAGTCGGTTTCTATTGCGCCCGTCGGTGAAGGCGCGGGCACAGAGCCCGCCGGGGGTGAGCAAAAACGCACTGTCCACGAAGAGCCCAAGAGGGCACAGACAAGGGAGAGCGCCCCTGCCAAGGTGCCGGCGTCTCCCGCCGCGCCTCGGGCGGCGGCGTCGGTTTCAGGTGATTTCGAAGAAGAAACGGAAGATGTCGCGGAGCAGACAGAACAGGCCACGGAACGGGCTCGGGGTCTTGAAGGCAAACGCAGCGGCAGACAGGGATCGATTTTACGGGTGGACAGTCGTCGCATTGACAATCTATTGAACCTCGTCAGTGAGACGGTTATCAACAAAGCGAGTTTCAACCAGATCAGCAATACCTTCGGCGACAATCTTACGTCCTTTCAGCAGGCGGAAGGTCGCTATCGCGACTCGCTCAAGGATCTGTTTGAAAGTCTTCCGGAATATCTTGACGCGATACAGCGCGGTGAATCGGTGAAAAGCGTCCGGCAACGGATCAATGAACGCTTCGGCGATATTCCCAATGTATTTGACGGGTTTCACACGGAGTTCAAGTCCAATGTGGCAAAATTCCGTAATACTGCACAGAACCTCGGAAGAATTGCAGGAGAGCTGCAGGAAGGGGTCATGCGGATTCGTATGGTTCCCATTTCGCAGATATTTTCCCGTTTTCCCCGGCTTGTGCGTGACCTGTCCCGTTCTCTGAAGAAAAAAATAGACCTTCAAATTGAAGGTGAAGATACCGAGCTGGACAAATCGGTTATTGAAGACCTTCTTGACCCGCTTATCCACTGTGTACGGAATAGTATCGATCACGGAATCGAGGATCCTGAACTCCGGCGGGAATCGGGAAAAAATGAAGTGGGAACGGTGAAGCTTCGCGCAAGCAATGAAGGAAATATGATCCTCATAGAAATCGAGGATGACGGGCGCGGCATCGACGTTGATAACGTCAGGAAGAAAGCGATAGACAGAGGCGTCATACACCCGAACAAGCAACTCTCCGACATTGAGGCGTTCAATCTCATATTTGACCCCGGATTTTCGACGGCCGAGAAAATCACCAATGTATCGGGTCGTGGAGTCGGGCTCGATGTCGTCAAGCGTCAGATTGAAAAACTCAACGGCACGGTCAAGGTGTGGTCCGAGCGCGGCCTCGGTACGCGATTCACCATAAAGATACCTCTCACGCTTGCGATCATTCAGGGACTCCTGGTACGCGTCGGGAAACAGATGTATGCAATACCCATCACGTCGGTCATTGACAGCCATCGCATTAAACCATCTGAAATCAAGATGATCGACAACTACGAAGTGTTCAATGTCCGCGATGACGTTGTATCACTTATTCGTCTGAGTCGTCTTTTCAAGATTCCGACTAATGAAAATCCCGACTACCACTATGTGGTGATCGTTGGTACCAGCGAGCGGAAGATGGGACTCATCGTAGATTCTCTCATCGGAGAGGAAGACGTGGTCATAAAACCCCTCCGGGACCATTTCACCAACTCTCCCGGCATTGCAGGGGCAAATATCACCGGAGACGGACGTGTGTCCCTCATCATCGATGTTAGCCAATTGCTTGAACTGGGGCTTCGTAGAGAAAAAGAGGAACGGGCAAAACGTGAACTGACCGTTCGCTCGTAATAAAAGGAAAGAGCATGGCAGATACGGACACGAAGACTGAATCGATGGTGGAACAGGCACAACAGGAAACGATCGATTTCAAGATGGTAACCTTTTCCCTCGGAGGAAAAGATTACGGCATCGATATCATGCGGGTAAAGGAAATTGCCAAGTTTACCCAGTTTACCTACGTTCCCAATACCGCTCATTACGTCAAAGGCGTGTACAACCTGCGGGGCGATATCATTTCCATCGTCGACCTGCGTTCCTTTTTCAACATTCCCGCGGCTCAAAAAGAGGAAGACGAACCGGAAAACGGACTGATTCTGCGGCTGGAAACAAATCTGCTCGGCGTCATCGTCGATTCTATTGACAAGGTGGTCGGAATATCGTCGAACCACGTTCAACCGCCGCATCCGATTTTCGGCGATATCAACATCAAATACATAAGCGGTGTAGCCGACCACGACGGCAGACTCTACATCATTCTTGATGTGGACCGCATTTTTGGTCGTGAAGAGGATTTGAAGGCGGAGAAGGAATCGGCCGCATGGCGGATCTCTGAAGCGGCATCAGCGGCGGCACCCAAAGCGACCGCAACGGGCGCAACGGAAACAAAACCGTCTTTGACGGGCAACGAGGAAACGTTTATCGCCGACGGTGTCTCCACCTTTTCCGATTTTCACGTCTCACCGGTCAATGCGGCCTGGTTTCGTGGACGCGTCAAGGAGTGGGTTGAGGACCGCAGCCGGGGAGAAACGGGAGTATCAGCTTAAAGAGGCGAGTGACGCCGAGGAGTTCCTCAGGACTTTTTATTCACGCTATACCGGTACGTTCTGGCGGGATCAATACGCAGAACAGTTCATGAAAAAGGTACCGGCGACGGAAAGCACCGTGTACAACGTCTGGAACCCGGGATGCGGCAGTGGCCACGAGTCATATTCAATCGCCGTACTGCTGAGGAAACGGTTCCCAAACCAGCAGATAAAGATATGGGCAGGAGACAAGGATCTCATGCAGATATCGACGGCGCCCAATCTCGTATTCCCTGCCAATGATGTACCGCCCGATTGGAAGGAGCTGATCGTCGACGGGAAAAACGGTACGACTTTTAAACGGGAAGTGAAAGAACTGATACTCTTTGAGTTCAGTGATATCCTGAGCGTCTCGGCAATGCCTAAGATGGATGTTGTGGTTGCGCGTGATTTGCTCTCCTTTCAGAAGGAAGAGGATCAGGAACGCATCATGGAACGGTTTGACGAAGTATTGAAACCCGGCGGCGTACTGGTGCTGGGAGATAATGAGGACGTCGGCGACGGCGCAGTTTGGGAACCCGCAGAAGGACTTCCCGTCAACATGTATTTTCATCGGTAGGAGTAGTAAATGCGAGTAGAGTACATTAATCCCTTTGTCGAGTCGGCGTACAGCGTCCTCACGGAGGTATTACAGAGTGAAGTTCGCCGTGGCGAGTTGTATCTGAAGAGCGCCGCCATGCCCATGCTGGAGTTGCCGCAATCGTAGGGCTTGCCGGTGACGTGGAAGGGCGCGTGCTCTTTGATATGAAACTGGAAACGGCGATTTCCGTTGCCTCGTCGATGCTCACCAACATGGATATGGAACCGGTAACGGAGTTCAACGACATGGCCAGGGCGACTGTAACGGAGCTGGCAAATATGATCACCGGACAGGCGGTAACAAAGCTCCATAATCTGGGTTTCAAGTTTGACCTCACCCCCCCCGGCGATCTTTAAGGGGGAGAATATGGAGATTTCCGATCCGGACTTTGAAGCACTCATTGTGCCGATGGGAGATGGAAATGGGTAAAATAGAAGTAAACGTCGCGATACGGGAACGGGCGTAATCAATGAAGACAAAACAAGATTTTCCAGCAATTAACGAACGGGCGGCGGCGGGTGTTCGTCCAGACGGAGTACCATACCGGGTTCTCGTTGTAGACGATTCCATGTTTGTGACCAAGCAGATAGGGCAGATATTGACATCGGAAGGCTTTGATGTCGTCGCAACGGCGGGGGACGGCCAGGAAGGGCTCGACAAGTACAAGGAACTCTATCCCAACGTTGATCTGGTAACGATGGATATCACCATGCCCAAGCTGGACGGAGTCTCGGCACTTGAGAAAATCATGGAGTTTGACAAGAATGCCCGGGTTGTCATGATCAGCGCGTTGGGAAAGCAGGATTTAGTGAAAAAGTCCTTGCTTCTCGGGGCAAAAAATTATATAGTCAAGCCGCTTGATCGAGCGAAAGTCCTTGAGCGGATCATCAGCTCGCTGGCGTAATCATTCATCGGGCGGTTAGCTCAGTTGGTTAGAGTACATGCTTGACATGCATGGGGTCGTTGGTTCAAATCCAATACCGCCCATTATTACCGGTGTTGCCATGGGTAGCGCCGGTTTTTTTTGTTCAATGAAAGGAACGCACTATGTCCGTCCCGCTGGAACAGTACACACCGTCCGATAATAGAGATGCTTCGTTTTCCATCGGGGAGCTGGAAGTCCGCCTTATCGGTCACGGAGACGGCGTACGTATGCACCTTGACGGACGCGCACTGCTTGGGATGCCGGAACGTGCGGGATGGCGGGATGTGACCATTCCGGCGGAACATACAATAAACATTGTGCCCCGCACGCCGGATCTGCCGATTGTATTGCGCTCGGACGAACTCATTGAACTCGCCGTGGACGCACGCGTGCAGTTTGACCTTTTCATACCCATGTGGATCGAATTCGTTCATGAAGGGAAGAAGGACAAAAAGGTGACGGGAGGCTCCCTGGAAGACGTTCCGACGGTCGCATTGAAGAGAAGCTGGTTCGGCACTCCGGAAAGTGGAGAGGTTGCGTATTCATGGCGCTTTGCTCCCAGAAGCCGGCGCAGCCATCAGCGTCATTTCCTTACCGTACCGGTGACAATCGTCAATCGTTCTACGGCGGTGCTGCGATTTGAACGATTTCTCCTGCGGGCGATACACTTAAGTGTGTATGAACTGCGGGGACGACTCGTAACAAACTCGGTGACCGTCGCATTCAAGGGCTCGGAACAGATGAGCCAGATTACCTTCGAAAATGACGTTTCAATGGAGAAAAAGGGAGCCCGGTTGAAAAGTGGTCCCCGTGAGCGGAGTAACGGGGATATCATCCGCAAGAGCTTCAGCTGGTTGTGGGAATTGGCGGGATGATCGAGGATGGGAAGATACGTGAGTAATCTGTTTCAGGGAGCACAGCAGTTTTCATTTCAGTCAATAAGCGACTGGGAGCGAGTCGTAAGCGCTCTTGTCGTCTTTCTCGTCGGCTTTTTCATTCTCCGCATCAGCACCCGCATGCTTATGCGTTCCGTCGGGAAGGGGTTGCGAGAACAGTCGAGTGAGCTCATACGAAAGACGATACTCTATATCGGTGCGGTAATTTTGCTCGTAATGGTCCTCAACGCGGCAGGCGTAAGTGTCGGTGCGCTTCTCGGTGCCGCCGGTGTGCTGGGTATCGCCGTCGGTATTGCCAGTCAGGCGAGTCTGAGCAATATCATCAGCGGACTCTTTCTCGTGTCGGAGCGTTTCTTTGAAATCGGTGACGTCGTACGGATTGGGGAACATACGGGATCCGTTCAGTCCATAGACCTGCTTTCTATAAAAATCAAAACTTTTGACAACCTGCTTATTCGGGTGCCAAATCAACAACTCATCGAAAAGGACTTTCTCAATATCACACGGTATCCGATTCGACGAATGGATTTTACCGTTACGGTACCGCCGCAGTACGATGTCGAGCGCGTCCTTGAAGCCCTTCGGGCCGTTGCGGACGGTGTACCTTCCGTGCTGGAGGAGCCGGAGCCGTTCTGTATGGCATTGGACTTTTCCGAAAACGGGCTGAATTTTCGCCTCGGCGTGTGGTTTGAACGAACCACCTTTCTCATTGTGAGAAATTCCGTAATGAGCCGGCTGCAGAAAATCTTCAGGGAACGGGGAATTCCCATTCGGACACGGACGATTCGTGTAGAGTCAAACGGCGCGGATGACAGGGAGTCATCGACAATACGCTAAACGAATTTGACAACACCGCGATTTCGCCCGAAGATTTTCATATGGCAACCCGTAACTACCTGACCACCGCCGTCCTCAGCGAAATCATTCGATACGATCGTGATGCACAATATGAACGGGAAACCGTCAGTTATAAAGGGACCGTCAGGAAGCATCCCTACGACAGAAACAAGTTTCTGCTCATTACCAATCCCGGTGACGAAGATGCCCATTTCTATGAATTCCGTATCGTCGATGTGGTACGCGCAATGGATATTCGTCAGGTTGTAAACACCAGCGGCGAGACGGTTCAACTCGTTGAACTCCTGGTAAAGAAGGGGAGTCACGCAATAGAAATGAAACCTTTTGAGGTTTGATTCCGCCGTTTCTAGTTGACACGCCCGTACCGGAATGGATAGAATCCCGACATTCACTGAATCCCCTGTAGCTCAGTTGGTAGAGCGGGTGACTGTTAATCACCAAGTCGTTGGTTCGAGTCCAACCGGGGGAGCTTTTCACACACCGTCGTTCAGGAACGACGGTGTTTTTTTGTGCGCCTGCTGCTTATGGCTGACAACGTAATGCGGAAAATAGGGGACGGACGTGCTACATATGGACGGGAAATCGTTCCATACGGTGTTGTATGAAATCCACTATCAGTTTTTCCGTTTCTACCGACAAATCGGTGAACTCCAACCCGATCGTTTCGGATATGCGTATGATCCGCAATCGCACCGGAACGATCACATCGTCGATCAACAGTGAGGCCATGGAAATATCCGTTTCAAGATCCAGGGTAGTCAGAACCGTCTCGTCAACGGGCCGAAAACGCAGTCCTCCCGCTGAGATATCGACGACAGATCCGTAAACGAACTGAAATGTATAGGGATTGGTAAACAGAAATTCGACGGGATCGTCGTGACGGGGCACGTATCTTACGTACCGTCTCACATCGATATTCTGATGGTATCGCGCTATGATTCCACGAATCCGCTCAAGAGTCTGTACACTGGTGAGGTCTTCGTCAAGGATTGCATTTACCTCGAGAAACTCCGCCTTTTCCGCCTCTTCAGCCGGAAAGTCCTCATTTATCAGAAGGACAAAAATGGTTTCCCGCCTGCTGTATGTATTTCTGAGAAACATTACAAACGGCTTCCAGTGGCGGGGAAAATCGGTAGCCGAAAAGAGAACGATCTCGGGTTGGATCTCTTCGAGGTTGTCCATTCCCTTGATCGGATTGTTGTAATGAATGACGTCGGCCTGTTGAAAGGTGAAGTTCTGTTCAAGAAAGGGTTTTAAATGCGCCGTATCGCTCACCAGCATCATTTTCATGGCGTCAGCGCTTCATTGGGCAGGTTGGTTACATCGTATCCGATGATCTCCCAGAATCCGTTGCGGCGTTCAAGACGGTAGACATACCGTTTGCGCTCCCGGTAGCGGTCAAAATCGAAATGCAGTTCCGCGACGACGGTGCCTTCCGTCGGGGTATACGTGGTGCGCTCTATCTCGTATGAGTCGGGCACCACGGTCAGCCCGGTATCCCTCGGATCGGACTGTTCTATAAGCTCCTGTCGAAACTCGTTCAGCGTCGCCCGCTGTTCAGCTTCGCTCATTTCCCTTCGGTAGCGGCGATCGCGGTCAGGTTCCTGTCGATAGAGTTTCTCAAGATTGATATAGAGGAAGAAGCGTTCCCAGTTGGATTCCCTTCGGGCGTCAAGAAGATATCGAACGGTATCGTCCGGAGAGAGCTGCTGACGCTGGAGTTCCCGGACTGCGATCGCCTGGAATCGCTCTTCCGTCCGTTCTTCCGGTGTATCTCCCGGCCTTATTGAGAGGGTGATCGTGTTTGAATGAATCGCCGCCCGGCGGGAAAGACCTTTCAGCTCCGGATAAAATGCGACGCTCACACTGTAGAGCCCGGGGCTTTCAAAACGGATTGTGTCGGACAGACTTTCCACGAAGCTGAAATAGTCTCCCGGTTCAAGACTGATCGTCCGGTAGTAAACTTGATTCACCCCGCCCTCTATGATAACGTCCCCTTCGGGTTCAATCCGTCGACCCTGATCGTCATAGATCAGAAATTCGACGTTGTAGGCACGATCGTCGGCGAGTCTGAATCGCTGCGTTTCCGGCGTCTCGTTCTGGATGGTGATATACAGTTCAATTTCACTGTCGGGAAAGTAGATATCCTCGTCGTAAAGACGAATTGTGACGTTCGGCGTCTGGGCCGACAAGGCGTAAGCGGTTAAAATAAATGTGCTCAGGAGAAGCAGACGAATTTTCGATAGTACCACCATAAAGCTCCTATTATTATGTCGGCGAATCATACCACAACATTACTCTACGACCAATTAACCTCCCGTCTCAAGGACCACCGAGGTCTCTCAGATCTTCTGGGCGGGGTCCGCCTTGGAAGCCTTCCCAAATTTGTACGGGGGGCGAAATCCGGCTTTATCGGTTATATTCTGGTCAGGCTGCTGCGCAGCTCAAACAAGCCGTTGTTCGTCGTTGTACCCAATGAGAGCGAAATCAACGGGGTTCTGACGGATTTGCGGCTCTTCGGTATACACGGTGTCGTCTTTCCTTCCTGGGGAACCGGAGCGTATTCACAACCCTCCCTTACCTCCGCAACGTGGGGGTTGCGTATGCGGGCCCTTGTGACCCTTCATCACGGCACACCCGACGTTGTGGTAGCGCCCCTCAGGGCGATCAGCGCGACCGGTCCCGATCCCGCGGCCATTCAAGGAAGTATTTTCCGCCTCAACGTCGGCGATACCTTTGATCCTCTGGAAATTTCACAACGCCTCTCCTCCATGGGCTATTGGAGAGTGCCCCGGGTCACCGTCCATGGAGAATATGCCGTACGGGGTGAAGTTCTCGATATTTTCCTCCCGGGCTTTGATGAGGCGTGCCGCATCGTCTTTGATTTCGATACGATATCGGAAATCCGCTATTTTGATGTTGATACCCAGAGTTCGACAGCCAAGGCGCACATGGTCGAGCTCTATCCACTCAGGGAAGTTGTATGGAACGCCGACTCTCTGGATGAACTGCGCGGAACGGCCGGTTCATGGCCGGAGTTGCGTCACACCGGAGAAGAACTCGAGCGTTTTCGTCTTGAGGACGAGGCGTCGTTGCCTGCTCCCTACTGGGCGTCGGCAATGAAGGGCAACGTCTCTATTCTGGATCACCTTGCACCGTCGACAAGAATCGTATGGCTGGATCGGCAACGTCTTCTTGCGGCGTCTGAAAGTTATCGCAAGGAACATGAGTCGGTCTTTGCCGCGGAACATTTTCGTCGTGCCTTGCCTCGTCCTGATCGTCTCTTTGTCGGCGTGGAGGAGCTGATCTCCCGGAGCGAAGAACGGTCGGTCATCTTCGAGTCCCTCGTTGATTCTCTGACTCCCGGGCTATCAGATTCGGGTGTGATCCGCCGCGATCCTTTTTCGGAAATGTATCGTTTTTGAAAGAGGAACTGTCAAACCTGGTGGCAGGAAAAAACAAGGTTTTCGTGCTTGCCGATACGGAGGCTCAGCAGAAGCGAATATCCTATCTTCTGCAGGACTTCGATGTGACCGTTCAAACGGGGCATATTTCAGGCGGCTTTGCACTGCCGGAACAGAAGATCGTCGTTATACAGGAAAACGAGATTTTCGGTCGGAGGCGGCGCGCCCCTGCAAGCCTGAAAAAGACCGAAAGCGCTCCGATAGACACCTTTGTCGAGCTCGATGAAGGGGACTTTGTCGTTCACGTGAACTACGGAATCGGCCTCTTCCAGGGCATTCAGCGCATGACCGCCGCGGGAAACGAGCGGGATTATATAAAGCTGGAATACGCCGGCGGCGAGACGGTATTTACACCCATAGAACAGGTAAACCTGATTCAGCGCTACATAGGATCAGGTGGAAACCCGCCGCGCCTCGACACAATCGGCGGTAAGTCGTGGGAAAAACGCAAAAGCACCGTCAGGAAGAATGTCGAAGACCTTGCGGATCGCCTGATTTCGCTGTACAGCCGACGGCAGCGGGTGAAAGGGTACGCGTTTCCACCGGATACGGAGTGGCAGCTCGAGTTTGAATCATCATTTCCCTATGAGGAGACGGAAGACCAGCTGCGATGTATCGCGGAAATAAAACAGGACATGGAACGGCCCCAGCCGATGGATCGCCTCGTCTGCGGCGACGTTGGATACGGCAAGACCGAGCTGGCACTCCGTGCCGCCTTCAAGGCGGTAACCAGCGGGAAGCAGGTGGCGTTCCTCGCCCCGACAACGATCCTTGCGGAACAGCACTACGAAAACATGGTGGACCGGTTTGATCGCTTCCCGGTCCGTCTGGAGATGCTTTCCCGCTTTGTGGACAAGCGCCGTCAGCGCGCCGTTGTCGACGGTGTGGCCAGCGGAGAGGTGGACATCATCATCGGGACGCACCGCATCCTTCAAAAGGATATCCATTTTCGCGACCTCGGTCTCCTGATCATTGATGAGGAACAGCGTTTCGGGGTCAAAGCGAAAGAACGCCTCAAGGAACTGAAGACAAATGTCGACAGCCTGACCCTGACGGCGACACCGATCCCCAGAACCCTTCACATGTCACTCCTGAAAATTCGGGATATGTCCCTCCTGACCACGCCGCCCCATAACCGCCATCCCATTCAGACGTCCATCGCCGAGTTCAACGAGGAACACGTCGCCACGGCGATACGGAGAGAGGTGGAGCGGGGTGGACAGGTTTTCTTTCTTCACAATCGGGTACAGACCCTTGAAAATGTCGCGGAGTTCATCCGTAAACTCGTACCTGAGGTCATGGTTGAGTCTGCCCACGGCCAGATGAAGGCGCATGAACTTGAAGATATCATGCATCGGTTCATCCACAACTCGTTTCAGGTTCTCGTGGCAACGACGATCATTGAAAACGGAATCGACATTCCCAACGTGAACACGATCATCATAGACCGGGCCGATATGTACGGAATCTCCCAGCTCTATCAGCTGCGAGGGAGAGTGGGACGAAGCGACAAAGTTGCCCACGCCTACCTCCTGTACCCGGAGCAGCGCGCCCTGTCCGAGCTGGCGATGAAGCGGCTCCAGATTATCGGTGATTTCACCGAACTGGGGAGCGGCTTTAAAATTGCATTGAAAGACCTGGAAGTACGCGGCGCGGGCAACCTCCTGGGCAGTCAACAGAGCGGCGACATCCTTTCGGTCGGATTTGACCTCTACCTGAAGCTGCTTGAAGATGCGATAGAGCGCCGGGGTGAAGAGGAAGGGACCGAAGCGGTTGACGAGGTATACCTGGAGCTGGAGTACAGCGGATTCATTCCATCCACCTACATAGAAGAACCGATGGAAAAGATGGAAGTCTACAAGAAGATCGCCTCCGTTGCGTCGGAGTCGCAATTGGAAGCACTTATCGGAGAAATTGAAGACCGCTTCGGTCCCATGCCTGAAGAGGTTCACAGTCTCCTGGCGCTCTCGGAAATACGCATTCTTGCATCCCGTCTCAAGATCGTTTCCATGAAGGAGCGTAAAGGTGAACTCTTCGTTGAATTCGGCAGAGTTGCGACGATCTCCGTCGATCGCGTGCTTGCCCTTATCAAGAACTCCGGAGGAACTGTTCGGCTCGATCCGCAGCGCCCCAATGTTCTGATTATGGATACCGGAAGGATCGGTCTCAAAGAAAAATCAGAGTTTATACGCGGGCGCCTTGCCCAGCTGCTGTGATACCAGGGGAGGTACGAATATCGTCATGAAACGGGATCAGCAAAATCGATCGACCCTCGGACAGATCAAAAGTTACGTCATCAGGACGACACGCATGAGTCCCGCTCAGAAGCGCGGCTGGGAGCAGTTTTCCGACCACTTTATCGTGCCCTATCAGGAGGGAAACACTCTGGACGAGAGCCGCCTCTTTCCGGGGCGCGCGGACCGCCCGCTGATCATGGATATCGGTTTCGGAATGGGCCGGGAACTTGCGGAGCTGGCGGAAACTCATAAGGATTTCAACTATATCGGTGTTGAAGTCCATCCACCGGGGATAGGGCGGCTTCTCCTTGATCTGGGGGAGCGGGGCATTACAAACGTGCGTATCATCCCTCACGACGCCGTGGAAGTGTGTCACCACATGGTACGTCCCGGTCAAATGGAGGGGATTCATCTCTTTTTCCCCGACCCCTGGCCGAAGGCGCGCCACCATAAGCGCAGACTGGTCCGTCAGGGCTTTCCGGAACTCATAGCGCCCGTCGTAAAGGACGGCGGATACCTTTATGCAGTCACCGACTGGGAAGACTATGCGGAGCAGATACGGGACGTTATGGATCACGCAAACGAGTTCTCCCGCGACACCGAGCGATATGAAGCGTTGCAGCAGGTGCGTCCCAGGACGGCTTTTGAGCGAAAAGGTCTTGCAAAGGGTCACGCGATTTTCGAATTCGTATATAGACGTCGTCCACGGTAGCGGTCCCGGTAGCAGCTTCTCGACGGTGCAGGGCGACGATCGTCGAATTGCCGCTTCTCACACTCGAGGTACTCCTGATATGCTCGTCTCATATGAACACGCACGAATATTTTGCCCAGAAGGCGCCGCTCGCCGACCGGAAGAATGTCATTCCTCCGGAGCTGCACAAGAAATACAACACAAAGCGGGGATTGCGTAACGACGACGGTACCGGTGTACTTGTAGGCCTGACGGAAATCGGCGAGGTCCACGGATATATCATAGATGATCAGGAACGGGTGCCTGATCACGGAAATCTCTGGTACCGCGGGTTGAGCGTTGAAGATCTCGTGCGCGGATTTCAGCAGGATCGACGATTCGGATTTGAGGAAACGATTTACCTCCTGCTGTTTGGTGAGCTTCCGTCCGAGGCGGAACTGTCGGCGTTGAAAGAGGTTCTCGGGGCGTTGCGGCGCCTTCCCGACAACTTCACGGAAGACATGATCCTCCGTGCGCCCAGTCGGGACATCATGAACAAACTTGCCCGCTCGGTCCTGGCGGCGTACTCATATGACGAAAAGGCTGAAGATCACTCGATAGAAAACGTACTGCGACAACTTGTGGAACTGATCGCACGATTTCCAACGATGGTTGCCTACGGCTATCAGGCATCTGCGCCATTACTTCCACAGCGAAAGTCTCTACATTCACGCGCCCCGATCCCGATCGATCGACGGCGGAAAACCTTCTCGCGATGGTCAGACACGATCAGGGCTTTACCGACCTGGAAGCGGAGACGCTGGACCTCGCGCTCGTGCTGCACGCGGAACACGGCGGCGGTAACAACAGCGCTTTTACGATACACGTCGTCTCATCGGCGGATACCGACAGTTACAGCGCCGTTGCAGCGGCAGTGGGATCCCTGAAAGGGGCGAAGCACGGCGGGGCGGCGGGCCGCGTACGCGAGATGATGGCCGATATACAAGCCAATGTGAAAGACTGGGGTAACGACGAGGAAGTGGCCGCCTACATCAGAAAGATCATGCGCAAGGAAGCGTTCAACAGAACGGGACTTGTCTATGGTGTCGGACATGCGGTGTATACCCTCTCTGATCCGCGGGCCGTCCTTCTGGAAGAGAAGGCGCGGGAGCTGGCGGAAGAGAGTTCCCACATGGAGGAGTACGAGCTCTACCGGAAAGTCGCCGAGCTCACACCCCGGGTTTTTCAGGAAGAAAAAGATACCGATCGGGTCATCGCGCCGAATGTCGATTTCTACTCCGGTTTTGTCTACTCCATGCTCGGCATACCGGTAGAGCTTTTTACACCCATTTTTGCAGTTGCCCGGATTGCGGGATGGTCCGCGCATCGCATAGAAGAGATCGTGAGCGGCGGGAGAATCATGCGTCCCGCCTTCAAGAATGTCCTGAAGCACAGGGGTTACGTTCCGCTGTCGGAACGGAACAGGCAATAAAAAAGCCGCGGTTTCCCGATGACGGAACCGCGGCATACTCAGGAAACGCCGTAGCGGCGTTTCGATCGTTACTCCTCTTCGTGACGGTAGGTGGAGCCGGCGATAATTTCGTCGGCTATCTTTCCCTGAACCGGATCGTAGTGGTCGAAGGTCATTTCAAAACTACCCGTACCGGCTGTCATTGACTTGAGGTCAATTGCATACCGCAGAAGCTCGGCCTGCGGCACGAGGGCGTCTATCTCCACGATGCCGCCACCGAGCTGTTCCTGTCCAAGGACGCGTCCGCGTTTGGAACTCAGATCGGAGAGGACGTCTCCGAGGTACTGATCCTCGATGAAGACGGCAAGCTTCATGATCGGCTCAAGGAGCACGGGACCACACTTTTCCATCGCCTGTCGCAGGGCCCCTCGGGCGGCAATCTTGAAGGCCATTTCCGAAGAGTCTACGGGATGCTCTTTTCCGTCAAAAAGGACGATACCGACATCACGAACGGGATATCCCGCGAGGACGCCATGTTCCATCGCTTCGTGCAGTCCCTTTTCGATTCCCGGTATGTATCCTTTGGAGACGGACCCGCCTTTGATTTCATTGGCGAAGTCGTATTCCTGACCCCGCTCCAGGGGCCTGACGCGAACATGAACCTCACCGAACTGGCCGTGTCCGCCGGATTGCTTCTTGTGGCGATAGCTCGTCTCCGTGGACTTTGTAATCGTTTCGCGATAGGCGACGCGGGGTGGCCGCGTTTCCACTTCTATCTTCTGCGACGCCTTGATTTTATTCAGAATTGTATTTATGTGAAGTTCGCCCATCCCGGCAATGACGGTTTCATGTGTTTCCGGGTCGAATGTGACGGTGAAGGTTTTATCCTCTTCGGTAACACGCACGAGCTGTTCATTGAGCTTGTCCTCGTCCTTCTTGCTGCCCGCAGAGATGGCGAGGCTGTAGACCGGCTGGGGAAGGGCGAGGGGACGAAAATGCATGTACTGGTCCGGTGTATGAAAGGTGTCATTGGTGTGGGCGTCGCCGATCTTTGACATGACGCCGAGATCACCGGCATCCAGTTCATCGACGTCACTCAGCTTCTTGCCGATGGTCGTGTAGAATTTGCCCGCCTTTTGTTTTTTTCCGTCCCGTTCGATGACAAATTCCGTATCGGACTTGAGAACGCCGCCCATGATTTTCACAAAGGACAGCTTGCCGCTGAACTGGTCCAGCGTTGTCTTGAAGGTAAGCGCCGCAAAGGGCCCATCCGCGGAAATGGTGAATTCCGACTCGTTTCCTGACTGATCGACGACGACTTCCCGCACGCCTGCCGGTGAAGGAGTAGCCCATGTGATAAAGTCAAGAAATACCTGAAGGCCTGCATTGTTCAGAGCGCTCCCGCAAAAGACGGGGACAATCTTGTTGTCCCTGATGCCTTCAGTGATGCCACGGTGAACTTCATCCTCCGTGAGATTTTCCTCTTCCAGATACTTCATCGTCAGTTCGTCGTCGCCTTCGGCGGCGGCCTCGATGAGTTGAGCCCGGTATTCTTCAACGGCGCTGTTCATTTCCGCGGGAATATCGGCGGGTGCCGACGCGCCTGCGGCCCAGTATTTCATACCGATCAAGTCAATGACCCCGGTGAAATCTGCGCCGAGACCTACGGGAACGGTAATGGGAACTACCGTCGCCTCAAACTTTTCCCGAAGATCGTCGAGGGTCTTGTCGTAGTCCGCGCGTTCCTCATCCATTTTGTTGATGAAAACGATGCGGGGCATGTTCCGCCTGTCCAGACGGCGCCATAGTTTGATCGTTTCAATTTGAATACCCGCCCGGGCACCGACCAGCATGATTGCAGATTCAGCGGCGCGAAAAGCGGTCACTACCTCTCCCACAAAATCGGAGGCCCCTGGTGTATCCAGAATGTTGATCTTGTGATCATTCCACTCTACATGGCTGAGAGATGTGTGGATGGAAATACCGTTCTCAACCTCTTCGGGAGTGTAGTCGCTGACCGTTTTCCCCGATTCCACCGTCGCCGGCTCCGAAATTGCCTTTCCGACAACCAGGAGCTGTTCAACGAAGGAGGTTTTACCGGTTGCTCCGTGTCCCGCAACCGCGATGTTTCGAATCATTTCTGTGCTGTACGCCATGGACGCTCCTCCTGAGATGTATGAGCGTATATTGTTGAACGGTCAATGAAACGTGTCAAGAAAAAGTTACCTATTTACCCTGTTCCGCCGGTGCGAAGTGAGAAAACTCCATCGCGTAGTTACCGCGGCCCTGTGTGGTGCTTCGCAGGGCGGTACTGTATCCGAACATCTTTTTCAACGGCGCCTCGGCGACAATGTGCTCAACACTCGGTCGGCTTTCAACGGAATGGACGATACCGCCGCGAGTGGTTATTCCGTTAATGGCGTCACCCATAAATTCCTTCGGGACGAGGACGTCCACTTTCATGACCGGCTCGAGGAGGATCGGGGCGGCGCCGAGGCAGGCACCGTCAAAACCGTGTGCCGATGCCGCCTCAAAGGCGAATTCCGTTGCCGTCTGCTCATCGTACTCCGCGTCGGTCAACTCCACCCCCACGTCGATACAGGGGTATCCCAAATGAATACCCGAAGAAAAACCGGCGAGGATTCCCCGTTCACAGGCAGCTGCAAATTGAGGCGGCAGTTTTTCCGGGGAGACGTGATTTTCAAAGTGGTTTCCTTCGCCCCGCCGGCGTGAATAGACGCGCAATGTAACGGATGCGTTGTTTTCCTTCCCTCCGATGACCTTGTGAAAGACTTCCCTGTGTTCATTGGTCGCCGATACGCTCTCGCGATAGGTGACCTGGGGATTACCGACTTTCGCCTTCACGTTGTAGTCGTCGATGACGCGGGTGACCAGTACATCCAGGTGAAGTTCTCCCATTCCGGAAATGATCAGTTCTCCGGTATCGTCGTCTTCCTTCCAGATGAAAGTCGGGTCTTCACGGGTGAGTATTTGAAGCACTTCCTTGAGACGCTCCCGTTCGCTCAACGTTTGCGGCTCGATTGCGACTGAAATGACTGGCTGGGGGAAGTGCATGCGCTCAAGGACGACGGGGTATCCTTCACTGCCGATAGTGTCACCGGTCTGGGCAAGCTTAAACCCCACCACGACCGCTATGTCACCGGCCTCGATACGATCCACCTGTTCCGTCCGATTGGCGTGCATGCGCAGTATCCGGTTCACCCGCTCGCGCTTCCCCTGATTGTGGTTGAACACCGCAACCCCAGACTTGATCGTTCCCTGATAGACCCTTACAAAGGAAAGACTTCCCGCCTCGCGATCGGCCTGAATTTTAAAGACCATCGCGACCGCCTGCCCTTCGGTTGTCCGTTCCACATGCACCGGCTCGCCCTTTTTGGGATGTATGCCGGTGATCGGCGGGAGTTCGTCGGGGGCAGGAAGGAAGTCGACGATGCCGTCCATGAGGGGCTGTACGCCGATATTCCGAAGACTTGCGCCGACGTAGACGGGAAGGAGCTCCCGGTCCAGCGTCTTGTCCCGCAGGATCCCCCGAATCAGCTCCGGGGGCACCGGCTGTTCTTCAAGCAGCAGTTCCGTAATTTCGTCGGAATAGGTGCTCACCGTGTCCATCAGCGACTCATGCCAGTGATCGGCCAGATCCCGGAGCTCCTGGCGGATAGGGCGTTTCTCAAAATGTTTGCCCTGTTCCGTATCGATCCAGTGAAGCTCCTCCATGCCGATAAGATCGATCGTTCCCTCAAACTCGTTCTCCCGTCCAATGGGCAGGAACAGGGGCACCGGCCGCGCTTTGAGTTTCTCTTCAATTTCCGTCAGGACGGCAAAAAAATCGGCACCGATGCGGTCCATCTTGTTGACAAATGCGATCCGGGGAACCTCATACGCATCCGCCTGATGCCAGACCGTTTCCGACTGCGGTTCCACGCCGCCGACGGCGCAAAAAATCGCGACCGCACCGTCAAGGACGCGGAGACTCCGCTCGACTTCGGCCGTGAAATCGACGTGCCCGGGTGTATCGATGACGTTAATTGTGTGGTCCTTCCACTGAATCTGCGTCGCCGCCGAGGTGATCGTGATTCCCCGGTTCTGTTCCTGGACCATCCAGTCCATCGTCGCCGAACCGTCGTCCACCTCTCCGATGCGATGTGATTTTCCGGTATAATAGAGGATCCGTTCCGTTGTTGTTGTCTTTCCGGCGTCGATATGCGCCATGATTCCGATGTTGCGTATGTTACGTGCCATGAAGGTCCGATCATACCGCGTATTGACAGGAATGTCAGCCGCGTGGTATCTTCCGCGGACTTCAGGGCGAATAGCTCAGCTGGGAGAGCGCCTGCCTTACAAGCAGGATGTCGGGGGTTCAAATCCCTCTTCGCCCACTTTTAAAGCCTTACAGAGTAAGCAATTAACTCTGTAAGGCTTTTCTATACTATAGCAGATGCATGGTATATGCATTTTATTCATAGAATCCACTAACATATACAGCAAGTGCCGACGGAAGACCACGTTACGGAGCAACGTCGACGCATTGAACTCTTGGTGTTCACATACCCCATCGCCGACATCGAGATAGAGAAACTCACATCGGGACATTTCGAAGATCGGAAGGCGGACCGTAAAACCTATGGGTATTCGGGACTGTCTGGCGGGGAAGATTTTCAGACATGGAAAGCCGGCGAGCTACAAGGGAAGGGCGTCTTAGTTATACCGGTAGAAGAGCGGGCTAATCTGCTCAAGAACGAGATCGGAAACAGGAACGTGAACGCCGGGTTATCGGCGGTGAAAACGGCATACACGAATGGAGTCCACCGTCGAGCGATAGTTGTGAATCCTGTGGCAAGTGTGGGGAAGGTCCAGAAACGGACCAAATCCCGTGGGATTTTCACTCCGGCGGAGCTCCGGAAAATCTTCCTCGAACATACAGAATCATGGGGTTACGGCAAGCAGTATCGCGGGAACAAGAACGCAAAGAGGCGGGGGACCGTACATGGGCCGTTCTCGCAATTCGAAGCTTGGTCATTTGGGTTGTTTGTTCGTCGCAACCACCGGAGAGAGGCCATCAGCGGTCCTCCTGTGCCGCTGGGAACATCTTCAGGATGATGTCCTGACATTCCCGGACGTGAAAGATCCTCGGAAAGACGGGCGCCAGGTTCCGTTTATTCCGGCCGTAGTTGAGGCCATTCGCAGCATTCCGAAAGGCGGGCCATTCATATGGGGATACGAGACCGGGCAGCCAATGGGGTACGCCTGGTTTGTGAAACGCTTCAACGCAATGATGAATTCTCTCGGTTTGCCGGAGTCGATGGACGGGATGAAGCGAACCCCGTATCCCTTCAAGGATACATCGGACACTCTCAGACGTATGGAGAGCGGGCGCTGTCGGCGTCGCAGGCGAGGTATAAGCGGCGGTGATTGAAAAGAATAAGGGAGGTATTGCCGGTGGTTGAGGAGTGCCTTCTCTGAAAGCAGGCTGAATCAGATATCGATAGGATCTCTGTCGACGGAGAAAAAACTCCGCACCGTGTTATACTACTGGTCTCCGACAGAACAAAAAGTGATCACATTCTTATTAGACTTTTCTCTGGAGGTAGCGGATGGGAATTATAAAACCCGTGGCTGGTTTGTTGGTATTGTTGACGGTCCTCACGTCTTGTATAACCACGACGTACTTAGAACCTGAAGATGGAATTGACCAGGTTGCGTTCGGGATAATCGAATTGGATGCTGAGGGATTTGGGAGCTACGGCGGGGCAAGCGTGAATGGTAACCACAAAAGCAGTATTGAATTAACATTCGAAAACCTGGACACCGGAGAAGAAATCAAAGTGAGATCACTGCGGCCGGCGGGACTGTTCATTGTGCCGTTGGAGAATGGAGCGTCATACCGATTGACCAAGGGTTTGTTCAAGGAGCACGGCGACGACGGTGCTTGGGCGAACGTCTGGATTGATAGGACTATGGCAACGAGGTTTGAATCGAATGATTCTGGGGTTGTGAATCTGGGACGTCTCCATTGGGTCGCGAATGCGGATGCTGCGCTTTATGAGATTACCTATGACGACGAACCGGGTTTTGATATCGTGAAAACAGCCGTGGTCAACAAGTATCCAGAGTCAGAATGGTTGTTGCGCTCATGGTCAAACACTGAGATTGTCAGGGTCGAATAGACACGCCGCGATTTCTCCAATACGCGAGGCAAATGCCATGGAGGTTGAAGCGGTTGCTTAAGGTGTTTCCCGTCATCGAGATGATATTCAGTCATGAAAGAGGCAGAAGCTGAAGCTGTTCAGGAGGCCGGGACGAGGTACAGGCTAATCCGAATTTTCAAGTTTCCGTTGTGATCCGGTTCGTACCGAGATATGATTCTTTTTACTCATCGACAAAAAGTCTCTAAGTTTAACGATTCAGTATTACTGAGTGCCGTCTTTTTCAAGGCGGTCCAAGGTATGACATCAAAGGAGATGCTATGAACAAGGGACGCGGTCTTCTCGTCGCGGTCATCATTATGGTGGCGTTCGTCCTTGCCGGGTGTGACAGTACCGGTACGGGAGGCGGGACATTTAATTCAAACGGGGCGACGTCGGGGACGATCACCATAACGAGTGTTTCGCCAAGCACAGGGCTGACCGACGGTACCTATACGTCATTCACGGTCGCCGTCGAGTATACCGCTGTGGGTGGCCGGGCGGAACTGGATGTCGGTTTCAATAATCAGGACAATATCAATGTATATAGTATGATTGGTGATGTCGTCGTGGAGGAGGGCAGCGGTAGTCATACATTCAATGTCAGTGCGACAACGAAAGATTGGGCGGCCGAAGGGGACTTCGAGGTAACCGTCGGCATCTCCGAATATCCTCACGGGGATACGTGGTCTCCGTTGGACAATGATTGGCAGGTATTGACCTTCGGCGGGATATAATCCGATATCCGACGACCTGTCCCCATACGCCAAATTCCGGTACAATTCCGGGACATTATGATAACCAGTGAAATAATTCGGTTTCTTGATACGGGACTGACCTCGACCCACGTTGCTCGGGAAATCAGCGCAAAACTGACGGAAGCAGGATCCCGAGAACTGAATGACTCGTCGGCGGATCACATTTCTCCCGGTGACGTGGTTCACGTCGTATCGGGAGGATCGGTTGCGGCATTCCACGCCGGGGATGCCCCGGGCGAGAGGGCGGCCGCTGTCATTGCCGCGGCTCATACCGACAGTCCCGGTATGCTCATGAAAGAGCGATCCGCCGAGCTGGTCGACGGGTTTCTGCAGATTCCTGTGGAAGTTTACGGCGGCCCGATTATCGCGACGTGGATCGACAGGGAGCTCATGATTGCCGGCCACGTCGCCCTGCGCGGTGGTGACGACGGCCCTGGTGAAATCGTCTCTTTTTCCAGCAGAAGGGCGTGGGGAGTCATACCCAATCTGGCGATACACTTCAATCGTGAAATGAACGATTCCCTCAGCTACAACCGCCAGGACCATTTGAAAGTTCTGATACCCGCGAGTTCTCACCAATCGGAAGGGGAAAACGACGGAGCGACGATTTTCCGACATCTGATCGCCGAAGAAATGGATGTTTCCGCCGATGCCATTATCGACATGGAGCTCTTTGTCCTCCCTGCAGCGTCGGCGTCGGCAGTCGGTCCCGGGGGAGAGATGCTTGTATCCGGCAGAATAGATAATCTCGCGGGATGCATATCTGTTCTGGACGGCTTCCTGGAGTCGGCAAGGACTCGCACGTCCCACGGGAAAGTTGCGCTGTTCTTCGATCACGAGGAGATAGGCAGCACAACCTCCACCGGTGCCGCCGGCAATCTCGCGATGCAGGGGGTGCGGCGTTTCCTGCGTGCCCTCTATGGACCGTCAGTCGGTGTAGACGCTACGCTGCGCCGGTCTGTTCTCATTTCAAACGACTGTGCCCATGCACGTCATCCCAATTACCGCGACAAACATGACGGCGGATATGCGCCGCGCATCGGAGGCGGTCCGGTCATAAAGAAGAGCGCCATTCGCCGCTACGCCACCGATCTCGCCGTTGCCGCGTGGTTCGCCTCGGCCTGTGAGCGCGCCGGGTTTGCTCCCCAGTATCTGCAAAACCGTTCCGATATTCCCGCGGGATCAACGATCGGTCCTGCCGTTGCTTCCCGGCTCACAGTTCCCGGTGTCGATGTGGGCGTCCCGATGCTGGCGATGCATTCGGCCCGGGAAACGGCATCGGTTTCCGATATCGAAGGGATGGCGCGCGTTCTTGCTGATCTGTACGCCCGCGGCTACTCTGCGGGCTCCGGTGAGGGAACAGAATGAAAGCTGTGACCTTTTTTCGACACGCCAAATCTGAGCGGGAACGACACGGTTCGGGTGATTTCGATCGGCCCCTCACGGAACGGGGACGGGAAGATTGCGGCCGTATCGGTACCATCATTCCATTCATGCTTCCGCCGCCGCAGATTTTTCTGACCTCACCGGCCCGCCGGGCAAAAGAAACGGCCGTCCTTCTGTCGGAAGCGGCGGCAAAAAGTCGGGCAATGCCCATTCCGTCGCCGGAAGAACACGATGCGCTCTATCTCGCCGACGAAGACACGGTGTGGGATTTCTGTCATTCCGCTCTTATGGAGGCCGACGAAGTGTGGATTTGCGGTCACAATCCGGGCATATCCGAGGCCCTTGCCATGCTTTCCGGCCTCGCCCTCTACGATATACCGACCCTCGGTACGGCGAGAGTCGTCTTTTCCGAGCTGTCACCGTCACCTCCGGTCGGTAAACTCGTCTTCTACGATACCCCCAGGAATCATCGAGGTCACCCGTGAACGCCGGGCCGGTCGAAACGGGCGGTCGTGATTGGTCCATCGTCCTCATCCAACCCGCCCGTGGCGGCAATATCGGTGCCGCTGCACGGGCAATGAAGACTATGGGATTTACCGACTTGCGAGTTGTCGATCCGTCGGGTACGGCGCCCCTGGATGACCCGGAAGCGGCGGCGTTTGCCCACGGTTCCACTGAAATTCTTGCCGCCGCGACGAGGTGGGATTCCCTTGCCGACGCTCTGGCAGACTGTGACACCGTCGTAGGCACAACGGGACGACGGAGAGGGAACCGGTCGGAGCTCTACACGCCTGAAGATCTGATACCGCTTCTTACCGACGGTCCGGCCGCCCGCCGCGTCGCCGTCGTCTTCGGACCCGAAGAGCGGGGTCTGAGCAATGACGAGCTTGACCAGTGCGACATCGTCAGTGCCATTCCCATGCGTGCCGCCTATCCCTCTCTCAATCTGGGACAGGCGGTGATGGTTTATACCTACGCCCTTTCCCCCCTTCTCTTTGCCACCAGAAAGAAGGAAGAGGGATTGCCGGCCGACGGAAGCGTACGGTCAATACGGGAAAAGACGAAACGAGTGCTTCCACATCTCGGATTTGATCCGGGCCGGGCAATTACAACACGTATTCTGGAACGGGTAGTACTGGTCTCGGAAACAGATACCAAACTGATACATTCACTCTTGAACGCTCTGGAAAAACGAATTATCCCGTAGCGCGCCGTCCCGCAGCAGCCTGTCCACATCGTTCCAGAGTGATGTTAAAGGCAAGGGCGCCGTGAACGTAAGCGGCAGCGAAAGGGTCGGATGGGGCGTCGTGAGGCGCCACGCATAGAGGCCGATGCTGCGATCCCGCATCGGTCTGCGTGCACCGTATCGGGCGTCGCCAAGGATGTTCCATCCCCGATGCGCAAGTTGAGCGCGAATCTGATGGTGCCGGCCCGTCTTCAGCCGGACCAGCAATACCGTGTGATGGGTGGTCCTGCCGACGATGCGATAATGAAGTACAGCTTCTTTTCCACCGGCGGTGCCGCGTCCGCCCGTGGCCACCACCGTGGTTGTCGGATTCGCGGTGTCGACGGTAAGGATGTCCGCGAGCTCTCCTTCCTCACGGTCCGGCGGCGACGTCACGATCGCGACGTAGAATCGCGCGGCCCGCTGATGTGCAAATGCGTCGTAGAAGAAGGGAAGGGTTTCTTTTCTTCTTCCGAGAAGAACGATGCCGCCGACGGGTTGATCAATGCGATGAATGAGCTGCAACTCAGGTTCTTCCAGCGTCCGGCGCCAGTGGTCCAGAAGTGGTGCCGGAGCGGGTTTCCCGTTTCGGCCCCCTCTCTTACCGGTACCGCCACGATCGCCGCCCACCGGTTCTCCAGCCGCCTTGTTGATCACCACCAGATCGCTGTCCAGGAAGAGTAATTCGCCCATGTCTCTATGGATACACATTCGGCCCCTCTTAGGCCATACTGTGACGGTGAGAATTGTACATCTTCACGAGCTATGCCCGTCCGGAGCGTCATCACTACCCGAACTGATGACGGAGGTCGAACAAAAAAGAAAAAAACTTCTTCCCGATCTCACCGTCGTGACCGGAGGTATTTCCGATGATGTTCTCGGGTGGTATGAAGGCCGTTCCGATGCCGAAAAAAGTGACGGTGAGATGCTGTTCGTACCCGGCGGCGGAGACCGCCGCGTGCGCTTTGAAAGGGCTTTCGGCAGGCGGTACCGGCTGGACTCAACCGGGTACGGACGTCTTGACCGCGTCGTCACCGTCGGCGGTCTTCCCCTTCTTCTCGTCGATACCGCCGACGGAGCACCTGAGGAAACACAGCTTCTATGGATCCGATCGGTGACCGATGAGCTGGTTGGTGCAGCGAACCGGGGAATTTCATTGCCGATGATCCTGCTCTTTTCCCACCGTTCCCTTGATGCGTCGTCCCTCAATGATGATACCTCCCGGACGATCCGGGAGATCACTCTGCAGGCACGGAGAAAGGGGGTGGCCCTCTACACTTTTTCCGGGGATGAGAGGTGTCTGTTTTCGGAAGAAACGGGCGGGGTCGGGGGACACCCGTTGTCGCCGTTTCATATCGACAAGTCCGGTCGTCTCATAGAAATCACCGGCGACGGACGGGTTACCACCGGGATCATCTAATTTGAGTCACCCCGGGGCGGAGCGGTTTTCAATCGCCCTGCCTTGGTGTATTCTCCGAGGTATGCAAACACCCGATAGAGATGCTGCGTTTACCCTGTTACGGACGTATACAAAGAGCGAAAGTCTCATTCATCACGCCCTTTCCGTCGAGGCGGTCATGCGCCACTACGCCGAAAAATATGGCGAGGACCCGGAAAAGTGGGGCATCATCGGACTCGTTCACGACCTTGATTGGGAACAATTTCCCGATCAGCATTGCACAAAGACAACGGAGATCCTTACCGGGGAGAATTGGCCGGCCGATTGGATTCGGGCGGTAAGGAGTCACGCATGGGGGATGTTTACCGACGACAAACCGGAACATCCGATGGAGAAGGTGTTGTACACAATAGATGAGCTCACGGGATTGATTACGGCGACCGCTCTCGTGCGGCCGTCAAAGAGCATTCTCGATATGAAAAGCAAGTCGGTAAAGAAGAAATGGAAGGAAAAATCGTTTGCCGCCGGCGCAAACCGTGAGGTGATCACCAACGGGGCTGAAATGATGGGGGCCTCTCTGGACGATGTCATCACGGATACATTGGCGGGTATGCAGACGGTGGCGTCGGAAATCGGTCTGGCAGGGGAGAACTGATATCATGGACAGCACGACGGGACTCGATTTTGTGCGCACAATCGTTGCGGAGGACGTCAAGAACGGAAAGAATGAGAGCCGGGTACATACACGGTTTCCGCCGGAACCCAACGGATACCTCCATATCGGCCATGCCAAGTCGATCGTTCTCAACTTCGGCATTTCCGAAGAGTTCAACGGGAAGTGCAACCTTCGATTCGATGATACAAACCCGACAAAAGAAGATGTGGAATATGTGGAGTCCATCCAGGAAGATATCCGGTGGTTGGGGTTTGACTGGGAAGACCGGATGTACTTTGCATCCGACTATTTTGAACAGCTCTATCAGTGGGCGGAGTATCTCGTCACTCATGGTCTCGCATACGTCGATGAACTCAACGCCGAGCAGATACGGGAATACCGGGGCACCCCGACGAAAGCGGGAAAAAACAGCCCGTTCCGTGACCGCCCGGCCGAGGAGAGTCTGTATCTCCTGCGCCGCATGCGGGGAGGGGAGTTTCCCGACGGCGCGATGATCCTCCGCGCCAGGATCGACATGGCCCATTCCAACATAAACATGCGCGATCCCGCGCTCTATCGCATTCGACACGCCCGCCACCATCGCACGGGTACGGAATGGTGTATTTATCCAACCTATGATTTTGCCCACGGTCAGTCCGATGCGATTGAAGGAATCACCCACTCAATATGCACCCTTGAGTTTGAGAACCACCGGCCGCTGTACGACTGGTTCATAGAACAGCTTCCCGTTCCCCATACGCCGCGACAGATCGAGTTTGCCCGTCTCAACCTCACCTATACAGTCATGAGTAAACGGAAGCTGCTGCGTCTCGTCCAGGAGGGATTTGTCGACGGTTGGGACGATCCCAGGATGCCGACGATCAGCGGTCTCCGGCGGAGAGGGTACACTCCCGAGGCAATTCGAAACTTCTGCCGTCTCATAGGTGTCTCCAAGACGAACAGCACCGTCGATCTTTCATTGCTCGAGTTCAGTCTGCGGGAGGATCTCAACGTACGGGCACGGCGGTACATGGCGGTAACCGATCCAATAAAGCTTACAATCACAAACTGGCCGGAGGGTCACGTCGAGTGGTTTGATGCAGTAAACAATCCTGAAGACGACTCTCAGGGTTCCCGATCCATTCCCTTCACAGGCAATCTGTATGTGGAACGAGACGACTATTTGGATGATCCGCCACGCAAGTGGTTTCGTCTGGCGAAGGGAAAGGAAGTGCGCCTGAAGCACGCATATTTTGTCACCTGCAACGATGTCGTCTATGACGATGAAGGGAATGTCCTGGAACTTCTCTGCACTTACGATCCGGAATCACGGGGCGGAGAGAGCCCCGACGGCCGCAAGGTGAAAGGGACGCTCCATTGGGTGACCCGGGAGCACGCGAAACCGGCGGAAATTCGATTTTATGAAGCCCTTTTTGACCGTGAAAATCCCGACGATGTCGAGGAGGGGGAAGACTTCACCGTCGCCTTGAACCCCCAATCCCTGAAAATTTCCCGCGGATATGTGGAACCGTCGCTTGCGAAGCTCCCTGAGGGGGAAGCCGTTCAGTTTCTCCGTATCGGATACTTCTGCAAGGACCGCAAATACTGCACCGACGACAACCTCGTTTTTAACCGTGCCGTTACGCTGAAAGACAGCTGGGCACGGGTGCTTCGTAATAAGCGGGAAAACGAAAAATAGGATATTTCGGACAGTGAGCGCCGTCGTCTTAACTCGTTACGGCGCCCGTACCGGCGGAACTGCACAACTGGGCAAATTTCCACAGTGCACCGCGATGGTAGCCGTTGTCCCTGGGTTTCCACTCGTTCCGCCGAAGAGTAATCTCTTCCGCCGACAACTTCACCGACAGTTCCTTCTTCCGGGTACTGATGGTGATGATGTCACCGTCCCGCAGGAGGGCGATCATTCCGCCCACCTGTGCCTCAGGCGCAACGTGACCGACGACCATACCGTGGGAACCTCCGGAAAAACGTCCATCCGTGATGAGAGCCACTTCCTTACTCAACCCCGCCCCGGCAATCGCCGCGGTGGGAGCGAGCATTTCACGCATACCCGGGCCGCCCTTGGGACCTTCATAGCGGATCACAACGACGTCTCCCGAGGAGACACCGTCATTGAGGATCGCATCGAGGGCCGCCTCTTCATTGTCAAAGACGCGGGCAGGTCCTGTATGCTCAAACTCGTTGAGACCGCATGTCTTTACCACGGCGCCTTCTTCAGCGAGGTTGCCTTTCAGTATGGCGATCGGACCGCGCTCCTGCTCGGGATTCTCAAAGGAGTGGACCACATCCTGACCATCGAGGGTGACGGTGACATCTTTCAGGTTCTCCGCGACGGTCTTTCCCGTCACGGTCATGCAGTCGCCGTGCAGCATGCCCCTGTCCAGGAGCATTTTCATGACCATCTGCATACCGCCGGCGTGGTAGAGATCCTCCATGACGTACCGTCCCGCCGGTTTCATGTCGGTCAGAATGGGTGTCGTGTCGTAAAAGGCATTGAAATCGTCAATTCCGAGGGGAACATCCACCTCATGAGCCATCGCCAGGAGGTGGAGCACCGAATTGGTACTTCCCCCCAGTGCCATCACAACTCGTATCGCATTTTCAAACGCCTTTCTGGTCATGATCGAACGTGGCGTAATGTCATGTTTCAGACAGTGCATAAGCGCGTCGGCGCTCGCTTCCATCGCCCATTGCCGGTGCGGACTGACTGCCGGTACCGATGCACTCCCTGGAATGCTCATGCCGAGGGCTTCCACCGCGGAGGCCATCGTATTTGCCGTGTACATGCCGCCGCATGCTCCCGCACCGGGACACGCCGCGGCCTCGATTCCTTTCCGCTCCTCTTCGGTGATCTTCCCGGCCGAATAGGCTCCCACCGCCTCAAAAGCACTGACGATGTCCACCTTCCGTCCCTTGTAGAGACCCGCCGCGATCGTTCCGCCGTAGACAAAGACGGAGGGAATATCCATGCGGGCGAGGCCCATGACGGTCCCGGGTATCGTCTTGTCGCATCCGCCGATACCAAGGAGGGCATCCATTTGGTGTCCCCGGGCATCCAGCTCTATCACGTCCGCGATCGTCTCACGGGAGATGAGAGACGCTTTCATACCCTCATGACCCATCGCCTCACCATCGGTGACGACGAAGGTGTGGAAGGACATCGGCATTGCGCCGAGCGATTTCAGACGCTCCTTCGAGATGAGGGCGATCTCATCATGATGGACGTTGCAGGGACTCACATCGCTGCCGGCGCTTGCGATGCCGATGATCGGCTTGGTGAAATCATTGTCGCCGAAGCCGACGGCGCGCAGCATCGCCCGATTGGCGGTCCGTTCCACCCCCTGCGTCATTATTCTTGAGCGTTTGTTCAGTTCCTTGCCCATAGTCCCTCCTGTCAGGTCGAAAATCCGTTGAGATAGGGTATCGTCGCCGCATGGCGGGAAATTCCGTCCACGTTGGACAAGAGAACCGACGTGGAATCCCAGTTGCCTGCAATGAGGGCGCTACGATATGCCGGAGACATCGAAAACGAGAATGAATCGGTGCCCACCTTCAACGTGGAGGAGGGCAGATCGATTTCAACGAGAGTTGAAGGGTCTTTTTCAACGACATCCATGATTGACTGTATTTCCTGATGGTCCATCGTAATCGTGGGGATACCCATGGCGGTACAGTTGCCGGCAAAAATCTCGGCAAAGGACTCACCGACAACCGCCCGTATTCCCGAGCGCATGAGCGCCTGGGGCGCGTGTTCCCGGGAAGAGCCGCATCCGAAGTTTCGATTTACAAAGAGGATTGAAGAACCGACATACTTCTCCTCGTTAAAGGGATGTTCCTTTTTTCCTCCCTGTTCGTCGAACCGCAGATCATAGAATGCGTACTCGCCCAGACCGTCGAAGGTGACGACCTTCATGAAACGGGCCGGTATGATTTGATCGGTGTCAATGTCGTTTCCACGAACGACGATGCCCCGTCCGGTAAGGTGTTTTATCGATTCCTTGATTTCAGTCATTGCTCAACTCCTTCCTACGCCACCGGTTCCGGTGTGCCAACGATTTCCCGTACGTCCGTGACTTCACCCGACAACGCCGCCGCGGCGACCATGGCGGGACTCATAAGGAGTGTTCGTCCCATTGGCGATCCCTGACGTCCCACAAAGTTCCGATTTGAACTGGACGCCGAGATTTCCCGGTCGTTCAGCTTGTCCGGATTCATGGCAAGGCACATGGAACAGCCGGCACCGCGCCACTCAAAACCGGCATCCCTGAAAATATCGGGTAATCCTTCCCGCTCCGCCTGGGCGGCGACCTGCTTTGAGCCCGGTACGACAAAGGCACGCACCTTTTTGGCTACTTTGTGTCCCTTTACAATTCGGGCGGCTTCCCTGAGGTCGCTTATGCGTCCGTTGGTACAGCTCCCGAGAAAGGCGACATCAATCTTTTTCCCGCGAATGTAGTCCCGCTCGGCAAACCCCATATGGGCAAGCGCCTTTTCCGCACTTTCCTGCTGTTCTTCCGACAGCTCTGCGAGGGAGGGGATTCGTTCGTCTATTGATATCGCCTGCCCGGGATTGGTTCCCCACGTCACCATCGGGCCGAGTCTGTCCGCGTCGAGGTGGTAAATATCGTCATATTCCGCGTCCTCGCCGCTGGCAATACTCCGCCAGAAATCAGCCGCCCTTTCGAAGTCTTCGCCACGGGGCGCGTATTTTCTTCCCCGAATATAATCGATGGTCGTCTCGTCGGGATTGACATAGCCGACCCGGGCGCCCCCTTCAATGCTCATATTGCAGATCGTCATCCGCTCTTCCATATTGAGGGCGTGAATGGCCTCTCCGTTGTACTCGTAGGCGTAACCGATTCCGCCGTTGACGCCGAGGTCGGCTATAATGCGCAGGATGATATCCTTGGCGTATACTCCGCGGCGGAGCGAGCCGGAGACCTCGATGCGACGGACCTTGGGACGACTTAACGCCATGGTCTGGGTGGCAAGGACGTCGCGTATCTGGGAGGTGCCGATGCCGAACCCGATGGCGCCGAAGGCGCCATGCGTTGAGGTATGGCTGTCACCGCAGGCGATGGTCATTCCCGGCTGGGTCAGACCGAGTTCAGGACCGATAATGTGCACGATGCCCTGAGCGTCCGTGTGGAGACCGAAAAACTCGATACCGTACTTCTTGGTATTTCCCTCAATCGCCTGCATCATCTCTTCCGCCAGGCGGTCCTTGAAAGGCCGCTCCTGTCCCGCCGTCGGAACGATGTGGTCAACCGTCGCGAAGGTACGATCCGGTCGCAGCACCTTCAGCCCCCGCTCCTCAAGCATTTGAAACGCCTGGGGAGACGTTACCTCGTGAATAAGATGCAGTCCGATAAAGAGCTGATCCTGACCGGACTCCAGGGTGGACACCTTGTGCATGTCCCACACCGTGTTAAACAAATTCTTTTTCATTTCCATGCTCCAATTCCTATGCCGTCAACTGACTGCCCCGGGTCATGAGAACCTTGCCCGTGCGAATCAATTCCAGTATACGGTAGCTGTTCAGGACGTGAATGACGCTGTCCACCCGTTCGCTCGACCCGTTCATTTGCAGAATGATACTGTCGTCGGTCATATCGACGGTGTCACATTTCAGCGCGTGTGCCAGCTGCAGCAGCTCACTTCGCTGTTCCTGCGGGCAGGCGACTTTGATCAAGGCAAGTTCCCGCTGCAGGATATCCTCACCGGTCCGGTCCGTCGCGTGGACGACATCGATGAGTTTATTCAGCTGTTTCAGGATCTGATCGAGCGTCTTTTCATCACCTGTGGCGACGATATTCATCATTGAAAATGCTTCATTACTCGAAGGAGAAACGACGACGCTGTCCAGGTTGTATCCCCGGCGCGCAAAGACAAGGCTTATCCGAATCAGTACTCCCGGTCGGTTTGCAACCAGGAGGCTGATCGTGTGCTTGCGATATCCCTTTTTCGTCGCCGCGTTGGGCGTGTGTGCCATTACTGCATTATTGCTCATTACGTACTCCCCACCGGTTTGGCAAGTTGTTTTTTTGGTGCTTCCGTGATCATGTCGGCGTATCCCGCGCCCGAAGGAATCATGGGATAGACGTTGTCTTCCTTCGCCACCTCCACATCGATGAGACACGGCCCCTCATTGTACGCGAGAGCCGAGGCGATCACTTTTTTTACGTCGGCGCTTCGTTTGAGGCGAAAACCCTTTACCCCGAAACTCTCGGCGAGTTTTACGAAATTCGGGTTGCCGTCCATATCGACACCGGAAAGGCGGTTCTCGAAGAAAAGCTCCTGCCATTGCCGCACCATGCCCAGGTAGGCGTTGTTGATAATGACGATCTTCAACGGAAGCTTGTTTATGACCGCCGTCGCCAGTTCAAACATCGTCATTTGGAACCCGCCGTCCCCCAGGATGGCAATAACCGTCTCTTCCGGATGGGCAAATTGCGCGCCGATTGCCGCCGGCAACCCGAAACCCATCGTCCCGGCACCGCCGCTGCTGATCCACTGAAATCGGTGGTTGGCACGATAGTACTGGGCGGCCCACATCTGATGCTGTCCCACATCGGTGGAGACGTAGGCATTTCCCTCGGTCTGGCGGTAAAGCTCGTCGATCACGTGTTCCGCCTTGAGCTTGCCGCTCTTCTTGTACTTCAGGGGGTATTGCTGCCGCCACATTTCAATCTGTCCAAGCCAGTCCGCGGTATCACCTGGAATGGCGATTGATGCAATCTGGTCGACCGCCTGCATCGCATCCGCTTCTATGCACAGGTCCATGGGCAGGACCTTTTCAAATTCAGATGCATCGATATCGATATGTATGCGCTCGGCGGTTGCACAGAACTTTGCGGGATCTCCGACGATACGATCATCCCACCGCGATCCGACGGACATGATGAGGTCGCAATTTTCGACCGCCCGATTGGCGTATGCCGTTCCGTGCATACCCAGCATGCCCAGTGACAGGGGATGACTCTCGGGGAACGCTCCTTTTCCGAGCAGCGTATTAACCACCGGTATCTGCATCTTTTCAACGAGAAAGCGAAGCGCCTTGTCGGCACCGGAAATGACGGCGCCGTGTCCTGCAAGGATAATGGGACGACGGGCGCGCTCGAGCATTCGCGCCGCTTTCTCTACCGCGGCCGGATCCGCCTCATCGGGAACGCGATACCCCGGCAGTGTGAAGGTTTCACTGTAGTCCGTTTCAACAACGGCGCTGGAAACGTCCTTGGGCACGTCGATCAGTACGGGGCCGGGTCGACCGGTCTGGCAAATGTAGAATGCCTCTTTCATGATCGACGGCAGGTCTTTCGCGTCCTTCACCAGATAGGAATGCTTTACGACGGGAAAGGAAATCCCCGACACATCGGCTTCCTGAAAGGCATCGAGCCCGAGATTCCACGTTGTCTGTTGCCCGGTGATGACGATCATGGGAATAGAATCCATCTGGGCGGTGAGAATACCCGTCACGGTATTTGTTGCGCCCGGGCCGGAGGTTACCAGCACGACCGCGGGTTTACCCGTGGCGCGGGCGTACCCGTCGGCCATATGCGTTGCGCCCTGTTCGTGCCGGGTCAGTACAAATTGGACGGGAGAATCGAAGATCGCGTCAAAAATGGGAATAGCCGCGCCCCCGGGATAGCCGAATATATACTCCACACCGTGGTGGTGTACCATATCAACGATAATTTCGGCGCCGGTTCTTTTATACATAATATCTTGCGCCTCCCTTCGGAAAAGTGTTTCTACAATCCTTTTACGATTGAATCGGTAAAGTCAATAGCTGTCATGTATTTTACGAACGAATTCTTACGATAATTACATAAAGTTTCGCCTTGCAGCTCAAAACGGGACGTAAAACATACGGAAATAACGCAAAGTTTTCGCTGCCTGTCGGAATAATGGCGCATTTTTTATCGGATTATTGGTCGTCCCGCTTCTTTCCCTCGGTTCAAATCGATAGTATCTTAACCAGGGGGACAGGAATATGTACTCATCAGGAACCGTTCATTATGAGACATTTCGGCGGGGAAGCAGGACTTACTTCAACTCAAGTCGCTTCTTCCCGGAAGACGTCAGGACGGACGTCTATACGCTCTACGGGTTTGTCAGAACGGCGGATAATTTCGTCGATACCGTACCGCAGCAACGTGCGGAGTTCGAGAATTTCGTCGGCCGGTACGAAAAATCGATACGGAGCGGTGATGCCTCGGGGGATGCGATTATCGATTCCTTTGTGGAGCTGGCACGGCGGAAGCAATTCGAACGATCGTGGATCGATGCATTTCTCCACTCTATGGAACTGGACCTGGAAAAGTCACGACATGTGACGCTTGAAGAGTCCCTTGAATATATTTACGGATCCGCTGAAGTCATCGGTCTGTTCATGGTGCGTATCCTCGGTCTCGATGAACGAGCCGGCCATGCGGCGCGTATGCTGGGAAGGGCGATGCAGTATATAAACTTCATCAGGGACATCGACGAGGATAATCGGTTCGGCAGGATTTACCTGCCCATATCGGAAAGCGATCTGGAGTCGCTGGATGAGCAATATATCCGCGCCCCGCCCGGAGGAGTTTGTCTTCTTCATTCACGGCCAATTACGGCGATACATGGCGTGGCAGGACGAGGCGGAGAAGGGGTACTCCCTCATACCCCGCAGATATCGCGTCCCCATAAAGACGGCCGCCGACATGTACAAATGGACGGCTCGCCAAATCGCCAATGATCCGTTTATCGTCTTCGACCACAAGGTAAAACCACATCGTGCCCGAATCGTATGTTCGGGCCTCATCAATATGTTTTCACGGTGAAGGATCGAGGTATCTATGCTTTCCAGAATAACTGCAACACGACGGGAACTGATTGAGGCGATCGAGCATGCATTTACCCGTGACGATTCTCCCTTCCGGAATAGAGAACTCTGGTCTGAAGATGTGGCGCGACGTCTCAGGGAATACGTCCTTCGGGGAAAGATGCTGCGCGGCGCATTGATACCCTTCTCATATTCTCTCTTTCGACCTGGCGACAGGATACCTCGAAGTTGTTTTGACGCCGGCGCGGCAATGGAGCTCCTTCAGTCCTTTCTTTTGATACACGACGATATTATGGATCAGGACCTTCTCCGTCGTGGTCTACCGGCGGTCCACGCACAGTACGCTGAAATTACGCCCCCCTCCGGCGACCCCGAAAAGACGGCTTCCGAACAGGCGCGGCCAGTACGGCCTGTCAATGGGTATTTGTGCGGGCGATGTTGCGGCGTTTATGGCACTTCATCTTCTCTCAGTGCTCCCGCTGGAGGATCGACTTCGACAATCCGTTCTGGAGCTGGCGACACGGGAAATCATGATCGTAGGAATGGCTCAAATGCAGGACGTCCACAACGGATACGTAGAGTCGGTGACGCCGGAAGAGGTTCTCGATGTCTACACCTACAAGACGGGACGCTATACGTTCAGTCTGCCCCTTCAGCTGGGGGCAATGATGGCAGACGTCGATGGAGAGCGCCAGGAACTCCTCGTCAGGTTGGGGGAGCGTCTGGGGCGCATTTTTCAGGTTCGTGATGATTTGCTGGGCATAATGGAAGAGGCGGTTCAGACGGGTAAGCCCGTTGGGAGCGATATCACGGAAAACAAACAGACCTATTACCGGGCGCTGCTCTTTTCACGTCTTCCCGCTGATGATCCGGTGCGGGAATTCTTTGGAAAACGGAATATCACCACCGACGAAATCGAACGTCTTCGATCCGCCCTTGAAGAATATGGTATCTTCACCCACATAGACGACCACCTGCGACGGGAAAGTGAAGAGGCGGGCCGGGAAATTGCGGGACTTCACCTCGGCTTTGAAGAAGAAGAGGCGCTTCGGGAGCTCCTTGCGTACAATCTCACCAGGCGGTCATAGTCCGGTCTCGTTCATCGACCGTTCTAAAGATGTTGAAGAAACAGCTCGTGAATCCGCGTGTCGCCGGTCAGTTCGGGGGTGAAAGGTGAGGGCGAGGTGCCGTCCCTGCCGTACCACCACGGGAGCATCCTCAAAGCGGGCAAGAACGGTCACGTCGTCACCGACCTTCGTGAATTTCGGCGCACGGATAAAAACTCCCCGCAGCGGAACCTCTCCAAAGGATGGAACGGCAATATCCGCCTCAAAGCTGTCGATCTGCCGTCCATAGGCGTTTCGCTGAATGGCGGTATCGAGAATGCCGAGTCGCGGCTGATCACTGTCGACGATTGTTTTCGAGAGCAGGATCGCCCCGGCACACGTCCCCATGACGGCGAGTCCCTTTGCAACGGCCTCTTCAACGGCTTCCAGGAGGCCGAATCGCTGCATGAGCAGCCCTATGGTCGTACTTTCTCCACCGGGAATCACCAGTCCGTCTATAATGCCGATCTGATCGGGACGCCGCACCGCGAGGACGTCGCAGCCAAGCCGGGAGAAGACGGTGAGATGTTTTTCAAAATCTCCCTGAAACGAGAGTACTCCAATCGTATGTGACATCGCTTCTCCCTAGGGCATGACGACAGGCGGCGATAGCCGCCATATCGTGTCTGCGGTAATTACCAGCCGCGGCCTGCCAGACGTTCTTCCGACGCCATGGACGAGACGTTGATACCGGTCATCGCTTCACCGATGCCTCGGGAGATTTCGATCAGCTTGTCCGGGTCATCCCAGTAGGCAACGGCGTTTACAATTGCCGTCGCCCGCTTTTCCGGGTTATCCGACTTGAAGACACCGGAACCCACGAAAACCGCTTCCGCACCGAGTTCAATCATTAACGCCGCATCCGCAGGCGTCGCCACGCCACCGGCGGAAAAATTGGGTACCGGCAGTTTACCCCGCCGTGCGACTTCCAGGACGAGATCGTATGGAGCGCCCCAGTTCCTTGGCCTGCGTCATGAGCTCATCGGTGGGCATATTCCTGAGGCTGCGAATATCCGCCATGAGGGTCCGCATGTGACGGACCGCCTCGACGATATCGCCCGTCCCCGCTTCTCCCTTGGTTCGAATGAGCGCGGCTCCCTCGCCGATACGGCGGAGCGCCTCTCCGAGGTTGCGACATCCGCAGACGAACGGCACGGTTGTAGGGGTGCTTGTCCACGTGGAACCGATCATCCGCCGGAGTGAGAACCTCACTCTCGTCGATGAAATCAACGCCCATCGCCTGCAGGATCTTGGCTTCACTGATATGACCGATGCGGCACTTTGCCATAACCGGTATGGAAACGGCCTTTTGAATCTTTTCGATCATCGCCGGATCGCTCATACGCGCGACGCCGCCGGCTGCGCGAATATCCGCAGGCACCCGTTCCAGCGCCATGACCGCCTGGGCGCCGGCATCGGCTGCGATCTTTGCCTGTTCGGCGTTGGTCACGTCCATGATCACGCCGCCCTTTAACATTTCTGCTAGTCCGACTTTCGTTCGCCACGTTGCCGTCTGGCGTTCGGACCAAAGTGTATCGTTCATAACTATACTTCCTTGCACACGGATGTAAATCGTAAGGTATTTCGTCAAACATACTCTCCCGGCGGGCCCTCGTCAACACGCGGAGAGTAATGGTATTCTCAGGTCATGGCGTCAATACAGGAAAACATCATGGCAGTGGAAGAACGCATCGCAAACGCCTGCGTCAGGGCAGGGCGGTCCCGCTCTTCCCTCCGTCTCATGGCGGTGAGTAAACTTCAACCGGCGGAAAAGATCGTGGAGGCGGCGGCACACGGAATGCGGCTCTTTGGCGAAAGCAGGGTACAGGAAACGCTCACCCGCCGTGATGTCTTCCCTTCCGACGGCGAGGTCCATTTAATCGGACATTTGCAGCGGAATAAGGCGCGTGACGCGGCGTCGCTCTATCATACAATACAGTCAATTGACGCCGCCCGTACCGTGGAGGCGATCGCCCCGCATATAGAGGCAAGCGGTGCCGCCGTCACCCTTTATATTGAGGTAAACACCTCCCATGAGGAGAGCAAGTTTGGTCTCAGAACATTTGAAGAGGTCTATTCCCTGGCGCGAAGAATAGAGGAACTACCCCGGTTTGCCCTGCGCGGTCTCATGACAATCGGCCCCTTCATTGAAGATCGGGATCGGATTCGCCGTGCCTTTGCGCAGCTGCGGGAATTTCGGGACCGTCTGGAGGAACGGATGTCTGCTTCCTATCCGGAACTCTCCATGGGGATGAGTGACGATCTTGAAGAGGCGGTACAGGAGGGGTCCACGATGCTTCGCATCGGTACGGCGATCTTCGGGTCCCGGGATACATAGGCGGAACGGTCAGGTCACATGAACCGTAGAAGTGGTTTCGTTATCGTTCTTCTCATGCTTGTCCTTTCAATGACCCCTGCGGAGCCGCCGCCCACGCCGGATATATCCTTTGACCCGAGTAAACCCGTACCCTATGGACCTGACGAATTTCCCCGCTGGGCCCGGGATCTGCGGCGGGGAGAAATCATCGCCGTCGGCGCGTTTCCGGTGGCAATGATTATCACCAGCCTTGGCTACGAGGTGGGACGTTTCGGATATGAAAGCATCCGCGCCGGAGAAGTGCAAAATGAATATGCACCATGGTTTTTCTCCACCTCACCGGAGGGTGCATTTTCAAATCGGGAGAGAATCGGTCTCGTCGTCTCCTCTGCCGTCGTAAGCGTCGGGGTTGCAATCATCGATTACTTTCTCGGCAGGAGAGAGCGGAATGAGTGAACGCTACACAATGGTGGTACCCGACGAGGTCACCGAACCGTTGCGGCTGGATGTTTATCTCTCCCGGCTCGATATCGTCCCCAATCGCAGCGCCCTCAAGCAGCGAATACGCGCCGTTCGACGCAACGGTACCGACACGAAGCTTTCCGCCCGTGTGACTGCGGGGGACCGTCTGGAGATAGAGATTGATCCCCCTCCGCCGAGCACCGTTGTCAGCGAGGATATCCCCCTTGATGTTGTGTATGAGGACGACGGGGTCGTGGTAATCAATAAAGCGCCGGGAATGGTGGTTCATCCGGGAGCGGGAAACTGGACGGGCACCCTGTTGCACGCCCTGGCGGGGCGATATCCGGATTCGCCCTTTTTTGCCGACACCCCCGACGGAGAAGACGGGGAGTATGCCGATCCCGTTCGGCCGGGCATCGTCCATCGACTGGACAAGGATACCGGAGGAATCATCATCGTCGCCAAAGAGAGGGAGACCCATGCATTTCTCGTTTCCCGCTTTTCGAAACGGAAGACACGCAAGATCTACCTCGCCCTCGTCAAAGGGTCTCCCGTTCACCACAGTGGATATATAGACGGCAGTATCGGTCGCGACAGATTTCACCGCACAAAATTCACCGTTCTCGGTGAATTACACCGCGGGGCGCTGACCGACATCGACCAGCCGGTGGACCGGTGGGGCGAGGGCGGTCCATCGAAACGTGCCAAAAAAGCTCTCACCACCTACACGGTCATGCGCCGTTTTCCTTCGGGATACGCTCTCCTGATGGTGCGTCCCCACACCGGACGGACACATCAGATACGGGTGCATCTCGCCGCGATCGGCTATCCCATCGTCGGTGACCCGCTGTACGGGCACAGGGACGCCCGCTTTGAAGGAATCGGTCTGATGCTCCATGCGTGGCGTCTGGAAATCGCCCTGCGTCACGGTGAGGAATCGTCCCGCTTTTCCGCCCCCGTCTCGGAGGAATTTCGCAGAGGAATGCGTGTTCTCCGTGGCGACGGGATACGGGAGAATACGTGACCACCCGCAGCAGAAGCGCCGCTTGTCCGACGACGTTGCGTGGCGCGGTGCTAAAGATCGCGATAAAAGGGGCTGAGATTGCTCTCGGCACCGATCGTTGACGGCGGGCCGATAGAGGGAAGAATCAGGGTATCCCTGTTGTGATGGAAGAGGTTGTCCTTCACCGACGCGATAAGAAGTGCCTCCGCATAGGCACTTGTCGTTTCACCTATCGTGCCGGCGTGTATGATGGAACCGGTAAAAATGACTTCATCGAGACTGTAAAAGAATGAACTCCGGGAGTGGGGCAATGCCGGAATAGCGGCAACCTGGAAATCATCGAGGTCAATCGTAGACTCTCCCGTCAACGCCTTATTGTGACAGGAATAGACATTTTCTTCGCCACAGAAGAGAGAAAAATGAAAGATTCTGGTGAGCGTTTTTACCGCCCGTTCCATATATGATTCCGGATGGGTGACGAAAACGTGGGATATGACCAGGTTGTTCCGCAGGATCAGGGTGAAGAAGTCCGTATCAAGCGGTACGGGATCAAAGATCACCCCCTGTCTGGAACCTTCCGTGGAGACAAGGTAGGTCGTCGTTTCACTGCGGGGGGAAAAATACGGAATGATGCGCAAATGTCCGTTGGTCAAAAAAAGGCCTCGTCGTGGTTGCTGTGTTTGAATGAGACTTCATTTCTTCCGCTGTACTGAAAGAATGCGTGGCGGAGGTCGCAGTTGATGAACTTCACCGTGGTGAGGCGGGCGTTAATGAAGCGGCTTCGTCGCAGCGAAGCGTCACTGAAGTCCGTTTCCTGGGCCTGAATGGCGTTGAAATTGCACTGATTCGCCGTTGCGGCGAAAAAGGAACAACCCCGCATCTTCGCACCGGCGAATACGGATTCAAATATGTATGCTTCCGTAAAGGTAGTATTTTCGACAACGGTGAAATCGGCAAAAATTCCTTCAAGGGTGGCGTTGTCGAAACGGCAGTTTTCAATTTGTGCGCCGGTCAGGCGGATCCACCGCAAATGCCGGCCTGAAAAATCGAGGTCATGCAAATGGGCTCCTCTACAGTCCATATGCGCGAGCATTTCCGTTGTGTCGTTGAGCAGTGCCGCGATGACCTCGCGGTCCGCACGTTGAGAAAACACCTCTTCAGTGTACGTCCACGTCGTTGCTTGCACAAGGCCATCGGCAAGGCTACAATCCTGCCATGGCGGTATGCTACAATTGCGGCACTCCGATCACCGCGGAGATGCCGATCGGAAGATCCCTCGAATGCGACACGTGCCGGAGACCCGTCAGATGCTGCAGGAATTGTCTCTTCTACCAGCCCGGGGCTCACTGGGATTGCCGGGAAAACATACCGGAAGCGGTCCATGACAAGGAGCGGGGCAATTTTTGCGACTATTTCCGACCGAATAATCGTATCGAACCGGACCGGCCGACGGGTGGCACAAACGGCCGACCGGGAGGCGACTCCTCGGCGCGGAAGAAATTTGACGACCTCTTTTCATGATCCGGTAAGCTGCGACGATGGTACTTTTCTTTGACTCCGGAATCGGCGGAGTATCCTACCTCCAGGAGTTTCAACGACGAACAAGCGATGCCCCGGTACTCTACCTCGCCGACACAGCCTTTTTCCCATATGGAGATCGCCCGCCCGACGAAGTTCGCGGCAGGGTGGTATCGCTGATAACGGAAATGACCGAGCGCTTTCCACTGGATGCGGTCGTACTTGCGTGCAATACCGCGTCGGTAGTCGCCCTCGAAGCGACGCGGCGAGCCACGGAGATACCCATCATCGGTGTCGTCCCGGCGGTAAAGCCTGCGGCGACGAGGACAAGAACGCGTCATATCGCCGTTCTTGCGACAAATCGGACCGCCAACGATCCCTACACCGATGACCTGGTACGACGATTTGCCGACTACTGCCGCGTCACCCGGCTTGGCCTGCCCCGGCTCGTAGAGGCGGCGGAGGCGAGTCTGTGCGGATCGTCGGACCCCTCGGTCCGTACGGTGGTCGAGGAGGATATCGTCGGACGCCTCGACGCCGACGTTGACACAGTCGTGCTGGCGTGTACCCATTTTATCGGTATCCGCGACGAGATCGCGGCGGCACTTGGGCCTCAAAGGGAGGTCGTCGATTCCCTTGCCGGCGTGATACGACGACTCCTCTGGATACTTGAAGAGCGGAACATCACCCTCCGCGGAGAGTATTCACCACGCCCGCTCTTTCTCACGACCGCTCCCGTCATCGGGGATTTGTCGTGCCTTCCGTTTACCCCCGGCACCGTGGAATCGGGCTCCCTTCTGATGCGCTATGAGTGACGTGACTGCGACAATTCTCTGGGGAGCAAACAATATATTCACCGCCCGCAGCTCAGACGGACGGGTTCTGGAGAATCTGCGGATCAAGGGTAAAATTCTCGGCGATACCGACGATGCGTACAATCCCCTCGCGCCTGGTGATATCGTCATTGTCGGCGGCGCCGAGGGCGAGGCCTATACGATTCATCGTCGCCTTCCTCGAAAAAACGCCGTCACCCGATGGAACAGGAAGCGACGGGCATTGCAGACCGTCGCCGCCAACGTCGATCGCCTCTTTGTTGTGGCAAGCGCGCGCCACCCGCGATACCATCCCGGTTTTGTCGATCGAGTCCTCGTCATGGCGGAACTTGAAAATATTGAAGCGGCGATCATTATCAACAAATCGGACTTGTCCCTTCACGATGACGCGTCCCGTCACATCGAGACGCTCTCCCGCCTGCACTATGAGATACTCCGTACGGTGGCCCATCCCGAGGAGCCCCGGGGCATCGAGACCGTTTTACGGACCCATCGCGATGGCACCGCCGTCTTTTTCGGCGAATCCGGGGTGGGCAAGTCGTCGTTGATCAACCTGCTCGCGCCGGGGGCGGCGCTGGAAACGGGGGAGGTCTCCTTTCGATATGATCGCGGACGACACACCACAACTCTTGCCCGCCATATCGGCGCGGGAAATCGGGTCTATGTGGATACGCCGGGAGTGCGTCACTTCCCCCTTGACCAATACGTGCCCACGGAAATTGCCGCGGGATTCCGGGAGTTCCGACCGGGCATAGAGAAATGCCGGATGCCGAGCTGCACCCATATACATGAACCGGGATGTGCAGTCCGGGAAGCCCTCAATCGGGGCGAGATTTCAGAATTGCGCTATGAGTCGTATTGCAGAATCGTCGATGAGACGAGGGAGTTGATTCCATGACGTCGCTGGAGGTGCTTGAGTTTTCACGGGTAGCGGCGGGAATCGCCGCATATGCGATGACGGAAGACGGACGGGAGCTTGTCTCAAGCCTCACGCCCCTCTCGGATCGGGATGAGCTGACCCGGGAAAAAGGGTATGTCCGAAAGGTTCTCGCCATGCTTGAGCGGGGAATACCCGCGCCGACGGGAGAAGTCCTTCCACTGGAAGGACTCTTCGACGCGGTGGAGCGGGAGGGAGCGGACCTGGATGGAGAATCGCTCCTTGAAATACGCAGGTTTCTGGACTACGCCGCCAGCGTCATCGGATTTGTCGGAGGAGATGAGGATGAGCTTCTGCGCCCGCTCCATGACGATGTCGCCGTTCCGAAGGAACTTCACCGGGAACTCACCCGGCTCATTACGCCTGATGGGAGCGTCAATGAAGACGCGATACCTGAGATTCGCCGGTACAAAGAAGAATTAGCGCGCATTACCCAGACGCTCATCCGTCGTGCGGAAGGTCTCATCAGAGAGGCGCCGACGATGTATCACGGGGACCAGCCCACCGTACGTGACGGCAGAACGGTGATTCCCCTGGCGGCGAACTTCAAGGGAAGAATCGACGGAATCGTCCACGAGTCGTCGGGAAGCGGAGAAACGTTGTTTGTGGAACCCAGGGACCTTGTCGACCTGAACAACGAACTCACCCAGACGTCGTATGCAGTGCACCGGGAAATACGGCGTGTCCTGACCCGCCTCAGCGGCGTCGTCCGTTCGCTGCTACCCGAACTGCGCGATCTCTATGGGAGGGTGGTTCGGATCGATACGATCGTCGCCCGCGCACGGTGGGGATATGACAACGACGGGTCCCTCGTGGAGATCGGGACCAATCTCGACCTCCGCAATGGTCGTCATCCCCTGCTGGGACGATCATGTGTGCCTCTTTCCATACAATTTGATGAAGATGTACGCCTTCTCGTCATCAGCGGGCCGAACACCGGGGGAAAGACGGTGCTCATTAAGACGATCGGATTACTCACCGTCCTCCATCAGTGCGCCGTCCCGATTCCCGCCGATCCCGACAGCACCTTGCCCCTCTATACCCATTGGGGAGTCGACATCGGTGATGAGCAGTCAATCGACGAGCATCTGTCTACTTTTTCCGCCCATATGCGAAGAATCGCACAGATCGTCAATGAAGCGGGACCGGCGAGTCTCGTACTTCTCGATGAGCTGGGAACGGGAACCGACCCCGACGAAGGAGGGGCGCTCTCCCTTGCCATCGTTGATGAACTTGTGGCACGGGGCAGCACCGTCCTCGTCAGCACCCATCAGACGGTGCTGAAACATTACGGCTATTCCCGGGCGGCGGCGCGAAATGTCTCAATGGATTTTGACCAGACAACCCACCGGCCAACATACAGAATCGTTCCAGGCCGTCCCGGATCGAGTCACGCCATAGATACCGCCGCTGAACAGGGGCTTGATCGCGGCATCATAACGGCGGCGCGGGATTACGCCTCCGACCGCCACAACAACGTTGCAGAAATTATCGCACGATTACTCGAACAGGAAGAACATCTGCGATCGGCACGGGAAGAGGTGGAAAATGAACGCCGTGCCATGGAGAGACGGTACACCGAGGTACGGACCAGAGAAGAAGAGCTGAATGAGCGGGAACGGGAAATCAGACAGGGCTATATCCGGGAGCTTGACGTCGTCATCAGGGAGTCCCGCAAGGCGGTGGAAGGAGAGATCAGGAACATCCGGGAACGCGGGGACTCGTTGGAAAAAGAAACGATCAGGAGCGCCCACGATCAGATTCGTGACCTGGAGTCGCTGAGAGAGGAACTGTCTGAAGGCGTCCGGGAAAGCGAGGGCGCACAGACAGCCTCGAATAACGACGACTCCTCTCCCGGGATTCTTCAGCCGGGAACGGCGGTGACCCACGTCCGTACGGGGAAGGAAGGCGTCGTTAAATCGGTAGAAGGCGCCGGGAAAAAAAGAAAAGTCCTTGTCCAGTTTGGCGCGCTCCGCATGACCTTGTCGCCCGCCGACCTGAGGAGGTCACGGACCGAACAGCGACCCGTGCGTTATCAGACCCAGATCGGCAGGAGCAGCGCCGTCCTGGAACTTGATATTCGGGGAATGCGCCTGCGGGAAGCGCTGGCGATGTTGGAGACACAGGTTGACGGCGCCGTTCTCTCCGGGCTCAGACACTTTTCGATCATTCACGGTACCGGTACGGGAGTTCTGCAGAAAGGAGTTCACGACTACCTCAAGGGTCGCAGCGAAGTCACCTCCTATTCCTTTGCGCGACCCGAAGAGGGCGGATTCGGAAAGACCACTGTTGAGCTTTCCTCGGCAAGCAGATAGGATCGGGGCGTGCACAAAACGATACGAATACTCATACTCGTCGCGGTGACGGTCACATTTTCCTCCTGTCTTTCCATGGATGTGGAGGTGGATGTGAGAAACCGGAACGACATGCGACTCAACATGGAATACCGCATACCCCTTGAAATCTGGGAACTTGGTGTATTTGACGGCGACAGCGCGGAACGGGCGATTCCCGTTTCCCGTCGCGATGCCGAAGAAACTGCGACACTTCATCCCGATGTCAGGCTGGTAACATACAATCTGGAAGAACGTGAAGCCCTTGTCATTGTCACCGTCGCATATTCCGCGACCTCCGTTGACGGTCTGCGCAGTCTATGGGGAACGGTGTCGGACCGGCCGCTGGAACTTTCATTTTCAGACCGATCCCTTTCAATTCCTCTTTCCCCCGGCTTTGAAGGCGTCCAGGTGGACCGGGATCAGCGGGATCTGGTGGAACTGCTTTTTTCGGAGCAGACGTTCCGTGTAGCCGCCAGGCTTCCTGCAGATGCGACGGACCGGCGTGTTCCCGGGATACCGGGGGGACGTCTTCAATCGGACGACGGGTTGGTTGAATGGATCGTACCGATGGGGGGACTGGTACTTACCGATGTTCCCGCGGCAATCGAGGTTACGTGGTAAAGGGTACGTCGGTATGCGTGGACGGGAAGTAGAGGAATTTGAAAAGAAACTGAAACGCCTCTTTGACCAGCTTGATGACGAACTGGAGGACCGCTGGGGCGGCACCTATCCCCTTCATCCCGCCCGACCGCCCCGGGGAAAGGCGACCAACAAGGAATTGGACGGACTCTTCAATATCGGGGCGTCATTCAGCGCGGGATACGGCAGTGAATACGGACGGGGTTATGTCGTTGAGGTACGCCTGGTCACGCTGCGCTCCATTTCCGAAACTGTATGGGACGAAATCCGTGAATATTGCGGCCGACGCATTCCAGAGCTCCTGGACCGGCACTTCCCGGATCGGGACCTCTCCCTCGTACAGGAAGGAAATACATTCAAGATCGTAGGCGACCTCTCCCTCTCTTCGGAGTCGTAAAAAACTTAACGAATGACCCTTGTCCCGCCTTTCCGTTGACGATAGTATGGGTCAAGCGACTCAAATGAAAAGGACTATCCATGGATACGCAACTGCAAGATATTATCCAGAAAATTCACGATGAAGGCGTCCAGGAAGCGGAAGCCCGGGCAAAAAAAATCATTGAAGCTGCGGAAAAGAACGCCAAAGAGCGGATCGATCGGGCCAAAAATGAAGCCGAGCAGATAAAGAAGGACGCCGAGAAGGAAGCCGAAAAGGCTCAGGCCGCAGGCGAAGCGGCGCTGAAACAGGCGTCACGGGATCTGTTGCTATCGGTGCGCAAAGAACTCACCAGCCTTTTTGATTCGGTTCAAAAGGAAGCGGTGGGTGAAGCCCTTACCGCCCAACGGATGGGTGAAATAATCTCCTCCCTCGTCGCCGCTTGGGTGAAAGACGGGACGACCCGCGTGGAAGTCCTGGTAGGCGAAGATGACCGGGACGCCCTGGAAAACGAGTTGAAGAAGCGCCTCTCCGGCAAACTCAATGCAGGGTATGAGGTCAGACCGGTTCGTGGAATTTCAGCGGGATTCCGTATTTCCACCGGCGATTCCGGCGCGTACTACGATTTCACCGATGAATCGATATCGGAGCTTCTGGCGGCGTACCTCAATCCCCGTCTCGCCGCGGTCATGCAAAAGGCGACAAAGGAATAGGGTGCGCCCGTGGCCCAGTACTATTATACCGTTGCATCTTTACCGGCGCTGCGTTTTGAGGAGCTTCCCTTCCTGTCGCAAGAGGAGTTTCTCGACTATTGCCGAATCGAGGTAACACCGGAAGATCTTGCCCGTATAGAAGACGCACGGATCTGGTACGACGACGTCGTGCCGACGAAGCCTCTCTCACGGAGCAATGGTGTCTTACAGGAGTGGGTCGCCGGACTTCAGGAGCTGCAACGTCAAGGCGCGCTCATTCGTGCCCAGGCACTGGGTCGGGATACCGACCGCATTCCCCGTCCGGACGTCACCGATGCGGGGCTGCCCGAGCGACTTCGCCAGATATTAAATGAAGAAAACCCGTTAAAGACGGAAAATGCCCTTCTTCGACTGCTGTGGCAGCGCGCCGATGCATTGGAGACGGGACACCACTTCGATTGTGAAAAACTCATTGTGTACCACCTCAAATTACAGATCGCCGCCCGCCGGGGAAGACTCCATGATACCGATGCGGGAAGTACGGAATTTGATCGCCAGTATGAAGTGGTTGCACAATCCCTGATGGAGATTGCTACATGACAAACGGAAAAGTTGTCGCAATCAACGGTAACATGGTGAGTGTTGCCGTAGAAGGCGACGTTTCGATGAACGAGGTCGGATATATACTCGTCGAAGACAAGCGACTGAAGTCTGAGGTCATTCGTATACGGGGCAGCCAGGTGGAGCTGCAGGTTTTCGAGGATACCAAAGGTGTCACCATCGGCGACCGGTGCGAGTTCACCCAGGAGATGCTTGCCGTCGAACTCGGTCCCGGACTGCTGTCGACGGTCTGCGACGGCCTGCAGAATCCGTTGCCCGAGTTGGCGGAACAGTCGGGTTTCTTCCTCCAGCGGGGATTGTACCTCCGCGCCCTGGACCGGACGCAAAAATGGGCTTTCACCCCCTCCGTTACCGTCGGAGATTCCGTCGAGGCCGGTGACCAGCTGGGAACCGTTCCTGAGGGAATCTTCAAGCACCGGATCATGGTTCCATTCAACTTCCAGGGAAGCTATAAAGTCATCTCCGTGGCGAATGCGGGAGACTACACGGTCGATGAAAAGGTGGCGGTCCTTGAAGATGAGGACGGCGGACGTCATGAGGTCACCATGGTATTTGAATGGCCCGTCAAGCGTGCCATCGACGTTTTTGCCGAGCGTATGCGTCCGGTTGAACCGATGGTCACCAAGGTTCGCCTCATAGATACCTTTTTACCCGTAGCACGGGGCGGGACGTATTGTATTCCCGGTCCCTTTGGTGCCGGAAAGACGGTGCTGCAGCAGATTACGAGCCGTAACGCCGAGGTTGACATCGTCATTATCGCCGCCTGCGGTGAACGCGCCGGTGAGGTTGTTGAAACGCTGCGGGAGTTCCCGGAACTGACCGATCCCCGGACGGGCAAGTCCCTGATGGAGCGTACCGTCATTATCTGTAACACCAGTTCCATGCCCGTCGCGGCCCGTGAAGCGTCGGTGTATACGGCGGTTACCATCGCCGAGTACTACCGCCAGATGGGTCTCAACGTGCTCATGCTCGCCGACTCCACCAGCCGGTGGGCCCAGGCGATGCGTGAAATGAGCGGTCGTCTTGAAGAGATTCCCGGTGAAGAGGCTTTTCCGGCCTACCTCGAATCGGTCATTGCCGCCTTTTACGAGCGCGCCGGTGTGGTCAGGTTGAAGAACGGCGAAACCGGATCGGTCACCATCGGAGGTACCGTAAGTCCCGCCGGCGGAAACTTTGAGGAGCCGGTAACCCAGGCGACACTGAAGGTCGTCGGAGCCTTTCACGGGCTCTCCCGGGCACGGTCGGACGCGCGGAAATACCCCGCCATCGATCCAATGGACAGCTGGAGCAAGTATCCCGGTCTCGTCGATGAACAGCTGACCGAGTATTCCCGGGACGTCCTCTTTCGGGGCGACGAAGTCGGCCAGATGATGAAGGTCGTCGGTGAAGAGGGAACCGCCCTCGAAGACTACATCCTCTATCTGAAGAGTGAATTCCTCGACGCCGTCTATCTTCAGCAGAACGCCTTTGACCCCGTCGACGCGGCCGTCGGCGTGGATCGGCAGCGACACGTCTTCGACCTGCTCTTCCGGATCGTCGGCTCCACGCTGAAACTTGACAGCAAGGAAAGCGCGCGGACGTACTTTTATCAGCTGCGCCAGAAATTTATTGACTATAACAGCGCCGAGTGGGACTCCGAAGATTTTGCCGCCTTGGAAAAAGAGATCGTGGAAATGCTCGATTCAGTCTCGGACGGTCTGGAGCCCAACGCGGAAGAAGCGTACAGCAAGCGGGGGAACAATGCGTAAGGTATATAGCCGAATCGAATCGATCGTCGGAAACGTCATTAACGTCAGGGCTGAGGGAGTCCGCTACGGAGAGCTCGCCGTCGTTTCCACAAGATACGGAGAGTCTCTGGCGGAAGTCATCAGGATGCGCGGCGACGACGTGAGCCTGCAGGTCTACGCCGGCGGCCGCGGTATTTCTACAGGGGACGAGGTCCGATTCATGGGCCACCCCATGCAGGTATCCTTTTCGGACAATCTCATGGGACGGATCTTTGACGGCTCGGGACAGCCCCGGGACAATGGCCCGCAACTGACGGAAAACCTCATTGAAATTGGAGGTCCCTCCGTCAATCCGGCCAAGCGGATCATTCCGCGCAACATGATCCGCACCGGTATTCCCATGATCGACCTCTTCAACACCCTCGTGGAGAGTCAGAAGCTTCCGATCTTCAGCGTCTCCGGTGAGCCCTACAATCCGCTTCTTGCGCGTATAGCCATGCAGGCGGAGGTGGATATCATCATTCTCGGAGGTATCGGTCTCAAACACGACGACTACCTCTACTTCAAGGACACCCTTGAAAACGGCGGCGCCCTGAGTCGGACCATCATGTTTGTCCACACCGCCAGTGATCCGGTGGTTGAAGCGCTGCTCGTACCGGACATCAGCCTCGCCGTGGCGGAGAAATTCGCTCTCAACGGGAAACGCGTCCTCGTGCTCCTGACGGACATGACGAACTTCGCCGACGCGATGAAGGAAATTGCGATCACCCAGGAACAGGTACCCTCCAATCGGGGCTATCCCGGCGACCTCTACAGCCAGCTTGCCGCTCGGTATGAAAAGGCGGTCGACTTTGAAGGTGCCGGTTCCATTACCATCCTCGGGGTAACGACGATGCCAGGCGACGACGTCACCCATCCCGTACCGGACAATACGGGATATATCACGGAGGGACAGTACTACCTCCGCAACGGACGCATCGAGCCTTTCGGCTCCCTCTCGCGACTGAAACAGCAGGTAAACGACAAGACGCGGGAAGACCATCGCGCCGTCATGGACGGTATGATCAAGCTCTATGCAAATTACAAGGAAAGCCAGGAAAAGAAGTCCATGGGATTCCGGATGAGTGACTGGGACGACAAGCTTCTCAAATACGGTGAGCAGTTCGAACGGCTCATGATGGACCTCTCGGTAAATATCCCCCTTGAAGAGGCTCTCGACCGGGGATGGAGGATTATGGCCGACTGTTTTCAGCCCCAGGAAACGGGTCTCAAGACGGAGCTGATCAAGAACTTCTGGCCACAGACACAAGGTGAGGAGGCTTCGGCCTGATGGTCAAGCTGACCAAGAACGAGCTCAAGAAACAAAAGGACGCCCTCAAGCGCTTTCAGCGCTATTTGCCGACGCTGCAGTTGAAAAAGCAGCAGCTGCAAATGGTGATTCGCCAGGTGGAGCAGGAATATGATGCGCTCCGCCGGGAGAAAGAGAAGCTCCGGAAGGACCTTCGGGAATGGATCGGCGTATTCAACGACGGAATCGACCTGACTCCCTACGCGGAAGTGGAAAAGATCGACTCCTCCGTGGGGAATATCGCCGGTATCGACATTCCCGTATTTGAGGGACTTTCCTTCGTCGATCGGCCGTGGGACCTCGTCTCGCTGCCGCCGTGGGTTGATGGAGGTATCAAGGCGCTCCGTTCCGTTCTTGAACTTGACGCACAGCTCAAGGTGCTGGCTGAGCAGTTGCGGCTCCTCGGTGAGGAACTGCGCACCACCACCCAGCGGGTGAATCTTTTTGAGAAGGTGAAAATTCCGGAAACGCGGGAAAACATCCGTATGATCCGCATATACCTGGGCGATCAGCAGACGGCGGCGGTCGTTCGCGGAAAGATCGCCAAACGGAACCTGACAAAGGTGTCGTCATGATAGTACCAATGAAGAAAGTGTCGGTTTTGACACTGAAAGCATATGAGACGGAAAGCCTTGCACGGCTGCGTGATCTCGGCGTACTGCATATCTTTACCCAACCTGGAGAGGTCGACGGCGGCGATGCGCTGCGTGAGCAGTACACGGTTATTGACCGCGCGTTGTCGATTATCCCCGTTGAGAAGGACGTCGAGGATGAATCCGTTGCCGCCGACGACGGCGTCGTGGATCGTGCGCTCTCGATCGGGGATGATATCCAGCAGAAGGTTGAAGAGCGCTCCGCCCTGACCGATGAAGTTGAACGGTTGCGTCGTGATGTCGACCGATTTCGCCCGTGGGGAGATCCCCTTCCGGAAACACTGGACACGCTGCGTGAATCGGGCGTGGAGATACGGCTGTATGAAGAGTCGGGAGACAAGGCGGATACACTCATATCGTCTCTGCCGCATCCGATCGTGCTCAGTCGTTCCAAGACGACTGTACGCGTCGTCGCGGTTGCGTTGGGGAACGATGAGTTTCCTGAGCAGCCGCTGCCAATCGAAATTCCCGCCCAGTCGGTGGCGGCGATGAATCGGCGCATTGCCGAGATCGACGGTGAAATTGCGCGGCTGAACGACTATTTTTCTTCCTTGGCGCCGCAAAGGCCGCTGCTGAAGAAGGCGCTGGAGCACCTAGAAAAGGACCTTGAATTTGTCCGGGTTGCCGGGAAGTTCGATTCCGAGCGCGAAATAAGCTGGATAACCGGATTTGTACCCGCTGAAATCGTTGACTCCGTGAAAGAGGCCGCCGGGACAAACGGGTGGGGCGTTGTCGTCCGTGATCCCGGGGAAGACGAACAGGTGCCGACAAAGATCTCCAATCCCAAGCCGATTGGAATGATAAAACCGGTATTTGACCTTCTGGGAACCGTACCGGGTTACCGGGAGATGGACATTTCCTTCTTTTTTCTCCTCTTCTTCGTCGTGTTTTTTGCGATGATTATTGGAGACGGCGGATACGGCCTCATTCTTCTCGGTGGGACGATCTACACTGCACTCCGTGGTAAGGCTGCGGGAAAGCAGCCAGGCCCGGGGACGACCCTTATGATCGTCCTGAGCACCGCCACCGTCGTATGGGGCGCCGTGACGGGCAACTGGTTCGGATACGCTCCCTTTGCGGAGCTTCCGGTCGTCAATCGGCTCGTAATTCCGGGCATATCGACGGAAAGTGAACGAAGTACCGAGATCATCCAGTATATGTGCTTTGTCATCGGAACGGTTCACCTTTCCATCGCCCATATCTGGAACTTCTTCCGTGGCATACGACGGAGGCCCCGGGTCGCCGCATTTGCCCAGCTCGGATGGCTGTCAATGGTTCTCGGTCTCTATTATCTCGTTCTGCAGCTCGTTCTCGATCCCCAGAAGTATCCGATGCCCGATTTCGCCCTGTATATGATCGCAGGCGGGCTGGGTGCGGTTATCATTTTCGGAGAGCAGCGAGAGGGATCGGGCTTTCTGGCCGGCGTCGGACGGGGTGTCGCGGGACTCATCACCACCGCCCTCGATGGTATCAGCGCGTTTTCAGATATCATCTCCTATATCCGCCTCTTCGCGGTGGGACTGGCGTCTCTGGCTATCGCGGAGGCCTTTAACGGGATGGCCGGCGGTATAGCCGAAGGACTCGGCGGTGCGGGGGGAGCGATTGCCGCGGCACTCGTTCTTTTCCTGGGACACACCCTCAATCTGGCGATGGGAGCTCTTTCAGTCGTCGTACACGGGGTGCGTCTCAATATGCTGGAGTTTTCCGGTCACTTAGGTATGGAATGGACGGGAGTTGAGTACTCTCCGTTTAAAACACGGTAATATGATATCGACAATTTGATAAGGAGATGTTGCACATGAATATCGGACTACTTGGGGTCGGCTCGGCCCTGGCTTTTGCTGCGATGGGTTCTGCGCTCGGTTCCGGTACCGCCGGTATGGCGGCGGTCGGCGCATGGAAGAAGGCATTTGTTCAGAACAAACCGGCACCTTTTCTTCTGGTCGCCTTTGTCGGCGCACCCCTCACCCAGACAATTTACGGGCTTATCCTGATGAACGCCCTCTCCGCCGCGGCGGCGGCGGGCGCGGATCCTGCGTTGCTGATCGGAGCCGGAATCCCCGGCGGTCTCGCCATGGGCTTTTCCGCCTGGTTTCAGGGTAAGGCAGGAGCCGTTGCGTCGGACGCCCTGGCAGAGACAGGGAAGGGCTTTGGTAACTATCTGCTCGTCCTGGGTCTCATTGAAACCGTGGCGCTCTTTGTCATGGTCTTCCTCCTCGGTGTCGTCGGCTGACCGACGATTTCACCGGCAGGAAATTCACGGTCAAAGCTCCCGGATCATCGATTCGGGAGCTTTTCTGTTCCGGTGAATAATGCAAACCGTTACATAGGTTGCGGGAACGGTCGATATTGTACTACATGAGCCCCTTTCACCGCGTCATGGCTACACTTCTTCTCATCGCCCTCATCCCGATCCCCGCCTCCTTCGGGCAGACGTCGGAAGGCGTGGAAGAAGAGCGCCGGTATGACCGGGCATGGCTGGAGCTTGAAGCTGCAGCACGGGACGTCCGGGAGGGTGACTACAGCGCGGCGCTGCGTCGCTACGCCAGGGCTCTCGAATTGCGCCCCCGATATCCCGAAGCCTTTGTCGGCATGGCGCGTATTTATCGCATGCAATCGGATATTCTCCTTGCGGAACGGTACTATCGGGAGGCGATTGCATCTTCAGGCCAGCTCGAAATACCCGATGAGATATATGCGATCCGCATGGAACTCGCCACCATGTACGACGAAACGCGCATTAACAGCGACGGCGACCGGAAATACCAGAACCAGCTGCTTACCATTATCGAAGATGATCCGACCTTTTCTCTGAATGAACCGCCTGAACAGAGAGAAATGATGGTACGCACCCTGCTCGAGAGCGGCCTCAACAGAGTTATCGTCCTGTATCGTCTTGATTTTCCGCAAGCCCTTGAGGCACACCGCCGGTATGCGACCTACCTTCTTCAGGAAGGTCCTCCATCCCGGCGTACCGATGCGGTGGATCACCTTCTCTTCGCGACTGTGGAAGTCGCCGGACGGGCGGTAAACGCAATCATTCGACGGGAGTATGACTTTGAGTTTACGACCCTGCACAACCTCTATGAGACGGCACGTCGATACCCGGCAGTCGTGGCCTATCTGCGGAATGAAGAGTTCATCATTCTCCTGGAACAGCTGAGATATGCATTGACCCTGCATCCCCGAGGCCAAAGAGCGGTACGCGAGCTGGAAGGAGAGCTGCGGCAGATTACCTCCCGCCTCAACGACTGACCGTACCGTTATTGCGCCGTCCCCGCTTTTTCCGTAGTCTTACCCATCGTATGGAACAGATTTTCATCAAAGGTGCGCGTGAGCACAACCTGAAAAATATCGATCTGACACTGCCTCGGAACAAACTCATCGTCATTTCAGGCATGAGCGGTTCCGGGAAATCCTCGCTCGCCTTCGATACCATATTCGCCGAGGGACAGCGTCGTTACGTTGAATCGCTTTCCGCCTATGCCCGACAGTTTCTCGGACGCATGGACAAGCCTGACGTCGATTATATCGAGGGACTCTCTCCGGCAATTTCGATCGAACAGAAGACGACCAACAGGAATCCCCGATCGACCGTCGGCACGATCACGGAAATCTGGGATTACTATCGCCTTCTCTTTGCCCGTATCGGTATCCCTCACGACCCGAGAACGGGGAAGCGGATAGAAAAACAGACCGTAGACGAAATCATCGAGCGGATCCTCCAGTTTCCCGACGGTACAAAAATGATGATCCTGGCGCCGGTTGTTCGCGGCCGGAAAGGAATCCACCAGCGAATTCTTGATGACGCACGAAAATCCGGTTTTATCCGGATGCGCGTCAATGGTGAAATTGTCTCTCTTGATGAGGACATACAGCTTGAAAAGAACAAGAAGCACTCCCTCGAGATCGTCGTAGACCGCGTAAAGGTCTCCGATCAGGCGCGCAAACGCATCGTTGAGGCCGTCGAAACGGCGCTGACGACGACGGGTGGTACCGTTACGATACTTGTTGAAGGGGATAACGGGGAAATGACGGAACAGTCCTTTTCCCAGCATTATGCATATCCCGACAGCAATGTCACCTTTCCCGAGCTCGAACCACGGCTCTTCTCATTCAACAACCCCTTCGGCGCGTGTGAAGCGTGTTCCGGTCTGGGGACGACCAAGGAGTTTGACCCCGCCCTGATCATTCCGGACGCCGGATTGTCCTTTGACCGCCACGGAATAGCCCCCTACAATCCCCGGGCTCAATGGTATCGTACCCGGTTTGAAGCGCTTGCGGATGTGCTTGGATTTCGGCTGGATCAACCGCTCAATACGATACCGTCTGAAATCATGGATCAAATCCTTTACGGCAGCACGGAACGGGTGCGGTACGTATATGAACGGCCCGACGGCAGTGGCCGAGTGGAGTACCATCAGCCCTTTCCGGGAGTCATACCCGACCTGGAACGCCGGTATCGCGAAACCGCATCTGCACAGATGCGCGAGTGGTTTGAAACGTTCATGACAGAAAAAGTGTGTCATGCCTGCGGCGGCCGTCGTCTGCGACCGGAGTCGCTGGCGGTTCTCGTCTCCGGCTACAGCATAGACGATCTGGCGCGCCTCTCGGTCAGGGACGCCCTGCGCTTTTTTGAAACCCTGGAGTTGAATTCGACCCAGAATGCAATTGCGGGAGAAATTCTCAAGGAAATCAAGGCTCGTCTCGCCTTCATGGAAAGTGTCGGTCTGGACTACCTTACCCTCGATCGTACCGCGGGGACCCTTTCCGGTGGCGAGGCACAGCGGATACGTCTGGCGACACAGATCGGGTCCCAGCTGGTAGGGGTGCTGTACGTTCTGGATGAGCCGACGATCGGACTCCATCAGCGGGATAATGAACGTCTCCTCAATACGCTTATGCATCTCAGGGATATCGGAAACACCCTCATTGTCGTTGAACATGATGAGCAGACGCTCCTGACGGCTGACCATATCGTTGACCTCGGGCCCGGCGCCGGTATCCATGGAGGAGCGATCGTCGCGGAAGGGACCCCGGCGGATATCATTAAGAACGAGAAGAGTGTTACCGGTCCGTACCTGTCGGGACAAAAACAGCTTCCCATTCCCGGTGAACGTCGTTCCGGAAACGGCACGCTCCTTGTTGTGAAGGGCGGAAGGGAACACAATCTTAAAAATATCGACGTTGCCTTTAAACTCGGCGCACTCAACGTCATTTCCGGCGTATCCGGCTCGGGGAAAAGCACCCTTCTCTCGGATATTGTCTACCCGGCACTTTCTAACAGGGTCGGAAAGACCCGGTCACACATGTCTGAAGGCAAACACGACGCGATAGAAGGGTATGAATCGATAGACAAGATAATAAACATCGATCAGAGCCCCATCGGCCGGACGCCGCGATCCAATCCAGCCACCTATGTCGGCCTCTTCACGCCGATACGGGAGCTCTTCGCAGGTCTGCCCGAGAGCAAGGCCCGCGGATACAAACCGGGCCGATTTTCCTTCAACGTAAAAGGTGGGCGGTGCGAAAACTGCCAGGGCGCCGGGACAATTAAGATCGAGATGCACTTTCTTCCCGACGTGTACGTCACCTGCGACGTCTGTCACGGAAAACGGTTCACCCGGGAAACCCTTGATATCCGATACAAAGGCAAGTCGATCCATGACGTCCTGGAGATGTCAATAGAGGAAGCCCGCGATTTCTTCGGGGCAATACCCCAAATACGGCGCAAACTGGAGACTCTGGGCGCGGTAGGTCTCGACTACGTAAAACTCGGTCAAAGCGCTCTGACCCTCTCGGGCGGTGAAGCACAGCGGGTAAAGCTCTCCCTTGAATTGAGCAAACGCAGCACCGGCAATACGCTCTACATCCTCGACGAACCGACGACGGGGCTGCATTTCGCAGACGTCCACAAACTGATGGAGGTACTCCAGATCCTGACCGATCGTGGAAACACAATCATACTCATTGAACACAATCTTGACGTCATTCTCCAGGCCGACCATATCGTCGATCTGGGACCGGAGGGTGGCGACAAGGGCGGAACGGTCGTTGCCACAGGTACTCCCGAAGAGATCGCCGCCACGGAGAAATCCCACACGGGGCGTTTCGTTCGGGAGGTGCTGTCACGTCGGGAATGAAGGCGCCCGCGGCAGTTCTTGCAATCGCATTCACCGTTACGCTCTCCGTATTCGGCCAGACCGCACCGGAGGACGATCTCTTCACGTCTACGATTCATCAGGATCTCGCAACGGCGGGAACGTCGGAACTCATTGAATGGGCCGTCTCTCTTGGGCTCAGCACCCGGGGAACGCGGCGCGATGTGGAACGGCGTATCCTTGAATATTACGGTATCGAGGAAATCGCACCTGACGATGGAGGAACGCCCCGGCGCGATGCTGACGAGGCTGAAGAAGCGGAGTCCCCGGCAGTCACCATAGAAAGCGCCCGGGGAAGCAGCTATTTCACGATCGCCGAGACGGATGAGCGGTATTTGCGTCTTGTCGGCGGGGTTGAGCTGACAATGACCGATAACGGGACGACCCATCGCATTTATGCAGACGAACTGACGATAAACCTTGAGCGCAGCACCATGTCCGCCGTCGGCTCCGTTGAATACCGGGTTGAACGTCCCGAAGAAACCGAGACATTTCGCGGAGAAAGTATCGTTTTCAATATCGAGAACTGGGACGGAGTCTTTCTTCGCGGCGTCACCGACACGGGACAGACAATCGACGAGGAAACCCTCGATTTCACCCTTTTCGGGGAGCGAATCACACGGTCAAGCGGGGACATTGTCGTCGTCGATGACGGACGGATCACCTCATCCGTCTCGGATCCCCCCAACTATGAAATCCGCGCACGCCGGATCTGGTTGCTTGCGCCCGGGGAATGGGCTATCCGGAGCGCGACCCTCTACGTCGGCAGGGTCCCCATGTTCTATATTCCTTATTTCTTCTTTCCCGGAGATACCCTGTTTTTCAATCCCGCCGTCGGCTTACGCAGCAGGGAAGGCGCGTTCATACAGACGACAACGTATCTCTTCGGGGAAAGCGAGGAAGCGGAGGCGCCGTTTTCGATTATGCAGATCGCCGAGGCTCCTTCAGATGAGGGACGGGAGATTCAAGGCCTTTTCCTGCGGGTTCCCGAGGAACCAAAGGAGATCACCCGTCCGAAGTGGTCTCTGAAAATAATGGCCGATCTGTACACCACCCTCGGATATTATGCCGGAATGGCGGGCTCCCAACCGGACCTCGGGCCCTTCAGGACCTTTGACTGGCGCGTTGGGGTGGGGACCTCCCGGAATATCTACCTGAATGACCAGGTCTACACAAGTTTCTATGTCGACGACGAAGGGAATGCCCGCCGCATCTGGAACAGGGGCTACGCGGGCAACCGTTCGGTACCGCTGCGCTATGAAACGGAGCTCGATACGGGCATACAATTTCCCGGTGGTTCCTGGGACCTGCAGTTCGAAATGCTGTCGGATCCCCGTTTTCGTGGGGACTACCACGATCGTTCTGAAAACATCGACTGGACGCAAATTCTCAATCAGACCGGAGAGGAGGAGACGACGCCAACCGACACCTCTTCTCTCCGATGGTCAACGCAGCTGCGATGGAACCCGTCGTTGCCGGCACTCCGGCCGTGGATAACGACACTTCAGTTGTCCTCGTTGAGCGGCGAGTTGCGGTGGAATCGCAGGACCGATGGAACGGCGCCGGAGGAAGTGCTTGCCGCCGACCGAAGCCCCGAGGCGTCCTTCTTCTATCCCGCGACGTCGGTGCTGCCCTCCGCGGCGGTGGACATCAGGGGAACACTGCTTGAGCTGCCCCTGGACGGCGACGACGGGACTTCGCACACTTCGGGACGCGATGAAAATGAGACGGCGAGGGACGATGAACAACGTGTTCGTCCGCCATGGGAACGGCGGGTTTCGGATGAGCGCGAATCGATAGTGGATGAACGCTTCCGACTTCCGCCCCTTGCACGGGACCTGCCGGGCATCGCAGCTGACCGGAAGGACGCCTCCCTGACCGTCGATTACTGGCTTCGACCGACCCTTCGGATCGACCGCGTCTCGGACAACAGCGAGTGGGCGACTGCGGAAGACATCGATTTTCAATGGCGCTACCGGACGCTGCAGAACAGGAACAGGGGAACGCTCTCGGTTCATGCGGTTGCTCCGGGAGGGTACTTGCGGTTTGACGGAACGACAACGGCGGAACAGCGTTATCAGTCGGTGGATATCGAGTCCGACATGGAGGAGACCCAACGGGAACAGCTTCAGACTGCGGCAGAACGGTTTCGCAGTGCCTCGGTCTCCCAGCAGAACGTTCTCACGGCGTACCCCCTTCTGGATGTCCCATCCCTTGAAGGCACAACAATCCGTCATGAGATGGCATTTCGGCTCTATGACCGCTCCTACGACACCACCTCAACAAATTCGGCGCACTATATAACGCGTTACGGAGATTGGAGTCCCGACGGAATACGTACCCACGCGGGGACGGCGACACTGCGATGGACTGTCCGGGGTTCCAACCAGTCCTTTTCCGCGCGGGCGGTACTTCCTCCCCTGAGCAGAGTCTATACCGGCACCGCCACCGTAGAAACCGGTCCTCTGACCTCTACACTCAGCGGCGGTATACGTGAGCTCAATGACGAGTGGAGCAGGGACCCACTCGTTCAAACCCATCGCTTCAGTACGCTGGGGGGGAATATCAGCGCATACCAGCGTCTCGAATATGACATGAAGGAAAACAGACTTGCCCGATCAGATTCACAGCTCCGCCTGTGGCCCCTGCGCTGGGATCTGGAAGGACGCCTGACCCGGGGGTACGAGTTTGTACAGGGAACGGGATGGGTCGACCACGGCGAACCTTCCTTTCACTGGACCTCAACGGCCGTTGGTATCGATGCGGAGCCGTCTCTGTCATTCTGGAAACGACGTGTAAACCTCGCACTCAACGGCGCGGTTCTCCTTGAAGCCGACCTGCAACGCTTTACCTCAAGCAGTCTTATTCTCGACTACGGATTCGATCTGGATATCCATCAGTTTCTTACATTAGGCGTTTCCGCCCGCAGTCGGAACGACCTGATTTATCACTACGCTGCTCCGCTGGCGGAAGAGGTCGACCGTCCGTACCGCAATCCCATTACGGATCTCGTGAACAGTCTTCGTTTCAGTGATAAGCGTGCCCGGGAAGAGAGTTTTTTCAAAATAGAATCGGTAGAGATTCGCGGCGTTCACGATCTCAAAGACTGGGAGTTGACCTTCTCCTATACAGGGGGACCGGAACTCGACACGTCCGGAGGGGAGGCCGAATACCGGTGGCAGGGTATTTTCGCAGTCCTTTTCCGATGGCGGCCCATATCGGAAATCAGACGGGATATTCGCGTGGAAGATGGAGTCCTTGAATTCATCGAGTCTTGACGATCAGCAAAGGCAGTACCTATACTTGGCACAAGAAGGAGAAATATTGTCAGATAGTACAGCACTTGTTCTATCGGATAGCGACGCCCTTCAGTTGATATGTGGCGTCCACGATACCAACCTGAGAGTATTGGAAGAATTATTTTCGGCGCCGGTACGTGTTCGGGGCAACGAGTTGACCCTTGAGTCCTCCGACGAGGTCGCTCAGGGACGGTTTATCGTCTTAATGGAAGAATTAGAGCGCCACAGTAAAATAGGTCAGACGCTTGATCCTTTTCTCATCAGGGGTCTCTTTCACGACATCAGCGACAAATCCGGGGAGTCCCTGGAAGCGATGCACAAGCGGGTCATCGAGATTCCCGCCGCAGGGGCAAAGGTATTTCCCCGGAGCGCGCGACAGGCGCGTATTTTTGCCGAGCTTGAACGAAATCAGCTCAACTTCTTCGTCGGCCCCGCCGGTACCGGCAAGACCTATATCGCCGTGGCTCATGCCTTGCGGGAAGTCCTGGCAAAGAAAAAACGCCGCCTCGTACTCACCCGTCCCGTCGTTGAAGCGGGCGAGAGTCTTGGATTTCTCCCGGGCGATTTGACGCAGAAGATCAGCCCCTATTTACGCCCCCTCTACGATGCCATTGAAGCGCTGCTTCCCTTTGATCTCATTCGTCGCCTTGAAGAGCAGAATGTCATCGAAATCGCACCCCTCGCGTATATGCGGGGACGGAGCCTGCGGGACAGTTACGTTGTCCTCGACGAAGCGCAGAACACAACGCGGGAACAGATGAAGATGTTTCTCACCCGTCTTGGTGAAAACAGCCAGGCGGTGGTGACGGGCGACATCACCCAGATAGACCTGCCCAGGCGGAACGCCTCGGGCCTCATTCACATCCTCGACGTTTTACGATACGTTTCCGGTATAGGAATTACCTATTTGACGCGGGACGACGTCGTTCGCAGTGCATTGGTACGGAAAATCATTCAGGCATACGATGAATACCGGGAATAGCGACGGAAACGTTGTGGAAGTTCGCGCGGAGAGCGGCGAACCTCCATCGTGGCTTTCCGCTCTTACAACGTATATTCACCACGTTTTGCGCCACATCGCCGTTTCCCGATGGGAAGTCTCGGTGCTCTTGTGCGACGAGTCGTTCATACAGCAGCTAAACAGACAGTACCGGGGAATCGATGCGCCCACCGACGTACTTTCGTTTTCCGCGGGCGATGAAAACGAAGACGGCACGACACACGCCGGAGATATCGTCGTCTCTCTTCCCGTCGTGAAGCGGCAGGCGGAAGAGCTCGGTGTAGAATATGAAGAAGAAATTCGTCGCGTAGTTGTCCACGGGCTGCTCCATCTTCACGGTTATGAACACAGGACAAACGATTTTTCCCGTGAACCGATGCTCACCCTGCAGGAAAATATTGTACAGGAGTTGAAGGAGAAACTGTTTTGAAATCAACCGGTTTATTACGTCGCTTTTTTACCTGGAATAGAGGCGGCGTAGAGGCTCATGCCAATACCGCACTGAACGTTGAAACCCGCAAGATGATTGAGGGTATTTACGCACTCGCCGACACAACGGTCAAGGAGGTCATGGTTCCCCGCATCGATTCCGTCTTTCTTGGACTTGATATGGAGACGACGGATCTGGTAAATCGTATCGCCGAGACGGGGCATTCCCGATTTCCCGTGTACAAGGATACCATCGATAATGTTGTCGGCATGCTCTATGCAAAGGATCTTCTTCAGTACCTGACAAACGGAAAAGAAATCAGGATTGAACAAATTCTGCGAAAATCATTTTTTGTCCCTGAAAGCAAACGCCTGGACAGCCTTCTCCGTGAGATGAAGCGGCGGCGGGTGCACATCGCCGTCGCCGTCGACGAGTACGGCGGGGTCTCCGGGCTTGTCTGCATGGAGGATATCATCGAAGAAATCGTCGGCGACATTCAGGATGAGTTTGACAATGAACGGGAAGACATTCTTGAAATCGGAGAACGGGCGTGGTTGTGTGATGCGCGGGTCAACCTCGAGGATCTGCAGGAGATCATCACCACCGAGCTGCCGGAACAGGAATATGACACCCTCGGCGGGTTTGTCTTCGATCTTTTCGGAAAAATCCCCGTGAAATTTGAAAAGGTGACCTATAAGAATCTCGATTTTGTCATTCAGGATATGGAGGGACATAAAATCCGCAGCGTAAAAGTAGTTTCCCGTCCGGAAGATTCTCAAGATGACAACGACGGCAGAAGTGAATCGTAACGGCAGCGGCGCGGCATTCCCATTGATTTTTATCCTCTCCTTCATCATTTCCACAGGATTCCTCTCCGCCCAGCAGGAGCATCCCATTGATCTCGTGCAAGAGGCACGGGGCTATCTCACCACCGCACGACAACGTCACGACCGCGATCTCCTTGACCGTGCCGTCGAGACGGCACGACGCGCCCTTGAGGAGAACCGCCGTTTTGCGGAAGCTCATATCGTCCTGGGAGAAGCATTTCTCTGGCAGGGTACCTATGATCAGGCGGCGGAGCACCTTCAAAGGGCACGCAATCTCGGTGCCGACGATGTAACGCTCTCCCTTCTCGAAGGGCAGCTCGCCGTCATGGAAGGCCGTTTTTCAGACGCCGCCGCTCGATATGGCGCGGTATTGCGGGTTCAGCCGTACAATGAGGAAGCCCAGGTTGCAAATGCGCTCCTCACCGCCGTAAACGGCCGTTTTGAACCGACGGAGCGGCAACTACAGCGTCTGGAGCAGCGGTACCCCCAGAATCGACGTCTGCTCATTGCCTTAATCGAAATCGCCCGCCGACGCGGTAATGAAGCGGGTGAACGACGATATCTTGATCTGGCATTGCGGTACTTTGACGATGACGCGGCGGTGCAGCTTCTCGCCGCGGAGACGGCGTATCGCGCAGGTGATTTCGACTCCGCCCAGTTTCACGGTCGCAACGCCGTATCGATTGCACCGGGACTCAAGGAAGGGTGGCTTGTCCTTGCGGAGTCGGCGCGAGAGCGCGGCGATTTTGAGGCAGCCCGTAATCACTACCAGACCCTCATTTCAATCGATCCCGACGACCACCGGGGGTGGTACGCCAGGGGCGTCGTCGCCGCCGAGGAAGGCAATCGGGAAACCGCGTTCCAGAGCTGGGACCGGGCGCTCGCGCTCCGTCCCGATTTTGAGCTCGCCCTGCTTGCGAAGGAACACTTTGCCATGGACCAATTGCCCCTGGAATCAGAGATCCGACGGAACCTCGCCGGGCGATACATACGATCCGGATCCGAACTGGAAGAGCGGTATCTCTTCCGTCAGGCGGAGCAATCCTATCGGCGGGGGCTTCAGCTCTATCCCTTTCAGCGGGAGCTCCGACTCCGTCTCGCCGAGCTATACCGCGGGCGGGGAATGTACGGGCGATATGTACAGGAGCTGCGCGTCATCGAGGAACTGGGAGAAGGGAATGAGACGGTGCGGGATACCCTGGAAAGCTTTGAGTCCCTCCGCCAGGACAGTATCGCCGCACGCTGGGAGATAGACCAGTTTACGATCGAACGACCGCGCACCGTTATATCCATACTGTACGGTTCTTCCGAATCCTTGATGGAACCCAACGGCGCAGAAGAAACGGCACGGTTTCTTGAAAGCCTTCTGTTCAGCTCACAGAACATCGAGGTGGCGGGATTGTATCAACGCAGCGGGCCGAGCAGGGCAGCCAATTTTACGGCGGCCCGACGGGACGGCGTCGATATGGTCGTGTCAATTACCGTATCGATGGAAGATCGGAGAATCGCCGTTTTCTATGAAGTACTGCCGCAGAGAGGTGTGGTGCCGATCGCGGAGGGCTCCGTATTCCGGTCGGGAAACGACAGGATACGAAATGCCGTCCGGGAGGTCGCCCGAAGGGTGGATGAACTGGTTCCGATTCAGGGATACGTCGTCGAACGACGCCCCTCACAGGCGATCATCGGTATCGGCGGCGTAGACGGACTTGAAGCGGGAGACCATGTAGAGATTTTCACGACTCCCGACGACAGACCGCTTGGCCGGGCGGAGGTTCTTCAGGTGGACGATCTCGTCGCACTCATTTCCTGGAATCCCGATGGACCCGATTTGCTTGGAATCGGTGATCGCGTCGTTTTTCAACCCGCCGATGAGAGCGAAGAGACGGAACAGGCAGAAGGTGAGTCCGGCACGCGTGAGGTAATCGTTCCCGAGGACAGCGCGCCCCCTGAAGCGGCAAGCCTCCTGCGCCGGCTGTTCCGGCTTCCCTGACGCCGATTGACATCACAGATGGCTTTCTCTATAGTTTGCACGATCACCCCCAATTTTTAGGAGGCAAATAGTATGAAAATTGCAATTAACGGTTTTGGTCGTATTGGACGAAATGTCTTTAAAATTGCGCTCGAAAAGGGTGTCGAAGTCGTTGCACTCAATGATCTTACCGATACAAAAACACTTGCACATCTGCTCAAGTACGATTCCACTCAGGGTCGATTCGACGGAACCGTTGAGTACGACGATGAAGGAATTATCGTTAACGGGAAGAAATACAAGGTCTGTTCCGAGCGGAATCCCGCCAATATCCCCTGGGGAGATGCACCGGACGTAGTAATCGAATCCACCGGTATCTTCACCAAGCGAGAAAGCGAAAAGGGCGGCTACGGTGATCACCTGAAGAACGCGAAGTATCCCGCCAAGAAAGTCATTCTTACCGTTCCTGCAAAGGACAAGATCGACAACATGATCGTCCTCGGCGTGAACGATGGTGATCTGAAACCCACCGATACATGCGTTTCCAATGCAAGCTGCACCACAAACTGTCTCGCCCCGGTCGCAAAGGTACTGGATGACGAGTTCGGGATTGTTGAAGGTTTCATGACGACGGTCCACAGCTACACAAACGATCAGGTAACTCTGGATGGCCCCCACAAGGACCTCCGTCGCGCCCGGTCCGCCGCAGTTTCAATCATTCCCACGACGACCGGTGCCGCCCGGGCGGTAGGCAAGGTGCTTCCCAAGCTCAACGGAAAACTCGACGGCGTCGCCATGCGTGTACCCACGCCGACCGGCTCGATCGTCGACCTGGTCGTTGACGTCGAGAAGGACGTTACCGTTGAAGCCGTCAACAAGGCTATGAAAAAGGCCGCTGAAGGTCCGCTGAAGGGTATTCTCGAGTACACGGAAGACCCCATCGTATCGGTTGATATCATTCACAATACCCACAGTTCAATCTTCGATGCCCAGAGCACGATGGTGATCGGGAAAAAAGTGAAAATATTTTCCTGGTACGACAACGAGTGGGGTTACAGCTCCCGCGTTGTAGAACTGGCGCAGAAGCTGGTTTAACCTTTTCCCTGATATCGGTCGGCCCGGATCGCGATGGATCCGGGCCTTTTGACGTACTATAAGGGAGGAACCGCAATGAAACTACGAACACTCAAGGACGTCGCCATTACGGGCAAGCGCGTACTCATGCGCGCCGACTTCAACGTTCCCGTCAAGGATGGTGTAATCACCGACGACACCCGGATCCAGGCTGCCATGGAATCCATCAATTACATCCTGAATCAGGGTGCGTCATTGATTCTGATGAGCCACCTCGGACGTCCAAAGGGCGAACGAAAGGAAGAGTACAGCCTCGCTCCGGTTGCGAAGCGTCTCTCCGAACTGCTCGGACGGGAAGTTATCATGGCCGACGACGTAATCGGCCGGAGCGTGAGCACCCGTGCGGCGGAGCTGACGCCCGGAGATGTCATGCTTCTCGAAAACGTCCGCTATTACAAAGAAGAAACAGACAACGACGCCGCCTTTGCGGAACAACTTGCCAAACTGGCCGACGTCTTTGTAAACGACGCTTTCGGCACGGCCCATCGCGCGCACGCGTCGACGGAAGGCGTCACAAAATTCCTGCCGTCATGTGCGGGTTTCCTCATCGAAAAAGAAGTTTCCTTCTTCCAGCCGATTCTGGACAATCCGGAAAAGCCGATGGTTGCCGTTATCGGTGGAGCCAAGGTGTCTTCAAAGATTGCCGTCCTCGAGAGTCTATTGCCGAACTGCGCCGGATTCATTATCGGCGGCGGTATGGCATATACCTTCCTGAAGGCACAGGGGTATGAAACGGGTAAGAGCCTCCTGGAAGAGGAATACCTGGAAACGGCGCGCAAATTCCTCGATGCGGCGAAAAAGCGGGGAACCGAAATCATTTTGCCCGTCGACCACGTCGTCGCCGCGGAGTTTGACGCGGCGGCAAAACCGGAATCCGTTGATTCCGTGGAAATACCCGTCGATCGCCTCGCCATGGATATCGGCCCCAGAACGATTGCGGCGGCAAAGAAGGCCATCGCCGCGGCGCGCACAATCGTCTGGAACGGTCCGATGGGTGTATTCGAGTTTGACAATTTTTCAGGCGGTACAAAGGAGATTGCCCAGGCGATCGCCGATTCTTCAGCCATTACCGTCGTCGGCGGAGGCGACTCCGTTGCGGCGACAAACAAGTTCGGCCTCGCCGACAAGATGGACCACGTTTCCACCGGTGGAGGCGCCTCCCTGGAGTTTCTCGAAGGGAAGTCACTGCCGGGCATTATCGCCTTACAGGAAGGAGCATAACTATGCGTCGACCATACATTGCGGGTAACTGGAAAATGCACATGACCCGGAAGGAAGCGGAGTCATTAGCCCAGGCAATTCGGGGGCAGCTTTCCGGTGTTTCCCATCGATTACTGGTGGCACCGAGTTTCACCCTCATAGAGAGCGTTGCCCGCGTTCTTTCAGGGTCCAACGTGGAAGTGGCCGCCCAGAATATGGCCGCCGCCCGTGACGGGGCCCATACCGGGGAGGTCTCGCCCCTGATGGTCAAGGATGCCGGCGCCACGTCGGTCATTCTCGGACACTCCGAGCGCCGTCACGTCTACGGCGAATCGGATCAGCTCATAAACGAAAAAGTTCTTCTCGCCCTTGATGAGGGACTGGAGATCATCCTCTGCATCGGTGAGACTCTTGAAGAACGGGAGTCGGGTCGCGTTGACGACGTCAACAGACGGCAGCTTTCGACGGCACTTCAGGGCGTATCTGCAGACCGTATGGGAAAGATCACCGTCGCCTACGAGCCCGTCTGGGCCATCGGAACGGGAAAGACCGCAACACCCGAGGACGCTGATTCCGTACACGCCGCCGTACGCGGTATTCTTTCAGATCTGTACGACCGTGATATTGCGGAAAAGATGGTTATCCAATATGGTGGTTCGGTAAAACCGGATAACGTAAAGGGCCTGATGGCCAAGGAAAATATCGACGGAGCCCTCGTTGGAGGTGCATCATTGAAGGTCGATACGTTTGTTCCGATTGCACAATTCGATAAATAGGCAGAGGTTTTCATGGGTTTTCTTGGTATTGTGTTGATGATCATTTTTGTTGTCAGCTCGTTGTTGCTCATTCTGATCGTTCTTCTTCAGGATGAGGGAGGTGACGGTTTAGGTGGAATTTTCGGGGGCGGAGCGGCTTCACAGGTCGGCAACCGGAGCGGAAACATTCTCACGAAAATAACGAGCGTTCTCGCGGCTGTTTTTCTCCTCAGCTCCTTCGGGCTTGCATGGCTCAACCGCACACCCAACACCGGGGACGTAGAGGCCGCGGCTCGCCGGCTGGAAGCAAATTCCGGAGACAGCTCCGTCGAATGGTGGGTCGTGGAAGACGGGGAAGAACAAACGGAAGAGTAACATGCGCGTGGCGGTTGTGTTCTTTTCAGATACCGCAAACACTCGAATTGCCGGGATAGCTCGTGGAGTTGTGTCGGGAATCGAAAAAAACGGACATCACGTCGACCTCATCGACGGCATGAGGGACATATCCCGAAAACTGACGCCCTACGAGTACATCGCCGTCGGTGGTGTTGGCGTCTCTTTTTTTGGCGGAAAGATTTCCCCAAAGATTCGGGAGTATCTCTCGCAGGCCGGCATTATCGGCGGAAAAAAGTCCTTCGCCTTCACGACAACCCGTCCCGTGGGTGCGCAAAAGGTATTGCGGTCAATCATGGCCGCAATGGAACATGAAGGCATGTTTGTCCGTTATTCCGAAATTATTCGGTCTCCCGTCGAAGCGGAACTGGTTGGAAAACGACTTAAATTAGACCATTGAGCAATTATTACACAATCCTTGGCGTACATCCCGACGCAAGCCGGGAAGAGATTCGCAACGCCTATCGCAGACAAGTCAAAGCGGTACACCCCGACGTCCACAACGGCGATCCGGGGAGCGTCGAGCGGATGAAAGCGGTCGTCCTTGCCTGGGAGGTTTTAAGTGATGAAACCCGCCGGGAAGATTACGATCGCATCCACGGTATTCATAGCGACGGGCCCATTGAGTTTGACTACGCCGAGTTTCTCCGGTCACGCCGGGACGATCAGGAATCCCAGTCGAGGCTCGTATTTTACGACCTCCTCCACGACAATCCCGACGAAGCACTTGAAATATACGATACCCTCGTCGCGACGGGAGATTTTGAACTTTCCGCCTATCTGGGCAGGGAAGATTTCATGGACTGCGCCTTTCTTCTCGCAGAAGAGTATGAAGCACGGGATGATTACCAGCGCGCCTTTCTTCTCCTTTCGGCGATTGTCCGTTTTGAAAGGCAGAAGCCGTATTTCCGCCATTTCATGGCCGACGTCTATGAACGTTTACGCAACATCGTCTGTTTCAAGATGGTTGAGCGGGAGTCCTCGGAGGTTGTCCTTTATCATATCCATCAAATGATCGACTGGGACCTGCCCAAACGGGACACCGCGTTCTGCTACAAGAAGGCGGCGGAGCTCTACCTGCAGGAAGGGGACCGTCGAAAGGCGTATCGTTACCTCCAGCGGGCACTATCCATCGACCAGCGCCTCGCCGGTATAAAGAAGCTGCAACAGGAGCTCGGATATTTCGAGACTGCATGATAAGGTAGAGAATATGATCACAAAGTTACACGGAAGAGGATTACGACGGGTCGTTTCAGTCGCGACAATGATGATCGTTCTACAGCTCTCTGTCTTCGGGCAGGTCCTTGATCGTCCCGTCGCAGTCGTGCGGCTCCATCAGACTGTCAATATCGGCCAGCGTCAGCTTCGGCAGGATGTTGAATTGATAGAGCGACAGGCCGGCCGAAGCCTTTCCCAGTCGGAAAGACAGGAGCTTCTGGAGGAGCGCATCAACGGTGAACTCCTCTCCCAGGCGGCGGCACGGGCAAACATACAGGTTGCGCAGGAAGAAATTCAGCAGGCAATAGCCGCACAGCGGCAGGCGTTGGGCCAGCCCGTAACGGACAGTCAATTCCGTCAACTGGTTGAGAACCAGATGGGTCTTACCTGGGACGCCTTTCTTGAAGAAATCCGGGACAGGCTGGTACAGGAAAAATTTGTACTTGAGCGGTCACAGAGCCGATTCAGTGAAATACCGCAACCGACGGCCGAAGAGATACGCTTCGTCTATGAAACAAATGCGCAGGAGTTCTTCAACCCGCTGATGGTGCGATTTGACCATCTCTTTTTCGATACCCGAAACAAGAACGACGGGGAGATTCGTGCCCTTCGTGAAAAGGCGACAAACATGGCCCGTCGTCTGAGCCGGGGAACGGTACAGTATGATGCGCTCATGCGGGAGAGCCTCGATGATGTTTCCTATTCGGGAGGCGATTTCGGCTATCTCATTAACGGCGACCAGCAGACGCTGCAACGTCTTGGTCGCGGATTTGTGGAAAAAGCCTTTCGCCTGGACGAAGGCGCCGTCTCGGGAGTCATTGAAAGCAATGTGGGTTTACACATTCTCCGGATTACCAATCGCCGTCCGCCACGATTACCCGGACTGAACGATCCTGTCATGCCGGGGGAGGGAACAACCGTGCGTCAGCAGGTGGAGGCGTTCCTGGTCAATCAGAAACAGCAGCAGATATTCGAGGAGACCGTTGCTTCGGTCGTTCAGGAACTTCGTCGGGAGGCGGATATCACCCGGTATCCCGAGAGACTTAACTGGTAGTCCATGGCATCGAGACGTAAGAGCCGCAGATTGGCGGTTCAGGGGCTATACAGCTGGGATGTCGGAAAAACCGACCTGATCCGTATTCTCGCCTTTGACTGGATTGAGGAAACCGGCGCAGGAGAAACCGATTTTGCCCGTCTGTTGATACAGGGAACGATCGAAGCGATCGAGACGATCGATTCGCTGATTCAAAGCCATTTGGAACACTGGGATATCGCGCGCCTCCACCGGGTGGATCTGGCGATACTTCGGGTGAGCACCTACAGCCTCCGCTATCAGCCGGACATTCCGGCCCACGTCACGATAGACGAGGCGGTGGAGCTGGCCAAAGAACTTTCCACCGATGACGCCTTTCGCTTCATAAACGGCGTCCTTGACGGCATACGCAAACAGATCGGGAGTTCCTGAGTGTCACGACGACGATCAGTTTTCTGGCTGGTTATCGGCCTTCTTGTCGCCGGTTCGTCGTCATACTTCATTACAGTCTCTATACAACGCATACGTGCGGGAGTGCTCTTTGCCCGGGCGATGACCCGATTGGAGCGGGACGGTGCCACCGACGAAGCCCTTGCGGATGCGGCACGCTTCGCTCGCCGAACCGACGAATGGCGCCGCCTTGTCGCCATCGCGTGGCGGCTTGAAGACGATCGTCGGTGGCCCAACGTCGCGGAACTCGCCCTCGTTGCAGCGCACCGTCTTCCCCGGGACGACATATGGAAGTACACAGCGGCATTTGCCCTCATGCGTATCGGGCGGTTTGACGAAGCCGGGGAGATAACCGCTTCGGCCGACACCGTATCCGAGCTCTCTCAGATGATCGAGACGCTCCTTGTTCTCGATCCTGCCCGTCGGGATGAATGGCGCGCGGGCCTCGGCGATCTTGCGGCCCGGGGTGAGGAAGAACCGGTGCTGTACGCACTGGGAACCGCATTTCAATCCCAACGTCCGATCGATTTCTTTCACGCCGGCGAGGTGACGGGGATTTCCGAATTTCTTGTAAATGGAGCGCTCATTGCCGCCGCCGGGGGAGACAGGGAACGCGCACGGGAAGGTATCGATCGTCTCCGTGAGGTCACCGGTGGAGGTATGTTGCTTGACGACGGTGCAACCCTGACGGTATTGCATCTGGCAACATGGATTGATGATTCAGAATGGTTCTTCTCCCTTGTTCAACAACTCGGCGGGCAATATGCCGTAAAACCGGCGGTCCTCTCGATGCAGGCCGATTTTCTCCTGCGGCAGCACCAGTTTGCCCGGGCGGAAGAAATCTACCGGGAGCTGCGCAATCTCCATCCCCGGTGGAGCGCTGCGGCGTTTTCAAACGGAGCCGCTCTCCTTTCTCATGCGGGACGTCCCGGTGCGGAAGAGCTGTATCGCCTCGGAATTGAATATCATCCCAGGGACCTCCATCTGCGCCTGGAGTACGCCTCCTATCTCATCCGTGAAGGGAGACGATTTGACGCCGCCCGCACACTGGCTGCCATCGGCGGGAATCCAAGAGGCGGACGACACTGGCTGCTGGTACGGACTATTCTCGGGCCCCGTCGTCCTGTGGAGCGGCTTGAGGCGGATGCGTGGGACTATCTCAACGATCACCCGGATGATGCCGAGGTCGCTCAGTTTCTTGCAAGCCTCTTTCTTTTTCGCGGCGATGATCGGGGACTCGCCGATCTTCGCCGGCGGTATCCCCCGGAATTTGCCGGTTGGGCGGGAACGATACATGGCTATCAGGCGACACGGGAAGGTCGATACGCCGCAGCTGAAGAATTGCTCGAGAACGGCACGACGGCAAGCGGATTGTACAACTACGCGCTCTTTCTGTTGCGGCACGGTTCCCTCCCTTCGGCGGAGGAGGCGATTCAACGGGGAGTCCGAAGGGCGGAAGAGCAGAATGATCCCTTCTGGCGCGCCCGTTTTTATCTTTTAGCGGCTGAATTTGCCCGTCTGACGGGAGATCTCGACGCCGCAATCGCCCACGCGGACCGCGCCGTTCGCCTGCGGACCGACATGGAGCACATCTACACCTACCGGTCAATCCTTGCACGCCTCCAGTGAAAGTGCTAACCTCCTGCAATGATTCGCATCAAGACGGCCAAACAGATCGCGGGTATCCGCGAGTCCTGTCATCTCCTGGCCGAGGTACTCGATATATTGGAAAACGCCGTTGAAATCGGCATGACCACCCGCGACCTCGATGAACTGGCGCAGAAAGAGATCGCTCTTCGGGGTGGAAGACCCGCATTTTTGGGCTATCAGGGTTTTCCCGGCGCCCTCTGTACGTCCGTCAATGAAGAGGTGATCCACGGTATACCCGGTGAGAGAAAACTGAATCGGGGGGACGTTGTAAGTATAGACTGCGGAATCGAGTACCGCGGGTACTACAGTGATTCCGCCATTACCGTTCCCGTCGGTGAGGTTTCACGGGAGATCGCACGACTTCTTGAAGTGACCCGACGGAGCCTCCAGGATGGAATAGATGCGGCTGTCTACGGGAACCGGGGTAAACCGATATTTCCCGGGCGGTATACAATACCGTGAGCCGCGAGGGTTACGGAGTCGTCCCGTCCCTATTGCGGCCATGGCGTCGGACTTTCTCTCCACGAAGACCCCCAGGTCCCCAACTATGTGGGCCACGGCCCCAATCCCCGCCTGAAGCCCGGTATGGTTCTCGCCATAGAACCGATGGTCAATCTGGGTATCGACGACGTGGACGTTCTCGACGACGATTGGACGGTCGTAACCGGCGATCGCCAGGTTTCGGCCCATTTTGAACATTACCGTGGCGATATTCAGGGATCACACGGAAGTACTCACCCGGCGTCCGTCGGAGTCGGTACGATCCGAGATGGAGGCATCGGCAGTATGAGAAGACTACGCGCAATTCACCTCCTTGTAACGGGGATGGTCGCAGGAATCGTCATTTCGGTCCTGTTTATCTCCTGTTCAACCAACGACAACGGTTCAGCCGGGCAGTCTCGCCGTCCCGGCCCGACGGTGAGACGACCCCGCGCCGCCCGGGACCTGCAGGAGAGTTTTCGGGCGGTGTCGCGATCGATATTGCCAAGCGTCGTGCGCATCGATGTTGAAGAGGTGCGTACACAGTCGGCGCCGCAGGGCGATGACACTCCGTGGTTCGATTTCTTTTTTTGGTGAACCCCGATTCCGAGCAGCCTGATTCGGAGGAACGGGAATTTCGCACCCAGGGTCTGGGATCGGGGGTGATTGTACGCCGTGACGGAGACGTATATTACGTCCTCACCAATGACCACGTGATCGAAACGCCAGTGCCATTACGGTCACCCTCGATAACTCCACGAGTTACGACGCAACAATCGTCGGAAAGGACGCACGAAAGGATCTCGCTATGATTTCCTTTACCAGCGACGACGATATTCCCGTCGCGGCGTTGGGCGATTCCGACTCGTTGCAAGTGGGAGATTGGGTGCTGGCAATCGGCAGTCCCTTCGGCTTTCAGTCAACCGTTTACTGCGGGGATTGTCAGTGCACTGGGTCGTCGGGGTGGCCCCGCCGGCAATATCAGCGATTTTATTCAGACCGACGCGGCAATCAATCGCGGAAACAGCGGCGGCGCCCTCGTCAATCTGGACGGCGAAGTGGTAGGAATAAACACTTGGATCACCTCTCAGACGGGAGGAAGTGTCGGGGCTCGGTTTTTCAATTCCCATTAACAACGTCACCCGTTCCATCGATGATTTCGTAGAAACGGGATCCGTCCGATACGGATGGCTGGGCGTGAGCATTCGAAGCATCACCGCCGACATTGCCGAAGATCTTGCACTGCCGCACCGCAGGGGAGCGTTGGTGCATCACGTTTTTCTCGACAGCCCCGCCGAAAAGGGTGGATTGCGCCCCGGCGATTTCATCACTGAAATTAATGGTACGAGAGTTGAAAACTCGGACGCCCCTCGTTCTCGAAGTGGGGGAACTTCCCGTCGGCAGGGGACGCCGACTTTGTCCTCTTCCGTAACGGACCGGGAAGAACGCCTCTCCGTCCGTATTGCCGAGCGGGAATCGGAACGGGAAATCGCCAATCTGAACATGCGCCTCTGGCCGGGATTTTCGGTATTCCCCCTCTCGCCGGAGATTCGGGATGAAATGGAAAATTGCATCGACAGTAGACGGATTGGTCGTCAGTACTGTGGAGAACCGGACTTCCCGCAGCGGCAAGCGGCCTGCGCGTCGGTGACGTGGTGACACGGGTTCTTGGTACGTCCGTCGCAACAATGCGCGATTTTTACCGTCAGTTGCCTCCTCCGGGAGAATCTACGACAATAACGGTTATGAGGAATGGCGGAAGAAATGGAAGTTACGATTCAACGAGGTGGAGCAGCACAATGAGTGTGAAGGAATTCATTCCCTACGACATCATTCGCAATAACGCCATAGCCCTGGCTCACGATATTTATCGCTCCGGCTTTGTCCCCGACGTCATATACGTCAGTCCTCCGCGGCGGCGCATATATGGGCAATGTGATCAGCGAATTTTTCAAATTTGTCCGTCGAGGACAGCGTCCGGTTTTTTTACGCCGCCGTCGTCGCCCGTTCCTATACCGACATCCACCAGCAGGAAAAAGTGAGCGTCGACGGATGGACATACAGCCCTGAACACCTCCGTTCCGGTGACCGCATCCTACTTGTGGACGATATATTTGATACCGGTTCGTACAATCAACCATCTTGTGGAGATCATACTTGAAAAGGGTATTCCCCGGGGACGATATCAAGGTGGCGGTCCACGACTACAAGATCAGATCCTATGCAGGTGAACGATTGCCCATTCAGCCCGATTACTACTGCCGCCGTCACGATATTGAACATCCCGCGGACGATCAGTGGATTCACTATCTCAGCCATGAGCTGGTCGGTCTTGAACCGGGAGAGATCGATGGGCAATTCAAAGATGACAGAATAAAGGATATTCTACACAGCCTGCCATGAAGCTACTCGTCCGGACCGTTCTATGCGCGCTTCTCATCGGAGTGCCCGCCTTCGGGGCGGAACCGGACGCATTTACCCCGCCCGTTGAAGCCGGTAGATATGGAACAGCCGTGGTCATTGCGCCGGACGCACCGGGTTCGTTGAATTACCGGTTCGTCACGTCCGCCGGCACGGCCCATACCGAATTTTTCATACCCCTCGATGCTCCGTTGCTGCTCGATGTTCCTCCGTCGGCGGAGGGGACCTATAACCTCGAGTTTCAGAGAAGAGCCGACGGTGAGATTTTCGGCCCCTATACATACATAGTTGATCGTGCGCTGCCTCAGAGTCCCCATCCGGACCGCGCACCCGGCGTGTACTCACAGGGGGTGGATATCTCATTTTCCACTCCCGATGAGGTGGTGGACGTGCGGTATGCCCTCCGGGCAAGCCCCCGGGAAACGCAGTCCCGTCACGCCCGGTTCATCTCTCTGGGAGGGAATGAACCCATTACCCTTGCCGGTACGGCGGGAGCCGTGGTTGACATCACGATCTACGTATATGCGATCGATGGTGCCGGAAACCGGAGCGGGACGTCTCAGTGGACATACAGAATTGACCGTCGGAACGAGGTTTCTCACGATTTGGACCTTATCAAGAGTCCCGTTTCCGGTTCATATGCAAATGAACAACTGCTGTATCTTGCCACGGCGGGATATCGAAATCTCCGCGTCCGCCTTGAAGGACCTGACGGGGTCCGTACCTTTCCGTACACCGGGGAGACGATCATCGGGGGGCACGGCGGCTTTACGGCGACCGTTTCCGCCCGGATCGTTGATACCGGGGAGGAAGTGGTCAGGACGGTCGCCTGGGTTCAGGGCAGGGAAGAGGCGGAGGGACTCCCAAGCGGCAGGTACACAGAAACGGTAACCGTGTTTGACGGTCATCGCGATACACCTCCGCGTTTTTCACTGGAAGATCGCCCGGTCAAATTGAGCGACAACCGCATTCTTGAACCTCTGCAGCTGCGCGTTGCCAATGACGTCCTGAGGACGGTGGTGCTGCGACTCAGCGGCGGCAGCGATGGCTCAACGGAGGAGCGTCGCCTCTTCTACATACTCGATGGTCGGAAAATGCCTCCTCCTGAATTCGCCGCGTATGACGGTAATGTCGTTCTCTATTCATTGGCGGGGGCGGAAATTGAATACGCCCTCTCCGATGGAGGACAACCCGACTGGCGGCGCTACGCCGGACCGTTCCAGCTTGATCCCGGCGATATCGACGGAGCCCTTGTCGCACGAGGACGTTTCACCGGCGCCGAATGGGGCGCAACTGCACGAATTCCAGCTTCGCAGGTGGCCGCGGCCCTGGATACCTTTCGACGTCCCGCTGCGGCCTCCGCCGCACTAAGGCAGGAAGGTGACGTCGTTGTGATTTCTCCGACCGGAGATTTTGTCCAATACACGGACGCCCCGGACAGGGACGGCGCCGGGATATTCACACTCTATGGGCAGGAACGCGCCGTGTGGCATCTCCCGCGGGGCTACCGATCGACAGTCACCAACACATTTACCGACGATGAACCGTCGGTCACCCTTCTCAACGCGCCTCCGGCGCCACCGCACATATTCCGTGTTGACGGCGGATTTCGCATAGATTCTTCCCTGGACGCGTTCTATCGTGTGGACGGGGGTTCCTTTCTTCCCTATGCGGGCGGAACCGTCGAACTCCCGCCCGGGAACGGTCTGCGCAGGGACTATCTGGTGGAAGGGTATGTACGCTCCGCCGACGACGTCAGTCCGGTGGTGAGTCATGTTTTTTCCGTTGACCGGCGGGAGTTGATATTGCCGGCATTTCTGAATCCCCCGGAGTCGGAGATCACCGGCGACGGCATGTACCTCACGAATGCAGCGGAGTTCTCGATCACCTTCGCCCCGTTTGACGACGACATGCGGATACATTATGAAATCGCCGAAGGACGACGGGCACCGATACCGAATCAGGGAAGCCCGATTCTGTCCAACGGCGGTACGGTTACGCTGTCGACGGAAAACGGTTCCCGTCGGGAGTATTCGGTACGTATGCGCGGCCGATTTACAGGTCGGACCGGGTGGACGGAGACACGGGAAATTCGTGTCGTCCTCGACCGGGACGGACCGGCGCCGCCGGTCGTGAAAGACGGGGGCACAGCGGGTCTGGTAGTCGGCAGGGAGAGAATCGTCGAGTTTGAAGCTCCCCGGGACGACGGAGAACTGTGGTTCCGCATCGGCCCGGACGGCCCCTTTCAACCGTACCGTCGAGCAGTCGCCGTAAGGAGACCGGGATCGTCGACTGAGACGGTCGTGCTCGAGGCGTACTCCGTCGATGAAGCGGGAAACCGGTCATATTTACAGCCGCCGTTGACGATTCCCTTTGCAGCAACCGCCATTCCAACGCCGGATATTACGGCAGACGGTGAGCCCCTTTCCGGTGCGCGTCATATTGTTGATGCGGGAGCGTCAATCGGGATCGCCGTTGCGGCGCCACACCGCGCCTTCTGGCGCCTCTATCCCCCGGAGGATCGCGAAAAGCCGGCGTTTCAGGAGTACCGTGACGGGGATGCCGTGACGTTCGGTGGTGAACGGGGGCTCTATGTCGTGGAGGCGTACCTCCTGGACGAGACGACGGGCAGTCGCAGCTCAATCCGGCGCATGGAAGTCGCGGGAAGCTCTCTGCAGGCCGAAATTCCTGACGAACCCTTCATCATTCGGGATGAAGAGGGCAACAGTGGAATCGCGACGTGGCCGGGACGTGCCGACCGGAGCATATATGCCTCCCTTTCATCTGAAACGACCGGGTTCCAGCCCGTGGATGAAAGCTTCCCGTGGCGTATACCGGACGGTGCGGAGCACATAACGATATCCTATTACGTACGGGACGATGCAAAAGGGCGCTCAGAGACGCGGAAGGTGACCATATCACGGACGACGGTACCCCGCCGTCCCGATATTACCGGCGCTGATGAGGGAGCCGTCTATACGGCACCCCGCACGATTACGTTTGAGGGCGACGGCGATATCAGATACACCCTTTCCACTGACGGCAGAGAAGCCCCACCGGTACATCCCCTGTCGGCGCGCTATGAAGGCCCGTTTTCACTTGACGTATCTCCGGGAGAAGATGTGACGTTCCACCTCCGCGCGGCCGCCGTAGGTGATGATGGTGCACTCTCCCCGGACCGACGGGTATCCTTCCGGATCGATAAGGCTGCTCCGGCACCCCCGGTCCTTGTTGGAGCCGAGGACGGAGACTATTTCCCCGACACCACAAAAGTTCGATTGGAAAACGGGGAAGAAGATCAGCAGACCGACATCTATTACCGACTGGGCGATGATCCGGACCGTGAGTACGGGAGGTACGACGGATCCCCGATAACACTCGCACTGGTTCCCGGCCAGGTCACAACCTATCGTATCGAGTCATACGCCCGCGACCGGGCAGGCAATAGAAGCCAGCACGTCGCCGCGTGGGACGTTCATGTGGACGGTGCAATCATCTATGTCGACCCATCCGCAACCGCGGGCGACGGTACCCGGGAGCATCCATTCACTCACATCGGGGAGGCCTATGATCTCCTCAGGCGGTCGGATCGGCGGACGATATTTCTTGCCGGCGGCGAATATCGTCCCGACGCTTCGCTCTTCAGTGCCGCCACGGAAGAATCGGAAGCCGTTTCAATCATCGGCGGATTTGACGGGTCAACATGGATGAAAGGAAACGTCAGTTCCACTTTGACCTTCCCGGAGGCACGGCCTCTTCCCATTACATCGGATATTCTCCTGCGGGACGTTGTGCTCGCCGGAACGCCCTCGGTCGAGATTTCCGCCGAAAACGTCATTTTTCAGAGGCTCCTCGCAGGTGAAACGATGATTCGACATCGCCGAGGAACACTGACCGCGACCGTCCTGGTGGCGTCGGAACTTCTCAGCTCCGGCGGGACGACACGGGCGGAAATTTCCCAGTCAGAACTTGGGGGCGTGGTCGTACGAGACGGCGCAACCGTAACGATTACGGAAAGTACGATCCGGAAGCATGACGGCGGCGCGTCGGGGGGCGGCCCGAGCGGCTCGGGCGGCCCGACCGCAGGCGGTATCGTTCCCCTTCGCGTTTCCGGCGGAAATCTTTCAATCGACCGCTCCGTCATCAGCGCTTCCGGCCCCTCCTTTGTCCATGGAGTATCCTCCCGCGGTGGGAACGTGACGATTCGCCGTTCCGTCCTTCACCTTTCCGGAGGCTCCGAAGGCATCGGCGTCGTCGCAATTGACAGCACCGTCGTTGTGGAAGAGTCGGGTATCTTTCTCTCCGGAGGCGCCGACGGCCTCCGACGGGCGATGCAGGTCACAGGTACCAACGGACAGTCTCATATTCTGGACAGGGTGGTGATGGTCGCCCTTGATGGAGGAGGGAATGCAGCGATTCGAATGGGCAGCCGAAGCAGTGTCGACCTGATTGAAATCGCAGTGTCCGGCTGGACGCACGCGGCCGTTCAGGAGGTTCCATCCGGATGGGGCAGAGCGACGACGCTGAGCCGTGATTCAACAGTTGAATTGGATACGGATGTGCTCTCCCGGGTTAATGCGACGATCTCCGCAGAACGAATGCCGGTGCGGGACGAAATCCTTGCGTTCCTTCAGGAAATTGTGTCGGCGACATTTGGAAGCAATACATCGGGGCGATAGACGGCAGCGGGGTGCAGGCAGTACGAATCACCCATGCTCGACACGGCTCGTCACGGCCACCGGGAGTGGGACAATACGCCCGGCAATACGCCCGGCGTCCGCTATGAGACTATTCCCAGCGCCACTCGGGATCACCCGTTGAAGGATATGCGGTGGACCACAACCCCTTGCCGTACGTGAGGGCAAAGACAATGTCCGCACCGCTCACTTCAAAGTGACGAAATTTGTTTATCGACGAGACGGCAAGTTCACTTGCATTGTAGGTGTTACCGTGGTCGTTGGAGAGGCCGGAAATTGAATAATTGTTGTCACTTCCGGTAACCTCGCCCTCATAATAGCCTCGGGGCAGGGGATCGTCGTCCCGATGGTACTGGAGCGTCGTGACGAGAAATCTATTACGATTGGAGATCCACTGGATATCCCGGGACCGGCGGCCGTTGAGATCGGCCCCGGAAATCCACGTCGGACTTGAAGAACCGACCGACGTGTCGGCGAGAAATATTTCACCGTCGGCATCGGTCACGGCAATAATGCTGTCACCGTTGTAATCGGAGTATCCGATTCCCCCAAGCTCTGACGCACCCGGTTCAGTCATTGGAGTTAACGTCGTTCGGGCGGCGTTGATGTGGACCATGCTTCCATCGGTTCCGACGAGGTAGTAGACATTGCCGTCGGCGCCATTCCGGACCCCGTCACGAATTCCTCCGGTACCGTCGATAGCCCACGCCAGCGTATTGTCCGGTGAGGAGGAAACGGCGGAAGACCAAATAAGCAGATCATCATCGACGGTCGTCACGAATATCACATCATCAACGCCGACCATACCGCTGATGGTGGCCGAGCTTGTGTAGACCTGACTCCAGCTCCCGTCCGAGGCCAGACGGTAAATCGCGGAGCCGTCGGACTCATCTTCCTGGAATACCACGTAAATCTCGTCGGCAGGACCGGTGATTGCGTCACCTCCGAGGCCCGCTCCGTTTGTCGCGTACCGACCGGCAACGAAGGCGGCGAGGCGGTTTCCGGGAGAGCGTTTTTCGTCCCAGTTTCCGCCGTCCACAGAACGGGTGAAAACCTTTATACCCACACCGGCCACATAGGTGTCCTGGCCGTTCACCGTGCCCCACTCGAGACCGGAAATGCTCGTGTTTTCCGGCAAATTTCCCTTCTTGATCTCTTCTTCAATGGCGATTGTGGCAAAAATACCCCGTTCTCCTTCGCTGCATCCGGACAATGCAAGGAGCGCGAGGAAGGAAAGGGCTATGACAGATACATATCGTGCATTCATGCGGTAATAACTCCTAGAAGCGATACATCACCGAAAGGGTGGAAGAGAGGAAATTGCCGAACCGCGTATCCTCCGCGGGAGGGTTGGAACCTGTGTAAACCTGAGGTACCCACCACCACCGGAGATCGACGCCAAAGGCCCACTCGGTGGTGTAGTTCCAGTAAAAACCGGCGCCGGGTATGAGAATGGCGTCGGTCTTGAAATTCTCCTCAAAGCGACTGAAATTCACACCGGCGGCGATGCTCAGGGGAAACTCGAAAGGATAGGCCCGGAGAAAATAGGTGAACCGCGCGGCGAGGGGGATCATATAGAGGGTGTTGCGGTTCGGGGTGAAGGCAAACATGCCGCCAAACTCCCCGCCAACGGCCATATTGTTATTGAGAAAACTGCTCCACTGAAGATGGCCCGTTCCTCCCATCGTCAGATTGGCGTCTTCCATTCCGTCGGGTCCGCCGGTATAGAAGAGGGGAAACAGAGCTCCCAGATTGAGGGACAACACCTGATCGCCCAGGCCGTAAGTGGGCTGGAATTCCTCATTTGAGGCGTCCTGCGCGGCTACTGCACTCACCGCGATGAAAGAAAGTGCTACGACAATAACGGTGCGGAATGTATCACGAGTGAAATTCGACAATGATCACTATCTCCTTGGCGGGCAATACTATCACGCCCTTATCGGCCTGACAACACGAGGAGAGTTGTGTACAATGCCGTATCATGTCCGCACAAATAATAGATGGAAAAGAAATTGCCGGAGAAATACAGAAGGAACTCGGAGGACGTATCGCCGCCCTGAAAGCCGGCAGTATCACCCCCGGCCTCGCCGTCGTCCTTGTCGGGGACAACGCCGCGAGTATCTCCTACGTAACCGCAAAGGAACGAGACTGTGAGAAGGTGGGTATACGCAGTTTTGACCACCGCCTTCCCGCATCGACGGGGGAAGACGAGCTGGTTGCCCTGGTGGATTCCCTCAACGCCAGCCCGGAGGTACACGGCATCCTCGTCCAACTGCCCCTTCCCGACCATATCGACAGCAATCGTATCCTGCAACGGATTGTCCCCGAGAAGGACGTGGACGGCTTTCATCCTCTCTCCCTGGGGAAGATGCTGACGGGACTCCCCACGCTCCTGCCGTGTACGCCACATGGCGTGATACAGATGCTCCTCAGGAGCGGCCATGACCCGGAAGGGAAGCACGTCGTTGTGCTCGGCCGGAGCAATATCGTCGGGCGCCCCCTTGCCAACCTGCTTGCCTTGAAGAAGCGGGGCGGAAATGCAACGGTGACGGTATGCCATTCCCGGACGCCGGACATCGCCGCAATTACGCTGCAGGCGGATATTCTTATCGCCGCCATCGGCGTCGCCGCCTTTGTGAAGCCCGATATGGTGAAAGCGGGAGCAGTCGTTATCGACGTCGGTGTCAACAGGGTCGACGATCCGTCGAAAAAGCGGGGCTATCGCCTCGTCGGTGACACCGATTATGAAGGGCTCCTCTCAAAGGTCGGTGCCATCACTCCCGTTCCTGGAGGAGTCGGTCCGATGACGCGGACGATGCTCCTCTTTAACACCGTCACCGCGGCGGAACGGAGTCAGTGAGATGGAGTTGAACCGCGTACACCGGGTGGACGGCCTCGTGCCGTGCAGGAATGCTCTGATCAGCGTAGCCGACAAGAGCGGCGTCGGTGACTTTGTCGCATCGCTCTGGGAGATCGTGCCCGACCTCACCATTTATTCCAGTGGTGGTACCTACGGGGAGATATTGAAAGCGGCGGAAAAAACAGGAAAAAGGGAGCAGCTCATCGAGGTTGCCCGGTATACGGGACAGCCGGAAATGCAGGGCGGTCTGGTGAAAACGCTGGATTTTCGTATCTACCTCGGAATTCTGAGCGAAACATACAACGAAGCCCATCAGACGGATCTGAAAAATCAGGACGCCGTTTCCTTTGACCTTACGGTCTGCAACTTTTATCCCTTTGAAAAGATTGCGGCGGGAACAAACGTTACCGTTGAGGATCTGCGAACCCATATCGACATTGGAGGCCCGGCGATGCTCCGCGCGTCGGCCAAGAATTTCCTCCGTGTAACCGCTCTCCACAGCCCCGCCGATTACCCCGGATTTCTTGCCGAACTGCGCGCACACGGCGGCCACACGTCACTGGAATATCGGTCCCATGCGGCAGCACAGGCATTTCAATATACCGCCCACTACGAAAACGCAATCGCCGGCGCTTTGGGAAGCTATATCAGGAGCAGTGATTTGTCGGGGGTCTACGAGATCCGGAACGGAGATGACCTGTGAGTTCAATGTACCGGACCGTGCTCGGCGACTCCTTTCCGGAGGAAATGAAAATCACCTTCGGTTCCGACTCGGAGAGCCAGACCCTTGTGTACCGGAAAGTGACGTGGACGATCGGTGGTGAAGAAAAGGGGCTGCGCTACGGGGAAAACCCCGATCAGGAAGCGGCGCTCTATCGGCCGATAAACGGGAACCTTGTCCTCGGTGATGTACGACAGATTGAACCGTCACGCACCCTCGTCTCCGCTGCGGAACTCCTCCAGAGCGGCAAGCATCCGGGAAAGATAAACATCACCGACGCCGACGCGGCACTCAATATCCTTCGATATTTTTCAGATAGCCCCGCCTGCGTCATTGTGAAGCACAACAACCCCAGCGGGGTCGCACTTGGCTCCACATCCCTTGAAGCGTACCGGAAGGCGCTCATGGCCGATCGTATTGCCGCCTTCGGCGGTGCGATCGCTCTCAACCGCGAGGTTGACGGTGAAACAGCCGAAGCCATCACCTCCTATTATGCCGAACTTGTCGTCGCCCCCGAGTATTCTCCGGCGGCGCTCGCCACTTTTGCAAAGAAAAAGAACCTGCGTATTCTGAAAATCGATGCGATGGACCACCTGGAAACGTACGTGGGGGAACGGTTTGTCGATTTCAAGAGCCTCATGGACGGCGGAATTGTCGCTCAATGGTCCTTTGTACCCCGGATTCTCGACGACGATGCCCTCGTACCGGCGCGGTCAACCAGGGACGGACGTGAGTATGTTGTGCACCGGGCACCGACGGAACGGGAGAAATCGGATATGCGATTCGGATGGCTTGTGGAAAGCGGCGTGACAAGTAATTCCGTTATCTATGTGAAGGACGCTGCGACGGTCGCCATCGGTACGGGTGAACAGGACCGCGTCGGTGTGGCCCGGATTGCCCGGGACAAGGCGTACTGGAAAACCGCAGACCGTATCGCCTATACTGCAACGGGGAGAGGTATTGAAGAAATATCCGATGCGGAAGAGAGAAATACCTACATCGCAGCGGCCGGAACGGAGAAGGGTGGCCTGACGGGGGCCGTCATGATATCGGATGCCTTTTTCCCCTTTCCCGACGGCGCTGAAGTCGGACTGAATGAAGGTGTTACGGCGATACTGCAGCCGGGCGGTGCGTTGCGTGATCACGCCGTCATCGAGTCGGTAAATACCTTCGGTGCGACAATGTGTTTCACCGGTCAACGAAGTTTTCGTCATTGAGGAGGCACTATGCCCTGGAAACTGATATTTTACCTTGTCATCGTCGGTCTGATCCTCGTCTTTATCGGATTGAATCTGGGAAACACAACCGATATTTCTCTCGGTTTTCACGAGTTCACCGATGTGCCCGTCTTCATGGGACTTTTCGTGGCGTTCTTTTTCGGAGTTGCCGTAACGATACCGGTCGCCGTCCAGTCTTCTTCCCGGAAAACGAGAGCGCGCTCCGATCGAAAAATGGAGCGGGAAGAACAGCGCCGGCTGAAGCAGGAAGCCAAAGAGGCAAAGAAGGCGGACAAGAAAGCGCTCAAGGCGTCCAGTGCACGGGATTTTCCGATAGAATGAAGCGTTCCGTCTCACCGTTGAGAGCAATTACCGCGGTAATTCTGTTCACCGTGAGTACAACTATGGGCGGTCTCGTCGCCCAAAGTGCGGCGGACCTCGATCAGGCGATCGGATCACCTGCATTTTCCTCGGTCGTGGAGAAAGCCCTGCTCGATGCTTCCTCCCTCGAAGAGATCGATATACTTGTCTCCGACTACATTCCCCGCGTTTCAACGTACGATGAGCGTGTTGCTCTGCTGTTGGAGGCGGCGGCGCAGTACGAGCTCGCCCAGAGATACGACAAGGCGAAGCACGCATACCTTCAGGCGCGCCATTTACAGCCCCGGAACGGAGAAATCGCGCTCCGACTCGGAACAGTTCTCATAGAAGAGGGGAGCCTCCAGGAAAGCATTATCATTTTTACAAACGCCCTTCACGCGGCGGAGACGCGCTCCCTCCAGCGCCGCGCCGCAATCCTTCGCGCCCGGGCATACTATCTGTCTGGAAATGCGGATCAGGCGCTCATTCATCTCAGGTCACTCGCGGGGCTTCAGGGGGAAATGCATCCGGCTCTGGCCGATCTCGTGGAGGTGGATGTATACGCCCTGCTCGCGGAAATCGCATCGGACCGTGATATGGACGAACTGTATAGACAGGCGGCGACTCATCTCCGGGAGCTCTTTCCCGATGCTCCGGAAACGATGCTCCTCTCCGCTCTGGAAGAAACCGACACATCCGATGAACGGCCTTCCCGGGTCGTCTATTATCCAAGTCCGTCCCGTATCGCGTCCGGCGGAATGACAAGGACGGGCACACCGGTCCGGGAATCTTCTCTGCCCTCGTCAACAATGAGCAGCACCGAATCCGGTGCAGCCACGTCCGCAGGTGATATGACGCGCCGGGACGGTACGGGCAACGCGTCTCCACCGTCGGGGGACGCGACGCCGGCACGGACAACGGAAAGGGGAAACACCCAGCGTCCTTCGGGCATCCAGACCGGCAGCTTCCGTGATCCAGAGAACGCCCGATATATGGCTCGGGATATAGAAGGATACGGATTTGACGTAACCGTCAAAGAAGTGACAATAAGCGGAAACACCTATTACCGGGTTGTAGTGCCCCTTGCGGCGGACTCAACCAATCAACAGGAGACGATTATCGCGCTGAAAGAGCGGGGCGTCGAAGGATTTCTCGTCTTTGAATAGGTGCGTAGTCAGACGGCCGGTGACACGCGCTATTCACCGCTGTCTTCCGTTACCTGTTCAAGGATAAAGTCCTGGCCCCCGCGACTTTCAATACCGTCTACGGTAATGCGTATCGGTTCAAGGGTCAGACGGTGGATGCTGCCGCCTTCCGTTCGCTGTTCCTGATAGTCCGCGGTAAATTGCAGGCCGAAGCTGTCCCCGTCATTCACCGAAATTTCCGCAGGGGCGACATTGTATGAAAGGATCTTCAGTTCGAGTATCGCCTCACCGTCGATTTGTACGACGTTATATCCGCCGCTCCAGTCATATCCGCCGCTGCGAAAATGAAAGAAGGGTCGGCTGAAAACCATTTCGACGCCGCTCTCATTTCCATAGACGCCGTCGAGAACGAAGGACGGTGTCTCCAGATCGTATCGACGCAGTATTCCCGACTGTATTCCCGCCGTCATTCTCTGATAATTGCCGTTCCAGTATTCAACGCCCTCTACGGCGATTCTCAGTGTGTCGGCGGCGACAACGGTAATGGACAGCTGTCGCCGTACGGTGGTCAACACATTGTTGCGAACATTGATCCACAATCCCGGACCGGAGGCATACAGCGTCTTGTAGGAATTCAGCCACTCGTATCGCTCCTGTCGATCGTCGTGAAAGAGGACGATTTCCCGTTCTTCAGTATCGAAATAGGCAAGCTCGATCCCGCCGCCGAGATCCTCTCCCCTGGACCTGAACCACGGGCCGTGAATGTACGTTTCAAACTCCTCCGCTTCGGCGTCATAGAGATTGCGAAGCTGTTCTTCTTCGATCTGCACCGCCGGAATGTCCTCTACGGCGGATTGCACGTACCGTCGCTCCGCGACGTTCCAGCTCCATCGGGTACGTATGAGATCAAGGGGTGTGTCGGTCTCGAGGTTCTGGCGGTACACGTCGATCGGGAAACTGACACCGTCGCTTTGCAGCGTTCGATAGGCATCACCCCGGGGGCGACTGTCGATTTCGATACTTCCGTCTGTTGCGACTGAAAATACGCTGCGGTAGCCCAATCCGAGAACTTCGCCTGTATTTTCATCACTGCGTCTGAAGACATCCATCGTCTGCCGTCCCTGCTGATCGGTACCGACCGCTACAATTTCGTCGATATGATCACCTACAAGATCACTTGTGGAAACGGAAAAGGTGCGCACGTTTGTGGCCAGCGTTTCTCCCTCCCAGGTTATGCGATAGGTGCTTCTCAGGGTATCGAAATCCGCCACCAGGAGGCGCACCCGGTCGGTTGGGTCGTCCCGCCGCTTGATCACGACGATCTGTTCATCCGGCTCATCGAGATCCAGATTGACATCGTTCGCGGAAATAAAGAGAACATCCTCGGGCAGCTCAACCCGGGGATTGATCTCCTCTTCATCGGTCTGGATGGCGAGACTCCCCGATTCCTGCTGGGCAAGTACGATGCCTTCCGATGCCTCCGGTACGATATGACGTCCCCGGTCCGAAGAAGGAGCGGTGGGCGGGTCCTCACATCCGATGAATAGTATCAATAACGCTGTTGCGGCGACTCCCGCGATTCCATATCGACTCATCGTCGGCAGTATGCCATATTCGTACCGGGGACAACAGTCCATCCTCAACTTCCGTGGACAACGGTGCCTTTTTTCGGCATGATGGTGTATGGACACCACACAATTTTCCGAAAAATACAGCTACGATGACGTTCTGCTGCAGCCGGGATACGCGGACTTTCTTCCCGGACAGACCGATCTCACCGTCGCCTTGACTCCCCGATTAAAATTGAACGTTCCCATTCTATCGGCAGCCATGGACACCGTTACGGAGGAGGAACTGGCGACGGCACTGGCGCTGGAGGGCGGCGCCGGGGTGATTCACCGCAACATGTCCCCTGAAGAACAGGCGGGGCAGGTGCGCTCGGTGAAACGCCATTTGAACTGGATCATCGAAGAGCCCTATACCGTCGGCCCCCAGCAGACGATCGGCACCGTCCGGGCTCTCGTCGCAGACCACGGAATTTCCGGCCTTCCCGTTGTCGACGATGATCACCGCGTCATCGGCATCATCACCAGCCGGGATCTCCGCTTTGCACCACGGGACGATGAAAAAGTCGAGAATGTGATGACCTCGCAACCGATTGTAGAAGTCGGAATCCCGTCATTGGAAAGCGCCCAGAAGAAGTTCAACCAGTACAAAATCGAAAAACTGCCGGTAGTGGATGAAGAAGGTCATTTGACCGGGCTCATTACGGTCAAGGACATGGAAAAACATAACCGCTTTCCCCATGCCGCCACCGACGAAGCGGGGCGACTCCTCGTTGGCGCCGCCGTTGCACCCGTCGATATCGGTACGCGAATCGACCTCCTTGTCGAGGCGCGCGTCGATTTTGTCGTTGTCGACACCGCCCATGGCGATTCAGCCAACGTCGTCGGGGCAATACGGGCGATCAAGAAAAAATACCCCGAACTGACGGTGATAGGCGGGAACGTCGCCACCGCGGAAGGTACGGAACGGCTGATCGGTGCGGGCGCGGATATCGTCAAAGTCGGAGTCGGTCCCGGTTCCATCTGTACTACCCGCATCGTCGCCGGCATCGGGGTGCCACAGCTTTCTGCCGTCATGGATGCCGTCGCGGTCGCCAGAAGGCACGATGTTCCCGTAATTGCCGACGGCGGTATAAAGTTCTCGGGGGATATCACCAAGGCGCTCGCCGCCGGAGCTCACGCCGTCATGGTGGGTAGTCTCTTTGCGGGACTGAAAGAGGCACCGGGTAAAGAGTTCCTCTATGAAGGGCGTATTTTCAAATCCTACCGTGGAATGGGATCGGAAGCGGCGATGAAACGGGGCGGCGGCGACCGGTACAATGTCGCCGAAGGAGAGGAACCCGTCCCGGAAGGAGTGGAAGGCCGCGTCCCCTACAAGGGAGAATTGCGCCCCTATCTGCATCAGCTCATGACGGGATTGCGCAAAGGCATGGGATATTGCGGCACGAGGACACTCAATCATTTGCGGGAGTATGGAAACTTCGTTAAGATTACCGCCGCCGGCTTACAGGAAAGTCACGTCCATGACGTTGCAATGGTCCGTCAGCCGACAAATTACTCACGAGGGTAACGCTCTTGAATGTTGTGGTAATCGGCGCCCAATGGGGCGATGAAGGTAAGGGAAAAATCGTTGACTATCTCTCCGGTGAGACCGACCTGGTCGTACGCTATTCAGGAGGGGCAAATGCGGGACACACAATCGTCGACGGCGACCGTACGTACAAACTGCATCTTGTCCCGTCGGGAATCATATACCCGAATACGACGGTCATACTCGGCAGCGGAATGGTGATAGATCCGGATGCGCTCTTCACGGAACTGGAGGAGTTGAACGACGTCGGCATATCCTGGCGGGATCGTGTTCTCATTTCAGACCGGGCCCATCTGGTTCTTCCGAGCCACAGGGGTGAAGACATTTCAAGGGATATGCGTCGCTCTCAACCGATCGGAACGACCGGACGCGGCATCGGCGTCGCCTATGCACACAAGGCGCTTCGAGACGGAATCCGGATCGCCGATCTTGAATGGCCGGAGCATCTGGAAGAACTCGGTGACGACGACAGAGCATTTCTTGAGCGACATTCCGAGGCGCTCCTGGAGATGTCCGTCGATATCGCGGCATACCTTCATCCCCCCGGCGGAGAGACGGAACGACAGCGCGTGCTCTTTGAAGGGGCACAGGGAGTCCTCCTCGACATTGACATCGGTACATACCCCTTCGTGTCGAGCGGATCGTCGGCGGCGGCGGGCGCCGCGACGGGCGGCGGTATCGGACCGCGGGACATCGACCACGTCCTTGGGGTATTCAAGGCCTACAGCACCCGCGTCGGTAACGGACCCTTTCCAAGCGAATTCGACTCAGACAGCAACGGGGAACTTGAAGAATACATACGGGAGACCGGTCGGGAGTACGGTGTCACCACCGGGCGCCCCCGTCGGGTGGGATATCTTGATCTCGTTGCACTGCGATACGCGTGCCAGACCAACAGCATAGACAGCCTCGCACTCACACATCTTGACGTATATGACGAGCTTGAAGAGGTCCGGCTGTGCGTCGCCTACGAGAGCGATGAGGGAACCCTCGACTACTTCCCCGCTTCAATCCCGCAGCTCGAGCAGGCGCACCCGGTAACTCGACGTTTTCCCGGGTGGCGTTCACCACTTGGTTCATGCACCTCCTATGAAGAACTCCCGGAAAACGCCCGTCGCTATATCGAGTTCATCGAGGAATACCTTGGTGTGCCTGTCAGCATCGTTTCCACGGGGTATCAGAGAGATCAGACGATTGTACGACGTTCGATCTGGGGCGCATGATGTTGCACTCTCCCGATCATATTGACCGCATCGTCATTCTCGATTTCGGCAGTCAGACATGCCACCTTATCGGACGGAGACTGAGGGAACGGGGCGTATTTGCGGAAATCGTCTCGGGTGAGTTGGATCCGCAGGAGTGGTTCACTTCAAGGGTGAAAGGAATCATTCTCTCCGGTTCTCCGGCGTCCGTTCACGACAGCGACGCTCCGTCGCCGCACGACGACGTCTATACCCTTGGCGTCCCCATCCTTGGTATCTGTTACGGATTACAGTACACGACCCATTCCCACGGAGGCGCGGTAAGCCGGTCTGATCACCGTGAATACGGTCCGGCTCCGGTCTCGGTACATACCCGGCATCCCCTTCTCGAGGGAATCGGTTCCCAGTTTCTCTCATGGATGAGTCACGGTGACGCAATTGCCCGTCTGCCCCAGGGGGGAGTGGAGGTCGCCGCGACGACACACGGCGTACCTGCAGTCGTCGCCATAGACGAAATTCACTTTGTCGGACTCCAGTTTCATCCTGAGGTGACCCACACTCAACACGGTGCGGTAATCCTTGACAATTTTGCCGTGAAGATATGCGGAGCTCGCCGTCAGTGGTCCGTGGAAGATTTCAGGCGGCAACTGGAGGAGGAGGTCCGCAGTCAGGTCGGCTCAGACGCGGTTCTGCTGCTCATTTCCGGCGGCGTTGATTCTTCTGTTGTGGCGGCGCTGCTTCTGAACGCGTTGCCTCCGGAACAGGTCCACCTCATGTACATCGATACGGGGCTGATGCGGAAAGGAGAAACCGACGAGATCGGAAAGGCCCTTACCGCCCTCGGCGCGAAAAACCTCTCCCTCATTGATGCGGCGGATGAGTTTCTTGACGCCCTTGACGGCGTGAGCGACCCGGAAGAAAAGCGGCGCATCATCGGGGATCTGTTCGTTACCGTACAGAGCCGGGAGGTTGCACAACGGGTGAAGGGGCCGTACCTGCTTGCACAGGGAACCCTGTATACCGACCTTATCGAAAGCGGACACGGAGTGGGAAAACACGCCGTAAGCATCAAGAGCCATCACAACGTCTCCAGCCCCCTCGTCAAGGCGAAGAGGGATGCAGGCGAGATTCTTGAACCGCTGGCGACGCTGTACAAGGACGAGGTCCGCCACCTCGGTTCACTCCTCGGGCTGCCGAAGTCGGTCGTATTCCGGCACCCCTTTCCCGGACCGGGTCTGGCGGTACGGATCCTCGGCGCGGTCACAAAGAAACGGTGTGACGTCCTCCGGGAAGCAGACGCGATCTACATTCAGGCGTTGCGGGACGCAGGATTGTACGATGAGATCTGGCAGGCTTTTACCGTTCTTCTTCCCATACAGTCGGTGGGCGTCGCCGGAGACAGCCGCGCCTACGGCGATGTTGTGGCGCTGCGCGCGGTCGTGTCAAAGGACGGGATGACCGCCGATGTCTATGACTTCCAACCAGCATTTCTCCGCAACGTTGCCGCGGCGATTACCAATCGCATTCCGGAAGTGGGACGGGTTGTGTATGACATTTCCGGAAAACCGCCCGCTACGATAGAGTGGGAATGAATCCTTGTACACAAAAAAAGGGCCGCCCGGATGATCCGGCGGCCCTTTTTTCGGGTTCCTTGGAGGTGAGGGGAGTCGAACCCCTGTCCTGAGGCGCCCGCAGCACATCTCTACAGGTTTAGTACGGACTTGTGTGTGTCGGCGACAACATTGGCGTCCGCACCGGCCGGATGCCGCCCAATCCCGATAAGAAGTCCCTTCGGCCCACCGGGCATGACCGTCGGCAAGTCCTGGTCTCTGTCAAGCAACGAGGCGCTCAGAACGGCGCACCCCGCGCCCGCCGGACTGCGTTACGCAGCTACCGGAAGATAGTCTGCTTCTTCGGCAGATAAAAAAGTGCCAATCAGGAGATGGCGCTCCACCTGCAACATACCACGTACGACAACCCCAGTCGAATCCGGAACACCCCCGTTTGTATATCATAAATATAGAAATGGCGAGGCGTTTGGTCAATGACTTCGCATATCAGGTCCGTCGTTATCACCGGCCCCATCGGTGAGAATCGCAAGTACCTCAGCGTGGAGTTCAGGGGTCGATGCTGCAACTGCGGACGACCCGAGGTCGTCCCGCAACCCCGCAAAGTTGGAGAAAACACCGCCCGCTTCCCGAACCACTACCGACAGGGGGGCGATGTCCCAGGGACTCATGATCGGATCGACCATGACATCTACCGCACCCCGGGCGAGCAGCATATACCCGTACGCATCGGCCCACGTCCGTACGGAGGCACTGGAACGTATAAGCGTCTCCGCTGCGCGGGGATGACGATCGGAAAAGTCGTGGGGATCGGTGGTGACGTACCACGCATCGGCAATGGAGCGACATGCCGACACACCGAGAGAACGGCCATTGCGGTCAACACACCCGCCGCCTGCAACGGCAGCTGCCATTTCACCGGTAACGGGTGCAAATATGACTCCTGCCACCGGTACCCCCTTATGAACGAGGGCGACCAGCGTCGTATAGAGGGGAACCCCCCGGACAAAACTCTTTGTCCCGTCAATGGGATCGAGTATCCACTCCCATTCACCGGAACCGAGGCGGCCGCCGTGCTCTTCGCCCACAATGGCGTGGTCGGGAACGTGCTTCGCCAGAAATTCCCGCATGACCCGTTCCGTCTCCCGATCGGCCACGGTGACGGGCGTGTGGTCCGCTTTCTCCTCAATCGCGAGGGATTCTCCAAAATACTTCAGCGACTCACGTCCCCCGAGTTCCGCGAGATCCCGGGCGAGAGTCAGGTATTGCCGGTACGACACTGAATTTTCAGCCATTACCGGTCTCTCATTTCGCGGTCCATTTCCCGCTTCAGATCCTTCTGCTTCAGGGATTCCCGCTTATCGTAGAGCTTTTTTCCTTTGCAGATTCCCAGATCGAGTTTTATCAACCCCTGTTTGAGGTAAAACTCGAGGGGGACGAGGGTAAATCCCTTCTCTTCCACCCGCCTGCGCATACGGTCTATTTCCGCGGCGTGACAGAGAAGCTTTCGCTCCCGCGTCGGTTCATGGTTGAAGAGATTGCCGTGGGTGTACTCGGTAATATGCAGTCCGATGAGCCACAACTCGCCGTTCTTAACGCGGCCGTATGCGTCGGCAAAAGAGAACTGTCCCGCCCGCATCGATTTCACTTCCGTACCCTGGAGTTCGATACCGACCTCGATATGTTCATCCACGGAATACTCGTGGAAGGCGCGGCGGTTCCTGGCCAGCCTTTTATGTTCACTCATGTATACACTCACTCATTGTCGCGCAGATAGATGGCGGGTCTGAATCCGAGGTACGGGGTACACCACTCCGGCGGCTGTGCTCCCGTCGTTCCCGGTGGAACGGGATCGTTCACAAAGGATCCACCGACGACGGCGCGTTGCGCTCCATATACCGACGGAAGAACACGCATGTTGGTGGTGTACCAGTCGGAGCTCCACTCCCATACATTTCCTGCCATGTGGCGCGCCCCAAGGGCCCCCGGTCGTCCCTCCGTCTCGGAGAGTGGTGCGAGAGCGTTGAAATTGCGGCTTCCCCCTCCAAGGTCATTGAGATAGGAGGCGTACTCCCAGGTGGCGGCGTCGGGCAGGGTGACCCGATACGTCCCGGTCCATCCCGGTATGGGATTTGCCGGCTCCTGTATACGGTCATTCAGCCACGTCGTATAGGCGGCAGCGGCGTACCAGGAAACGTATCGTACCGGAAGTGTCGCTTCTGCGCTTCCGGAAAGGGCCCATTCGCCGTCGTCAGGCCAGTGGGAGAGGTAGTCCCCGTCGACAAGTCCCCGTAACTGCAGCTCTTCCCGTCGGGACGGACGCCACGCGGGCTCATCCTGAAGGAACCGCGCAAACTGCCGCTCCGTAACCTCCGTCGCGGCAATGAAAAAGTCACGATCTATCACCATTGGAACGCCGGGACCATCCGCTTCCTGGAGGGGATAACCGAGTATGTAGTTGCCCGCCGGCACTCTGACGAAGGAGACTCCATCCACGGTGAATCCCCGTTGCTCGGGTATGTCCCGTTCATCAAGTTCCACCGACGCGGCGAGTATCGCCGTCGCCCGCTCATCGCGACGATTATTGTACCAGGATGACGACAGAATCCGTTCACCCACGGTGGATATCGCCGTAGATTGCCCCGCCGTTTCCCTGACGGTGAGACCATCGAGTATTTCCGCCGCCGCGGCATACAGATCGGGATAACGATTATCAAGTTGTATAAAATACTGCACAGCTTTTCCGAGCTGTCCTCCGTGGAGGGCGGCGCCGGGAATTGAGGAACGCAATACCGCCGACAGCACTTCTCCGCCCTGCGGGGATGATGCTCCGGAAAGAAGTGACTGTATTGCGTTCTCACGCGTCGCCGGTGGGTACGTTCCGTCCGAGCTCCAAAGCACCCTTCCGACGGCGGCTGCCCACGGAGGATTCTGAAACTGCGGTCCCGGTGTACCCGAGAGCGTCCATTCATGATAATCCTCGAGCAGAGGCTCGATACCCGCCGTCGTCACCGCAGGGGGCAGCGGAATTTCAACGGTACGACGGAGGGGAAAAAAGAGCGACCCAAACCACCTGCCGTCCACGGCTATGGTCTCTCGATATTCGCCCATACCCGGATAGTGCGCGGTGACTTCGTGTTCACCCGCGTCAAAGAAGGCGGTCAACGGTGCCGACCCGATGCGGACGTCGTCTACATATACCGAGGCGCCGGACGGCACACTTTCAAAAGTTACGCGGGCACCATAGGCGGTCAATCCCGGAACGACAAGCAACACCGAAAGAACGACAAAAAGAATCGCTCCATAGGCAACGGGAAGGTAACGCTCAGGCGGGACGCCCCGAATAACCGGCAGCTTTACAACGAGTTCTTCTATTTCTTCTTCATTCTGGACGTCTTTCCAACGTGGGGACATATCGTTGGAGAGTATATGGACCTCGTCACGGCGTTGTCAACGAAGGCAATGGCACGGCGCGCGGGCATTTCACCTGTTGCCCGACGGGAGAAAGGGTGATAGCCTTCCGGTGATGAAGACACCCGGTCCGTGGATCGTCAGACATACCGAACTGTTCCTCACCCGAAGACTACGACGAAAGGCGCGACACAGGCTGAAACAGAGCCGTAAGAACGTCATTCTCGACTGGGTGGAGGCCTTTCTCCAGGCGGCGATTCTCGTATTGCTTATCAATCAATACCTGCTGCAGGCGTATCAGATACCCTCGGGGTCGATGATAGAAACGCTCCTTCTGGGAGATCGGATATTCGTAAACAAAGTGGTCTACGGACCTGAGGTGCTGCCCGGACTGGGCAAGCTCCCCGGTTTTCGTACCCCCGACCGGGCGGAGGTCGTGATCTTTGAAAACCCCTCCTATATCAGCCGGGGAACGGCCTTCACCGTTCTGCAGCGCGTCCTGTACATGATCACCCTCTCCCTCGTCGATATAGACAGGGATGAATCGGGACAACCCCGGGCCCAGCTCCTTATCAAACGCGCCGTCGGCATGGGCGGCGACCTTCTGCGGACGCGCATGGGCAATCTCCAGATACGTCCGGCGGGAGAGTCGGAGTGGATGGATGAGTCCCGATTTCAGGCGCTCAGTGGAATCACCTACAACCCGCGACGTACCGTCGATCCGACGGATTATCAAATCATCCGCGAAGCGGGCAGAACGCTCGCGCGGGCTGATCTCGGATTCCCCATCGACAATGGTGAGACCGCGACGGTGGATGAACTCCGGGAGCTCGGCTTCGGTGATCCTTTCGCCCTCGAAAATGCCAGACAGGGGCATCTCTACGCGGCGATGCCGCAGAACCGGCGTATACGCCAGCGGGTGCAGTTCGTCCGTCTCGGCTGGTACGTACCGGAAGGACGGATCATGCCTATCGGTGATAACCGGGACAATTCCCGGGACGGCAGGTACTTCGGTCCGGTCCATATCGATGACGTTCTCGGACGGGCAATGTTCATTTACTGGCCCCTCGGCCGGATAGGCTCCATCGAATAGCGGACCGCAAATACTATGACCGACCGGTATCGAAGAAGCCAGAACCGCCGCCGCATCGCCCGTCGGATCTGGTTTTTCGTTGCCGCGCTGTTGCTCTGGCGCGTTTTCGGCCCCGCCGTCTTTTTCATCGGAACGTCTTCACTTTCCCCCGTTCTCGACGAGGGGGATGTGGTGTTCGCCCGTCCGTCCCGGGACACGCCGCACCGGGGAGCCATTGTACTTGTGCCGCCGCCTCTCGGCGGACCTTCGCTTTTCGACAGGGTGAAAGGCCTCATTCACCGTATGACGGCAGATCCGCCTGTGGAGAAAACGATGCCCAACCGCGTGGCACGCCTGGTAATTGCAACTGAAGGAGACCAGGTGTCGTGGAATGACAGAGTCGTTGCGGTTTCCAGCGGCGGCGGTGACGAGTCCGTTCTTCGCTACCGCTTTCAGCCGATTGATCGGGATGTGAAGCTTCCGTTGCGTCAGACGATCGTCCCCGACGGCCACATATTTCTCGTCACCCTCGGGGCGGGCCATATTGATTCCCGGTATACCGGCCCCGTCCCGTACCCCCGGAAGTTATTTGTCGCCCAGCGCATTCTCCTTCCCATTGACCGCGGGCGTACCTTCGGCGATGAGCCGGTGGACCTTCAGGAGTACACCTACGAGTTATAGGGGACGGCATCTCTATATTCACATTCCCGTCTGCCGGTATCGATGCGACTACTGCGATTTCTTTTCCCGAATCTCCGTCGCCCCTGAACGGCAGACCGCCGTGGTGGAGCGCACCGTACAGCAGTCCGCCGCATGGGTTGGCGAAGGCGGCGCGCTGGAGACGATATACATCGGCGGCGGCACCCCCTCGGCGCTCCATTCCGCCGCCCGCGGTCGGCTTATGGCGTTCATCGGACGGATCGTATCGGAGTATAAAGGTGCCTCACCGCAGGAAGTTACGATCGAGGTGAATCCCGAAGACGTCACCGGTGAGTTTCTTTCGGAGCTGAAGGCGTGCGGCGTTGAGCGTATTTCTCTCGGCGTTCAGACCTTTCATGAAGGCGCCCGCCGCGCCATCGGACGCCACACCGGGACGGTACAGACTCGCCGGGGGCTGGAACTCGTCGCCGCCCGTTGGGACGGCAGATGGTCCGCCGACCTGATTACCGGAATTCCCGGTATGCCCATGGCCGTTCTCGAATCGGATATCACGGAACTGCTCGATTACGCTCCCGGCCACGTCTCTCTCTATGAACTTGGAATTGAGGAATCCACCATTCTGGGGCTGAAGGAGCGCCGGGGAATCATACGGAAACCGCCCGACGAAACGGTAATGGCCCAGCTTGAACGTGGAGCGGAGGTACTGGAGAGCGCCGGGCTTCATCGTTATGAAATATCCAGTTTCTCCCGCCCCGGAGAGGAGAGCCGTCACAATCTGGCCTACTGGCGGATGGCGCCACACATCGGAATAGGTCCCGGCGCGGTAGGTACCGTTCTCCCTGAACATGACGGCTATCCTCTTCGTATTACAAACACGCGATCATTTTCCGCGTTTCTCTCCCGGGAAGACTTCGGAGCGGAAACGGAACTCATCTATCCCGACGTACAGACAAAAGAGCTGCTCATGATGGGGCTCAGGACGAATCGCGGTGCCGATCTTGATACGTTTGAGACGCTCGTGGACGGCTCTTTTACGGAAGTGTGCGCATCCGCACTTCGCAAATGGGACACCGCAATCGCAATCAGCGGTGACCGCCGCATTACTGTAGCAGCCGACCGATGGCATCTCCTCGATTCGATACTTGTCGATCTCTTTACGGATATTGATGTAACGGTAAATCGTGGTAAAATTGCATCAGTTGACAGCTCCCGAAGCAAGTGATAGTTTCGGCGGACTCAACCACAGACGGAGGAAGACTTATGTCCGGCCACAGTAAATGGGCGACAATTCGACATAAAAAAGGCGCACAGGACGCCAAGCGGGGAAAGCTTTTTTCAAAGCTCATTAAAGAGATAACGGTAGCCGCAAAAATGGGCGGCGGCGAAGAAGAAAGCAACCCCCGACTGCGGACGGCGGTCCTGAAGGCGAAGGGCGCCAATATGCCCAAGGACAACATCGACCGGGCGATAAAAAAAGGAACCGGCGAACTTGGTGGTGAAGACTATTTTGAATTGAGCTATGAGGGGTATGGTCCAAACGGCGTGGCGATTCTTGTAAACGCCCTTACGGACAACAAGAACCGAACCGCCGCGGATGTACGCAGTATTTTCAATAAAAACGGCGGCAATCTCGGTGAAAACGGGTGCGTATCATATCTCTTCTCCCGTCGCGGCATCATCGCCTACGACGGCGAAAAATACGAGGAAGACGAGATTCTTGAAGCCGCACTCGAAGCCGGCGCGGAGGACGTTGAAAGCACCGGAGAAACGATCGAAGTGCGCACCGCGCCAGATGATTTCGAGTCGGTATTGGGTACGCTCACCGCGGCCGGATTCGAGCACACCGTCGCGGAAATTTCGCTCGTACCGGAATCAACGATTCAGCTCGATGACGAAGGTACACGGAAGGCGTTGCGCCTCATCGATCTCCTTGACGACCACGACGACGTGCAGGAGGTCGCAACAAACCTGGATATTCCCGACGATTTCGATCCGGAAGGGTAATGCCGAAGGTTATCGGTATTGATCCGGGCCTTGCCGCCACCGGATGGGGTGTCATTTCGGGAGACCGGGGTCGGCTTTCGTGCATCGACTACGGTGTCATCAGAACGTCACCTTCCGATCCACCGGGAAAACGGCTGGAAAAGATATACACCTCCATTACAGAGAAAATATCCCTCTATCACCCCGCAGCAGCGGGGATAGAGAGTATCTACTTCACCCGCAACACCACGAGCGCCATCCCCGTCGCCCAGGCCCGGGGGGTTGTACTGCTTGCTCTCAGTCAGCTTTCCATACCCGCATCGGAATTCACGCCCCAGGTCATAAAACAATCGGTCGTCGGGGCGGGACAGGCCGACAAGGAACAGGTTATGCAAATGGTCCGGATCGTGCTGGGTATGCCCGACGTCCCCCGTCCCGATCACGCCGCCGACGCCCTTGCAGCAGCAGTTGCGATGCTCCATAGTGGTGGCAGCATCGGAATGACGTAGGAAAAGGGAGAAGCCGTGTTTAACAGCCTGATTGGCCATATCGCAGGTCACCGATTTCCGCTGGTCTATATCCGTACCGGCGGCGTGGAATGGCAGGTCGAAGTAAGTGCAGGAACCTTTCAATCCGTCCTCTCCGCCGAGGGGGAGTGCCGGATCTTCACCTATTTGCACAGCCGGGAAGACCTTCTGCGCCTCTACGGCTTCTGGACGGAACGGGAACGTGCGGTATTCCTGGAGCTCATCTCCGTGTCGGGAATCGGTCCGAAGCAGGCGTTGAAGATCCTCTCGGGAACGACGGCGGAGTCTCTCGTCGCCTTCCTCGAGTCCGAGGATATCCCCTCGTTGACGCGGATTCCCGGTCTCGGAAAGAAAACCGCCCAGCGTCTCATCCTGCAGCTGAAAGGGCATTTGATCATGGACGAGGAGTCGGGTCAGGGAACGGGTGGAACCGTACGGCACGATATGGCGGGCGAACTCCTGCAGGCTCTCATGGACATGGGTTTTGACCGGAAAAAGGCGGAGACGGTGTTGAACGAAGTGTCGACCGAACTCGCGGACCACACCTTCTCCGACGACAGAAGCCGGGAGCAGGAACTCTTCCGACGGGCGATTGTCGCATTGAGCGGGAAGTGACGGATAGGAGAACGCGGTAATGGATGAACACCCCCTCCGTCCTGAATGGGAGGACGAGGATTCCTATGAAAACGTATTGCGACCGCACTCGCTTGCGGACTTCCTCGGTCAGGAACAGATTAAAGATAACCTCCGCGTATTTATTCAGGCGGCGAGACAGCGTGGTGAACCGCTTGATCATCTCTTTCTCTCAGGACCTCCCGGATTGGGGAAGACAACCCTTGCCGGTATCCTCGCGCGGGAAATGGGCGCCGATTTACGGGTCACCTCCGCACCGGCGCTTGAGAAACCGAAAGACCTGGCAGGGATTCTCACGACCCTCCAGGAGGGAACCGTCTTTTTCATAGACGAAATTCATCGCCTCAAGAGTACGCTTGAAGAAATGCTCTACGTGGCGATGGAGGATTATGAGATCGACTGGGTCATAGGGCAGGGACCGTCGGCACGGACGCTTCGTGTTCCGCTGCCCCGTTTTACCCTCGTCGGCGCGACAACCCGACCGGGAATGGTCGCGGCGCCCTTGTTCACCCGATTCGGCATTCCCCTCCGCCTTGACTTTTACCGCCATGAAGAGCTTGCCGCGATCATCCGGCGTTCGGCGTCGATTCTTGATGTGCCCGTCGACGAGGGAGCGGTGTCGCTCCTCGCCGACAGCTGTCGCGGCACCCCCCGGGTAGCCAACCGTCTCCTTCGACGCATGCGGGATTTTGCCGAAATTCTCGCCGACGGCTCGATCACCGTTGATGTCGTACAGGACGGAATGGGTCGTCTGAACATCGACAATCACGGACTGGAAGAGCAGGACCGTCAAATTCTGCGTACAATCATTCAAATGTACGGCGGCGGTCCCGTCGGCGCAGAGACACTTGCGATTTCGGTGGGCGAGGAAATTGATTCACTTGAGGTGTTTTACGAGCCCTTTCTCATCCAAAAAGGACTGATTCAGCGTACCGCCCGCGGACGGGTTGCCACCGTCCGGGCGTATGAGATCATCGGTCTTCCCGTCCCCGAGGAGCAGCAGCAGAACAATGAAGACCAGCGATTTCTCTTTTGAACTCCCCGAGGAGCTCATAGCCCAGGCTCCTACCGACCGGCGGGGCGAGAGCAGGCTCATGGTCCTTGAGCGTTCCTCAGGATCTATCACCCATTCCGCCGTTGCGGATATTCGCGACTTCATTCCCGCCGGATCCATTATGGTTTTCAATAATTCCCGTGTACGGAAGGCGCGCCTGTACGGCCGCAGCACCGGCGGAGGAAAGGTTGAGCTCCTTCTTGTCCGCAGAACCGCACCGGATCGGTGGCTCGTAATCGGGAAACCGAACAAACGAATTCAAAGGGATAGAGTCTTTTCATTTCCCGACGACGTGACGGGAACGGTCGTCGATGTGAGTGATCCCTACCGGGAAATTCAGTTCAGTCGCCCCATTGACGACGGCTGGTTGGAGTCCCACGGACACGTCCCGTTACCGCCGTATATTCATCGCGGAGACGAACCCCTGGACGATGAGCGCTATCAGACGGTATTCGCCCGGGTATGGGGCAGCGTCGCCGCGCCGACGGCGGGGCTTCATTTCACCCCGGACCTGTTGGAGAAGCTTCGGAACCATGGGGTAGAAGTGGCCTTTCTCACGCTTCACGTCGGTATCGGAACCTTTTTACCCATTCGTACAGAGGAAATACGGGAGCACAGAATGCATGAAGAGGAGTACTTCGTACCGCCGGAGGTATCCGCCGGCGTGACCGCGGCAATTGCCGAAGGTCGTCCCGTCGTTGCCGTCGGGACGACCGCCGTACGTACCCTCGAGTCTGCGTGGAATAGAGAGACGGAGTCTCTTGAAAGCGGGTACGGATCGACGGATCTTTTTATCTATCCGGGATATGAGTTCCAGGTTGTGCGCCACCTCTTTACCAACTTCCATACCCCCGAGAGCAGCCTCGTCGTACTTGTCAGTGCATTTGCGGGACGGGAGCGGATCCTGAACAGCTACCGCGAGGCGATCGCGGAGAGGTACCGGTTTTTCTCGTACGGAGACGCGATGCTCATTCTCTGACGCCTCCCATCGCCTGAAACGCCGCGCGCACTTCCGCCACACGGTCGAGATGACCGGATATGATTTCTTCGTAGTTCAACGCACCGGTACGGATGCGATGGTGCTCGTCCTCCCATCGTTGAATCTCTTCAAGGTGGACAAAGCGCATATCAGCGACCGCCTGGGAGGCGCGGTTTGCCTCTTCCCAATAGGTGAGGGCGTAGGTGAAAAGTTCTTCCGCCCGTTGGAGACTGCTTATGTTTTCCTCGGTCCATGGTCTGTTATAGAAGTACGCCTCATGTTTCATATATTGGGCGCCCCACCTCAGATAGAGGTCCACAAGGAGCAAATTAAGGTGCATTGTAAAAAGATTTCGATACCATCGCCATTCTCGTTGGTTTTCAATAACGGCGAGGGCATTGAGAGGATTGGCGAAATCGCTTCGTAACGCCTGCTCCAGCCAATATACGTTTTCCGCGATCCGTTCAGGAGTCTGATAGAATTGTTGATGGTACAGACGGTACAGCTGCTCCCGATAGGTCATACGGTACGCCGATACATTAACGGCAGTTCCGAGAAGACCGAGAATCAGGATGCACCTGATCAATCCCTTCATACGAAATTTATCGGTCAAAGATGCGTTGTATCTGACCGGAGATCGTCTCCACATCCAGGCTGCCGTCAATACGGTGTACGGCGATCCGGTCCAGTGCTTCAAAGTCGGAAATCACCTGCCGGTATACTTCCTCAGCCCGTTGCTGGACGCCGTCCGTTTCCAGGGAATCCCTGGTGGCGCGCCCTTCAAGACGCCGCAGAGCCGTTTTCCTCGGGGTGTCGATAAATATAAGGTGTTCCGGCAGAGGAAATTGATGGTTCAAGGTTTCAACGGATTCAAAATCGGCAAAAGCTCCCTGGTAGGCGAGAGAGGAAAAGAGATACCGATCGGAAATGACGGCTCGTCCCCCCTCCAGGTTACTCAGAATTCCCGTGTCGGGACGATGAAGGTGTTCATGCCGGTCCGCCGCAAAGAGAAGAGCCAGCGTCCACGGCTCGGCAAACTCGGGACCATTCAAAAGGGCTCGTATCGTCCTGCCCGTCAGGAAGTCGGTCGGCTCACAGGTAAAAACCGCTTCCGAATTCCCCGCTCCGGGACTGTTCAAGTGATCCCGCAGCATTTTTGCCTGCGTTGTCGTTCCTGCACCGTCCAGACCTTCAAAGACGATAAATCCGGGCAGCACGGGGTTGTCCCAGGGAAGTGTAAGCATCGTGATCGCCTCTCCGACTTTGTGATAGCATACTGTAGCATGGAAGCAAGTTCGAATCGAGTATGACGTGAGACGATACGACCGCCTGAGCCACACCTTCATATCCTTTCTCTTTGTGACCCTTGTCGTATGTACCGTGTTCGGCGCCCGGTTCTATACGGAAGTCATTGAAGAGCGTATACGAAGCGTGAGGAGCTCCATTCTTGCCTCCGTCCAGGAACGTACTGCCCAGGAGATTACATGGGAGGCGATCTCACCGTCGATCCTGCGTTCCGTAACCTTTTATGGAGTGTCGATCTCCCGGAATATCACCGCCCGTCGCGTATCGCTTGGTCTCAACTATGGAAATATCATTCGGCGAAACGGGGAAAGTCCGATTTCGTCCGTCGTCATCGCCGAGGCGTTTATCAACCTCACCGCCGAGCGACAGTGGAATCGTCTTGAACGGACGGCAACCTTTGCAACCTCCCTCGGTCCGGTTACCCCCGACCTGACGATCCGGTTTCGCGACTCCCATATCATTGCACAACGGGATGAACAGGAAGTCAGGCTCAGCGGAATCGACGGGGCAATCGAACTTTCACGCGAAGGCACCATCCGGGGTGATATCAGCGGGCAGGGGAGCGTCGCCTCCAACGGGGCAGAACAGTTTATCGCGGAGAGCGACATCACCCTCTCCTTCAGACGCTCCGGAGCGGATACTCCCCTTGAAGGGTCCGTCGACCTGCGGGAGATCCGCAGCTCCCATTTCAACCTTCAGGATCAAAGCTTTCATGTAGAAACGACAACCGATGGAGTCGTGGTACAGCGGGTAAAGAGCGCGACGCCCCTGGATCTCACCCTCCGGTATAACGGCGGGGATGGAGAAATACGGGCCGAAATTACCACATCCTCCCTCGTCCCCGCTCAGATAGTGACGCTTCAGGGACCATGGGCGGACGCGGATCGCTGGCTTCACAACCCGGTGTCCGGTTCCGTTGACCTCACCTTTCACGAATCCGGTGCATTTCTTTCAGGATCGGGAGAAATCGGGACGAGAATCTCCCGGCCGGACATACTCCCGGCACCGGTGGGAATACGCGTATCATTTCGAAGCGACGGACAGACGACTGTCTTTCCCTCAGCCACCTTGTACGGTGCGGAAGGAACGATCACCTTTGAGGGATCATATCGGAACGGTGACCTGGCACCAAACGGGAGAATATCGGCCTCCGGATTTCAGTACGCCGATTTCCCCGTCATATCCGGCGCCGCGACGGTCAGCGGCGGGACCTCCCGGGCGGGTTTTTCCGCTGAGCAACTGCGCGTCGACGATTCCTTGCTGTATCACCTCGTCGGTTCCGTGAGCGAGAACGATAACGGTCGAAAGTCGCTGGAAGCATTTGCAGCGCTTGACTCCGAGGGGACGCGAACAATTCGGTCAAAAGTCACATTTGCCGATGTGGAGGACTTCACGGAGAGATCACCGTCATTGCGGTCACCCCGACGATCGCCCGCAATATCGCCCGGGCGGCGGGGGTCAGCCTGGATATTCCCGCTCAGCTTGACGCCGTCGAGCTCACCGCATACGCCCGTTTTGACCGCAGAGGCGACGAAGTCACCGTGCGCTTTCCATATGTTGTCATGACCGATGCGCTGTCGGAAGACCGCATGGCGACGCTCAGGGGCTCATACCGGAACGGATTCATCACAATTGAACAGTATTCCCTCCGCACCGTGGCAATAATGGCCGACGGCGAAGGAATCGTCGACGTCGGTGTCGACGGTTCCCTGGATTTTCAATCATCTCTCAAGGTCAACGGCATCGACTATTCCTTCCGCGGTTTTTACAACCCCCGGGAGAGTCTCATCCTCACCGGCCCCTACGGCGTCCGGGTCCGCGCCGTCCGGACAGCCGGAGGCGGCATCCGTGTCAATGCGGAAGCGACGGAGGTTCCCCTTCCGCGAGGAGATGCCACCGTTTCCACAATCGTCGAGGGACTGTATCTGTCGCCCGACGACTGGTACGTCACCCTGCAGGAGGTCGCGTTCCGGGACGTACCGATTGAGGCGGGACTGACCGCTGATGCGGATATGGCGGTGTCGATAAATGCCGACACCATTGACATGGCCGTCCTCAGGTACGACGACGGAGTCAGCACCCTGGCGGGTACGATGCTTCTGGAATTTGCCTTTGATCCGACCGTCGAAATTCGCGGAAACGGACGTCTCAGCTCACCGGACGGTACTGAACAGTACCGCATCGTCGGTCGATATCACGAGGATACGATCGCCGTGGACCTTCGGTTTGAACAGGCTCCGCTTCGACGCGCCGTTGAAGATGTGGAGGAGGGAACGATATCGGGATCGGTGCAGATTGCCGGCAACATGACGTCACCCCAGGTTCGGGGTACCGTCGAAAGTGAAACGTTGCGCATCGGTGATCAGAGTGCACGAATTTCGACACGCTTTTTCCTGGACGATCAGACGATTGAGATCCGCGATACCGACCTTGTGGCTGCGGCACGGGAGATGCGTGTGGATTCTCTCATATTGGAGCGCGATACCGGCTTCATCACCGGAGAACTCAGCGTGCACAGGGAAGAGACAAGCGGCCGTATTGATATTTCGGTCGCGGGTCAGACCGATCCACTCACGGAGTTCGACGCCCGTTCCTGGGACGAACTGTCCGCAACGATGTCGATCAGGACGACCTCCTATCCCTCGACTCGCCGAAATGCCGCGATATCCACAACGGCCGAGGTTCATGAGTATTCCCTCGTAAAAGGTTCCGGACGCACGGATATTCAGCGCAGCGACGGCGGTATCAGGGCGGTGATTTTTGACGACAGCACCTTCAATTTGACCGTTCAGGATCCCTTCCCGGTACGTGGAGAAGCGAGAGGGTCATTCCGGAACGGTGAGGTGGAACTCACCGCCGCGGGAATATTTGTCGATCTGACGGAGGTCGATGTACCGGTATCCGACGCGGGAGTAACCGTCATAGGTGGTTTTGCCGAGGGATCGATCCGGGTGATCGGTCCGGTTGGGAACCCCGATCTGTACGGCACCCTGAGAATCTCCAATCTGGAATTACGGTCTCCCTTCTCTCCGGATACAATCGGTCCCGTGGACGGCGCGTTCATTCTCGAAGACAAGGTGATTCGCGTTCCCGAGATCCGAACCCATGTCGGGAACGCCGCGGTCTCTCTCAGCGGCGAAATGCTTCTTGATCGATGGACCCTGCAGGAGTATCGGATCAACGCGAGTATTCCCGGACAGACGGGCGTCCATATCGTGAACACCTTCGGCCCCGTCAACGTCGATGGTTTCGCCCGGGGGGAGATATCGTTCTCCGGCAGTCCCGGCAACATTGTACTTGACGGCGATCTGAGTATGTACAATACCGAGCTGGGAGTCATCCCGCTGGCGGAACGGGAAAACCGGGAGGTTGCCGTCAACACCACCCTCAATCTGGTACTCACCACCGGGCGGGGCGTCCGCTTCATTTGGCCTGCCGCGGATTTTCCCGTCATACGCAGCAACTTCGCCATCGACCAGGAGGTGGAAATCACCCTCGACACCGTGGAGGAGCAGTTTGGTCTCACCGGGACGGTGGAAATTCAGAGCGGCGATGTTTTTTACTTCGATCGCAACTTCCTTATTCGCGACGGAAGGATCGTGTTTCAGGAGAACCAGGATCGTTTTGACCCACGCATAACGGCGAGGGCGGAGTTGCGGGAGGTGACCACCGACGGCCCGGTACGGATATACCTCGTCGCCGACGGTCAGCGTCTCAGCGAGTTCAGCCCCCGATTTGAATCCAATCCCCCTCTGGGCGGGACCGAAATCGTTTCAATACTCGGTGGAAACATCTTTCAGCAGGGAGCGGACTCGGGTACCAATCTGTCGGCGGCATTACTGTCCACAAGCGACATTGTGACGCAGTTCGGCGTCTTTCGAGAGTTTGAAAACAATGTACGGGAACAACTTGGCCTCGACCTCTTTGCCATCCGGACAAGCGTCATCCAGAACCTGCTACTCTCGGCAATCGCTCCTACCGACGAGACGGCGGCGCAACTGGCACCGACGCTGGGAACATACTTGAACAACACTTCCATATTTGCCGGTCGGTATATCGGGGAATCCGTATTTGCTCAGGGCATTCTTCAGATGCGGTCCGCCGATATGGCCCGGCCTGATGAAGATGATGGAATTCAGCGCCTCGGCGGGGTATTGATTGATTCAGAAATTAGTTTAGAATGGCAAACACCATTTTTCATGCTGGAGTGGAGTCTTTCTCCAGAAAATCCTGAGGAGCTGTTTATCAGAGACAACACGTTCACTTTTTCGTGGTCGTTTACCTACTGAATACAACAGGGAGCTTGAATGCGAATATTGCGCTACGTCCTGCCGCTCATGCTGGTAGCGGGCACGGTCCTGTCACAGAACAACACCAATTGGTACCTGAACAAACCTATCCGAGGAATCGAGTTTTCCGGTCTGGAGACGGTGCGGGAAAATGAACTCTCGCCGGTGATCGCACCGTTTGTGGGAGAAACGTTTACTGAACCGACCTTTCTGGAACTTCAACGCCGCCTCTACGCACTGGACTATTTTGAGGAGATCATTCCCAATGCGGTTCGGCCTCCCGACGGCTCGGAAAACGCAGTCATCCTACGGTTCGACGTCGTTGAACGACCGGTGATCACCGCGATAGAAATTCGCGGCAACGACAGCCTCGGCCGTAACCGCATCCTCGATGTCATTCTTCTGAAACGGGGCGATATGGTCACCCGAAGCAAGATGCGCATCGACGAAGAGGCGATCCGTTCCCTCTATCTGCAGCAGGGATATCCGGACGTCCAGGTTTCGTCGGAACTCATCGAGGAGGAAGAAGGGGAGGAGACGATTGTCAGATTCATCGTCGACGAGGGCCGGCAGATCTCCATAGACACCATCTCCTTTGTGGGTAATGAATTTGCCGCGGATTCAACGTTGCGCCGGGAGATTCAGCTGCGCGAACAGAGTCTTTTCAACAAGGGACTCTTTGAGGCCCAGAAGCTTGAAACCGATCGCAACCGGATCCGCCGCTACTACAACCGGGAAGGATTCATAGACGCTGAAGTGGTGGAGGTGGAACAGGAAATTCGGCCCGATGACTCCGGTGAAGGGCGAAATCTCATGGATCTCACCTTTTATATCGAGGAAGGTGACCGCTACACCTACGGCGGCGTCACCTTTACGGGGAATACCATTTTCTCCGATGAAGAGCTCCAATCCCTCGTGCGGGTCACCGAGGGGGAAATCCTCGACCTGACCCAGTTTGACCGTGACTATCAGCGTATTGCCGACAGGTACTACGAAAACGGGTACATTTTCAATCAAATCACCCGCCGGGAAATTCGGAATGAGGAGACAAATACCGTCTCATTTCAGATCAATATCGTAGAACGAAACCGGGCACACATCGAGAATATCGTTATCCGGGGTAATGACAAGACGAAGGACTACGTCATAGAGCGGGAACTGCCCCTGGAAGTGGGCGACGTCTTCAGCGCTACCAAAATTCGCGAAGGACTGCAGAACCTGGCAAACCTCCAGTATTTCTCGGCGATCTCACCGGAAACGCCGCCGGGCAGCGCCGAGGGACTGATGGACCTCGTGATCAACCTGGAAGAGGGCAATACCGCGGAAATCGTCTTCGGTGTCGCCTTCGGCGGCAATCAGGAGTTTCCCGTTTCCGCCCAGGTACAGTGGCAGGATCGCAATTTCCTCGGCCGGGGCCAGACTTTCGGCATCCAGGGCACGGCGTCGCCAATCACACAGACGCTGAGTTTCAATTTTCTGGAGCGATGGCTTCTGGGCAGGCGCTGGTCCGGTGGACTCAACCTTTCTTTTGATCGAACGGTGGTGAGCAATGTACCCCAGGATGCACTCTATCCCTACGGTGTACCCGATCCCTTTGAAGACACCGACGATTATGAGGATACCACGGACATTCCAGAAGACAGCCTCATGAGCTACGACGCCTACAGCATCGGCCTTGGCGCGAGCACGGGGTATACCTTCCGGACTCCTGTCGGGCGTTTTGTGCCGCGAACGTCGGTGAATACAAGCATCAACTACATAACCTACGACGATACCCTCTACCGTCCGTACAACGAGACGACCCGGGCCAACCTCAACCGCTGGCGCTTTCGGAACAGCTGGTCCGTCGGAGCCGCCCTGGACAACAGGGACTACATCTACAGCCCCTCACGGGGGTATCGCATCGATCAGGGCGTCACATTTGTCGGCGGTTTTCTCTTTGGCGAGCGCCACTACACCAGAACGGATACCACGGCGGAGATCTTTTTCACCCTCTGGGATATTCCCCTCGGTGAGTGGGCGTGGAAGATGGTCCTTGGGGCACAGTCAAAGCTCAGTATGATCTGGCCCAACTTCTATCTTGACGAGGCCAATCCCAGCTATTTTGTCGCCTCTGAAAACAATCTTCTCCGCATTGACGGTATGTTCAATGCCCGCGGATGGGGCTATCGCGGTGGGGGTGCATCCCTCTGGAACAACTGGATCGAATTCCGCATGCCCCTGGCGGAACAGGTTATCTGGTGGGACACCTTCGCGGAAGGTGCACTCCTTCAGACATTCACCGGCGACACAAGCGGAGAGAACGACTTCGACAATCGGGAACGCCTCGTGGAAACTTCACTGCCGGACTGGCAGTTCACCGTGGGTACAGGTATTCGCTTTGTGATACCCCAGTTTCCCATTCGCCTCTATCTGGCAAAACGCTTCCAGTTTGATGAAAACGGAAACGTCGAATGGCAGACGGGCAACCTCTTTAACGACGGTGATCTCACCAGCGGCAAGGGGCTGGACCTGGTATTTACCATTGGCGCGGAGTTCTTCTAACATCAATCGTTGAAAGCTCCGGGAGGACAACATGAACAGTAAAACGGCTTCATTCAACAATTACGATAGTGCGGGAACGACCCTGCGCCGGCTTCCGAAAACGGGAATTCTTGTGCTCATGGGCGGAGTGTTTCTCCTTTTGGCGCAATTGTCCCTTCCGGCGGAACAGCTCACCACCGTCGGCATCGTGGATATCAACAGGATATACAACTCATTTTACCGGGATTCCCAGGCGGTTCGCGACCTGGAACGCGTTCGTCGTGAGTATCAGGCGGAAATCAATGCCCAGGTTGCGGAACTTCAGACCCTCCGGGACCGGCGCGCCCGCATGGCGGAGCTCGGAAACGACGCCCGGGTTCAGGAACTGGACCAGGAAATCGCGGATATGCAGCGCTTTCTGGAAGACCTGACGCAGCGGCGCCGACGTCAACTGGAAACGCGCCAGCAGAACCTTCTCTCCAATGAGTTTCTCCAGGAGCTGCAGGAGGCGATACAGTTTGTCGCACAGAGCGAAGGCTTCACAATCGTGCTTCGCTCCGACGTCCAGGGACTCCAATGGTGGGCGGTCGAGGTCGACATAAGCGAAAAGGTGGTACAGCGGTTGATTCAGGTGGCGGACCGTTAACGGCAGACAGTCTGTCGGTGCTTCTATAACGCGGAGGCGGTGACACGTGTCGACGCCCATGTTCGACCAGTATAATCTTCTCAAGTCACAACACCGGGATGCAATACTGCTCTTCCGTCTCGGTGACTTCTACGAAATGTTCGGCACCGATGCCCGGGAGGGTTCACGTATACTCGGTCTGACCCTCACCCAGCGTCAGGGCAAGCCGATGTGCGGCGTACCCCATCACGCGGCCCGGGCATACGTCCGCAAGCTCCTTGAACACGGAAAAAAGGTCGCCATATGCGAACAGACGGGTACGCCCGACGGAAAGACCCTCACCAAACGGGAAGTTGTGGAAGTACTTTCGCCGGGATCGGTTTTTGATACGGACTTCCTGAAACCGGAACAGCACAACTATCTCGTAGCCGTCGGATCGGTTACCACCTCCTCCGGGGTGGAAACGATCGCCGTGGCGGCGTGTGACGCCTCCATCGGCGAACTGATACTTGCCGCCCACACAGTCGACACCGACAGGGACGCGGTGATCCGTCGGGAGCTGGAGCGGCTCGACCCCGGAGAGCTGCTCGTACAGGAGTCTCTCCTGGAAGAGAGCAGGGTTCTCTCGGCGTTGACGGGAGACTCATCGCCCGTCGTAATAAACAGAATTCCCGACTGGGGTTTTGATATTTCCGAGTCCTTTCGTGTTCTCACCTCGCAGCTGGACGTTCAGAATCTCCACGGCTTCGGATTCGAGGCGAACGATCCGGCGCTCCTCCCCGCCGCGGCGATTCTCGAGTATCTCAACGACAACGCCCACCATTCGCTCCTGCACATCCAGGAGGTGCGCAAGCATATTCCCGAAGAGATCGTCGTTCTCGACGACGCGACGACACGGAACCTTGAGATCGTCCGGAGCCTGAACGACGGTGGTGGGTCCTTCACGCTGCTTGGTATCCTCGACTTTGCCAGGACGCCTATGGGTACCCGCAGGCTCAGACAGTGGCTTCTTCAGCCGTCCCGACGAATGGATGTCATCGCCGAGCGCCATGAGCGGGTAGAGACGCTCTACCGCCGCCAGCAGGACCTCCAGGCGTTACGGGAGCGCCTCGGTGATGCCTACGATCTTGAACGGCTCGTCGGTCGTCTCGGCGTTGAAAAGGCGCACCCCAAGGACCTCCTTGCCATAGCCGCGTCTCTGACGGTGGTCATTGACGTCGAACAATGGACGCCGTGGATCTCCATAGACGAAGGCGCTCTGTCGCACGTAAGGAATGAAATCTCAACGGCGTTTCAGCCGGACGCGCCCATCGTCCTGCACGAAGGCGGCATTTTTCGTTCCGGCTTCGACGAAGAACTTGACCGATACCGGGCGCTCAGGGACGGAAGCAGGGAAATTCTCGAAGAGTATCTTCAGGAACAGAGAGTTGAAACGGGAATATCGTCGCTGAAGATCAAGTACAATCGCGTCCTCGGCCACTTCTTTGAAGTCCCGAAGAGCCAGGCCCACAATGTTCCGGAATCGTATATTCGACGACAAAGCGTCACCAACGCCGAACGCTTCACCACCCCCCGTCTCTCCGAGCTGGAAGAGGAGATTCAGAATGCAGCTTCAGCCGCCGTGGAACGGGAACAGGCACTCTTTCTCTCCTTCCGGAAGAGGCTCATGAATAAAATACCCCTCCTTCGCGGCGCCGCAGACGTCCTGGCGGGGGTCGATACGATCGCGTCCCTTGCCCAGGCGGCTACCGTCCATGGGTACCGGCGCCCCCGCCTCGTCCCGGAAGCGGTTCTGAAGATCACCGGCGGTCGCCATCCCGTTGTGGAAGCACATCTGCCTCCCGGCGATTTTGTCGCAAACGACGTTTCGATCGGAGAAGACACGCCACGTTTCGCACTGATCACCGGTCCGAATATGGCGGGTAAATCGACGGTATTGCGGCAGACCGCACTCATCGCACTTCTCGCCCATGCGGGCTCCTTTGTTCCCGCCGACGAAGCGACAATCGGACTCTGCGACCGTATATTCTGTCGCGTCGGTGCATCGGACAATATCGCCCGGGGAGAATCAACCTTTCTCGTCGAGATGAATGAAACGAGCAACATCCTCAGGAACGCGGGGCCCCACAGTCTGATCATCATGGATGAAGTGGGCCGGGGGACGAGCACCCACGACGGCCTGGCCATTGCATGGGCCGTCTGTGAACATATCCTGGACCACAGCGTGTCCCGGACCCTCTTTGCCACTCATTACCATGAGCTCGCCCGCATCAGCCATCCCCAGTTCGTCTCCCTGGGAATGGCCGTTGAACACAGCGGTGAAAAAATCCATTTCCTGAAGAAGCTCGTTGCCGGCGCCGTTGACCGCTCCTACGGGGTAGACGTGGCGCGACTGGCTGGACTTCCCGACGGGGTGATCTATCGGGCGCGACAGCTTTTGCGTCACTTCGAAGCGTATGGGACCGCACCCGCCGATTCACCTCCCCGGGAGGAGACGACGAGACCCGATGCCGACACGCCGGAACTCCGTACCGTGCAGCAGGACGAACTCTTCTCGCCGGCGGAGTTGATTGCCGGCGAAATCGAAGGGCTCCAGCCGGACACCCTGTCACCGCGGGAAGCGCTTGATCTCATCTACCGCTGGAAAGAGCGTATTCGACGTGAATAATGCGGGTCACATCGCACCAAGGATCTTTATAACCACCGGTATGGCGATCGTCCCCATCGCGACGAATCCCGCCCATCCCGAAACGGGCCAGCGCCAGAAGGCGAGGTGACCGCCAAACTGAAAGAGCCACGTCAGGATATAGACGACGGCCAGAGGGAAGAGGGGCAGTTCCGGGGGCAGTACAACGATGCTTATCACCGTTGCCCAGAGAAACCACCCGAAAAAGTTCTTCATCGGTATTCCCTCATACCGACCCCTTTCGCGCCATTTCCAGAATCCCCATTTTACAAGATGCGGATCGAGATAAATGTCCCACGCCATGAATGCCCACCCTGCAGCGACCGCTTTGACGACGTGGGGGGCGTCCGGTATGAGGAGATGTACCGCCGCCCAGGACGGAGGAAGCATCATGAGCCACGCAAGGGGGATTACGACGGGTACCCGGAGGATCTGCGGCTGCAGCGCATCGGTATAGTGATACGATCCAAAGGGAATACCCGTCCTTGAACCTATGAACTCGGCGAGCCATCCCAGCAGGGGGACGACGATGACCGCCCGCGCGAAGGCGCCCTGAGGCCACTCTTCGGCAAGGGCGACGACGACAACGACAACCTGAGCCGCCACGCCGGCGGAAATGGCGATGCTGCGATACCGCTTCATCCGCGAAGGACGTCTTTTCCCGAGACCGGCCACGATGGGGACCGCAGCCATGACGACGAGCCACAGAACGAAGAAGACGATAGGCCAGGAAGTCACGACGTTCCGCCGATTCCCAGGCGTCGCCGCTTCACATCGAACCACGCCGCAATGAAGGGCCACCATGGAACCGACGCCATGAGGGCGAGATTCTCCCGTATCGTCCCCTCTTCATCGAGAAAGCGCCAGATCCGACCGAGCGGGTTCTTTTCAAAGAGATCGGTAAAGATTTCTCTCCCCCGGTCGGGGTTTTCATCGAGAATGGAGAGCAGCATTCCATCGAAGGTCCTGTATCGCCGTGGCGGCTCGGGGATATCAAAGGGGTGCCCGTGTCGGCGGAGAGAGTCGACGATCCGTTCGGCGTCGCGTACCATGCGCCGGAAGGCAAAACCCGTGGAGCTCTTCACCCGGCCCCCCTTTGTGCCAATGCGGAGAATTCTCTCGCCCCCCCGTCGCGGAAAGGGCTGATCCGTCATCGGAATGATCCCCGTCTCTTCCTCCGTTACGCGATACGTCTTTACACCGAGTCTGTGATCGAGGTACTCCCGGAGTCCCAGCTCGTATTCTTCTTTCGAAAGGAGGTCGCGTGAAAAGAATGTGTACTCAACGAGCGCCTTCGTCCCGGAAAAGGGCAGAATGTACATGAAACGAAACGCACCGTCCTGAGGAATATCAAGATCGAAGAGCGTGACCGCGTCGGCGTCAAATACGGCCTCCTCCGTTTCAATGACCCACCCGAGAAAGTGCTGTTTGAGAAAACGATATCTCCTCGTATCGACTGAAAATTCCTTTGGAAGGAAGAGACTGTCAAAGACCCAGTCGCCGGAAAACCGTTCACACCGTCGCCAGCGTAATCGTCGCTCCCCGGGCTCCTTCGGGCGGTTCATCCGACGGGGCATCCCGTATCTCCGCAACGTCTCCCGACAGGAAAACCACATTCTCCCGCTTCTCCAGATCCGACAGGACAAAGGAATAGAAGTCTTCTCCCCTGATCATACGATACTCAAAGGGGGCAAGGTCAAAGCGGTGCGATCGGGAAGATCCGTGAAACCACATTTGCTTCCACCGCCGATGGACGACGGGATCGAAGGGGAAGGGATGGTCGATCCAGAAACACCAGGTGCGGTCGTTTGCGCCCTTCTTTTCTCGGTCGACGACAAGTATTGAGGAATCGTCGTAACCGTGATGAACGAGACGATATGCAAGCAACAGGCCCGCCGCACCGCCCCCGGCAATGATAAAGTCAAAATGGTCGTCCATGTGTTGAAAGTAGTGCAATCCCCATGCGCAGACAAGCGTGGAAAGCCTTCGGCCCCTGGGACGGTTTGGGACCTTTTCATGAGACGTGATTGGAAGGACTATACGATGTGCGCCCTCTGCGGCGATTTTCCCCTGTTGTTGGGAGACTGTGCGATCTGCCCCTCCTGTATTGAGGAGCTTCAGAAGATGCCCGGCCCCTTTGCCGTGACATTGCCGGGAAGTGAAATACCCTGCTACGGCGCGGTTGAGTATGCGGGCATCGCCAAACGGGCGATAGAGGTCGTGAAAATAACCGGTAACAAACGCCTTGCCGTCGATCTCGGGAGAATCCTCCTCTCTCCACTTGTGGCCGATTCCATTGCATTGACGACGGAGGAGGGTCTCTTCCTCGTTCCCGTTCCTGCGAGTCGCTCGGGTCGGAGGCGGCGCGGGTTCGACCAGGTCCAGATGATCGCCTCGGCCCTTTCCCTTCCGCAGAGCCACCTTCTCCGGCGCAAGGCGGGGAGCCAGCAAAAACGACTTACCCGGGCGGGTCGGCTGACCAACGCAGCCGAAAAATATATGCTCGTTCGCGACGCCCCTGTCATCGGGGAAAAGGATTGTGAAAAAAGGGGAGTAATCATCGACGATGTCGCCACGACCGGCGCCAGCATCTCCCAATGTGCCGCCCTCGTCAGGGACGCGGGGTTTACCGTCATCGGTGCCTTTGTCTGCATGGTAAAACGGTGAGAGCGTGCTATTGACGGTGTCGTACCGGTTATGTAGTATTGAGAAAGACAACTTACTGTTACGGCAGCAAAGAGTCGCTCCGGCGGGCTCTTTTTTTTATGCCCAGCCGCCCAATTGTCGAGGAGACTACGGTGCAGAATCGAAAACCGTCGGGCCCGGTCGTCGACGGTGCAAGAGACATAATCGAAAGTTTGGGATACTCCATCGTCGAGTTTTCGGCGGAGCGTGTAAAAGGTCGCACCCACGTGCACTGCGTCCTTCATCGCCCGGCGGGAATCAGCCTTGACGATCTGGGTGAGATTCATCAGACCCTTCAGCCGCGGCTTGAGCAACTGCTGGAGGATGACGACTTGCACATAGAGTTCAGTTCACCGGGTATTGGCCGTACATTAAAGAATTTTATGAGTTTTCGGTGTTTGTGGGAACTCCCGTACGGGTGTTGCCGGCGGACGGGAATGATTGGATAGAAGGTGTGATAGAAGTTGCCGACGAAGGGACGTGTTCAATCGTCGATAACGAAGGAACGCGTCACACATTCGTTCCCGAGACGGTCGTCAAGGCGCGACTGACGGATTGACAGGAGGATCAGAGAATGTCGGTGGGACTTGCGGAGGCGATCCGCGCGGTAGTTCAGGACAAAGGTATTTCGGAAGACCTGCTGATGAAGGTCATCGAAGAGTTTTTAATTGCCGCCTACAAACGGAAATACGGCCACTCGGACAATGCGGTCGTCCAGTTCAGTGATGACGGCAACGAAGTAACTCTCTTTGCCCAGAAGGTTATTGTCGAGGACCCGGAAGATCCGGTGACCGAAATTCCCCTCTCCGAAGCGTTGGAACTCAACGAGGAATGCGAGGTGGGGGACGAGCTGCTCATAGAAATCGATCCGCAGGAATTTGACCGCGTTGCGATACAGAGTGCCAAACAGAAAGCACGACAACGCATTCGGGAGATTCAGAAGGATACCCTCTACTCGGAATTCATAGACAAAGTCGGCGAGCTTGTCATCGGTTACGTTCAGCGCGAACGAAACGGCAACATATTTGTCGACCTGGGAAAGTCCGAGGGTATCCTTCCGAAACGCTATCAGTCACCGAGAGAGGTCTACCGTACCAACGACCGCATCAAGGCACTTATCGTCGACGTCGCAAAGGGAAACTCAGGGCTTCAGATCGCCCTCTCCCGAACCCATACCGACCTTGTCCGCCGGATCTTTGAACTTGAAGTACCAGAAATCTACGCCAAGACCGTAGAAATTGTACGGATCGTACGTGAAGCGGGATACCGGACAAAGATAGCCGTCGCATCGTCACGGGATGATGTCGATCCCGTCGGTGCCTGCGTCGGCCTGCGGGGTGTCCGGATTCAGGCGATCGTGCGGGAGCTGGAAGGGGAAAAGATCGACATCCTGAAGTACGACGCCGATCCGCGTATTCTCATTAAAAATGCCCTCTCTCCGGCGGAGGTTACGAGCGTTGTGATCCTCGATGAAGCACGTCGGCAGGCGCTCGCTATCGTTCCGGAGGATCAGCTCTCGCTGGCGATCGGCAAGCAGGGTCTGAACGTGCGTCTTGCCAACCGGCTGGCCGACTGGAATATCGATGTGAAGACGGTTGACCAGTTTGACGAACTTGACATCGCCGCTGAATCCAAGCGCGCCGTATCTGCCCTGTTCGGCGATACTCCCGACGAGGAGGAAGAAATCACCTCCGTTGCCGAGCTGCCCGGTGTCTCCGAATCGATGGTATCCATCCTTGAGCAGAACAACATCACCCTCATTGAGGAACTCGTGGGGTTGTCCGATGAAGAACTCCACGAACTCGATGGAATGGACGACGAAACGGCTGCGACGCTCAGTAAAATCATCACCGAAAATGTCGAAATCGTGGAGCAGGATGAATATGAAGACGACCTCTACGAAGACGATTACGACGAAGAGCAGGGCGCTGAAGAAGGTGAGTATGAAGAATCGGACACCGATGGCGTAGAGGACGCGACGGAATCGGTCGCCCCGACGGAAGACGAAGACGAAGAGGATGAAGAAGACGAGGACGAAGAAGAGGACGGGTATGAGACCGAAGAAGGGGAAGAAGAGGTAGTTACGTCGATCGCGGAACTTCCCAACATGACTCCCCAGCTGGTGGACAAACTGAACGCCGCCGGTATCTCCGATCTTGACGCATTTATTTCCCTCGATCCGGAGTCCGTCGATTCAATCGAAAACATCACCGCCGATGAAGCCGAGACAATTCGGGTAATCTTGACGGAAAGTGTCGAAATCGTCGAAGACGATGACGAATTGGAAGAGTAACTAGGTATTGACTATGCCCGCGGGCGGTTTACAGATCCCCATCAGAATCGGTAAACTCGAGATAAAGGAGTGGTATGGCAGAGGATCAGGATAAACAGAAACCGAAAACGACGCTCATTAAGAAAAAATCGGAAAGCTCAACGGCTTCCACATCGGACAGTGGTACGTCCGGTGAGAAGAAGAAAGTTCGAGTTGTCGTTAAACGGAAGCCGAAGGCGGTAACGAAGCGGAAGAGCGCCATGCCCGAGACAGGAACGGCAGAACCGGCTCAGCAATCCGCATCGACTCAGCCGTCGCAAGGCGCGGAATCGAAGGAAACGACTCCCAAAGAATCGGTAAAATCCTCCCAAACCACCACGCCCGCCGTCGAGTCCAAACAAGCGGACTCAAAACCTTCAAGTGAGGTAAAGACTCGCACCCCGAAGGAGGCCGCCAGGGCGGAATCCTCCGCAGAAGTGGCGTCGGGCACGGCGAAAAAGAGCGCCGATTCCGACACCGATCAAGGGGCCAAACGCGCCGGTGCTGAGACCCCCGGGGCAAAAACATCCGAGGCTCCCGGCGAGAGCTCTTCACGGAAAAAAACGGCGGATGAACCACCGAAACGGGAAGGTACACCTCCCGCGGAAGAGACAAAACCGCAAAAGAAAGAACCTCAGGAAGAGAAGGAACCGCCGAAGCCGGGGCTGGCGTGGAGCAACGCCAAACCAACCGGAAAAGGCCGCATAAATACACCGGAACACCGCCGTCCGCCGCTGCCGACCTCCATGCGGGAACGAACCGCCCGGGGACGGACCGATCGCGGGGAAGGTGCCCCGAGAGAAGACAGTCGCCGTCCCGGTGGTGAAGGCCGCGGAGAGGCTCCGGGTCAGAGAAGAGGCGCTCCCTATCGCGGTCCGGGAAGCGGCGGACGAGGCGCAGGTCCAGGTCGTGGCCCCGGTCCGGGACGCGGCCCCGGGGGACGCCCCGCCGGCGGAAGACCGCCCATGGGACGCCCCCAACAGGGAGCACCGACGGGACAGCCACCGACGGATACGGACAAGCGCGGCGCACCTGCAAAGAGTGCGGGGAAAACGCTTTTACAAGAGCAAGAAGGGACGCGGCGGCGGCGGATACGAACGTGACGACCGGCAGCGTGAAAAAGAGATAAGTTTCAACCGGAAGAAACCGCAGCCGAAGGCCAATCCGGTTCCCAAAGAGATCGACATCATGGAAGTGGTGACGGTGAGTGAATTGGCAAAGAAGATGAACCTGAAAGCCAATGAACTTATCGGAAAGCTGATGAGTATGGGAATGATGGTTTCCATCAATCAGCAGATCGACCGGGAAACAGCGGAAATTCTGGCGGGAGAGTACGGCTGCAAGGTCAATGTCGTCTCCCTCTATGAAGAGACGCTTATCGAATCCGAAAAGGACGACGAGGGTGACCTGCAAGCCCGTTCACCGATCGTTACCGTCATGGGTCACGTCGACCACGGGAAGACAAAACTGCTCGACGCGATTCGCTCCACCAACGTGGTCGAAGGCGAGCACGGCGGAATTACGCAGCATATCGGTGCCTATCAGGTAAAATTGGAGCAGGGCACGCTGACCTTCCTTGACACCCCCGGTCATGAGGCGTTTACCCTTATGCGCGCCAGGGGCGCCCAGGTGACGGACATCGTCATTCTCGTCGTAGCAGCCAATGACGGCGTCATGCCGCAGACGCGGGAAGCGGTGGATCACGCAAAAGAAGCGGGTGTACCGATTATCGTCGCCGTCAACAAGGTAGATCTGCCGGAAGCAAACGTCGACAGGGTGAAGCAGCAACTTTCCGAGCTCGATCTCATTCCGGAAGACTGGGGCGGACAGACGCCGGTCGTAGAGGTGTCGGCACTTCAGAGGCTCGGTATTGAAGACCTCCTTGAAACGGTCCTTCTTCAGGCGGAACTGCTTGAGCTCACCGCCAATTTCGACCGTCGCGCCGAAGGAAAGATCATCGAAAGTAAAATCGACCCCGGCCGTGGAACCGTTGCGACGGTACTGGTACAGCGCGGTACCCTGCGTATCGGTGACTCCTTTATCGCCGGTATCTATCCGGGGAAAGTGCGTGCCATGTTTGACGACCTGGGAAAACGCGTTGATGAGGCGGGTCCGTCGATGCCGGTGGAAGTTCTCGGTTTTGACGGCGTTCCCGACTCGGGTGATCCCTTCCAGGTGACGGAGGATGAGAAATCCGCCCGCCAGGTCGGGGCAAAGCGACAGGAGCTGAAACGCGTTGAGGAAGCGAAGAACGTCAAGAAGGTGACGCTGGACAACCTCTACGACAGCATCCAGGAGGGAGCGGTACAGGAACTGAAGGTCGTCATAAAGGGTGACGTCCACGGTTCCGTTGAAGCGCTTCAGAACGCCCTTGAGCGCCTCAGTACGCCGGAGATTCGCCTCGTGGCGATTCACGCGTCGGCAGGAGCGATCAACGAGGGAGATATCATGCTCGCTTCCGCATCAAGCGCAATCGTTGTCGGTTTTCACGTGCGTCCCACACCGCGGGCACAACAGCTTGCCGAGCGGGAGAAGGTGGAGATCAAGAAATACAGCATCATTTACGATGCGGTGGAAGACATTCGGGCGGCCATGGAAGGCATGCTTGCGCCGGATCTTCAGGAGAAGACCGTCGGTGCCGTGGAAGTTCGGGATACCTTCAAAGTACCGAAGATCGGAATCGTCGCCGGATGTTACGTTACCGAAGGGGTGGTGCAACGAAAGGCGAACGTTCGCGTATTTCGGGACAACGTACAGATTCACGAAGGTACGATTTCATCGCTCAAGCGCTTCAAGGACGACGTGCGGGAAGTTTCCGCCGGGTATGAATGCGGCATAGGCATCAGCAATCTTCAGGACGTGCAGGTGGGAGATACCCTTGAAATCTACGTGGTCAAGGAAGTTGCCAAGAAGCTGGAGTCCTGATGGACGACACACGACGGGCACGACTTTCACAACGGATCCTTCACGAGCTGAGTGAGCTGTTGCTCAGGGGAGAGATAAAGGACCATCGGGTCAATACCCTCGTATCCTTCAGTTATATAAAACTGGCGAAGGACGGCAGCACCGCCCGAATCGGTGTTTCATCCTTCCTTGATCATAAAAAGGTCGACCTGGCGGTGGAGGGACTGAACTCCGCCGCCGGTTTCCTTCAGTCCCGGATAGGTCGCGTCCTGAAAACCCAGGTCACGCCGCGCCTCCACTTTGTCGCCGATCACAGCATCGAAGAGGGGCAGGAAATCATCCGGACAATCAACACCCTTGAGTTTTCCGACGATGAACAGCGGGATTCTGCTGCTGGACAAGACGACGGGGAGTAGCTCCGCCAGGGCGCTGTACCCCGTCAAAAGAAGATTCCCCCGGCGGAAAGTAGGACACACAGGTACCCTCGACCCCTTTGCCTCGGGACTGATGGTGGTTCTCGTCGGGCAGGCGACACGGCTCTCCCGTTTTTTTCTCAAACTCGACAAGCGATACACAGGCATCGTCTTCTTCGGCAGTGAAACGGATACGCTGGACCGTCTCGGTTCGGTGGTTGCCACCGGCGGGGTGCCCCCGCGGGAAATCATTGAGGAGGAGGCGCGCCGTTTTGTGGGTACGACGGAACAGGTCCCGCCGAGTTACTCCGCACTGAAGGTGGGAGGAAAGCGGGCGTATGCCCTGGCGCGGGCCGGAGAAGAGGTCACTCTGTCACCACGGTCAATACTGGTTCATGAGCTGACAATTACTCCGATTGAGGATACGCCGCGTCAAAAAGCCCCGCCGCCAAACCGATATCGCATGGCGGTACACTGTGAGAGCGGTACCTACATACGCTCCCTTGCCCGTGATATCGGGCGCGCGGCGGGAAGTTACGCCTACCTGGAAGAGTTGCGCCGGGATCGGGTCGGCCCTTTTTCCGTCGCCGATGCGTTCCTTCCGGAAGCTATGGATGCGCACACCGACGAGGAGCTTCTCCTTCCGATTCCCGATGCCATACGTCGCCTCGGCACGATTCCCGTCGTTTCCGTTACGGCAGAGGAGGCCCGTAACTTGCGGGGCGGCAAGATGCCTCACCGGTCGGTCACACCCCGGTCCATGAAGGGGATCATCGATGAAATCGCGCGGTTTCAGTATGCCGGTGTGGTGGAACACCTCCTTCTCGTCGACACCGGGAATCGGTGTGTCGCCCTCATGGACGTTGCCGCCAGCGGAAATACCGACGTGGAAGGCGCCGTCACCGATATCACCCTTTCATATGGTGCGGTTTTTCCCCTCGAAGATGATGAGGTACGCCCATGAGTCATCCTGACAATGGAGCGGTCGGTTTCACTCCCCCTGATCCACTCATTCCCCTGGCGATCTGGGATGATCCAGACTATCCGCCCCGCGGTTTTCCCACCTCCCGCCCGGTGAGTCTTGCCGTCGGTGTCTTTGACGGAGTTCATCGGGGACATCAGGAACTGTTACACCGGGCCGTCTCCGACGCGGGCACCCTCGAGAAAGGGATACCCGCCGTCCTGACCTTCGATCCCAATCCTGCACGTCTCATACGTCCGGAAAGCTATATCGGCGATCTTTCGACGCGACGGCTGCGTCTTGAGTATTTTGCCCAGACGGGCATTGAAGAGGCCATACTCGTCAGATTTAACGAGCGCTTTGCGAGACTTCGTGGAGAAGCATTTCTGGAGAAGATTCTTCATCTTTTTCCGTTTCTTCGACTGATGGTCGTCGGTTTCAATTTTCATCTCGGCCACAACCGGGATATTCACGCCGAGGAACTTCGTCAGTGGATGGCTGCACGGGACGTCAGGGTTGACATCGTGCCCGCGCTAAAAGATAATGACGGGTCTATCAGTAGCTCCCGCATCCGTCGTGCCGTCGCGGTTGGGGACTTAGAAGTGGCGGCCGCATTGCTCGGCCGACCGTACACCGTTGCAGTTGACGGCCAACTACCGTCCCACCGCAACGAATGTCGCCAGCTTCTGCCGCCTCCGGGTACATATGAATGTACATACATTTCGGAGGACTCAAACCGCGAGGGCATGATCAGTGTTTCCGTGGATGGAACGCTGCAGTGGGAGAATATACTGGAAGAAACACAATATGTTTTGTTAAGGAGAAACCCACATGTCAACAACGGCTGAACGCAAACGCGAAATTGTCGCGAAGTTTGGCGAGAACGAAAAGGATACCGGAAAAGCGGAAGTCCAGATCGCACTGCTCACCGAGCGCATTACCGAACTCACCGAGCATCTGAAGCTCAATAAAAAGGACCACCACAGCCGACGAGGCTTGTTGAAGCTTGTCGGTCAGCGACGACGTCTTCTGCGATACCTCAAGGACTCCGACCTGGAACGGTATCGTTCCATTCTCTCCGAGCTCGGACTGCGTAAGTAACCGTCATCTGCGCCGCGCCGGGTTGGTTGCCCGGCGTTCCGCGCGCAGCCAACCACTCAACGAGGTATACAAGTACAATGCATACAGTAAAAATACAGATCGGTGATCAGGAACTCACTCTGGAAACCGGTCGCATGGCCAAACAGGCCAACGGCGCGGTTTTTGCGACGTACGGCGGTTCCGCCGTATTATCGACGGCTACCGCGTCGGATGAGCCCAGAGAAGGGCTCGACTTTGTTCCATTGCAGGTGGAATACAACGAGAAATACTACGCCGCAGGTAAAATTCCCGGCGGATTTCTCAAGCGGGAAGGACGACCGAAAGACAAGGAAATCCTCGTCTGCCGGCTTATCGACCGCCCGATGCGGCCCCTCTTTTCTAAGAAATTCATGCGGGAGCTGCAGATCGTTCCCACCGTCCTTTCAACCGATCAGATTAATCCGCCCGACGTGATTGCCATGGTGGCCGCCAGCGCCTCCGTTCATATAAGCGACATCCCTTTTGACGGGCCAATCGGTGCCGTTCGGGTATGTTCCGTTGACGGTGAACTGGTTATAAACCCCACCTTTGACCAGATTGCGGCGTCGGAGCTCGAAATCATCGTCGCCGGAACCAAGGACGGCATCACCATGGTGGAGGGTGGCGCCCAGGAAGTTTCGGAAGAACTCATGATCGCCGCAATTGACAAGGCCCGGGAAGTGATTCTCGAACTCTGTCGCATCCAGGATGAGCTTCGCGACGCCGTGGGAAAAGAAAAACTCCCCCTTATCGAAGATACGCGCACTCTTGCCGTAGCGGACGATATTCGCGCGTACGCGCAGTCCAAACTGACGGAAGCGTGTTTCGTCAAAGGGAAGCACACCCGCTACGCGGCTATCAAAGCGGTGAAAAAGGAGACCCTCGAGCACTTTGCGGAGCAACTGCAGGAAGACGACGACGTCACAATGGCGAAGTCTCTCCTGGGCGATATGGAGCAGGAAATCGTGCGCGAGTCGATCCTCCGCGATCACCGTCGGACCGACGGGCGTGGCCTGGAAGATATCCGACCCATCACCTGTGAAATAGACGTTCTTCCCCGTACGCACGGCAGCGCCCTCTTCACCCGCGGTGAAACACAGGCCCTTGCAGTGATCACCCTCGGTACGATGTACGACGAACAGATCATGGACGACATTGACGGTGACCGCCGGGAACGCTTCATGCTCCACTATAATTTCCCGCCCTTTTCTGTCGGTGAAACGGGTCGCATGGGCACGGGACGCCGGGAAATCGGTCACGGCCACCTCGCCCACCGGGCGTTGGAATCGGTCATTCCCGACAAGGACGCCTTTCCCTATACGCTCCGTATCGTTTCGGAAATTCTCGAGTCCAACGGTTCATCCTCGATGGCTACCGTCTGCGGCGGTTCACTTGCCATGATGGCCGCCGGTGTCCCCACCAGGAAACCGGTCGCAGGTATTGCGATGGGTCTCGTCACCGACGGAGAACGGACCGCGGTTTTGAGCGACATCCTCGGTGAGGAAGATCACCTGGGTGACATGGACTTCAAGGTTACCGGAACAGCCGAAGGGATTACCGCCTTTCAAATGGATATCAAGGTCAAAAACGTCTCGAGAGAAGTCATGACGACCGCCCTCGATCAGGCACGGCGCGGCCGGATGCATATCCTTGAGAAGATGGCGGAAGCGATTCGGTCTCCCCATGAAGAGCTTTCGGAACACGCGCCGCGTATCATTTCCTTTTCCGTTGACCCCGACGAAATCGGCCTTCTCATCGGCAGCGGCGGCAAGACGGTAAAAGCCATTTCGGAGAAGTTCGGCGTTCAGGTCAACTTTGACGATAACGGAACCGTTACGATCTATTCCAAAGACAAATCGGCCGCAGACAACGCGAAAAAGAGCTTTCTCCAGCTTCTGGAAGAACCGGAAATCGGTGCCGTCTATCCCGGTGTGGTGAAACGCATCGTTGATTTCGGTGCGTTCATCGAGTTTCTTCCCGGCCGCGAGGGACTCTGCCATATCAGCAAAATGGCGGCAAACCGGGTGAACTCCGTGGAAGACGTACTTTCGCTCGGTCAGGAAGTGGACGTCAAGATAATCGAAATCGACAAGATGGGCCGGGTCAATCTGAGTCTCATCTACGAAGGAATGAACGAACCCCGAGAGCGTGGTCCGAACGAGGCGGCGAACGGCGGGACAATCGTGGACGTCGTGACGGCGGTCAGGATCGTGGTCGACGACGATAGAAAAAAAATGGAGGTGCGCCTCGTTGCGCACCCTTCCTTTATCCCAGACTACGCCTCCGAGGGATCTGCAGGCGCGGACCTTCGGGCGGCGATTGATGAACCGGCGTTCCTCCAACCAGGGGAGCGCCGTCTTTTTCCCACGGGTGTCAGACTTGAACTCCCTCCGGGGTATGAAGGGCAGGTACGGCCGCGATCGGGGTTGTCCGTTCAGTACGGCATCACCGTTCTCAACGCCCCCGGCACCATCGACAGCGACTATCGCGGCGAGATTTCCGTGCCCCTCATCAATCTGGGAGGTGAAACCGTGACGATCCGGCCGGAAATGCGAATCGCCCAGCTCGTCATCGCGCCGGTAGTTCAGGCGCGGTTTGTGTCCGCGCCGTCGCTGTCCGATACGGCCAGAAGTGACGGTGGGTTCGGTTCCACCGGCACGGGATAACACTCATGTCAGGAAAGTCGAAGGGCGGGGCGGCTTTTGCGCCACTCATGTACCGCTATGTGGGAGGGGAGTTTCTTCTTTCCTTCCTCGTTTCCTTCGCCTTTTTCTTCTTCATGTTTTTTATAAACCAGCTGTTGTTGCTGGCGGAAGACATTCTCCAGAAAGACGTCCCCCTCGGTGCTGTTGTGCGTCTTATCGTCTATGCCGTCCCCTCGATTATCGCGTTGTCCGTACCTTTCGCAACGCTCGTTGGGACGCTCATGGCGATCGGTCGTTTGTCGGGTGACAATGAAATTGTCGCATTCCGGGCCGCCGGTTTTCCCCTGGGCAAGCTCTTTTCTCCCGTGCTGGCTCTGGCGGTACTTCTTTCATTCGCCTCGTTTTTCGTCAATGACTACCTTCTTCCATTGGGTACCATGAATTTCGGCTCCCTCTACAGGGAACTGCTTTATGCGAATCCCGCCCTCGAGCTGGAACCGTATTCGGTGAAGCGCTATCAGGAGGATACCCTCGTCACCGGTCCGGTCGCGCCGGGACAGGTCGGTGAGTTCGTCATCATCGATTCAGACGCACAGGGCCAGCGTCGGACGATCACGGCTGAGCGGGCGGAACTTCTCCGGGAAGGGGATCCCAATACGATCGGTCTGCTCCTTACGAACGTGACCTCCCTCTCCGGAATAGACGACGGTAATTATACCTACAGTACCGCCCGTATCATGCGGTACAACATTCTGCTGCAGGACATTACCGTGGCAATCCGCTCGCCGGGACCGCGGGAAATGAGCGCCAGGGATGTGCGGGAAGAGATCCGCCGGAAAGAGGAGCTTCTGGCAGTCCGTCGGGAAGAATGGGAATCTGAAAGCGCCCTGCGTATCGCCGATGCACAATGGGCGTGGCTTGATGTCGCCCGACACGGAGGGAGCGGAAGAGAGGCGTCAACGCTGTCGGAAGAGGCACAACGAATTCGGGATCAGAAACCGACCGATCGTTCCCTTCAGGTCTTTCGCCTGGAGTACCACAAGAAGTTCAGTATCCCGTTTGCCGCGATTTCCTTCGTCGTTCTCGCATTTCCGCTGGGACTGTACTCCCGTCGGAGCGGCAGAGGGGTCGGTTTCGGTATCGGATTGATTGTAGCCACCACCTATTGGGCCCTTCTCATCGGTGGCCAGACGTTCGGCACGCAGCGCCCCAATGTTCCTCCCGCTGCAGCAATGTGGCTGCCCAACGTGCTTTTTATCGTCGTCGGGATCTCCATTTTCATACGGAGGTCACACCGCTGATGCTTTTTGATCGGCTTCTCCTGCGCACCTTTTTCCCCGTATTCCTGCTGGCCATACTCTTTTTCGTCCTGATCATTCAATTGATGGATCTCTTTTCCAACCTGGTACGATTTCTCAACCTGGAGGTCCCCCTTTCGGAGATTCTGAACGTTCAGTTGCTTTTTGTCCCTCGGGCCGTAACCTTTTCGCTGCCGGTGGCGCTCCTCTTTGCGGCGGCGTATACCCTCGGCACCCTGTACGGCAATAATGAGCTGATTGCCGTGTTCGATTCGGGTGTTTCCATTCGGCGATTTACCACACCCTTTCTCGTCATTGGTATGCTTTTCAGCATCGGCGTCTTCTTTTTCCAGGAATATGTGGTTATAGATACCTATCGGAGAAAGAATGAGGAGACTCGCCGACTTCTCAATATTTCGCGATCTCTGAGTAATTCAAATATTACGGTCCGCAGTCCCGGGGGAGAGATCATCTATTCCGCGGAATACTACAATGACGCCGTTCAGGAGCTGTCCCGGGTCATGATTCTCCGCCGCCGGAACGGTCGTTTTGCCGGGCGGATTGACGCCGAGCGGGCTCTCTGGTCGGAACAGGAAAACGTATGGATTCTTGAAAACGGCACTCGCTACGAACTGCAGGAGGAGGAGAGCTCCCCGGCGGACGGCGATTCCGCTCCTCCCGACATTGAAGCGACCTCGTTTCGCCGCCTTTCCGAGCCCGCCTATTCCCTGCCGCCGGAACGATTTCGTCGTTCAGGGGAGAACGTCGATGAGTTGCGCTTCGACGAGGCGCGCCGCTGGGTCTTCGGACTGCGCGACTCAGGACAACCCTATCGTCAGGAACTTACGGATTATTACAGCAGGTTTTCATTCTCCCTTACGCCCTTTATAGTCCTCCTCCTGTCCTGCGGACTGGGAGGTCGTTTCAGGAAGAACATCCTTCTCATGAGTCTGCTCCTTTCCCTCGTCGCTGCGGTAGTCTACTACGTGACGGGAATGGTGATGGAACTCCTCGCCGGAAACGGCACCATTCCACCTCTGGTCGGAGCGTGGGCGGGAGTGGTACTATTCACTGTAATCGGCATTATCCTCATTCGAACGGCAAGAACATAACGGAACAATTGTGAACACACAGTCAGCTGAACACCTTATTTCGATCGATACATATGACGCCGCAACCGCCGCGCGGACCGGTCGCCTTCATCTCCCCCATGGTGACGTGGAAACCCCTGCATTTATGCCGGTCGGTACCGCAGGTACGGTAAAAGCGATACGTCATGACACGCTCCATCGCATAGGGTATCGCCTGATCCTCGGCAATACCTATCACCTTTTTCTGCGACCCGGTATGGATGTAATCGGTTCCTTCGGCGGACTCCACCGATTTTCCTCATGGCGACACAACATCCTCACCGACTCCGGGGGATACCAGATATTCAGCCTTGCACCGTTCAGAAAGATCACTGAGGAAGGCGCCCGCTTTCAGTCACATATAGACGGAAGCAGACACACAATCACCCCCGAGCGGGCGGTAGAGATTCAATGTACAATCGGTTCGGACATACAAATGGTCCTTGATGTCTGTACAGGCGCCGACGAAGGGCGCGGGGCGGCGGAAAGCGCCTTGAAAACGACGACCGCCTGGGCCAATCGCGCCAAAAACCGGTGGACCGAGGAACGAAAGAGGGGCTATAGCGGCCACCTGTTCGGTATCGTTCAGGGGAATATATTCCCCGACCTGCGCACCGAGGCGGTCCATCGCACCCTGGAGATCGGCTTTCCCGGCATCGCTATCGGAGGCTTGTCCGTCGGGGAAACGTACGAGCAGTACCGCGAGATTCTCGCCCACACCGCCCCACAGATACCGAAGGAATATCCCCGATATGTCATGGGTATCGGAACGCCGGAGTACATTCTCGCCGCCATTGAAAACGGCATCGACATGTTTGACTGTGTCTTTCCGACCAGGGCGGGACGAAACGGAACGCTCTTCACTACCTATGGACGCATCAATCTCAAGAACGCGCGCTGGATTCACGATGATGATCCTCCGGATCCGGTTATCGACTCCTTTGGTGGAGACTCTTACAGTCTGGGATATTTGCGGCATCTCTTCAAATCAGGCGAAATTCTCGGGCCCATGCTGGCGACGGAACACAACCTGCGCTTCATGAAATGGCTCGTCGATGAAAGCGCCCGGGCAATCAGGCAGGGTACCTTTACGACGTTCCGTGATTCCCTGTTGAAGGTCTATTCACGTGAAAAGGAGTGAAGGGGAGCCGCCGGCCGCAGCGATTGCCGGCGGCAGGGAAGGAAACACCACCACCGCCACCTTCGTCGTCATGGCGTCGACCCTCGTATCCCGGCTGCTCGGCTTCGTCCGCATCGCCGTTATCGGCGCCGTATTCGGTGCGTCAGGGAGCGCGGACGTCCTGAACCTGGTCTTCAATATTCCAAACAACCTGAGAAAACTTCTCGCCGAAGGGGCGTTGTCGTCGGCGTTTATTCCCACGTTGTCCAGGAGTCATGTTGAGGATTCCTCCCTTTCGCGATCCCATATTCTGGTCCGACAACTGATCGGATTTCAACTGGTCGTACTGCTCCCGATCATACTCTTTTCAATACTCTCTCCCGGGTCGATTACGGAAATCATTCTTGACTTTCCGGAGCATGAACGACAGGAACTGGCAGCAGAGCTGTTTCGATGGTTTATTACCTACCTGTTGTTCATTTCCATCGCTGCCGTCCTGATGGGTACGTTGAACTCTCACCATTCCTTTTTTATTCCCGCGGTGGCGCCGCTCCTGTTTTCTCTCTTTGTCATTGCCAGCATTCTGGTTCTCCACCGATACCTCGGGGTTTTTTCAATGGTTGTCGGCGTCCTTCTCGGCGGGATAGGCCAGCTTTTGATCCATATTCCGGCGGTGAAACGGTTCGGCTATTCCCTGAAGCCCGTTTTTTCGTTTTCCACGGCCGATTTCAGAAAGGTACTGCGACAATGGATGCCCGTCGTTTCGACGGCGAGCGTATTCGCAATCAACCAGCAGGTTGCACTTTTCTTTGCAAGCGGCCTGGAAGACGGAAGCGGATCGGCCATGACCAACGCCCTCGTCTTCTGGCAACTTCCGTTCGGTATCTTTGCGGCATCGATCACGACGGTTCTCTTCCCCACAATGAGCAGGCAGCACGCGTTAGACGATCGGCGAGGGGTGGCGGACAGCATTGAACGAGGAATACGCGGACTGCTGCTGCTCCTCATTCCGTCGGGGGCGGGATTGATCGTTCTCGGCCGCGAGATGATAGCCGTCGCCCTGCAGCGGGGCGCCTTTTCCGCCGCGGCGACCACGCTGGCGGCGGATGTGCTCGTCTACTACAGTTTCGGTCTTTTCAGCGTCGCCGCCTTCACCTTTCTTCAGCGCGCGTTCTACGCATGCGACGATTACCGGACACCACTCATCAACGCAATCATCACGGTCTTTCTCGATGTCGTGTTAAGCCTCTGGCTCAAAGAGACGCGACTCGGGGTATCCGGTCTCGCCGCGGCAAACAGTATCGCCTTCACGGTCGGGCTCCTCCTCTATATCCACCCTGTATACCGCATCTCCCGGGGGTTCTCTGTAGGGAGAATCGGAAAGGTCCTGCTCCCCGCCGCCGCGGGCACGACGGCAGCGGTATTGAGCGTCATCCTTGTCAGGCAGGCTGTGACGCTTCTGGGAGTCACTGCGCAGTGGTGGAGCACCGGAAGTTCGCCGGTGAATCTCGCCCTCTTTCTCCTCCACGCGGTGCCTGCAATTTTCGCGTTACTGGGGGTATACCGCCTCTTTGGTTTGAATGTACGTTCTATACGGCGGGGAAACACCTCCGGGACGGGCCCGGTATAGGAGTTGTCCATATGATGAGAAATCACAAGCTGTCAATCGCGGTCGTCACGATCTTTCTGTGTGCGTCGCTCCCTGCATATACCCAGACTGATGCGACCGAAGAGACTGGGGTCGTCCGGTCGTCCCTTGATGAGTGGCGGGATACATTGCGCTACGGCATAAATTCCGAAATCGTTGAACTGCTTCCCACACTGACGGAAAACGGGGAAGAGGAGCTCGCTCCTGACGTCGTCAGCCTCTTCAATACGAGCAACGACGAAGGCGTTCTTGAACACGCCGCCAGGTTTCTCCAGGCGGTTGCATCTCCTGCCGGTCATGATCGCGCCCTTTCCATTATTGATACCCATCAGGATTGGAACGACGACGTGCTCATGGCGTTGCTTTCCTATCTCCGGGAGACCGGTGCCGACATTCCCGAGGAATACCGGCCTTCAATTGAACAACTCATCAGGACGGGATCTATCGGCCCGGCAACCGCAGCGGTTCGATTTTACGCTTCGGCGGGTGTCTCTTCGGAAGAACTCATCCGTCTGTACCGGGAACCGGACGTTCATGACGATGTCCGCGGACGAATTCTCATCGAGCTGGGACTGCGGGGAGACCCCGACGTGTTTGACTTCGTGAGCGAGATAATACAGGAAGATGAAGAGGCGACGACGACACTGGAACGCTACGCAATTGATACCCTCGGCAAACTGGGTGACCCGCGGGCTCTGCCGATCATTACGCGACAGTTTCGGTCCAATGACGCAATGACCCGCGCATACGCCGCCTCGGCTCTTGCGAATTTCGACACTCCCGAGGCACGGGAGGCTATTCAGGCTGCTCTGCGGGATGAATTCTGGCGGGTCCGTATATCGGCGCTCGAGGCGATACGGGAAAAGAGCGTTACCGATGCGCTTCCGGCGGTACTGTACAAGGTGCGGCGCGACCCGGAAGAGCGGGTTCGGATTGAGGCGGTCAGGACGACGGCCGCCCTTGACCAACGGGAAGGGTGGGAAGAACTGCGGCGTCTGGTGAAAAACGACGGAACATCCTTCAACGTCAGGACGGCGATTATCGAGCAGTTGCTTACCGGTGCACCCCGGGGGGCAACGGAGACAATTCGTGAACTGATTGACAAAGAATGGGAAAAGGAAAACAGCCGGATACTCGACGCGATCGGACGGGTCGTTTCCAGAACGACCAGGGACGACCTTCAGGGTATCGTTGAGAGGCTTCTATACCATCCCAATTTCATTATCCGGATCTACGCAATCCGCGCGGTCGGCAACAATGGAATTACATCTCTGAAGGATACGGTGCTGGAGCAGAGCAGGGAGGGAAACCACCCGGCCGTCCGGGCGGCGGCGCTCCGTTCACTGGAACAGCTCGGTATTAATCCCGACTCGATAGAGACATCCTCCGGCGAAGAGTGAGAAAAGAAGTCCCTTCACCTTCAGCCCTGAAGGGAACCCTCTCCGTGCTGCCCGCGCCGCCTGACGTTCGCGCTGCCGGCTTCCGGCTTGCCCGAAGGGACGCTCCCTGTTTCCCGGGTGCGGAAAGCGCCGAATGGTCAGCAGGTGCATCACATCCGGCATGTCCGGGGTATGTCGGGACGCCACACTTGATTAGTTGAAATCCGCCCGTTCGATCGATTCTATGCGCAGGTGATACCTCGTCTCGTTGATCTCGAAATCGAGAACGTCTCCCACCGAAGCCCTGAGCAGCCGGGCCCCAAGTGGCGACTGGTAGTTGATCACATTTTCCTTGGGATTTGATTCCCAGGGACCCAGAATCGTGTAGTGAATCTCCTTGTTGGTAAGGAGGTTCGTCATGAAAACGGTCGTACCAAATGCAACTTCATCGGTCGTCACATCTCCCGGCTTCACGATGCGCGCCTGCTCAAGCTCGCTCTTGATTCGTGCCGCCCTGTTATTAAGCGATTCCTGACGTTCCTTGGCCGCCTTGTATTCGGCATTCTCCTTCAGGTCACCGTATTCACGGGCAGTTTCAATTTCCTTGGAGTTCTGGGGAACCTCAACTTCCTGAAGGTACTTGTATTCTCCCTGTTTCGCCTCGTACATGGAGGGTGTGCAGTAGAGGACCTTTCTGGTGCTCTGTTCCACAATATCTTCGCCGTAAAAGCGGAAGTCGGGAAAGCGGTTTACGATACGCTGCCTGAGGTCGAGAAGCTGCTTCTGGTCCATCTCCTTTACATCGGAGATGAGGGTGAAAATCCTGCTCACCGATTCTTCACTCGCATTGTCGATAAACTCGGGGAGGTTGTTGTCCTTGAAGAGATAACTCTGTACCTGCCGGTTTATCTTGCGATTGAGACTCACGTCTTTCCGGTTGTCGATATCCCTGAAGGTGAGGTCATAAATATGGACCATCGCGATAAGACGCCGTTCAGGACTGATATTCACTTCATCGAACCACGGGTCGCTCTCGCAGTTTTTCACGAGCCACACAAAGGTTTCCCGCATGTCCCGATAGTTTTCGTACACGTGACCGATGAAGTCGAGAATGAGCTGCTGTTTCCCATGGCGATCGAGTTCAAGAAGAACCTCCCGGGAGAGTTGTATCGGCAATACCCTGGCGTAGACCTCGCCCCAGTTCTTGTCCACCTTCCGGACGTTGGAGAGGAACTTCTTACGAAGATCCGTTGAATCGATCCTGGAAAAGACCTCTTCGACGTCGTCAATTTCCTGGTAGAGCGTTGCAAAATCAAACTCGAGATCACCCTTCAGGAACGGAAAACGGTCGACGATGTCGTGCACGACCAGTGCCGATGAGATGACGTACTCATTCACATGGGAAATGTTCCTGAGATAGTTTGAAAAATAGTCGAACATCTCCCGGAAGAACTCACTGTCGATACCTTCCGTAGCGTCACTGTCGAGGGAGTCGAGAAACTCGTTCATCGTCTTGACGCGGTCAAAAAAGGTCTTGTCCGCCTTGAACTTGTTGAAGGTCTTTTCTTCAAAGGTAATCGGCTGATCCCTGACGACAAAGTGATCCGCCTTGTCCGGAAGCGTTCCGAAGTCGGGGTTGGTCTTGAGTTCTTCCCGAGCCTTCGTACTCCACGAAGACCATTCGCCGGGCGTAAGAATGGCGGGAACCAGTTCTCCCTTTATTTTTTTCATGTCAGCGGCGTTGCCGAGGCTGCGAATCACCGTCTTCAGCGCCCAGACGATCCGTTCCTTCACCAGTTTCCGGAGCTTGTCCTTCTTCCACACCGCACGGAGGACCCAGATGTGGTCCTTGGGAAGCACATCAAGGGCATCGATAGCCATTTTCAGGGACATCTTGTGACCTCGTTTCTTGGCAAAATCGACGGTAATGTCGTCGCCGGCGATGTCCCGTATGCGTCCTATACCCCAGCTGCGATGGAAAACGAAGTTTCCCTTGTCAAAGGAAATATGTTTCTCAAAATCGGCGATCGCCTCGTGGATCGGCCGCCAGCTCTGTTTGATGTTGCTGACCCGTATGTATTCCTGAAGGTTACTGTGATCGGCGTACTTGTGTTCAAAACACTCGATAATTTCTTTTCTGCCCCACGGGCTCTTGGCGTCGTAGTTGAGCACCCGTTTGAGGAGGTCGATTGCGCGATCCCATTCTTCATTTTTCTTGTACACCGGATAGAGATCTTCAAGGAGCTGTACCGCCCGCTCGGAGCTGATCGTACGGGAGATCTTTGATTCGGCGTGATAGAAAAACTCCGTCTCACCGGGAGCGAGTTCCACCAGGCGATGCCACATTTCCTTTATATTGTTGAAACTCTTTTTGGTAATGTACCGATGCAGCGCCTTCTTGTAATACTCAACGGCCTGTTCAATATCGCCGGCATCTTCCTTGAGGTGCGCCAGCTGACGAACGATATCCGCCTCTTCAAAATCAACGCGAATGAGACGCTCCCAGACATCATGAAGTTTTTCGGTCTGGTTTTCGTTGTCATAGACATCGGCAAGAATGCGCAGGGCAAACCGGTTTTCACCGAACTGCAGTATCTTCAGTGCGAGATATTCTACGATGTTCCACTTGTGGTTGTCGGTAAAGATCTTGGTCAGAAGTATGAGATTGGCGTCATCCACAGACTGCCGGGCGAGGTCGAGCAGGCCGGAAATGTAGAGGGCGATTATACTGTTCTTCGTATGCTGCAGGTGTTCGTCACAAAGCTCCCGCACCTCGTCAACGAGATCATTCTCTTCGATCTCCTTGACGATATCGTCAAGTTCCTTGAAGTTGCTGACCGTGTAATTATTGAGGGTCGCTCGCGTCCATTTTTCTTCGTTCAGAAGTTCAGTGACGTTTTTTACAATATCATGCGTCGTATTGGCGGTAGACATCGGTATCCACACTCCGTATTTTGATTTTCACTTCGTCAATTTTCCCCTGCGTTTCCTTTACCGCAACGTAATGGTCAATTAACCAAAAGTATCGATTAATCAATCGGGGCTTGATCAATCGTGCGTCTCCGGTACCCTCTCGCAGCTCCCTTTCAAGTTCATATATGGATTGCTTCAGCCGACCGAACTCAATCGACCGCAATTCCCGCTTCACATTCAGCACATTGAAGAGCACTCCATAAACGGGTATCCACTCAAGCAGTTCAACATCGGTGAATCCCCGGTCCTCTACAGCCTGTACCAGCCGGCGTATCAATTCAGAATCGAGACGCGTAACGTCGATCTTTCGAGGATCCCGGAAAAAGGCCTCCCGAAAAAAAGCCTTCGCCTGAGCCGGTTCGTCGGCGAGGGCAAGTACATCGGCCAGTTCCGCCAGCACCTCGGCGTCGTCGGGTTTCTCCGTTCCCGCCGCCCGTAAAAATTTCATTGCCCGATCGTACTCGCCGAGCCCCTTATAGCAGCGCCCGATTCTTACAAGGAGGTCGGTGTCGCGATTGGTGCGATCCTCATATACCTCCCGGTAAAAGGTGAGAGCACGACGAAAAACATGACGACGAAATGCATTCAGAGTAAGTTCAACTCGGGGTCCAACCCTGTCGACAAACTCCTGAAAGACCGTCCATTGGGCTAAAAGGTATTCACCTCGCTCAAAGGGATCAACGAGTTCGTCCACTCGTCGCTGCCTGTCGTTCCAGAAATTGGCGTATTTCAACGACGTCACCACATCGGCATGCTCAAAGTCGACTGATAGCGCCCGTTCCAGTTCCTGGTTTGCCTCCGGTAAGCGGTGCGAAACGATATGCTCAGCAGCACGTTGTAGCAGGTCGTGCACGTTGTCTGAGTCCTTGTCCAACTGCTCGCATCCTTTTACACTGCGTTTCTTTGTATTATAACATTTTGCGAAGAAAGGTCAACGAACCGCCTTTCCCTGAATGTCACCGATGGAGTATGCTCCCCTATGAAGGCACCAATAATTGCTCCGTCGATATTGTCCGCCGATTTTGCAGACATCGGCGCAGGAATCACAACAATCGAACAGGCCGGTGCCGACTGGATACATCTGGACGTCATGGACGGCCATTTTGTTCCCCCCATCACCTTCGGTCCCCACATGGTGTCGGCGGTGCGTAAGAAGACGCGCCTGACCCTTGATACTCATTTAATGATCGATAATCCCGCCCGGCAGGTAGACTCCTTTATAGACGCGGGGACGGACTATCTCACCTTCCATCTCGAAGCCGTGGTCCACGCACATCGTCTCGTTCAGTACATCCGGGAACGGAAGGTCCAGCCGGGTATTGCAATCGTTCCGTCCACGCCTGTTGCGGCGGTCCGTGAACTCATTGACGAAATAGATCTTCTCCTCGTCATGACGGTGAATCCCGGTTACGGGGGGCAGGAACTCATCACCTCATGCCTGCGAAAGGTGGAAGAGGCAGCGGCGCTCCGCCGCGATCGAGGGGCCTCGTTTCTCATAGAAGTGGACGGCGGCATCCATCCTTCCACGGTGGAGGCCGCCCGAAAATCGGGAGTTGATATCCTCGTATCGGGATCCGGCTTCTTCGCCGCCGACGATCGTGCGCGGTACGTGGCCACATTACGGGGAATGTCCGGGACAATCGTATAGGCAGAAGTGACGCTTCGCGGAACGGTCTAAATCTGGGGCTGTGGAGGCCGACAATGATAAAGGGAGTGTATCGATGAACAAATCTACCAAACAGCGTTTCGTTGCGATTGCCGTCCTGCTGAGCCTCCTCGTCGTTCCAGTCGTCTCGGCACAGAGCGATCTTATCGCGCAGGGTATTCAGGCATTCCAGAAAAGCGATTTCGAATCTGCGATGGTTATCTTTCGTGACGTCCTGTTGAGCGAACCCGATGCGGAGAGTGAAGGGGCCGCCTATTTCTGGCTCGCCAAGTCTGCCATGGGAGTGGGACGTCTCAACGAAGCGGAACGGAACCTGGAATACTACATTCGATCTTTTCCCGGCCACGATTATCAGGTTGAAGCGAGGTATCAGCGGGGCAGGATTCTCTTCCTCCAGGAGGATTACGAAGGGGCGATTCAATCGTTCAGCGGTTTCATCCGGTCCTACGGAGATTCACCCTTCGTCGCCAACGCGACCTACTGGTCCGCGGAGTCGCTCTTTCAACTGGGCAGGCTTGATGAAGCGAAACGGATGTTTGAATCGGTTCTTCGGGACTATCCGACGAGTTTCCGTGTCGAGGCGGCCCGATACCGGGTAGCCCTCATTGAACTGAACGCCCGTGAACAGGAACTGCTGAAACTCCTCCAGTGGAGCCATGAGGAGTACCTGCAGGCACAGGACGAGTTCAATCGCCGTGAAAGAGCGTATCAGGAAGCGATAGCCTCCTATCAGGAACGCCTTCAGAGCGCAGCGGGTGCGGATTTTCGTGAAGAGATCACCCGACTCACAACTCAGGTGAGAACCCTCCAGGAGCTCCTGCGGAACAGGGAAGCCCAGATCAGCAGACTTCAGGAACAGCTCACGAGTCTCCAGAACGGCTTTGAAAACGGCACCACTTCCGGAAACAATGCCGCGGGGAACTGATCAGCCCGTTCCTGCGACGCGTCGTGAGTAACGTCTTCCCCGAGAGGCCGTGGTGACAAAACGAAAATCGAAAGGGTTACGAAAAGCCGCTCGACTCTATCGCCGACGTCGCTACGCCCACGTCATTACGCTCCTGGAACCACAGGTATTCATGTACCGCGAGAGCTGGCAATACTACCACCTTCTGGGAATGAGCTGCCTCTATACCGGAGACTATGCCGGCGCATACTCCTATTTGCGCCGTGCCTCCGATCTGGATCTCGAACGAACGGAAACCCTCCTCGGCATCGGCGCCGTGCTTCTCCGACGGCGACAGATCGACGTCGCCATCGCAACATACCTCGACGTACTTGACCGGGATCCCCGCAACGCACGGGCCCGACGGGCACTTCAATGGCTGCGCACACTTGATGACCCGGAAGATGTTGTTCAGTGGTTTGAATCAAACAGGATACGGCGCGTTCTCCCCGCCAGGGGTGTGTATATTCCCCGACCGATCCGGCTGCTGGGAATACTGCTCCTTGTTTCCGTGGGGCTTTATCTTGCCGCTCCCTACGCTGTTCGATTCGTTCGAGGAATTATTCAGCAGGACGATCGTCCGGGAAGCGAGGTCCTTTCTCTGGAGGATACGGACAACCTCACCGTCGATTCCCCGCGGGGAGAAAACGGGCCGACCCTGTACCGTTTCGACAACGATGAAGTGGAATCCCTTTTCCGGGAGATCGGACGCCTCTTCAACAGCTCCCAGGACAATACCGTCCGCAGAGAAATCAACAGGATCGTCCTTTCCAATGCGGAGGAGCGGGTAAAAAGACAAGCCGAACTTCTGAGGGACTATCTGCAGGAACCGGATTTTACCACCTATTCCGAAATGTCCGAGGAGATTTCCTATCAGGAGGTAGCCGACGAGCCCCTTCTCTACGACGGCGTCTACGTGCGATGGCGGGGAAGAATCGCAAACCTCGTTGTCGGCGAAGAGGCGATCACCTTTGACCTTCTCGTTGGCTATGAGAGCGGTCGTATCGTCGAAGGTATCGTTCCCGTACGCATTACCTACGCCGTGCTGCTCCAGAATGGTCAGGGCGTGGAATTGATCGGCCGGGTTCGGGCGTTGCCGGGAGACGGGGAAACCCCCTTTACGGTGCACGTGACATCGATTCGAACACTCAACAGAGCGGAAGGAGCGGAGCGGTGAAGGCCGTTGTGCAGCGGGTGAGCTCCGCATCCGTCACCGTCGAAGATGCAGTTGTTACCGGCTCGATCGGAACGGGCCTGCTCGTTCTCCTCGGCGTCCATCGGGACGACACCCCGGAAGACCTGGAGTATGTTGCCCGGAAAATTCTCGGCCTCCGTATTTTTCATGACGAAGCGGAAAAGATGAATCGTTCAGTCCTGGACATTTCCGGAGAAATACTCCTCGTCTCCCAGTTCACCCTGTTGGGCAATACCCGAAAAGGACGGAGACCCGGCTTTGACGCCGCGGCTCCCCCTGAGCGGGCACATGCGATGTACGAAGAGATGAATTCCCGCCTTTCCCGTGAGGTTACCGTGGCCACCGGCCGGTTCGGGGCAAAAATGGCTGTGCAACTCACAAATGACGGTCCCGTGACGATCCTCATCGATAGTCACGATCGATAGAACGCCCCCAAGCCCTCTATCCGTACGACCGTCAGAGAAAGAGCTTGAGGTTGGACAGGTAGTGTTCCGGGTCAAAATCGTCAAAGAAGGGCGACAGTGACTGCTCCTCGTGCATGCGCATGATGATTTCCGCGCTGAGACGGGCCGATGAGACGACCTGCAGGAACGGCATTGCCTCACGCAACTCGTCTGAAACCTCCAGTGAATCGGTGACGATGAGACGGTTCAGCATTCCCGACTCGTACAGTTCCTGCAGCCGCTCGGTGGCGGGATCCGAAAAGACGGGATGAATGACGGCGATATTCACCACGCCCACGTCCCGTCGTTTCAGCTCCTTGACCAGCGTATAGACGCTACCCGCGGTATCGATCATGTCGTCGACGATCCACACCTCTTTTCCCGAAATCTCGGTGTCAGTGAGGATGTTTATCGCCTCTACGGAATTGGTCTTGTCGTAGTTCCGCTGCTTGTGGGCAATCATGAGTTTCGTTCCAAAAGCCCTCGCGTACTTCCGCGCCACATTTTCACCGCCGGCATCGACTGAACAGAAGAGCCAGTTGTTCCTGACCATGTCCCGGAGCACGTCGGGTTTGCGAATAAAGTTGTCGGTGATGTATTCCTTGATGAGCGGACTCGCCGGAACGTCGTCTATCCCGCACGTCCTGGGATCAACGACGGTTTTTGATTTATCCGAATGAAGCTGATAGGTGATGATGTGGTCGATGCCGAGACTCGAGAGCGTCTTGTAGTGAATCCAGAAACCGACGGAATTACGACGGGTCGTCCTGTCGGAGCGGGAGCTTGTACAAAACGGTTCAAAGAGCGTTATCTTGTTGGGCTGAGAACGCCGCAACGCGTCGATGGCGTGATACAACTCCATCTTGTTTTCTTCAACCGAGAGGCCGTAAGCGTTTCTTCCCGCCGAAGCCATGAGGAAGACGTCCTTGCCCCGTATCGAAGTGTGGACTTCAACCTCGATTTCTCCATCGGCAAAGGTGACGGTTTTTAACTCGCCGCGTATGCTCTTGCTGTAGCCTTTTCCGTAAAAATCGGAAAGGTCTGCATCTCATAGACCACGCGATCCGCATAATCTTCCATGCTCCGTGTGGAAAACACAACTAACTCGCCACGCATACCAGATGTATACTACGCTTTTCCCCTGCTGGTCAAACCGGTCCGGCCGTTGCCAGCCGACGAAAAAGGTCCCGCGACGATCAGGCACGCTTTCATCACAACTGGAAAAGCGATATACTTCCCGCGGCACTGAATAAGGGAAAGCGGGGGGGGGGGGAATCTATGGCAACAAATACCACGACAAAATCCAGCGACAAGGAAAAGGCAATTGAAGCTGCACGGCTGCAAATAGAAAAGCAGTTCGGCAAGGGCTCCATCATGAAGCTCGGCGAGGATCGCGACACGAGCGGAATACAGACGATCGGAAGCGGTTCTATCCTCCTTGACGAGGCGCTTGGAATCGGCGGGGTATCCCAGAGGAAGAATCGTCGAGGTATACGGGCCGGAGTCTTCGGGAAAAACGACGCTCGCCCTCCACGCCATCGCGGAGGCTCAGAAGGCGGGCGGGGTAGCCGCATTTATAGACGCCGAGCACGCACTGGATCCTACCTACGCAAAGAGTCTCGGCGTCAACACCGACGACCTGTGGGTATCCCAACCGGACAACGGTGAACAGGCGCTGGAAATCGCCGAGGCGCTGGTACGCAGCAAGAGTGTCGATATCATCGTCGTTGATTCCGTCGCGGCACTGACGCCTCAGGCGGAAATAGAGGGCGACATGGGCGACAGCCACGTCGGTCTCCAGGCACGGCTCATGAGTCAGGCGCTGCGGAAACTCACGGGAATCATTTCAAAGACCTCCACGGTCCTCGTCTTCATTAACCAGATTCGCATGAAGATCGGCGTCATGTTCGGAAATCCCGAGACGACGACCGGTGGGAACGCCCTGAAATTCTACTGCTCCGTGCGTCTTGAAGTCCGGCGGATAGAGACGATAAGCAAGAGTGCCGACGAGGCGATTGGAAACCGCGTGCGCGTAAAAGTGGTCAAGAACAAGGTCGCACCGCCGTTCCGCAAGGTGGAACTTGAAATAATATTCGGGAAAGGCATATCCGCCTCCGCCAGCCTCCTCGACGCCGCACTGAAATACGACCTCGTTCAGAAAGCGGGATCGTGGTATTCCTACGGAGAGGAACGCATCGGCCAGGGCCGGGAAAATGCAAAGCAGTTTCTCGAGGAACATGAGGATATCTACCGACAACTCGAGGAGCGACTGCGAGTCGTCATGTTTCCGCCCAAGGATGCCAAAACCGCGCTCCCTCCGACGAAAAGGCCGCTTCCTCAAACGATGCCTCCGGAAAGAGTGCTCCGTCGGGTAAAAACGGCAAGGACGGCAAGGAAGGCAAGAAGAACTCGGCCGCTTCAGGAGATACTGAAACAGAACCCGGCGACGACGAGCTTTTCTAAATGTCCGACCAAGACGGAACGGAACGGCCTCAATCGGAACCTCACAATGTCCGCCTAGAGCAGTTTGAGGGCCCCCTGGATCTTCTCATCTTTCTGATAAAGAAAAATGAGGTAAACATTTACGATATACCCATCGCAAAGATCACGGAGCAGTATCTCGAGATGATCCGATACGCAACGAGACTCAATCTCGATACGCTTACCGATTTCTATCTCATGGCGGCGACGCTTCTGCACATCAAGTCGCGGATGCTCCTTCCGATGGAGGACGGCGATGATGACGAAGAGATTGAAGATCCCCGTCAGGAGCTTGTGGAACGATTGATTGAGTATCAACGTTTTCGCAAACTGAGCGATCTCATGGAGGAAAAGGAAGAGGAGGTTGAATACACCCTCGAGCGCCGATCGGTCCAGCCGATCCTGCCCTTTGACGACGAGGAAGATCTGTGGGAGCAGATAGACGTATGGGAGCTGTTGAAAACGTTCTCCCGGCTGGTGTCGAGAATCAACGCCGATCGTCTGGTCGATCTCTATGAGGAGGTCACGGTGAATGAAAAAATCACCCTCATCGACGAGCTTGTCGAACGAAAAGGGGAGTTCTTCTTTACCGATTTGATACGTCGGGAGGGTTCAATTATGGAGCTGGTCTGCTCATTCATCGCCATCCTGGAAGCTGCGCGCCAGCGGACAATACGAATTCTTCAAAACAAGCTTTTTGGCGATATTCGACTGGTCGCAGGTCCAAGAGATTTACATTTTGCCTTCGATGACGACACTATGGGAGAAGAGATTCTCGACGAGGCGTAATGTGAAGATGGAAGAAGAAAAAGCTCTGATCGAAGCGATCCTGTTTCTTGAAATAGACCCGATCGACTTAAAGACACTGGCAAAAATCAGCGGCTTGTCCCGGGAACAGGTAGAAGAGGTAGTCCGGGAGCTTCGGCGGACCTGGAAGCCGACCACCGCGGACTGGAACTGATATCCCTCGAAAATGCAGTACGACTCGCGCCGAAACGAGCGTTATGGCCCCGTCTGCGAAACAGATTCGCAAGAAACGGGAAAACAGGCTCTCCCGGGCAGCCATGGAAACCCTCTCCATAGTGGCGTACTCCCAACCAATAACCCGGAGTGAAATCGAAAGTCTCCGCGGCGTTTCCGCAGACAACATGATCCGCCAGCTGCTGGAACGGGGCCTCATTCATGAAGTCGGACGAAAACAGGCTCCGGGCCGACCGGTACAGTACGGCACGACCCGTGAATTTCTCGAGCATTTCGGCCTCGAAAGCATCGCCGATCTGCCGAAACTCGACGAAATCGAGCAGGAACGATTCAACTTGAACGGGATAGCAATGACGATGACGAGTGAAAATAGAAACGACGACAGAGGAATACGGATCAACAAATACCTTTCTGATGCAGGAAAGGGATCGCGACGAAAAGTTGAAGAGCTGGTACGAAACGGACGGGTACAGATCGACGGAGAATCTGTTCACGACCTCTCCACAAGAGTCCTTCCCGGACAGGAAGTGAGACTTGACGGGGAAGTGGTTCATCCGTCCCGTCATACAGTCGTCTTTGCCTTCAATAAACCGGTCCGCGTCGTGGTGAGTGATTCCGATCCGGAAGGCAGACCGCTGGCGATTGATGCGGTCCGTCCATATTACTCGGGAAGGCTCTTTTCCATAGGTCGCCTCGATTACATGTCCAGCGGACTCATACTTTTTACCAACGACGGCATGCTGGCTCAGCAGCTCATGCGGCCGGCGGCAAATATCGATCGGGAGTACGTCGTCGAGACGAGAGAACCGATCGGCGACGAGCAGCTCGAGCAGTTTCGACGGGGAATTTCAATTGAAGGCATTACCTACCGTCTCAAGAGTTACCACCGCTTCACCGGCCGGCGGGTCGCAGTGGTTCTCACGGAGGGAAAAAACAGGGAGATTCGCCGCGTCTTCAGCCACTTTCGCCTGAAAGTCCGTCGTATTTACCGGAACAGGTACGGACCCATCCGCCTCGGTGAACTGCCGGAAGGGCATGTCAGGGAACTGAACAGGAACGAAATTGAACGATTGGCGGCGGCTGTCCGCCGGAAAAATACGGAAGAGTCCCGAAACGGATCACCACGGCGGGAAAATTCTTCTTCACGCCGTCCGGGAACACGTAAAAAAGCGTCGTCCCGCCAACGCCCCGCCCGTAGACGTGACGGGGATTCGCCACACAAGGGGAGGTAGCATGCCGATCGTTGTTGCCATAGACGGACCGGCAGGTACGGGAAAGAGCTCGGTGAGTAAACGCCTCGCCGAACTTACCGGCTTTTTTTACATCAATTCAGGTCGTTTTTATCGCGCGATCACATGGAAAGCCCTTCAGCAGGGCAAAAACAGTGCCAGTCCCCAGGCACTCATCGCCACGGCGTCGGATATTTCAATAGAAATTGATGGAAAACATCGATTTCTAGTTGACGGAAAGGTGAGAAACAGGGAGCTCCACACGCCCGAAGTGGACAACGAGGTTGCAGCGGTATCTTCAATTCCGGAAGTTCGTATCGCCGTAAACACGCGGATAAAACGCATCGCCGGTTCCAGGGATATTATCGTGGAAGGAAGGGACATGAGCACCGTCGTCTTTCCCGACGCGGACGTCAAAGTCTATCTCGATGCGGATCCTCATGAGCGGGCCCGGCGCAGAACGGCAGAGATTGGAAAAGACGCCGATTTCGACGAAATACTCGCCGGAATCAAAGAACGTGACCATATTGATACTTCAAAAGCGATCGGTTCTCTCAAACAAAGTGAAGACGCCGAATACATCGACACCACGCACTTGACCCTTGACCAAGTTTGTGAGAAAGTTATCGACATTATCCACGTAAAAACAAAACACGGCAGGAGTTAACAGTCGATTATGACAGAACAGGAAGCACAATTCGCCGACTCTTCTTCGGAGAACAACCAACCCTCAGAACTGCAGATGCAGTTTCTCGACCAGTTGGATGAACTTGAAGAAGGTCAACTCGTCGACGGAACGGTAATTCAGATTAGCGGCGACGAGGTATTCGTAGATATCGGATATAAGGCCGAAGGCCGCATCCCCATGGCGGAGTTCGAGACGGTCCCCGATGTCGGCGACACGGTCGAGGTGGTGCTTCTGCGGAAGGACATCCGTAACGGAGGCGTTGCGGTTTCAAAACGGAAAGCAGATGAAAAACGTTTCTGGAAGGAGCTGAAAGACGCGTATCAGGAACGGCGGCCGGTAAAGGGAAAAGTCGTCAAGGCGATTAAAGGCGGTTTTGAGGTTCGTCTGCACGGGAACGTACGGGGCTTTAATCCGATCTCAAAGATCGATATACGTCGCGTCGACGAACCCGAAGAGTACGTCGGTATTGAAGACTACTTTTTCGTTGAACGAATTTACAGCGAAAATCGCGTAAATATCGTGTTGTCCCGCAGAGCATGGCTCGAACAGGAAACGGAGAAAAACCGGAACGCCTTTTTTGAGCAGGTTACGATTGGCGACGAAGTTGAAGGCGTCGTCAAGAGTTTCACGTCATTCGGAGCCTTTATCGATCTCGGTGGTTTTGACGGACTGCTCCATATCAATGATATGAGCTGGGGTCACGTCACCCGCCCGAAGGACTACGTGAAAAAGGGCGACACCATCCGGCTGAAGGTCATCAAGATGGATCCCGAAGACAAGAAAATCAATCTCAGTCTTCGCCACATGACACCGGACCCGTGGGAATCTTTTGAAGATCACTACGCCGTCGATCAGGTGGTAAAGGGTACCGTCACAAAGCTGACCGATTTCGGTGCCTTTGTCGAAATCGAAGAAGGTATTGAAGGTCTTGTCCACATTTCGGAGATGTCATGGGTGCAGCGCATCAGCCATCCCAAAGAGGTTCTTGAGCCGGGACAGGAAGTCGAAACCAAGATTCTTGATTACGACATACAGGCTGGACGCGTTTCCCTCGGCCTCAAGCAGGTTCTCGACAATCCCTGGGATGACATCGACGAGCGGTATCCCGTAGGCAAGCACCTCCATACGACGGTCAAAAAACTGACCGCCACAGGAGCGTTTGTCGAGGTGGAAGAGGGCATCGATGCATTCCTCCACGTTGACGACCTGAGCTGGACAAAGCGCTACAAGAACCCCGGTGCCGTCATCCAGGAAGGTCAGGAACTCGATGTCGTCGTCGTTCTGAGCGACCCGGATAATCAGAATATTCGCGTCGGCGTCAAACAGCTCGAAGACGACCCCTGGCAGCAACTGAAAGAGGCGTATCCGCCCAAGAGCATTATCGAGGGTGAAATCACCAATATCACCGACTTCGGAATCTTTGTCCGTGTCCAGGGCGGTATTGAAGGCCTGATCAACAAGATGAACGTCGCGGACCCGCGCAACGAGAGTTTCGAAGATGCGGTGAAGAAATTCTCCGTAGGGGATACGGTAAAATGTGTCGTCACCGAGGTGAATCCCGGCCGACAGCGTCTCTCTCTGTCGATACGGGAACTCCATCGCCAGGAACAGCGGCAGGAACTTGAAAAGTATATTCACGACGAGGACGAGGCCGGTACGGTCACGCTCGGCGATATGCTTAAGGAAAAACAGGACAATTGATAGTCAATGGGACTTGCACAGGTCGATCTCGATCGGTTTCAAACGCTGATCGAGATCAATGCGCTGATCAATTCAGACTTCTCTGACCTGCGCGCCGTCCTGCAGCGTATCGTTGAGTCGGCGACGCGCCTCACCGAAGGTGAGGCGTCGTCGTTGCTCCTGGTCAATCCCGATAACAACAAGCTCTATTTTGAAATAGCTCTCGGATCAAAGGCGCCGCAGATACAGAAATTTTCCCTCAACATGGGAGAAGGACTCGCCGGATGGGTTGCCCTCCACAACCAGTCGGTCATGGTCAATGACGTAGACGACGATCCCCGACACAAACGGGATATCGGACGGAAAATCGGGTACCCTGCGAGCTCGATACTGGCGGTACCGATGCGCGTCAAGGAACGTTGTATCGGCGTCATTGAAATTCTCAACAAGAAAGACAACAAGAACTTCGACGAAGACGATCTCCAATGGCTGGAGATCTTTGCCAATCAGGCGGCCATTGCGATACAGAACGCAAAGGATTTTCAGCGGGTCCGCAAGGAAGTTGATCTCCTCCAGGATCGGGTGAAGACCGATGAAGGGTATCACTCCCTCATATGGGCGAGTCCCGTGATGGAAGAGCAGCTGCGCCTGGTGAAGAGAATCGCCCCCACCGACAGCACCGTGCTGATCCTCGGTGAGAGCGGGGTGGGCAAGGAGCTCATCGCGGAGCAGATTCATCTCAAGTCAAATCGTTCGGAAGCGCCTTTTGTACGCGTCAATTGCGCCGCCCTGCCTGCGACGCTGCTTGAAAGTGAACTCTTCGGCCACGTGAAGGGCGCCTTCACCGACGCAATTCAGGACCGGCGGGGTCGATTTGAACTCGCCGACGGGGGGTACCATCTTTCTCGACGAAATCGGCGATCTTCCCCTGCCGCTGCAGGCCAAAATGTTGCGAGTAATTCAGGAGAAGACCTTCGAGCGGCTCGGCGCAAGCGAATCGATATCGGTGGATGTCCGTATCGTCACCGCCACAAACAAGGATATTGAAAAACTTGTGGAACAGGGCGAATTCCGTCGGGACCTGTACTATCGGCTCAACGTCCTGCCCCTGACGATTCCCCCCCTGCGACGACGCCCCGAAGATATCGGCGAGTTGGCGGAGTTCTTTCTGAAACGCTTCTCACGGGAGACAAACAAGCATATCGTCGGATTTTCCGAGGACGCCATGGAAAGCCTCCTTTCCTATCAGTGGCCCGGAAATGTCAGAGAACTCGAAAATGCAGTTGAACGAGCAGTCGTCATCTCCCAACACGAACGAATCCTTCCGGAGGACCTCCTCATACACCGGCCCTACGCGGCGGAACATACGGAGTTTCAGGGCCGCACCCTGAAAGACAGCGTTCAATTGTTCAAGAAACGCTTCATCAAGGAAGCTTTGAAGCGTCACAATGGAAATCACACCGAAACGGCGCAAGAGCTCGGTATTCAGCGATCATACCTCTCGAAGCTCGTGAAGGATCTGAAAATATCACGCAAAGGAGTAAGCTCACCATGAGCGATCATACACACAAACCCGGTAAGGCTGAGCACATACAACAGTTTCTGAGTGCCAATCGAAAGATCCTTTCCGTCATTGCGGTGGTTCTCATCGTCGGAATCATCGCCTCCGTCGGCGTATCCCAATGGCTCAACGCACGTGCCCAGGCGTCCGCGGAAATGGCGGAGCAGATACAGCGCCTGTGGGAGGAATACTCCTCCGGCAGTGAAGGTGAAGGCGAGGAGGCGTTGCGTACCGCCATAGACGAGGCGATCGAAATGTATCCGCGGGACTACGCATCACTCCGGGCGCTTTTCATTCTCGGTCAGCTTGAGTTTGAACTCGAGAACTACCAGGCCTCCCTCGAAGCGTATCGGGACCTTGCCGATCGCCATCAGGGCACATATATCGAGCCCACCGCGCTCGCAGCAGCAGCCGCCGCCGCGGAAGAGGCGGGTGACGCCGCCACTGCCCGGGAACTCTACGGTAGACTCGTGGAAATAGAAGATGCGCCGAATCTGGAACGGGCACACGGACTATTCAACCTCGGACGCCTCGCCGAATCGGCGGGAGATGTAGACCTCGCGCTTGAGTACTACAATCGACTCGTGGATGAACACGGCGGGAGCAATTGGACAAACCTCGGGAGAAACCGTATAATCTGGCTGACAAGCCGGGGACCCGCAACCGAGGGATAATTCTCTGGTACGAAAGACGTTTCCGCTTCCTCCCGGCGCACATGCCGCCGGGTAGGGCGACCGTCGTCGATACGTGCCGGCCCGGTCACTGCGCTGACAAGGAGTCCTTGATGGCACAAAAAAGGGCAAAAATACTTGAAACACGCTACTTCGGTTTTGTTATTGCCGCCATAGTAGTGCTTCTCTTTCTGGCCCTCTCCACCACAACGACGATTCCGGACCGCCTGGAATTGAAAATGCTCGACGTCCACTTCAACATGAAGAACGTCTTTCGGGCCCAGTCCGTTCAGGAAGGGGTCACCGTGGTCCAGCGCAACCCCAACATCTCGGAAGACATACTTCTCATCGGTATCGATCCGACGACGCTTTCCCGGTTCGGTCGCTGGCCCTTTCCCCGGTTTCGACACGCCGATCTGGTGAATTCATTTTCCCGTGTCTCCGATCAGTCAAATCGTGAACGCGCACTGCTGCTGGATCTCTTTTTTGTCGAAACCAGCGACGCCGTGGATGACGCGCTCCTCCGTGATGCGATGGAAAAGAGCGGCCGGGTGTTTCTGGAGACGATTCTTGAATACAGTCCGCCCAATCCCGCAAACTATGAAGAGTACTTTGCCCGGCACCGGCAGCTGTACGACACCGCGGGACGCCTCACCGATGTCAGCGGAGACTGGCGGCGCCTCCCGTCGTTTTTCGGCCTCCAGCCGCCGCTGAAACCGTTTGCGGCGAGTCTCAGTGGATACGGACACGCAAATCTCTGGGATGATTACGACAGTGTCTACAGGCGGCAGCCGATGGTCGCCCGTCTTTCCGAAGAGGTGGAAACCTACCAGCTTGAAGAGCTCCATCCGGGCATGTCCATTTCAACGGACAGCTACGAACGTCTCGTCTGGTTCGATCGGGACGGAAGAGATCACGCCGTGGAAATGCCGATCACCGAGAGCGGTCTCGAGGAACTGCGAACCACATTGGAAGCGGAAGCACCGGTCCTTCTCATCGACAATGATGGGGACGGCACTCCCGATGTGGAGACCTTTCGCATTACCCATTATCGGGAGCACTTTGTTCCGTCGATCACCCTCGCCCTTGCCCTTGATTACTTCAACCGCACCCTGGAGGAGGCAGAGGTCCGTATCGGGGAGTATATCCGCATTCCCGATCCCAAGTATTTCGACACCGAATCGGAGCAGTGGGTTGACTACCAGATCCTTGAGCGCCCCGCCGTCTACGACGACGAGGGGACTGAGGTGGAACCCGCCGTCTACCGCGAAGCCGACGAAATCATTATTCCCATCGATGAGCGCGGCACCATGCTCATTAACTACATGGGACGGCGATCGAGTCCCGCTCGGGACGGCTATCAGACATTTCCCGTGAGACCCTATTACGGGTACGCCGCCCGGATACCCAGCCAGTTTCCTGAAGAGTGGCCCGATACGAGGGCTGTTGAAAACAAGATTCTCATGGTCGGAGCTTTTGCACAGGGCATGGCGGACGACGAGAAACTGACGCCCTACGGTTTGATGTACGGTGTGGAGGTACACGCCAACGCGCTCAATACGATCATCATGGACAAGTTTATTCGGTACGCGCCGTCATGGTTTGATTTCGCCGTACTCGTGGTTGCAGCGTTTCTTGTCGCCTTTATGAGCTCGCGGCTTTCGACGATATGGGCCATGATCGCGACGATTGTCCTGGTAATCGTCCACTTTTTCACAACAACTATCGTCTTTGATACCGAATCCCTCATGGTGAACTTTTCCACTCCCGCAATCGCGATGCTCGTTACCTTTGTAAGCATCGTCGTCTATCGCGTCATCACCGAAGAACGGGACAAGCGGCGCATACGGGACATGTTCGGAAAGTATGTAAGTCCCGCCGTGGTAAGCGAAATTCTCGAAAATCCCCCTGAGCTGGGCGGCGTCGACAAGGATCTCACCGTCTTTTTCAGTGACATCAGGGGATTTACCACCCTGTCGGAATCGATGACACCGCAGGAGCTCGTCAATCACCTCAATGTCTATCTTACCGCCATGACCGACATCATTCTTGAATACCGGGGAACTCTCGACAAGTACGTCGGCGATGAGATCATGTGCTTCTGGGGTGCTCCGCTTCCACAGGAGGATCACGCAATTCTCGCGTGCAAATGCGCCCTCCGCCAGATGGAACGGCTGAATGAACTCAATGCCGGGTGGTCCGCGGAAAAACGCATCAATATCGGCATCGGACTCAATACGGGAATCATGACCGTGGGCAACATGGGAAGCCTCGGTCGTATGAACTACACCCTGACCGGAGACAATGTGAATCTCGGAGCCCGTCTGGAAGGGACCAATAAAGAATACGGCACCAACGTTATCATCAGTGAGTATACCTACGGCCTCGTCAAAGACCGTGTCATTGCCCGGGAACTGGACAACATCCGTGTAAAGGGCAAGAACAGACCGGTCCAGATATATGAACTGATCGACGTGCCTGAGGGGCTTGATCCCTGATTAATCGTCCGTCTGCCCTCTCGAACATCAGGATTGGCGGGGTAATTGGCAGGGTAGTGGGGTTGTTTGCAACGTCTCTCCTGGCATTTCAGTTTATTGCGTGCGGTCTGCCCTCCATACCGATTATCGATCCCCCAATTGATCCTGCATATGCCGAAGGGACGCTCAATTCTCCGGGACAGCAGGTCCTTTCATTCACCCATAATCCGGACAATAACGTGGATGATTTTCGCGGCTACGTCCTCTATTACAAGTTGTATCCTCCGACCGACTCACCGCTATCGTCATCCATCGAAAGTGACAGGGATTTTATTGAGGCAACGCCACGGGACACCGGACCGCGGCGCCTCCAGACGCGCGGGTTCCGCCGTCTCGTATCGGTCACCAATCGCGATGGCAATTCCGATGCGATCCTTGAGTATATCGACAGTGATCCCGATCTTCATCTCCCCCTGGACCCGACGGGAACACCGATCGTCTTTGAGCTCGACCTCCGCCAGCCCAGCCTCCGGAACGAAGGATCCGTCGACACCGTCGCGGAAAATACGGAGATTGTGGTGACATGGAATCAAGGGGGCGAGAAGTCCCGTGGTTTCCGACGAAGGAGTACCACCGAAAGCAGTGAATCGACGCTTCCTCAGGATCGGTGGGAGGGATTCTGGTACGCCGACGGATATGATGCGGGCGATCCGGACATATATCGTGCACTCTATGAAGGGGAAACCTTCGATGTCATCACTGATCCCAACTACAACGGTGAATTGACGATAGTATTATATGTACTTACATACGCGACCGACGCAACGACATTTCGACCGTATTACAGCGAACCCTTGCGACTGCCCGAGGCGACGCTCGTCGTCGAGTGATTTCGGCGAGTAATCCCGATTCCGTCGGATTGTCCATACGCCGATTTTGTGATATCACTGTGACGTGCGAACGCTTTTTCTTGCCGTAAGTCTCAGCTATATCGTCACGGGATTTCTCGTTGCATTGTTCTTCGTCTACGTGTTCCGCCGCCGGTTTACCGGTCACTTCTGGGCCGCCGCCGTCGTAGCGGTGATCGGTGCATTTCTTGGCGGCCTCGTGGAATACCTCTTCAGTGACGTCATACGCACCCTGGCATCAATTAACGGCGTCTTCAATATTTTCCCGCCCGTAATCGCCGCATCGATCTTTCTCACAGTCTTTTCCAGGTTGAGTGAAAAAGGGGACGAATACGGAGACGACCGCTGATGTATTCGGCGAATTCCTGGATACGCAACGATTTCGACCGCATTTTTTTGATATCATATAACTTCTGATAATGGATATTCTGTCTACTAAGATTTTTTATCTTTTTCTTCGAGCGACCGAACTACGATATATGAGGCAAAACCAATGAACGACAACCCCACCTGGCATGTACATGAATCAACCCTGAACTCCCTCGAGTCGCACCGTCGTTCCGACGAGACGGCAGATTTCGCGCTCTACGCCTCGATCATACGACGCCTCCGCGCCCCCGACGGATGTCCCTGGGACCGCAAGCAGACCCTGCAGTCTTTGCGGCGGTATATCGTTGAAGAAGCGTTCGAACTCATCGCGGCAATACAGGACGGTGACCGGAACGATATAGCCGAGGAATTGGGCGATGTCATTCTGGTTACATTTCTCATCGCCGGAGCTCTCGAAACCGAGTCAGGGATCACCATCAGTGAAGTTCTCAGGGAAAATGGAGAAAAACTGATTCGCCGTCACCCCCATGTATTTGGCGACACCACGGTAAATGGGAGCGACGACGTCGTCCGTAACTGGAATGAAATCAAGGCGAACCACGAGGGACGGTCGGATTCACCCCTTTCAGTAAGCGCCGGCCTTCCGCCCCTTGAACGGGCCCAGGAAATTCAGAAAAAGGCATCGAAGCTCGGATTTGACTGGGACAGTGTCTTTCCCGCCCTGGAAAAGGTTCGGGAAGAACTGAATGAACTGGAGACACTTCTCGCCGGGCACGATGTTGAAAACAACGCAGCCTCCGTCAGGGACAATCCGGACGTGGAAAAAGAGATCGGTGATCTTATCTTTTCCACCGTAAACGTGGCGCGGCACCTGAAGTCGGATATCTCCGTCGCCCTTTCCCGGTCAAACGAGTCATTTCTGAAACGTTTCGGTCATATTGAGTCATCCCTTTTCCGCGACGGGAAATCCTTTCATGACGCAACGCTTGAAGAACTGGATGACCTGTGGAACGAGGCAAAAACACTGGAACCCACCGACGGAGGTTCCTGAATATGCAAATGCACCGGGTCAACCTGTTACAGCGCCAGCGTTGATTCCGCGTTGGGAAGATTTTTATAAAATTGGAACAGACGCAAACCCTGCTTGTCCGCTCCTCCATCTGTTTCCGGCACTTCGGCGAACATCGCCTCACGGTGAGCGGTCACGATACCGCGCTCCGGCAGCTCCTTGATTATGCGACCGAGTCCGGGTGCGTCTACCCCGAGAAATACGGGACGCCCCACTTCGATACTGTATTGTTCGAGGATTTCTTCGACGGCACTCCCCACCGAATCTTGATCGTCTCCGTCGCGTGGTCGGCCGTCGTACCACGAGAGACGGTAACGGGATCCCCCGTAACGCTGCATGGGAGCGGGGATTCGCTGAGAACCTTTCTCATGGTGTAACAAAATCAACTCAATAACTTCCATCCCGTCGGGGAAAATGTCGTTCATATTGCGACAGTATGTCTCAAGGTGTATGGAATTTTGTAAATTGACAATTGCGATTTCGTCTTCGCTTGAACAGCCCAGCGGAAGGGGTTGTCCGAAACTCATTTTCGGCTTCGCGTGATAGCCCTGAGTCAGTGCGAGAGGTAATTGCAGGCGGCTCCATATTCGTTCAAAGGTCCGAACCATGGAGAGATGGGACAGAAACGACGCGCTTTCCGTTTTTCGGTAGTTAATGACCAACTGATAACTCCGGCCGTGACGCTCGCCGGAGAGCTCTGTTTCCTTCCCGTTCGACACGGCAGGAGGCGTTATCGGTCCAATATCCCCTCCTCCGCCCTCCACCTCCCGGACTGAGACCGCCGTGTTGCATACGCCGCAGGGTTCCCCGCACCCGTCGACACAGCGATCGGTAAGGTCGATATTTCGGCTTCGTGCCTGTTCCCTCTTCAGGTAGCTCTTCGTCACATTGAGTCCCACGCCGTCCCAGGGTAACTTTTCGTCCTGCATGAATGGTCCGAAGGATTTCAGGAGTGAAGAACGACTGTCATGACTATCGACGAGTCTTTTCCATAACGATATATCGGTAAACTCGCCCCACGCGTCCAGCCGCGCCCCCGCCGCATGGGCTTCAAGAATGAGCGATCCCGTATCCTCATTGCCTCGGCTCAGCATTCCTTCCAGCCACGAGTTTTCAGGATCGTGTGCCCTCAGCTTCGCCCCGCGGGGAAGGGACTCCCTGAGATCGGCAAAGATCGCCCGCGCCGTATCCGGCGCCATTTGACGCTCCCACTGGAACGGGGTATGTGGCTTTGGTACAAAGGTCCCGACGTTCACGATGTATTCCATCGGGACTTTCCTCCGCAGTTCACTGACGAAACGGACAATTCCCTCACCCTCGTTCCCGCCGTCGTGGGGAAGTCCAACCATAAAATAGAGTTTTGCGTGGCGCCATCCACGGGCTCGCGCTTCCGCAGCAATCTCCGCGACCCGTTCCAGCGGTACCAGTTTGTTTACCGAACGCTGAATCAGCTCATCAGCCCCTTCCACGGCAAAGGTCAGACCCGACCGTTTTCCCCTTGATACCAGTTCCAGAATAGAAAGGGTTATCGAGTTCACCCGCAGGGACGGAAGGGAAAAGGAAACTCCCTGTGTGGAAAAAATGTCGGTCAGACGGGTAACGAGTCCCACCAGGTCGGTGTAATCGCCGGTACTGAGAGAGGAAAGAGATATCTCCCGGTATCCCCTGTTCTCAACGAGCCACCGCACCTCTTCTATGATCTGTTCAACGCTTTTCATACGGTACGGCCGGTAATAGACGCCGGCGTGGCAGAATCTGCATCCCTGCGGGCAGCCACGCATAATCTCGACCACCCCGTGATCCTGGACAACCGGTATGGTCGGCACCGGGAAACCCGCCCCGTAGGAATGAATCCGGCCGTTCCCGAAACCGGTCCACACTGAACGTCTGACCTTTTCCTCTTTTCCCGGGTACCATATGGATTCATGGCTTCGAATATGGTTGAGAAGATCCTCCCGACGGGCGCCCCGACGCTTCATGTCTACGAGGACGGCGACCATTTCCGGAAGAACGCCCTCGGCCTCTCCGATAAAGACGGCATCGGCAAATTGCCCGAGAGGGGCCGGGTTTGTAGCTCCCGGTCCACCGAGGATCACGATCGGGTCATTTTCCGACCGGAGGGAACTTCGCAGCTCAATACCACCGCTCCGCAGAATTGTAAGAACATTTGTGGCAAGGAGCTCGTATCCGTAGGAGACGGCGATGATATCCATCTCGTGAAGGGGCGTTCCGCTTTCAAGGGTGTACAACGGCACCTTTGACGCGGCGAGAGCCTGCTCAAAATCGGGAGCCGGCGCAAAGACTCTCTCGCAAGAGACGCCGGGGATGGTGTTCAGAAGCCCGTACAATATCTTAATCGCCGTATTTGACATTCCCACCTCGTAGAGGTCGGGAAATGTTACGGCTACACGCAACGGGGCATCATCTTTTACGATGCTTCCCCACTCTCCACCGACGTATCGCCCGGGGTTTTCCACCCTCTGCAGCAGTCGATAGAGGTCTCTATACGGTGTTATTTGTGCCACTAGTACTGATACCTATGCTGATAAATACTCATGAGAAGCCCCACCCCGATCATCGCCGTCCACAATGGCGAACCGCCATAGGAGAGAAAATAGAGGGGGAGCCCCGTAATCGGCATGATGCCTACCGCCATGCCGACGTTCACGATGAAATGAATGAAAAACAGTCCAACGAGACCGGAGCTGAGCGAACAGGAAAAGCGGTCCCGTGCGGATGCCATTACATACATGCCGCGTCCGATGATAATCAGGTACAGCGTCATCACCGCGATCACTCCGATGTAACCGAACTCTTCGGACAGAATTGAAAAAATAAAATCCGTACTTTGCTGAGGAAGGTACCGGTAGTGACTTTGAGTCCCCATGAGATAGCCCTTCCCGAACAGTCCACCCGAACCGACGGCGGTGACCGATTGAATGATGTTCCAGCCCGCTCCGCGAGGATCGATATAGGGGTCCATAAAAACGATGAGACGCATGATCTGGTATTCCTGCAGGACCTGCTGCGCCGCGTACGAGACGGGGACCGCGATGGACACCATGGTGAGCAGATAGACTATCCACAAGAACACGCGCCTTCTGGTGAGAAAGAAGCCACCCAGAGCGACAATCAATGCCACGGCGAAACCTGCGAGCAGCAACTGCATCGCCCCGGCATCGCGAAAGACATCGACCAGAACGTGGTGCGTTTCGGAGATATACTGATCCCATAACGGCAGCAGGGTGAAAACGATGGTAAAGACTCCCGTGCCGAGAAGGAACAGTATGTGACTCAAACGCGCACCTGCTGCAAAGGCGACAAAGAGAAATAGCGGTATATACACCATCGACGTCCCAAGGTCGGGTTGCATCAATACCAGAAGGGTCGGCACGGCGGCTATTCCGAAACCGGTGAGAAATCCCTTGATCGAACGTACCCGCTGGGGATCGTCCCCGTAAAAGCGTGCGAGGGTGATGATGAGAACGATTTTTGCAAACTCCGAAGGCTGGATTCCCAGCGGCCCGATACCGATCCATCGCCTCGCGCCGTTGACGACCTTGCCGAAAAAGAGTGTGAAAAGCAGTACCGCAATCATTCCGATGAACAGGATCGGCGCGGGTCTCCAGAGGACGCGATAGTCGATAAATGTGACGACCACAAGCAGAATCAGACCGGAGACCGCCCATCCGATTTGCCGCAAATACTCGGTACTGACAACCTGCCCCGTCGCGGTGACACCACTTGAAAAAATAAACAGTATTCCGATTACGACCAGGACAATCGTCGCGGCGATCATATAAAAATCTGTCTCGAAAATGGAGCGTGAGCGCATGTGTTTACCCGTTCTCCGTTACATATACCAAATCGGCCGCGGTCCGCGTCTGAGATCCGCGACGGCGTCTTCAAAGCCAAGTCCCTTGAAATACCCGTGAAGAATGATGTTTGCCGCCTTCGGAGCCCACCACTCCCATTCGTTCGATGCGTCAACCATGACGACCAGGACGATCTTGTCTTCCACCGGAATGTCCTCTCCGTACGGTGCGTAGGCGACAAACCAGCTCGTCCAGTTTGTGTCTGATCCGACTTCTCCGGTACCGGTCTTTCCCGCACTCTCCACCGCATCGGTGGTTATGACCACATTTGCCGTCCCTTCAGTTATGACAGAGCGCATCGCCTCACGAACGGACCGCAGCGTCTCGGACGAAATATCCGACTCCCGAATGATTTTCGGACTCCGCCGTTCGATGAGACTTCCCGTGATGGGGTCTCGAACTTCCTTCAATACCATCGGCTGATAGGCTACGCCGTTGTTGACGATGGCGCCAACCATCGACGCCAGCTGAATCGGCGTCACCTGCAGGAAACCCTCACCGATGGACATGTTGACGGTATCCCCGCCTACCCAGTGCGTGTTATACCGCTCCTCTTTCCAGGAGGGAGAGGGAACCAGGCCGGAGATCTCCCTGGGCAAGTCAATTCCCGTCGCCCTTCCAAGGCCGAGGCGGCCGGAATAATCGATGATCTGGTCTACCGAGAGGTATTGACTGCCCATTGTCCAGAAATAGACGTTGCATGACTGTGCCAGGGCATCGTACAAATCGACGGGACCATGGCCGTATTCAAGCCAGTCATTGAAAACACGGTTCCCATAGGGGAATGTACCATCACACACAACCGTCTGATGGCGATCAATGGCATCCTCTTCGAGAATGGCCGTCGTCATGAGAATTTTAAAAGTCGACGCCGGGGCGGCGGCGGACTGAATCGCCCGGTTGAGAAACGGTGCCCGGCGATCATTTGTAAGACGGCGTACATTTACATTCCCTTCCGGTCCGGCAAACTGATTTGCGTCAAAACTCGGATAGTTGTACAGCGCAAGTACTTCGCCGTTGGAGGGGCGCAACGCGACCACCGATCCCACACGGGGCCCCAGCGCTGCCTGGGCGAGGCGCTGCAGCTCAATATCTATGGAGAGCACCAGCTGAGACCCTTCTTCCGGCGGTATCAGCTCTTCTTCATCGCCGACACGGTTCCCCCTGGCATCAACGGTCCGATACCTGATACCGTCCTCGCCCCGCAGCAGCCGGTCGTACTGCTGTTCTATACCGCTTTTGCCGATCACGCTGGTCGACGTGTACCCCTCGTTGAAGAGAACCTGCAATTCCTGAGGCGTAATTTCGCCCACGTATCCGACGATGTGAGACGTCGTATCGCCGTACGGATACGTCCGTTCAGGTTTTGTATACCAGGAAATGCCGGGAAAATCCTGAATCCGTTCGGCAATTTTGGTCAGGTCCGCCAGCGAAAGGCCGGAAATGATTTCCACATGTTCCGCGGGCGTCCCCCGTCTGCGGCGCACCCGCTCAAGCATCGGTTCGGCGTCACGGTCTATCAGCTCTGCAATCGAAGTGATGACCGTATCAATTTCACCGGTAGGAACATCGGCGGGAACGATAGTCACCGCAAAGGACGTGCGATTGGATGCGAGGGCGTTCTGACCCGTTCTATCAAGGATTTCGCCCCGGCGGGCAAATACCGGTTCGCTGCGGCTCGCATTCTGTCGTGCCCTGAGCAGATAGAGATAGTTGTCCAGCACCTGAATTTCAAAGAGGTGAACCGCATATCCCAGGAATACGGAACCCACAAGAAATGCCAGAATGAGAACTCTCGTTTTCGGTATTACCGGTTTTCTCTCTACCGCACTCACACCGTCTATCGCTCCTTTTCCAGTAATCCGACCAGTACGTGAAGCAAAGCGAAAAGAGGAACCCCGACAACCGCCGTCATTCCGATGTTGCCAAGGGTTTGAAGAGAAAAAATTCCCCCATAGAGGTGATCCAATGAGAAGATCACGGCGATAAATGCCATTGTGGCATAACGGATTATTGATGCTCCGAACAGGAGGACAAACGACGTTACCAGGGACTCGCCGTGAACCGCTCCCCTGGTGATACCGATGATGGCAGAATGGGCGGTACGAAGGAGGGCATGAAACCCGAAAGGAGAAATACTCAGGGCATCCTCAATGATTCCGACAATGAAGCCGGATATTTCTCCCTTCCGCGTCCCCTCCCGATGGGCAAGAAAGGTGAGGACGATCAGTACAATATCGGGGCGAAGTCCGAACAGGGAGATATCTCGAAACCAGGTAGTACCAAGGAACGCCGCTGCTGCAGCTATTCCAATAAGAACGAATTGAATCATTGTTCCGTCACCTCCCACCGGTGAGGACAAAAACGTACTCAAGCTTGTCAAAGTCGATTACCGGATCCACAGCAACGTGGAGAGACGTCTCATAGGACGGAGCGGTTACTCTCGTTACCGTGCCTATGGGCAGTCCCGCCGGAAAAATCGACTCCAGACCCGATGTTACGACAAGGTCGTCGTACTGGACTTCATTGCGGCGCTGCCGTTCCAGGTATCGAAGAATCAACGGATCGTCTGGTTGGCCCGTACCTTCTATGAGGCCTTCATGCCTGGAGCGTTCCATTCGGGCCGCGACATATGAACCGGCGGCAAAGACCGGAAGAACGATGGCGGTACCACCGGATACCTCGTGAATTCGACCTACCAGTCCCTGTCGACCTCCGATGTACGCAACGACCGCCTGCCCCCGCCGAACACCATTTCTTCTTCCCTGATTAATGGTAAAGGAAGAAAAAAGGCGTCCTGATTCTTTTCCTATCACCTGTGCGGCAATACTCGGCACTTCCATGCGGGAGGCAAAGCCGAGCTGCTCCCGAAGACGGTTATTCTCGGCACGCAACGTTTCAATACTTCCTTCAAGACGCCTGTACGCTTCAATTTCGTCCAGAAGGATTTCGTATTCTTCACGGAGCCGGCGCAATTCCCCGACCGAGCGCAAGGTACCGTCGACACTCCGTTCCACGGCGCCAAAGACACGCTGAACCCCGGATACGACGCCGAAGCTGATCTCCTCGGGACGGAATCCACTTCCGTCTCTAGTAATTCCGATCAGTGTCAGACCCAGAACGATCAGAAAAACAGTGGTCGCCAGAGTTCGTCGGGGCTGATTCATCTATTACAGATTTCGGTAGATGTTATTTTCGTGGCGCAAGCCTTTCTCGTATTCAAAATACATTCCGGCTCCCAGGGCAACACAGTTCATCGGGTCTTCGGCCAGAAAAACGGGTACGCCCGTCTCGTTGGCAATCAGCGTATCCAGTCCCTTGAGAAGGGATCCGCCGCCGGTGAGTACAATTCCCCGCTCTACAATATCGGCGGCAAGTTCCGGCGGCGTTTGACCCAGGGTGCGTTTTATCTCTTCAACGATCGCCGTGATCGGCTCCTGCAATGCGTCACGAACCTCAACACTGTCTATTTCAAGTCGCCGGGGTAGACCGGTTATTGCATCGGTACCCTTGATTTCCATTTTCTCTATCTTCTTGTCCGCGGTCGCGTTTCCAATACGCTTCTTGAGATCTTCCGCACTGCTCTCGCCGATAATGAGATTGTGAACCTGACGGACGTGTTTTATGATCGCTTCGTCAAACTCGTCTCCCCCGAGGCGAATCGCGTTGGTTACGACCATACCGCCCAGGGATATCACCGATATTTCACTGGTGCCGCCTCCGATATCGCAGATCATGTGTCCCGCCGGTTCAAAAATCGGAATATTCGCGCCTATAGCGGCCGCGAGAGACTCGTCGATGACGCGCACCTCCCTGGCACCGGCCTTTTCCGCGCTCTCAATAACCGCGCGTTTTTCCACGTCTGTAATACATGAAGGTACGCCGATGACCATTCTCGGCTTGACGAACCATCGACGTTGAAGGACTTTTGATATGAAGTACCGGATCATTTTCTCCGTCGTCTCAAGGTCCGCTATTACCCCGTCCCGCAGCGGGCGGATTGCGATAATATCTCCGGGCGTCTTCCAGAGCATGCGCTTTGCTTCCTCACCAACGGCAACTACCTTCTTGGTCCCCCGCTCCACCGCGACAACTGACGGTTCACTGGCGACGATTCCCTTACCACGAATATATACAAGGGTATTACATGTACCCAGGTCGATTCCGATATCTGATGAAAATGCGGATAGCAAGCTTTTTTTTGCCATGTGTCAGCGTCCCTCCAGGTGTAGTGTGCTAATCATCCTGTAAACGTTGTAAAGATTCAATATGATTCGGATTAAGTCGGACCGCTTCCCGCCACTCGTAACGCGCGAGGTTTGCGTCGCCCATGGCGAAATACGTTTCTCCCAATCCAAAATGGCCGTCGGCGGACGCCGGGTGCAGTTCTATCAGCTCTTCGTACACGGCTACCGCGTCATCCCATCGTTCCTGTCGTCGCAGAGATTCACCAAGCGATAAAAGGGCGTGGCGCAGCAGAGAACCGTCATTTGTCTCTTCCCGCGCTTCCAGAAGGAGGCGCTCCGCCCCGTCATAGTTCCCGATATTGTTGAGGAGATCGGCAAGACTCACCTTGTGGACGGGAGAGCCGCCCATCTCTATGGCTTCCTCATAGTATGCAATCGCGTCGTCATACAGTTGAAGAGATTCCGATGCAAGTGCAAGGTATTCAAGCAGATCCAACTGAACGATCCCCATGTCGCGGGCACTCCGGAGATGTTCTATCGCCGTATCATAAAAGAAGCGTCCCCGGTGAAAAAAGGCTTTTCCAAGAACGTAATGAACTTCTCCCTCGTGGGAAATCTCCGGCAGGAGGAGGACCCGCTGAAGGTCCTGGACGCTCCCGACGAGATTCTCGTGCCGCTCCTCTTCCGAGACTTCTTCCATCGCCAGATAGAACCGACCGAATCCGCGCAGAGTGAGTGCCGTCTCGTTTACCGGCGCCTGGGACAACCGGACAGACGCCTCCGCAACGAGGGCATCATACTCGCCGTTATTCCAGAGGGCAATAAGATCAACGGTACGTTCCGATTCTGCGAGCGGCAGAATGGGAGAACGCGAGCGAAGAAGAAAGACCCCTCCGGTAACGGCTCCCGCGGCGACGACCGCGGCAATTATAACGACAGGAAGTCCGCTGCGTCGTCGACGAGTTGTCGTGGTGAATCGTGATTCAGGCAGTCTCATGAGTGATACCCGTCGTACGAATCATGAACCAGAAAAGATGAAACGAGGGGTCGATAAGCCGGATTCTGTCGTGGGTTGTCATCTCTCTTGACCGTCCCTTCCGACGGTTCATAAGCAACCTACCCGCAGATTACGGACAAGCGATCCATCTGCTGCTTGGTCTTGCTCCCGGTAAGGTTTACCATGACGCCCTCCATTGCTGGAGAACCGGTGGGCTCTTACCCCACCGTTTCACCCTTACCCGTTCCTCACGGACGGGCGGTATCGTTTCTGTGGCACTATCTCTTGCGTTTTCCAACGCAGCCGGGTGTTACCCGGTACCGTGCTTTCCGGAGTCCGGACTTTCCTCCCCCGTGGGGGCGACAACCTGACCCCTCGTTTCAATTTATCTCGGTATTCTATTCGTCGAGCTCCTCGTCTTCGTCATAGTCTTCCTCGTCGTCATCACCGAGTAACGAATCATCCTCGTCAATAACATCGTCGTCTTCGTCGACCTCGTCAACGTCGTCATCGCCTTCGTCGTCGACGTCGCCGTCTTCTTCGTCGTCGCTGTCGTCATACTCCTCTTCTTCTTCCGGAGTCAGCTCGTCTTCATCGGTGAGACCGGTGAGCTCCTCCTCGTCAAAGAGGTCTTCGTCAAAGTCATCATCAACGAGATCGGCAAGGGATTCCTCGTCGGACGCGGTAAACCCTGTGTCTTCCAGATCGGCGTCGTCTTCGGTGTAAAAGACGATTTTTGAACAGTAGGGACAGAAAAGGATGCTTTCTCCCCTTCGCACGTCATTGACAAACTGGTTGGGAAGAATCATCTGGCACCCGGTGCACACACCGTTTTTAATCGCGACGATACCTTCGCCTTCCTTGCTCTTGATGATCCGCTCAAATTTGAAGAGCAGGTCTTCGTCCAGACCCGGTATCGTATCTTTCTCGTTCTTCGCCAGTTCTTTCAGCGTCGATTTCCGTTCCGCCGTATCGCTGTCGATCTTGGCACGCTCGTTTTCCAGCTCCTCTTCTTCCGTCTTGATCATCGCTTCTTCCCGCTCAAGACGAACCCGCTGTTCTTCCAGTTCCTTTTCTTCCCGCTGGAGATCCCGGCGGTACTGCTGTTCCCGCTCTGAAGCGTCGCGAATCTCCTTCTCCAGGGCGTCGTACTCCCGTGCCGTCGTTATCTGGTCCATCTGGGATTCATATTTCTCGCGATCCGACTCAGCCTCCTGCAGCCGAACACGCAAATCAGCGACGCGGCGTCGTGCTTCCTCATATTTCTCGTTCTTGTCAAGAAACGATTTCTTGAGTCGGCTCACCAGTTCCTTCTTGGTGGCCAATGTGCGGGGGAGCTCTTCAATCTCCTGCTCCAATGTATATTTCTGGGAGAGGATATTCTGGAGAATTTTCAATTTCTCGATCGTGTCCTGGATCATTCTTTTCGGTACCCCTTAACTGTCAAGATAATCTTTCAGACGACGGCTGCGCTTCGGATGGCGTAAACGTCGTAGTGCCTTGGCTTCTATTTGCCTGATACGTTCCCTCGTTACGTTGAAATAGAGACCAACCTCCTCCAGAGTCAAGGAGTATCCGTCTTCCAGTCCAAATCGCATCTTGAGAACTTCCTGTTCCCGCGGGGGAAGTGTATCAAGTACGCCCCGCAACTGCTCCTGAAGGAGTGTGAATGCGGTCTGATGCGCCGGATTTTCCACTTCCTTGTCTTCAATGAAGTCGCCCAGCAGGGAGTCTTCCTCTTCACCGATGGGCGTCTCAAGGGAGATCGGTTCACGGGCAACGTTCTTCACCGACTTTACGCGCGCCACGTTCCATCCGAGCCGTTCCGCAACCTCTTCATCCGACGGCTCCCTTCCGAGAACCTGCATAAGCTGACGACTTTCGCGAACCACCTTGTTGATCTGTTCAATCATATGGACGGGAACGCGTATCGTCCGGGCCTGATCGGAGATCGACCGTGTTATCGCCTGGCGGATCCACCACGTGGCGTAGGTTGAAAACTTATATCCCTTACGATATTCGAACTTCTCAACCGCCTTGATGAGCCCGATATTTCCTTCCTGGACGAGATCAAAGAAATGCAGTCCCCGGTTCGTATATTTTTTTGCGATGCTTACCACGAGCCGGAGGTTTGCCTGAATCAGCTTGTCTTTCGCGGTCTGCATCATCACCCGACCGCGTTCAATCTCCTTGGACATCTCAAGAATGTCATCGGTTGTGTTTTCAAAGCGATACTCCAGCTCCCGCAGTTTCTTTTCCGCGACCTGAATGTGCCGTATCTTTTCTTTGATCTGGTCCGACGACAACCCGAGATTTTCTTCAATCTCTTCGCGCTTTCTGGCGATGGCGAGTCCCCGCCCGAGAGATCTCAGTTCCCTGAGGTTTGTCACCTGCAGCCGTTTCTCAACGCGATGCTGGTCTTCCCGATACCGATGAATCTGCCGAGCCGCACGGGAAAAACCGTCACTGAACTTCAGAATTTCGTCCTGATGAATTTCGACCTCTTCAAGTGACGTCAAAAGCCGTCGCTTCCGCTTGGCGAGTCCTTCGTCGGCAAGGATGTCTATTCCCTTGTCGTAGGTTTTTCGCTTGAGTTCGATGTATTCCCTCAGGTCGGGCAGAAGTTCTTTCAGTGAATCGCGGTAAAAATGGTTCAGTCGTCTCCGCTCCGCGAGGTACTCAGAAATTTCCTTTTTGGAAAGACCAAGTTCCCGGGGATCCTCTTTTCGAAACGTACGTTCCGCAAGATCGAAGAACTCGGGAATGACCATACCGCTCCCGCGAATGACTCCCTTGATGATATATTCACCCTGCTCCATCCGCTTGGAGAGCTCTACTTCCTGCTCCGCCGTCAGGAGGTTTTCCTTTCCAATCTCCCTGAGGTAGAGCCGGATGGGATCGTCTACGGCCGCGTCCTTGTCACCGACGATGACGCGCTTTGTTCTCTCCGCGAGGCGTCGCGCCTCCTCTTCTTTGGAGATACTGTCACCTTCATCGGCTTCTTCTTCGTCACCGTCATCGCCGTCGTCGTCAAGTTCGTCGTCGGATTCATCCTTTTCGGCGTCGGCCTCTTCGGACTCGTCTTCGGTACTTTCCTCGATTACGACATTATGTTTTGCCAGCAAACCCAGAACTTCCTCGATCTTGTCGGAGTTCACGATGGAATCGGGTAGAAAGTCATGGACTTCATCGTAACTGATCGAGGTTTTGGATTTTGCGTAATCTATTAAGCGTGCTATTGCAGGATCATTCTGCAACTCGGTCATCTGCCCTCACCTTCAATTTTGCCAGCTCCTGGTCTATCGCCATTTTCTGCTCGAGCACCTGTCGTATTCGTTGTGGATCCGTTCCGTCGAGGGACTTCAGGGATCGCTCCAGCTCCCGTTGCTGCTCCTGAAGCTTCCGTATCCGAATATTTCCGACGGCACGGTCGATATCCTGCTTGGTCCATCCGGAAAACTCGCCGGATGTCAGTCTCTCCAGAACAATGTCTCTCGTCTCTTCATCGGTAATTCTGTCTACTACCCCACGGGGCAGTTTTTCGTCGTGACGAAATGCATCCTCCATCGCGTAGTAAAGTTTGCGCGCAACGACATCCTCAAAGTCTTCCGCCGTCACCCGTTGCCGCAGATATGCAAATAGCTCGCCATCGTGCGCGGTGGCGAGCATTAAGGAGACATCACGGCTCGTCGTTGTATGTTTTTGTCGTTGTGCAGGTTTTGCAATTGTCTGCGGTTGTTCTCCTTTACGCCAACGTTCAAAATCGCCTGTCACTGCTTGAACCGTCGCGTGTAACAGGTCACCAACACGCTCGAGCAACGCCTCCCGGCGGACTTCAGAGCTCACTATACTAATATAGGGAAAAAGTTTACGCAACAGCAACTCTTTACTTCGTGAATCTCTTCTATCAAGATTTTCCGACGATTTCTGTACGAGATAGTCGAAGACGGGCACCGCATTTTCGACAATGGTGCGCACCGCATCGGCCCCTTCTTCAACATAGAGATCCGCCGGATCCTTCCCCCGCGGAACGGGGACGGCGTAGCAGTTCATTCCCGCCTTTTCCGCACGAATGGCCGACCGAAAGGTTGCCTCCACGCCGGCGCTGTCGGCATCAAAAAGCAGGACGATGTCGTCCACCCACCGTTTGAGGAGACGCCCCTGTTCCTCCGTAAAAGCCGTACCCAGAGGGGCTACACTGTTGGACAGTCCGCTTTCATGGAGGGCAATCACGTCGAAATATCCCTCCGAGAGTATAACCTTCCGTTGCCGGCGGATTTGCTCCATTCCCTCATAGAGGCCGTACAGCGTCGACTTCTTGTTGTAAATTGGGGTTTCAGGGCTGTTTATGTATTTTGCCCGAACATCGGGTGACAACGCCCGTCCTCCAAACGCAACCACGCGGCCCCGTTCATTTCTTATCGGAAAGATGAGTCGATTGCGAAAGAGGGAGTATCCATCTCCCCTGGAGGAGAACAAACCGCAATCGGCGAGGAAATCCGGAGAGTACGATTTTGACCGGAGAAAACGGTAGAGCCACCTGCCGTCGTCGACGGCGTAACCTATGTCATAGTGATCCATGCCATTTTCACTCATGCCGCGCTCCCGCGCGTATTGAAGGGCGAACGCTCCCCGTTCATCCTGGGTGAGAAGATAGCGAAAGGTCTTCGTAACGCGCTCATAGAGATCGTAGAGGGCGTTCTTTTTACGGTCACGCTCATCATCCTGGGGGTTGAACTCGAGGGATATTCCGGCAATATCCGCGAGATAGGAGACCGCTTCAGGAAATGTGAGCCCCTCCATTTCCTGAATAAACCGGAAAATATCGCCCCCCTTCTGGGTTGCAAAACAATAGTAAAAGCCGTCGTCGGGTTTGACCGTAAATGACGGGGTTTTTTCCGACTTGAAGGGGCTCAATCCCCAATAGCGGTCGCCCCGTTGCGTGAGCGTCGTATACCGTCCGATCACTTCCACGAGGTCGGTACGGTCGCGAATCTTTTGCAGGACCTGGCGATCTACTTTCATGCCTATCTCTGAAGGATGAAATCGACGCGGCGGTTTTTCCAGCGCATCTCTTCATCACCATGGTCGACGATCGGGACCGTCCCTCCCCGGCCTCGGGCCGTGAGAAGCGCCGCAGGAATGCCGCGTTGGATCAACGCCTGTCTGACCGCCTCTGCCCTCCTTCTGGAGAGGGGCTCAAGCTCTTCTCGCTCTTCACGTTCCGTACCGGAAATATTGACTGCATGCCCTTCCACGATGATCGAGTACTCGGGATACCGCTTCAGTATTTCAACCAACCTTGTAATCACCGCATCATTCCGGCGTCCCTCGGCGCTTTCACCGGCAAGTATCAGTTCAGATGAATCGGGAGGAAAGGTAATACTCGGCAGCTGTATGCGGTACCCGCCGTTGTAACGTTCCACGAGCACATCAACGGCAAGGGCTCCCTCCCGGATCGCAACATTACCCAGTGTGTCGGCCACTTCCAGCCGCCATGGATACTCTTCGGCGGAGATGACCCGTTCGCCGTTGCGGGCTACGCCATCCCACCGTATCACGCCCGGAGGAGGTCCGTTTCCGCCGACGTCGTAAAAGAACGCACCCCGTGAGTCATACACTTCGAGGTACCAGTACTGCAGTTCCGATTCGTCCACCGCACCGAGTACAAAGGAGACAACGTCATCCTCACCGTCACCGTCGGGACTGAAGGGCTGCGGCGTTACTTCCACATCGACAACCGGGGCCGACGAGTCGACGACAAATCTCGGCGATTCCCGGACAAGTGACGGGCCGTGACGATATACGGCCTCGAATCGGGTAAAATAGACGCCGTCTTCCGTTGTGGCCACATCCGGTGCCTCCGGAAATGATATGGAACGGGGAGGACGCTCCTGTGTGCCCGATTGACGATAGACAGTCTCACCCGTCGCCGCGGCCACGATCGAGACGGTCCATTGTTGCAAACCCTCGTGATCGCTCACGACGGGGGTGATTTCGACGGCAGCTATCTCTCCCTCTCCGCCGGGGTTAATCGCCCCTTTGTCGACACGGACGAAGGCGCTGACCGGCCGCGTATCGATTGTGAAGGGCTCACTCATGACTTCCCGCCCGTTCCCAGCCGGGTCACTCAATTCAGCGACGAGGCGGTACTGTCCGTCAGGGAGAATCTCTCCCGCTCCCGTTACCGGAGACCAGGTATTTTCTCCTCGTGAAGCCGTCGACGTTCTCAAATCTCTGATCCGCCGTCCTTCGGCATCAAGCCACACCACGCTCAACGTTGACGAGACAACATCCCGTGGATTTTCGATGTCCAGGCGAAAATGGAGCTCATCCTGCACTCCGTCGCCATCGGGAGAAACGACGGTCGGTTCTTTGAGGGTGAGTGACCCTTCGGGCGGGCGGGTATCTATGGTAACCGCTTCACCTGTGGAGCGTATCGACTCGAGGCCGGGTACTCGTACTTCAACAACGGGGCGGTATCGTCCGTCAGGTGCAACAAGTCCCCGTTCGTTCCTTCCATCCCACACAATCCGCTCCGGCATCGGTAATTCCCCGCGAAATCGTCGAACCGCCTCACCGGTCTCGTCGTTGACGGTCAGGGAAAATTCTCCCGTCGGGTCCGCCGGCCCCTCCAGCGCGAAGACGACGTCGTCGTGTATTCCGTCGCCGTTGGGACTGATGACCCGTCGGCCCGCAAAGACTCCCGCCCCTCCGAGGCGTTCCAGAAGAACTACTTCCCGCGTCTGGGTGCGTGTACGGTTTCCCGCGTCATCCAGCACCTCCGCCCAGAGACGATACATTCCGGGTCCAAGAAGGTCTCCGTTTCGAGCGGTCATATACCAGGTGAACTGTTCCGGCAGGCGCGGTTCCGTCGCCACTGGAAATACCTCGCCGCCGCCGTCGGAGCGGACCTGCTCCGCGTATATTTCCGTACGCGACACTGAGGGGTCTCCTTCAAAATAGACAGTAACCTCCCGCCCGCGTTCGGGGCGCACCGTTTGCGTGGAAAGGGCAATCTCCGCCGCCGGCGCAACACGATCGACGGTAATTGTCCGTCGCGGAGCTTCCGCTGCCGTCCCGTTTTCATAGACGCTTTCGCCGTACACGGTATAACGACCGTCCAGGGGCAGCTCCGCCGCCCCTACGACCAGTTCTTCCGGCGGCAGGTCGATTCCCGACCAGAATGCCGTCGTTTCAGCGGTACCTTCATGGCGAAGGAGAATGCTCCATTCCCGCAGTCCTTCAATCGGCGACAACCGCGTTCTGATAGTCGTCGTATCTCTCCTGCCGTCTCCATCGGGCGCCACAACGTCGTCGGTCACACCGACAACGAACTCGGGAACTTCGCTCTGCATGACGATGGGCGCACTTTTCACCGTCGACGTGTTGCCTATGAAATCATTTGCCCGTACAACGACCCGATAGGCCCCCTCCGAGATCCGCGGTCCCGCCAGTGTGCGGCCGTTCCACGTGACCGAACCCTCCACATGGCCCTGTTCATCGGCGATCGACCCGATTTCTACGTCCAGAGGAAAGAGCTGCCGCCCTGCTTCATCCTCGAGATATGCCGACACGCGTTCCGCGTCGCGAAAAGAAAAATCAAGTTTGAATCGCTGATTCATGCGGAGGATCATATCCTCCGTACCGTTCCCTTCCCCTTGAGTCACCGTTCCGTCTTTTTCAACACTCTGACGACGAATCACGATGTCAGGGCTTGTCGTATCGACGAGAACATCGATATGGCGGGGCAATGCGGCGTTTTCCGCGCCGTCCGTCCCCGTAACCTCCAGGCGGTAAAAGCCGTCCTGTTCGGCGGCATCGATATTCCACAGGATTGAACCGTCAAGCGTCGTTGTCGTAAGCGGAGAGGTGAGGCGTTCGGTAATGGTCCCGGTGGGCACCGCTCCGTCCCGGGGTGTTATATCCCATGTCCGCACGGGCCGACCGTCCGGATCGATGATCGTTGCCGACAATACACCCACTTCCCTGTCATCTTCCAGAGAAACGGTCACGTACAACTCGCGAAAATCCGCTACCGGCCCGAGGAGTACGGTCTGATCCGCTTCATTACTTCCCCGTGAAGGTGAAATGACGGTGAGGCCGATTTCAGGAATGGTATTGTCCGTCCCCGCCAGGTGCGTACGAAAGCCTCCAAGCAGGGAAATATTTCCGTTCCGATCGGGTTGCGCGCCGACATGTACCCCCGTCGTTGATGTATCGCCGCTTCCCAGAGGAATGGAGAGTGCCGCGCTCATTCCAGGCCACACACCGTCGCTGCCGCTTCCGAGGGTATGTCGCCAGCCGACTACACCCTGAATGCCCGTTGAGAAGCGTATAATTCCGTTCCCGGTGAGGGTTATGCCCTGAAACGAGTCAAAATCGACGGACCCGCCCAGGTCGACCGAAACATCTTCATTTCTGAGAGCGGTGTACGCAATACCCCCATACGGCGTAAACGCCGGAAAGACGGGAGCGGATGATACATCTGATTTCACCGCCTTGCCCACGTTTCTGATACCGCCGTGGAAAACAAGACGAGAAAACTCGGACGGCCCGCGCCAGGACGCCCCGAGATTGAGTCCTCCTCCGACGTCGCTCCTTCCGGGCCCTCCGGCGGCCTGAGCTGTTATCGATACGCCGCCGGTGAGGCGGTAGCCGAGCGGACGGGCGACGGCGATGTCACCGCGCCACAACGTAGCTGAACCGTCGCGGTAAAACCCGGTGACACCACCGAGGACGCCGTGAACCGTCGGGTATAGAAATCCGATACTTCCGCCGCCACCGGCGCCGCCCAGGGAAATACCGCCGCTGCCGGCTATCGTTATCTCCTCGGCACTACCGACACCGTGGGGAGTAAAAAAAACCGATAACGGATCATTGGCGAGCATTCTGCCGGGTGCCGTTACCGTCCCCAGCAGCTCGGACCGCCAGAAGGTGTGCACCGATGCCGTCGGAGAATCCTCTTCAAGCGCCCATCCCCCGGCGGAAAGGAGAAGAAAAAAACCTGCAATACATATTCGATTGAGTGAACTACGTTTTCTGAGCATCACGCACCTGACGAATAACCCGCTCCATTTCTTCAATGGAATACCGATTGTAGAGATCAGCTTCCAACCGACGCTTCAGCGAGTCCAATACCGCGTCCAGACTCAACTCCCGCGCGGATAAAAAAATATACAGTTTCTCCCGTTCTTCCGGGAGTATCACAAATGGTCGGTCTTCAGACATCTACGGTCATCCCCTCCGTCGCCAGCGAGACATCCAGATCGCTTCCGCCGATGCGGGCGGCGTACCAGCGGGCGGCCTGCAGATTGTTATGGAGCTTTCTGTCGGAATACATAGGTTCATGGTGAAACATGAACATCTTTTTTACACTCCATTCAACCGCAAAATCCACGGCAAGACTGAATGAAGAGTGTCCCCAATCCGGTTTTTCGATCGCCTCATCGAGGGTGTATTGGGTATCAATGATCATTGCATCGAGTTCATTGAAAAAGAATTCATTTTCACGGGTGCGATGAAAATCACTTTCCCGCAGGCCGACATCTGTGACATACCCGAATGAACGGCCCTCTTCCTCTACACGGTATCCAAAAGCGCGACCGGGATGATTCAACTCCCGCCAGAGGATACGCCGTCCATAAAGATCGATACCGTTTCCGGGCAAACGATGGAAATGCATGTTCTCCGACATGGTACCTTCCATTGTAATGGGAAAGAAGGGATGTCGCATTTGAGAGGAGAGCGTTTCACGCAGTCCGTCAAGGGGACTGTAAAAATGCATCTTTACGGCGGGATCATAGGCGAGCGGGAAAAAAGGAAGTCCCTGGACGTGGTCGTAGTGAAAATGGGTAAAGAAGATATGAACTTCCCGGGGCGGAGGATCCTTTCGCGCAAGCGCCGCGCCGAGTCCTATGATACCCGTACCGGCATCGAAAATGATCGACGTTCCGTTTGAAAATGTGAGTTCTATACACGCCGTGTTTCCTCCGGTGGTCCCGAATAACCATGGCGGCAACGACGCAAGAAAGCGCTCCCTGGAATCCGCACTCACCAGATCGCTCGGTCTCACCCTCTGGACGACGGAAGCGATCTTACGACGAACCGACTCCGGCGACAGCGGCGTCGGTACCGACCCTCGAGCACCCCATACGGTAAATCGCACTAATTTCTCCTCAAAGGCTGGTTACGAACCCGTGCTGCCACCTTATTGCGAATTTCGTAAAAGGAGTGAAGCTTTCCGATACCGATTCCGGGACATTCCTTTGCCTCCCGCTGCCATGACGCTTCGTCTTCCAGCACGTGGCTCCAGAATGGATACGTTCTGCACTGCTCCGGTCTGTGGGCATAGACGGAACATCCGCCGTCCTTCCAGAAGATACAGTCTTTGTTTGATTTTTCACGCAGGGAAAGCTGTCTGCCCATACCGGTATTGACATCTCTGCAATACATGGCGATGACCTGTTCCTCGGGAATCTCGAGTCCCTCTGAAAGTCTGCTCAAATCCTGTTGCGAAATGAAGACATACCCGCTGTCGTGGCGACAACAGCGGGAGCATTGTGTACATGAGAATCGAAGTCCCTGGTCGTAAAACGTTTCGCCTGCCATGGCCCCAATGATACCACAAGAGGTAAAAAAAAATCCTTCACCGGGAAGCCGATGAAGGATATTGGGGAGTGTAGGATTCGAACCTACGAAGGCTTAGCCAACAGATTTACAGTCTGCCCCGTTTGACCGCTCCGGAAACTCCCCAAATCGTTGGCGACGCTACCACGCGATTGTGAAGCGTGTCAAGCCACAGCCGTCTGTCGGATTCGAACCGACGACCCCGAGATTACAAGTCACGTGCTCTGGCCAGCTGAGCTAAGACGGCATAACCGGGCGTACTTTGCCCGGAAGTCGCAGGAAATGTCAATGCGCTATGAACCCAAAGGGCAGTTCCTGTGGAATCTCGTTCACTGCGATACCTCCCATTTGAAGCACCCGCGTCTCATTCGCCGTCAGCAGGAGGGAAAGTTCAAAATGGGCACTCACCGACCCGTCGATAAGTCTATACCCCCACCCGTCTTCATGAAGCGATACGTCGGGGGCACCGATTGAATAGACCGGCTCGATATTTATGATCATTCCCGGTCTGAGGCGCACATGCTGAGCCGACGGGTCTCCCGTGGCGCGCCGGAAGGGGATGATCGGCGGCTCATGTAGGTCTCTTCCGATACCGTGGCCGACAAACTCGGGTATTGCCGAGATATCCTCGGCATCCGCCGCGGCGGCCGCAATTTCCCCGATATGTCGCACAGTCATCCCCGACTTGATATGGATCACGGTGTGTCGAAACGCCCGCCACGCGCTGTGCAGAAAGTGCTCGTTCCGGCGGGAAACGCCGGGTGTGAGAAAGGTCCACGCCGCGTCCCCCACAAATCCGTCATAGCGGGCGGCGATGTCCACGGTGATGAGATCACCTCTGTTCACCGTCGCTGTACCGGGCACACCGTGGACGGCGACATCGTTCACGGAGACGCTAACCACCGACGGATACCCGCGATAGGCTTCCATGGCGCTGGTGAAACCGTATCGCGTAAACCGTCTTCGTACATAACCTTCAAGGCGGGATGTCGATTCTCCTATGAGCCGCTCCCCTTCGATATCTTTCAGTATCTGAAAGAGTCGTGTAGAAACGAGCTGCATCTTCCGCCGCTCAAGGGTGTTGTGAATGCGTATGGCCCGTCCCGTCATACCGGCCCGAGGAATACGAGAAGACCGCTGCTCCCGACGGTAATACCGAGGATAATGACGCCGCCGAGGAGCAACAGCACGATCACACCGAGAGAACTGAGATTGCGAAACACAATGAGCTGGATGAGCTCAAGGATCAGGGCGATGACCGTTCCGACAAAGGCAATACCTCCCGCCGTCTGCATCATCATCAACAGCTGGGATTGGGTGCGATCGGTAAAATTCTGAAAGTTACCGACGCCGTAAAAGAGGGTTACGACGATTGTAATTGCGCACACCACGATCAGGGCGCGCTCGTAGAGTCGCATGGTTCTGAACAAAACGTTTTCTTGATCTTGCATTAGTGATTTCGTAGTATCCAAGTATACATGTCTACACCCTTGCGGCAACAGCACATGGCAACTTTCCTGCGTAACCGACTCACGCCTGCTCTGCCCGTACCAACCAACGTTTCTCCCCGGCTCAGGAGAATGGACAACGTGCGATGGGTCGTGTTCGACGTCTACGGAACACTATTAACCTCCGCCGCGGGAGAGATCGGCTCCGCCGCCGATGGAACTCACCATGAAGAATCGACGCGGTTCCTTCCGAAACGATACGTGCCCTCCCATGAAGGCGGTACTGTATCCATTGAAATGATCCGGTCACTCCTTCACACCGAAATAGTGCGGCACCATGACCGCCACCGCACGTCGGAGATCCCCCAGCCGGAAGTGGACATCAGGGCCGTCTGGTCGGTGGTCCTCCCGCAGATAGGGTGGAAGGAACCACCGCGGGAGTTTGTTGAAGAAATCGCACTCTGGTATGAAACCGAAATGAACCCGCTCTGGTCGATGCCGGGGGCGGCGGAGACAATAGCCGCGCTTTCGCCTCATTACCATCTCGGTATCATCTCCAACGCCCAGTTTTATACCCCCCCGATACTGGAAACGCTCTTTCATCAGCCCCTGACCAAACTGGGGTTTTCCCTCTGCATATGGTCCTACCGGGAGGGTGTCGCGAAACCGTCTCCTCTGTTGTTCGATCGTTTTACCCGGGCAGCGACGCGCATTGATCCCACTTTCAAACCTGGGGATGTACTGTACATCGGAAATGATATGGGCAATGATATATTTCCGGCGATAAAACAGGGGTACAGAACCGCTCTCTTCGCGGGAGACCTCCGATCCCTCCGCCTGAGAGAGGAAGATCCCGTCGTTTCGTCGGCACGGCCCGATGTAATCATTACCGAACTTTCCCAACTGTTTGATATACTGCCGTACAACGGGGAATCCCGGAGAGGAATTGAATTATGAAAAAAGGCGTTGTGATCATCGTTATCCTAGTGATTCTTGGTGGTGTTGTCTTCGGATTTGGATACGTTCCGCTTCGGGTAGAACCGGGGCAGCAACTGTTGATGTTTTCGAAAACAAGCGGCTGGGACAGTGAACCCATCAGCCCAGGGGAGTTTTCATGGCGCTGGCAGCTTCTCATTCCGACAAACGTGACGTTCTATACAATTTCGTCACAGCCCCGTCGGGTAGCGGTACAAAGCACCACGGCACTGCCTTCAGCCGATTTGTATCGAGAGTTTCTGGAGGGGACCCCGATTCTTGAAGAACGAATCTCAATGCGGATACGGTATCGAATTTCCGACGCCGGGGTCCTTTCCCTTGCACCGTCCGGCATCGATCCCGGCAGTCTGGAACGATGGTACGCAGATATGGACGATCAGATTTCACGCACCGCCCTCCAGGCGGTACGGCTCACCTTTCGACGCCTCCTTGAGGGGGATACCGACGCAGTCGATTTTACCACTCCCGTTGTCGAGGCGGTGGAGTCGGCGATTGCCCTGGAGCATGAAGAGATTATTCTTGAATCGGTCATCATTGAAGATGTCCTTGTGCCGGACATTGCACTCTACAGGCTGGCCCGCGAAACCTACGGCGCAGTGCAGCGGCAGCGACAGGCTGCATTGGAAAACATGACCGCAAGCGCGACCACTGCGCGGGCACTTCAGAATGAACGTCTTGAGACCCTCGCCCGTTATGGAGAAATCCTCGACCGCCACCCGATTTTGCTTGAATACCTTGAGATCGCCGCCCGCCACGAAGAAGACCCCCTCGATCTCAGAGGCCTGGAAAGCGTCGTCGAATAATGCCCCTACCCGACGCCTTCCGCGGCATCTCCTCTCTCGGACGTTGCCGCGGCGGCGGTGCGGGTACGGCCGGATTTGCCCCCCCGCGAAATGATTCGCAGCACCCGCAACGTCTCGTCTATCAGGGCGATATATGTGCGCAGTCGGTCGTTCAACGATTCCATTCCCGCCGCAAACCCCTCATAGCTCTCGTATCGTTCCATAAGTTCCTTGTGCTTTCCATCGAGAATACCGCGAAATGAACGGACAACACCGGAAAGACACTCGATGAAATCATCAATTATGTGACGGCTTTCATCCCCGATTTTCTCTTCCTCTGCGGCGCGGCGACTTTTCAGACTCTCCGAATCCTCACTATTCCGCTGTTGAAGAAAGACCGCCCCTCGTTCCGTCGTTTCCGCGACGGAAGCGTCCAGGTTTCTCAATCGTTCTTCGACCCGTTCGAGTTCCTTCACCGAATCAAGGACCTCAATCTGTGTCCCTCCATAGACGGGCGCGATTTTCTCGATGAGGGCGACAAACTCACGCAAACCGGCACGATAGGTATCGCGAAAAAAGGCGTCTATCACCTGAAGAGATGTGAACAGGACGGGACCTCTCCTGTTATTCCCGCCGTCCTCTCGATAGTGGACGTCCCGACGGATGTGCTGGAATTCCCTCATCCCCCGTGGAAAGAGGTCATGGAGGATCGAGGCGACTACAGCCTCCACAATTCCGTCAAACTCCCGCTCCAGCTCCTCCAGGACTTTTATCTTCAGGCTTGAATAATAAAAATCCCGCAGCCGGGGACGAGGCGTATACGCGTAAAAGCGGTGATACGGATCGTCGCGAAAATACCGAATGATCTCGACGAGAGGTACCTTTTCCTTTATCGCCTTTGCACCGTTCGTAACGGCAATGATCGCCTGTCGCAGGTACACCTCGCTCTCCCGTTCGTCCCGGGACGCAATTGAAGCGTATTGCTCAGCCAACTCGGGGTACACCACCGGTTCTCCCCGTATTTTACCCGCGCTGTATAACGCAACGTAGAGCTCTTCCAGCTGTTCGATCACGTCCGTCGCGGCGGCACGTTCCCATCGGGCATTCTTTTCCCCCTGCCCTTCGCCGGGACGAAACTTTGCAAGGAAGGATTCGTAGTCAAAGGTGGCAACCCGTTTAATGACATACAGGTGTTTCAAATCGTGCTCAATCTCTTCCAACACCGTAACGGGAATATCGTCTATGAAAGTTGCGATCCGTTGCAGGACCGTTTTTTTCACCTCTCCCTTGGAATCACTGTCCCTGTATATGCGTTGTAACTCTTCGGCATCGCAGAAATCATAGAGTGAATTTTTTGAGTCGGGAACTTTCTTCTCAAGGAGGTCATCCAGAACACTGCGGAGCAGTTCCGTCTTGCTCAGGACTGTATGAAAGAACTCAACCGTCGGACGGGAGGCCGCCGAAAGCTCGTATACCGCCTGCGCCAGGGGCGGAAGAATCCGGTTGTTTGTGAAATCGACGTATTCCGCCTGATATTCCCTGATTTCCTTCTTCAACTGGCTCAATCGAAAACGAACAAATACCTCTTCCTCACCACCGCTTGAAAACAGGCGGCGGAACCAGAAGATGATGCGCTCCCACAGCGTCAACCGCGACATGTCCGCGGCGATCAACGCGGCACGACGCTCGTTCTGAATTTTTTTATGGACAACCGACTGCCTGTCCGGCGTGTCGACGGTGAGGGCGCGGGTGATCCTTTTGTAGAGTTCCTTGCGTTCCCTGGCAGGCAGTGCCGACGCGAGCTCCTCTACACCAACCCGTTTCACAAATGAAGGGGGAGGTCCAATTTGTGTACCATGAGGAGACGTCCGTCCCGAACCGTTATTCGGCATGGCATTTCCGTACACTCATTGCTGATACCGACGTCGCCACGGGTCCATTCCAATCCATTGAGGGGCCATTTAAGTCCATAACTTTCCATTGTACATTTTTCATTTCCAACTGGAAAAAACGATACGACACCATCCGAGGGGGCGTCAAATCGCATATCTCCTTCAATAACGGTTATCACATCGCGGTGGGTTATCCACCTCCAGGGATATATTTTGCGCTCAAACAGAGCAAGAATTCCCATGAGGTGGTCGATGCGACCTCCCCCGCCTCCAATGATGGTAGTCCTGGAAATCCCCCTGCTGTAGAGCTCTTCCAGGGCGATTTCCGTATCCGTCCAGTCCTTGTGCCGGGAGTACCGTATGACCCTACTCTCGTCAAATTTGGCCAGCCTGTCAAAATCTCTCAACGAATCCATATCGCCGACGAGAAAGTCCGGTTCAATACTCAGGGATATTGCCGCGTCCAGTCCCGAATCGGCCGCAACAACACACCACCGATCCCGCTGCCGGATGGTTACACCCTTCCCGGGCGATTTACCGCCGGTAATGACAAGCCCTTCCTGTTTATACGTTTCCGGCATTCGCTGATGGTACCGCACTTTTCCCGTTAAGTCGAACCACGAGGGCACCGACAATGTACATGAGGACAGGGACGTCCTCGAAATTTCATCAAGGAGGATGACATGATCATCAATCACAACATGAGTGCGATGTTCTCGCAACGGCAACAGAAGTTCAACAACATGGATGTTCAGGGAAACATCGAGAAGTTGTCTTCAGGGTTGCGGATCAACCGTGCCGGTGACGACGCGAGCGGTCTTGCCGTCAGTGAAAAGATGCGGTCACAGATTCGCGGCTTGAACCAAGCCGAACGAAACGCAAGTGACGGTATCTCGCTGATACAGACCACAGAAGGGTACCTGCAGGAGACGCAGGACATTCTGCAGCGACTGCGGGAGCTGGCGGTGCAGTCTTCCAACGGTATTTACACCAGTGAAGACCGCATGCAGATTCAGGTTGAGGTTTCACAGCTCGTGGACGAAATCAACCGGATTGCTTCCCATGCGCAGTTCAACGGAATGAATCTCCTCACGGGCCGTTTTGCCCAGGACACGGGTACCAACGTCGTAACCGCAAGCATGTGGTTCCACATCGGCGCCAACATGGATCAGCGGGAACGCGTATTCATCGGAACGATGACCGCTCAAGGCCTCGGCCTTCAGAGCACATCCGGCCTGCCCCACACGGCCAGCTTTATCAGCTTGTCCACTCCCGATCAGGCGAACTCGTCCATTGCCGTCATCGACTCGGCTCTGAAACGGGTGAGCAAGCAACGTGCCGACCTCGGTGCGTATCAGAATCGGCTGGATATGGCCCGTGTCGGACTCAGCGTCGGTGCGGAAAACCTCCAGGCCGCAGAATCGCGAATCCGCGACGTCGACATGGCCAAAGAGGTTGTTGACTACACGAAGAATCAGATTCTCGTCCAGTCTTCCACCGCAATGCTCGCCCAGGCAAATCAGTCTACCCAGTCGGTTTTGCAGCTTCTCCAGTAATTTGGAGCGGGAGAGTAAAAATTCGGGCCGCCTCTTTGAGGCGCGCCCGTTTTTTTTTTATGATACGCAGATGATCGCCCTTCCCGATACAGTTCGCCGATTTGCCCAACGGTACAGGGATGCCGGGTACCGTCTCTATGTGGTAGGAGGCGCCGTCAGAGACGAACTCCTGAAGATGAAGGTATCTGATTTTGATTTTGCCACCTCCGCCCCGCCGGATGTCACACAGTCACTTTTCCGGAGAACCATTCCGACAGGCATCGATCACGGCACCATAACCGTCCTTTTTGAAGGCGTCCCCTATGAAGTGACGACTTTTCGTGTCGAAGGCACCTACGGTGACCATCGCCGTCCCGATTCAGTACATTTTTCAGACTCACTCCACGAAGACCTCCGTCGGCGGGATTTGACGATAAATGCTATGGCGATAGATCCGCTGACCGGCGAGTTGCACGACCCGTTCGGAGGGCGTGACGATCTACGGATGCGAATCGTCCGTACCGTCGGTTCCCCTGCGGAACGGTTTGGCGAGGACGCTCTGCGCATGGTCCGGGCGATACGGTTCGTCACGACGCTTCAATTTGACATCGATACGTCCACAAGGGACGCAATAGGCGAAAACGCTCCGTCAATAGTCCACGTTGCACAGGAACGGATCCGGCAGGAACTGGAAAAGATGATGGCCGCACCGCGCCCATCGGTGGGATGGAGTCTCTTTTCCGTGACGGGGCTTCTTGAGTTCATCATGCCCGAGCTGCTCGGAGACCGACAGCAGCACTATCGGGAACGCGGCGGACCTCCCGTATTCGACCATCTTCTCGCCTCCTGCGATTGCGCCCCCCCGGATGATGGAATCCTGCGTTGGGCGGCGCTCTTTCATGACATCGGCAAGCCCGCTACCCTGGGGCACGATGAACGGGGTATTCACTTTCACACCCATGAGGTCGTCTCTGCGACTATGGCAAGGGAGATTATGGGCCGCCTTCGCTTCCCCAACGATACAATTCGGGATGTGGAACATCTTGTTGCCCACCACATGTTTGACTACGACACCTCATGGTCGGACGGAGCGGTACGACGCCTCGTCTCACGGGTTGGACCGGACAGTCTTACCCGTCTCTTTGCCCTCAGGAGGATCGACATTTGCGGAAAAACCGGGCGTCCCGGTGAAAGCAGGGAATTGCGACATCTGGAAGAGCGGATCGCGCATCTTCTCTCAGGCAAACCGCCTTTGACGACAAAGGATCTCGCAATAGACGGCCGGGATATCATGGAGCTGTTGAATATACCGGCGGGGCCGACAATCGGAATCATTCTCCGGGACCTGCTGCAGACGGTCCTGGACGACCCGGCGACCAATACGTACGATCGCCTGGCCAGGGTGGCACGGAACTTTTACGAACAGCGTCTCAATACGGGAGCGTAGCGGAATAGGTCGGGAATCTCATTCCTCTTCATCACCCACAAGTTCCTCCCAGGCAACGCTCGCGGCGGCCTGTTCGGCTTCTTTCTTGTTCTTCCCTTCTCCCGGGCCGTACTTCGTTCCCTCGACGGTGACGTCAATCCAGAATGTTCGATCATGGTCGGGACCCGTTTTCTTTACAAGCGAGTACTGGGGATAGGTGCGGTACCGTTTCTGAACGTATTCCTGGAGAAGTGTTTTGTAATCCTTCCGGTGCCGATCCTCGAGGACCTTCCTGATTTCCGGCTTGATGTAGCGGAGTACAAATTTCTTCGCCGCCTTGAACCCGGAATCCAGAAAAAGGGCGCCGATGATCGCTTCCAGCGCGTCCGCAAGAATTGCCTTCTTTCGCCGTCCTCCCGAATGCTCTTCGCCCTTCCCGATGAGAATATAGTTGTCGATACGAATCGTCCGGGCAATTCCCGCAAGACTGTCCTCGCTGACGACGAAACTCTTAATGCGGGCGAGCTCGCCCTCCGGTTTGTCCGAGAGCGTCACATAGAGATATTCCGCGACGACCAGCCCGAGTACGGAATCACCAAGAAACTCGAGACGCTCATTGTTTTCCACTGAGTTTCCCGCCTCATTCGCATGGGACCGGTGACAGAACGCCTGATTCAGAAGCTCCAGACGCTTGAATTTCACGTCGGCGTGACTTTCAAACAGATGAAGCTCTTTTTTGCGTTCCGAGTCGATTGATGGGGTCGATGAAGAGCTGCGTAAGAAGGGCATAACAAAAAGAGCCGACCGCATGAGTACAGTGCATACGGTCGGCCGCTTCCTATGGTGATGAGAATTACTTCTGCTGACTCTTAAGGAAGTTCAGCGCATCTCCAACGGTTTCAAATTCGTTCGCCTTCTCATCGGGGATGGCAATGCCCATCTCCTCTTCAATCGCGTAGACAAGCTCATAGGTGTCGAGGCTGTCCGCGCCGAGATCTTGTCGAAACGATGAATCGACGGTGATTTTATCCTCGTCAATTTCAAGCTTCTCTGCGATCAGCTTTTTCATTTTTTCGAACAATTCGTCCATATAACCATCCTCCTGTGATTAGTCGAGATCTTCCGTGTCTACCACCCGCTTGCCGCGATAAAAACCGGACGTCGGATCGACACGATGTCTGCGAACCAGCTCCCCCGATTCCGGCGATGTTACCAGCGTCGGAATTCCAAGTTTTGCGTTGATTTTGCGGCGACGCCGCGTTCGTGCTTTCGAATGTTTACCCTTCGGTACTGCCATTATATATATCCCTCACTAATTTCCAGTTAAAGATCAACGGATAATATCGTCGGTCTGTATGATTTGTCAACCTCGGTTGGAAACCGATAAACAGAAGATCACACCTTACCGATCTTTTGACGCAATCGTTCTTCCACCAGCTTCGGCACCATGGCGCTCACATCACCCCCGAGGCGTACAAGCTCCTTTATCGAAGACGATCGAAGAACGAAATACTGGGCGTCGGTCGGAATGAAAATCGTTTCAATCTCGTTGTCCAGCCCCTTGTTGAGCATTGAAAGCTCAAACTCATATGAAAAGTCCGACAACGCCCGGACACCGCGAATCATCACCGGAGCTCCTACCTTACGGGCAAACTCGACGATCATGCGATCCCAGAGATGAACACGCACATGCGGCCAGGGCTGTGTGAGCGTTTCCATCATTTCCAGCCGTTCATCGGCGTCGAAGGTATAGCTTTTCTGGTTGTTGTGCGCGACGACGACTTCGATCTGGTCAAAGATCTTTGCCGCCCGTTCTATAAGGTTGAGATGGCCGTTTGTAGGCGGGTCAAATGAGCCCGGCATAAGCGCTTTATGCATATCCCATAGTACCCGGCCAACTACAGATTGACAAGAAAATGCCCATGGACGATCGTAACACGGTGAAACCGGCTTACCTGTCCATCCTGATGCTCTCACTCGTCGTTGTACTCGCTGCCGCCGATGCACCTTCGCAGGAACTCCCCGACTGGATCCCCGTCGGGACGGTATCTCCGCCGCTGGTTCGCCATTCTCTTGAAGCCATGGCGCGTCTGCAGAGCAGAAATCCCGGCCAGCAACGGGCTGCGCTGCAGCTACTTCAGTCGGATATCAGAGAGTTCGGCAAGGCGGAAATGCGTATTGCCGCGGTTCCCCTTGTCGCGGAGCTCCTCTCTCAGGAGTACCGCATACTCGGTTTTCCCGACGACTACCGCGTTGACACGACGATCCGCCTCTCCGCCCTTGACGTGCTGGCCGAGGTTGGCGGTGAATCGGCTCGTGAACATATTCGATACAGTCTCCTCCACGACAACGACGGCGCGATCAGAAGTCACGCCGCCCGATTATTGGCGACCGTCCCCGGGACCGATCCCGACGGTGACCTTGCGGCGGTTTCACAGTCGCTGTTGCGTGCGGTTCGTGGAGGTGCTGATGAGGCGGAAGTGAGCCGCACCCTTGATGCCGCGGCACAGCTGTCGCGTGAAGCGTGGTCACCTGACGTGCCGGACCTGGTGAGATCTTTAGTGCTGATTCATGAGGGAAATTTTTCGCGAAGGATCAGGAGGTCGGCGATGGCACTCCTGGAGGAATTGGCCAACCGATAGCCGACAGGCGAGGAGTCGGAGCCGTCCTGATCGAGTATCCGCTCCGTCATGCGTCCGGCGAGAGTTTCCACGGCGTTGTCGATGTACGTCGGGTCCGCGAGAAACTCCCGGAGGCGTCGTATTTTTCCCGCGTCGATCTTGCGTGCTACCCTGGCCATGGGGACTCGAATGCTCCTTCAATATGTTTGATCCGTCCGTTTTCATTGTCCACAAAGACAACATCAAAACGGTGTCGGCGGTCGCACAACGCCGCCTCTTCCATGAGGAAAACCCGTGCCGCGTCGATAATGCGCCGTTGTTTCTTCCCGTTGATTGCGTACTCCAATGCGGCCGTCGAATTTGCCGTCCAGCATTTGACTTCGACGTAGACGATGGTGTCGCCCCTTCCACATATAATATCGACCTCTCCCCGCCTACTCCTGAAGTTTCGGCGGTGAATTGTGTATCCTTTTGCCGTCAGGTATTCAGCCGCAATGGATTCGCCTCTCCCGCCCAATCGCCGGGTGTTCACGAATCCTGTTGCTGCCTTGCGAGAGAATTGGCGTCCACCGCCTTGGCGATAAAGAGACTTTTTGTCTGGGCAAGATCAACTTCCGGTCCGTTGTCGTTAATATATTCTCTTCCGTTCCCGTCGATAATGATTTTCACCCGCGGTTTGAGGGGCGTGGTGCTTCTGTTCTCTATGACCCGGCACACGCTGGAGTCGCTGAGCAGTACAATACTCCCGATGGGATATATTCCGAGGACCTGAATAAATGCCTTGAGAACTTCCGGGTCAAAACGCGTGCCGTTGTCACTGAGGAGATTTCTCATCGCCGTATAGCCGATCATGGAACTGCGATAGGGTTTGTGTGAAACCATTGCGATGAAGGAGTCGGCGACGGCGATGATACGTCCTTCAATCCGGATACGTTCCCTGCCGTTGCGGCGGGGATAGCCCTGTCCGTCCCATCGTTCATGGTGCTGCAGGGCTGCTATGCCGATCTCTTCGGGGTATCCCAGTTCCCGGACGATGATTTTAAAGGAGTGTACCGGATGGGTCTGCATCTGCCGCTTCTCATCGACCGAAAGGGATCCCTTCTTATTGATTATCTCGGGGCTCACGCGGAGCATTCCGATGTCCCGCAGGAGCGCCGCGGTACAGAGCATCATCACCTTGTGACGGGTCATTTTGAGCTTCTGACCGACCAGCACCGAAAGAATCGCTCCGTTCAGCGCGTTTTCAACCTCGCCGGTGTCGCCCTGCATGCCGTAGAGAATGTATTGAATGAGATTGGGTCCGTGGGCATCTACAATGCCGATGAGCCGGTCAACGATACGATTCAGCCGCTCCTGTTCGATCTCCTCTGCCGCCCGAAGCCGGCCGAAGAGTTCCCGAAGACTCCGTTGCAGCTCATTGTAGACACCGACCGCCGCCTTGTGTTCCGGTTTGTTGAAGGCCTGAAGAAAGAACGCATTAAAGCCGGAGTGGGGATCATCGGAAATGACATCTCCATCACAATAGACGTGGGTCACGTTCCAGCGCCGGAGGCGTTCAATGTCCCGTTGCCGTATGGGAACGCCCTCGGGTACGAAGAGGTTCTCGTCTTCGATGTACACAGGCTTGGAATACCTCTGCCCAGGTGACAGTTTATCAACGTCGATTGTTTTCATTTGCTGGTTTCAGGCCTTACATTTTTATCGAGTGACATAATATACGCAAAAATAGTTGCGATCGGCTGGTACAGTTCAAACGGAACAACATCGCCCGGATCCAGATAGACCAACCGGTCGGCGAGTTCCTCGTCCGAGAGTACCGGCACGTTCCATTCCCGCGCCGTATCAACCAGTTTTTCCGCCAGATGACCACGTCCCGTCGCCGCTACAAATGGCGCCGGAAGGTTCCGATCATATCGAAGAGCCGCTGCGATCCGTCTATCCATAATGATCAATCCCGCGGAGTGCTCCCGCTTCCCCGTGAAACGGGAAACCGCCTTCGTTCTCGACTTTCACAGTATGGCCCGTAAAACCGAGTGTCGCAAGTAGGTCCACAGGCGGATCTCCCGTCGAACCTTCCGTTCCCGCTCCGTCCAGCACGGGTGTACCGCCGCCGGCCGGTACCGTCCAGGAAAACCACCAGCGTCCGCCGTCACGGTCGACCGAAAGGAGCGCACGGCGAGGTTTCATCGTCGCCGGCTCAAGGGCGATCTTCAATACCGCATCGAGAGAGGTACCGTCCCTTTTTCCCGCCGTGCCCCGAATGGGGATGACAATCCAGTGATAATCACCCGTTGCGGGACGGAGTACGTTGAAGAGTTGCAATGGGTGGACAGGACGTGAGCTCCGTCGGGTGCAATAACGACGCAGACGTTGTGTATCGATGAGGTGGGAACTTCCCTTTTCGCTTTCTTGTTGCCGAGAGGGGTCCCGGGACCGACGTTGGTCTCCACCGTCAAACCAGCCGATCATTTCACGGACCATATCCTCATTGGCGTCGGCCGGTCCCAGCTCCCTGTCCGCCGCCTCTACCGCCCACCGGGCGGCAGTTCGGTCGAAACGGCCCGATTTTCTCAGGACGCGGACAGCCCGTTGTATGAGGTCGTGGGTAATCTTTTTCCCTGACGACAGAATCGCGTGAATAATGAATGCGGTTTCCCGTGTATCGGAAAGACCGAAGATGTGAATGACTTTTTGAACGGCCGAATCATTTCCGCCGGCTGTGGCATATTCCCCACGGGGCAGGCCGTTGCGCCGGAGAATTTTCAATACCACGTCGCCCTTCAGGCGTGTGAGCTCCGCCAGGACGACATCGCCGACCTTCAGCTCCGCCTCATTGCGAGCGGTGAGATTCAGTGTCTGAGACTGTAAATGAACGAAACCTGCCCGTACGGCGGATACACGATACACGGCCGGGCGCCCACCGTCTGCATTCTGAATTCGGTGGGCACCGAAGAAACGAATCTCCCTGAGTATCGCGCCTTGACGGGCAAACTCATTCACCGCATCGGAAACCTGTTCAGGTGTTCTTCTTTTTCCGAATCAATTCCGCGACCTTGGCGGCTTTCCCGACACGGTCACGAATATAGTAGAGCTTGGCGCGTCGTACACGACCGCGACGCACGACTTCGATCCGCTGGACCCGGGGACTGTGTACGGGGAATACCCGTTCCACCCCGACGCCGTAACTGAGTTTTCTTACCGTTATGGAACGATTTACCCCGCTGCCGCGACGGGCAATGACAAGCCCTTCATAGATCTGCGTCCGTTCCGTTTTTCCTTCGACAATACGAAAGTGAATTTTTACGGTATCACCTATACGAAAATCATCGACCGATTCCTTCACCTGCCGTGCTTCAACCGTCTTTATTGCGTCCATGATCACTCCTTATCCCGTTCCACAATATCTTCAATATCTGCCCGATCTTCGGCGCTCAACTGGACGCCGGAAAGCAGATCGGGACGGTACTTCGCCGTCTTGCGCAGTTTCTCGCGACGACGCCACCGGTTTATCTTTTCATGGTGTCCCGACAGGAGAACTTCCGGTACGGAACGACCGCGAAAACTGACGGGACGCGTATAGTGAGGATGTTCCAGGAGGCCGTCCTGAAAACTGTCCTCTACGACACTTTCCCGTTTGATCACACCCGTACGCAGTCTATAGACCGCGTCGATAATGACCATCGTCGCCAGTTCTCCCGACGACAATACATAATCACCGATCGATATCTCTTCATCGACGTATTCGTCGATGATGCGTTGATCGATTCCTTCATATCGCCCGCAAATGAAGACGATATCATCACGTTCAGCAAGCCTCTGGGCGTGCTCCTGGGTAAATCTGATACCCGAGGGACTTGGAAATACCACGTGACGACGGTGTGCGTCAACCGAGTCAAGGGCCGCCGCCAGCGGTTCCGGCAGGAGAACCATTCCCGCCCCACCTCCATAGGGTGAGTCGTCACAGGAGCGGTGCCTGTCCAGGGCGAAGTCCCGAATGTTTATGACATCCGGCGTCACCGCTCCTCTGGAGACCGTTTTCCCCAGAATGGACGTCTCAAAGTATTGAACAAGCATCTCCGGAAACAACGAAAGTACGCTTATTCTGAGTCCAGTATCCATGGTTCCTTAAGGGTGATCCGTTTCCCCTGAAGGTCAACGGACTGGATAAACTTGTTCATAAACGGTACGAATACACGCTTCTCACGTCGTTCCGTCGTATCATTGTCCGACAGTTCCACTTCCAGGAGGGGCGCCTGTGCTCCCTCAACCACTGAAAGTACTACGCCGGCACTGCCGTTCTCGCCGAATACCGACGATCCGATCAGATCCGCCACATAGTATTCGTCGTCTCCAAGGGGCGCAGCCTCAGTTCGCGACACCCTCATCTCCCACCCCAGATACTTCTTTGCCGCTTCCGGTGTCGTCACGCCTTCAAAGGTGACGACGGGAACTCCGTTGTGTACGGCGACTGCTTCGATGCGCATAGTCAGCGTCTTGTCCGAAGCAACCAGTTCAACATCTCTGAGGTTGCGAAAGTGGTCGGCTTCCCCGGAATAGGACTCCACCTTGATGGCGCCCCTGATTCCGTGAGTTCTGCGCAGTACGCCGATGAGCAGGGAATTCACGACGACGAGCTCAGTCCAGGATCTCCAGAACCACTCGTTTACCCGTACGGGTGGAGACGGCGGCGAGCACGGTACGCACGGCCTTTGCGATACGTCCGTGTTTGCCGATGACCTTGCCCACATCGTCCGGAGAGACCTTGAGCTCCAATATCGTCGATTTCTCCCCTTCGATCATGTTTACTTCTACGCCGTCAGGGTCGTCAACCAACGCTTTCGCTATGTATTCAACCAGTTCTCGTTCCACGATGTTCTACTCCTATTCCGTATGCGTTATTTTACGTGAAAATCGCTGCGGTTTAGGAGTTTCCGGACGGTATCGGTCGGCTGTGCACCCTTTTGAAGCCATTGCCGCACTTTTTCTTCATCAAATCGAACCTGATCGGATTCATTGGTTTCAATTGGATGATACAGTCCAACCTCATCAAGGGCGCGACCGTCACGGGGTGCCCTGCTGTCCACAACAACGATTCGGTAAAATGGCCGTTTTTTCGTCCCAAAGCGTTTCAGCCTTATCTTTGTGCTCATTTCATTCCTCCTGAGTTTCTACATCCGGCCCATCTGCGACATCAGCTTGGCCTGGTATTTCTTGTTTTTCGTCATCTTTTTCATCATGCCCCGCATCTTGTCGAATCTGCGGATCAGTTGATTCACTTCAAATACGGACGTACCGCTCCCGCCGGCGATTCTTTTACGCCGGCTGGCACCGATTATCCGGTGGTTGTCCCGTTCTTCAGGGGTCATCGACAAAATTATCGCTTCTTCCCGCTTGATTTTATCCATATCGATCTGGTCCGGATCGATTTGCCCCTTCATGCCCGGGATCATTTCCATGAGAGACTGGACCGATCCCATTTTTCGTACCCGCTGGAACTGTTCCAGATAGTCCCCGAGGGTGAAGGTCGCGGAGGCCATCTTTTTCTGCAACGCCGCCGCATCTTCCTCGTTGATCGTCTCCTGCGCTTTTTCGACGAGGGTGACCACGTCGCCCATGCCGAGAATACGCGAAGCGATCCGTTCCGGATAGAACGGCTCCAGATCTTCCGGCTTTTCGCCGACACCGATAAATTTTATGGGCGTCCCGGCGATCGTTTTTATAGACAACGCCGCGCCGCCGCGGGTGTCACTGTCAAATTTGCTGAGGATGACGCCGGTCAGCTCGAGACGTTCATGAAACGCCTTGGCCACATCCACCGCATTCTGTCCGGTCATCGCATCTGCAACGAGGATTCGTTCATCCGGTTTTGCGAGCCTCGCCACCCCATGGATTTCATCCATGAGCGCCTCATCCACCTGCATGCGCCCTGCAGTGTCGATAATGAGGGTATCGTACTGTTCCTTTTTTGCGCGACGCTGTGCTTCCTTGACGACTTTCAGCGGGTCCGATGCGTCGGTGACGGCATGAACCGCCACCCCGATCTGCGCTCCCAGCTGCTGCAGCTGATCGACCGCCGCCGGCCGTACCAGGTCCGCGGCAACGAGAAGGGGTTTACGGCCCTCTTTTTGCAGACGCCGGGCGAGTTTTGCCGCCGTCGTCGTCTTCCCGGAACCCTGCAGCCCGGCAAAGAGAATGACACTGGTGACGTCGGGCCCGCGAAGGACGAGATCCTGCCGTTCATCCCCGAGGAATTCGACGAGCCGATCATGTACGATCTTGACAAACTGCTGGCCCGGAGAGACGGCACGCAACACCGATTCACCCGTTGCGTCACGGAGAGTTCGACTTACAAATCGTCGGACGACTTTGAGACTGACATCCGCTTCCAGCAAGGCAACTTTTATCTCCTCAACAGCGTCCTGTACGTTTTTCTCGCTGATGCGGTCCTTGCCTGAGATGGATCGTAATGTTTCCGTCAGTTTTGTACTCAGTCTATCCAACATACTTTGTCCGTTCGAGTCGAACGATAGTTATAAAAAATACCGGTCCCGGTGTCAATCCGGGCTTCCCGTTCCACATTATCGAATATAGAAAAAATGGCGTTTCAGATATCTCTCACGCTCCTCTGCCCGCTCGAGATATGAGCTGAAGGGATACCTTCGGATCAGTGTCTCATACAGCTCAAGCGCGTATTCCACATCCCGGGACGGCCCGGTGACATCATGAAACCGGGCAAGGCGAAAGAGAACTTCATCGGACTGCCAGCGGGGAGTCTGCCAAAGCGTTTCCAGAAGCGGGCCCGCGGCGTCCCACCGCTCTTCCTCCGTCAGGAGATCCACATACGCGACCATTTCCTCAATGGTCAGATTCGCGGTCTCTTCTCCCTCTTCCCGCACGGACGCTATGAGGCGGGAATGGGTGTCGGCGTCAAAGGGGGTGAGCTCGCCGATCGGACCGGTATTCGCTTCCGCCGCAGCGGTCATGGTTTCGGAAGCCGTCGCGGAATCGGCTCCACCTCCCCCTGCGGCCGACGGGCGTTCACCGTCGCCGCGCCCGTTTTGCGCCGCCGCCCGTTCCGCTGGAGCGTCACCGACTGCAATGAACTCCTCGTGGACGGTCCGAGTTCCCGTTGTAAGATCCTGAGATTCAAATGAGAGATGGGCGGGACCGGTTACCCGGAAGAGAAAGTTTGTCGCCGAGAGATCTGGGGCAGTTTCCCGTGAAAGAAACTCGGAATTGCCCGAGCTCCGCAGGAAGAGCCATGAAGGTCCCGGAAGGGTGACTCGCACGACATCCCCGGGCGCCGCCGTCCGCCGGGAAGTCGACGCCTCTTCAGGGTCCGCCGTTTCCCGCAACGCAGGAGAAGGTGGACCTCCGTCGGCCTGGGAAATGTCCTTCCTTCCGCTCACCCGGGGGACTTCCCGTTCCCGCGTGTTTTCCACCGGAACGGTCGGTCCCGGGGGAAGCGTGCCGGGGGTATCCTCATCGTCACCGGCGCCAACCTCCGTGGTTACAGTCTCCGTCGTTTCGAGCGCTGCAGCTTCCGCCACGGGACTACCTTCGCTGTCCGAACGGTCCTCTTCCCGATCCGGCGGGATCGTGAGATTTTGCGACGCTGCCTCACTTGTCGCGGGGGACGAACGGGATGTTTCCGCCGGTTCCGTATATGCATCGTTGACGGCAGCGCGTTCTGGAAACACGTCGATGTCGGGCAGGCTGCGGGCCACCGTCGTGCCGACCGGGCCGTCCGCCGACGTGCGAAGGGATGGAGACTTCTCAGGCAGAGGCGTCCACGGGAGGGGAAGAAGAAGGTCCGCAGCATGCGGTATGGATGCCGATCGTGGCGCCGCCGGACCAGGCGGCAACAATCGTGGCAGCCCCGGCTCACCGGCACTCGTCCGTTCCGGCGGCATACCGGCTGCGCGCCGTGTTTCGGCGGAATCTATTTCCGCGGGTGTTATTTCTGCCGGCTCCATTCCAGCCGGTTCGGTTTCTTCCGCTGCCGTCCCGCCGACGGATTCCGTCCGTACCGGCGCTGAGACTTCGACACCGGAGGGAACGCTCTCACAGGCGACAAGGGAGAGGGCGATAATGACCATGAGAATCGCCTCTCTATTCATCGAACAGGAACTCCTCTATCCGTTCTTCGCTGCGTATGCGGAACGTGCGCTCCACCACTTCAGGAAGGTCGATGGACACGTCGTCCACAATCTCCTCCGGGAGTGGCTCCCCGGGGTTTATATACCACGTGAATTGCGGCTGCAGCACCTGTTCTTCCACCGAAGGCAGGGTGAATGAATCGTCCGGCAGGAGAAGCTCCCGATCGGCATAGTCGCCAACATCCTGCACTTCACCGTCGGAACCGCCTCTGACAAGGAGAAATACGGCGATCCCCAGCAGCGCAAGAGTCGCGATTCCGCCAAGCAGTGCGACCCTCCCGATCTTCATCACCTTTCAACCTCCACGGGGGACGGTGATTCTTCAGGTTCCTTGCCGTCGATACGCACCGCCACGATCTGGCTCACCCCGCTCTCCTGCATGGTGACTCCCAGGAGGGTGTTTGCCCCCGCGACGGTCTTCTTGTTGTGGGTTATTACGATAAACTGGGAGTGTTCCGCAAATTCATGGAGCATGTTTACGAAGCGGGACACGTTGTGTTCGTCCAGGGCCGCGTCGATCTCGTCAAGCAGGGTGAACGGACTTGGCCTGACCATAAAGGTGGCGAAGAGAAGGGCTACCGCCGTCAGGCTCCGCTCTCCTCCGGACAGGAGGGCGATATTCTCCAGTTTTTTCCCCGGCGGCTGGACGAGAATATCGATCCCCGAATCGAGAACGTTGTCGGGATCAACCAGACGAAGTTCCGCGCGCCCGCCTCCGAAGAGACGTCGAAAGACGGAATGGAAGTTCTTGCGGATCCGGTTGTAGGTCTCCACAAAGAGTTGCTCCGATTCCCGCTTGATTTCCGATGTAACCTGAATGAGGTCCGCCCGGGCAGTTCGCAGGTCCTCAACCTGGGAGTGAAGAAACTCATACCGATCGGAAACCTCGGCAAATTCCTCGACGGCCATGAGGTTGACGCTTCCAAGGGCCTTTACCTCATCCTTGACGGTGGAAATAGCGGTCCGCAGCTCCTTTTGATCTCCCTGATTGGTCGGCTTCCGGTCTTCAAACTCCCGAAGATCCCGGCCGTGGCGCTCGGAGAAGCCGTCGTAGAGGGTGCGAATTTCGGTGCGTTTTTCAGTCCTCTTGACCTGTACCTCTTCCAGCTTTTCCTGTGTCTTTGCCAGTTCCTGCAGCTTTTCCTTGAGATTCCGTTCCTCGTCCTTGAGAGACTTGTTGTCCGATGCGATCGCCGTTTCGAGGGTCGAAATTTCTTCCCGGAGAACCTTCTCCTGTTCCTCCAGCCCCCGATGTTCCTCCCGCAGGGCTTCGATATTTTGCGTCATTTCCGAGACCCTGCTGCGGTCTCGATGGATGCGATTTTCAAGTTCGACGATACTCTTACGGTTCTCTTCAAGCTCCCTGGCGTGCCGTTTTGCAGTTTCCCGCTGTGTCTGGGCGCGATTTACCAGTTGCACCCGGTACAGCCGCAATTCCTCAAGGTTGGTCCGTTCCGTTTCAATGGTTTTTTCAAGCGCCGCAATCTCGTCATGGAGCTCACCGTTCCGGCGACGCAACTCGCTGCTGCCTTCATGCAACGCCTCAATCCGCTCGTCCAGTGAACGTTTACGCGTGATTGTCCCTTCCGGCGCGAGAAAATCGTCAAGAAAGCGGGGGATGGTCCCCTGATATGTCTCAAATGAGGAGGTTACGGCGTGCCAGGAGTCACCAATCGCACCGAGCGCCTGTTCCGCCGCCTGCCTGCGGTCACCCTCCTTTTCCTGAAGGGTCAGTCTGTCGAGAAGGGCGTTCCTCCGTCCCTGAATGACGATGCCGTGATTGTCCATGGCGGAACGGAGTGCCTCCTCCGCCCGCTGACGTTCCGCGGCGGAATAGCCCGACTCCCGCAGTTTGCTGTCCAGGGCGGTCACGAGCTCATCGGTAACCGTTCGCAGCTCCCGCTGCCGGACCGTCACCTCTTCGTCATTTGCGGTAATGGCGGCGTCGTTGCGTGCGATCTGCTCCCGCGCCTCTTTCTGTCGCTGCCTGCTCCGCTCGATCCGCCCTTCCACGCCTGAAATGGACTCATCGATTTCCGTACATTCCCGGTCTGTTGCTTCCGCGGCCGCAACTGCGGAAGCCCGAGCTTCTTCGAGTTCCGCCGATTTCCCCTTCTGCGTCTCGAGCCGCGCCTGCTCCCCGGCAATCTGTTCCTCCAGCGCGTCCATCTGCCCCCGTATCAGGGCGATTCGCTCAATACGGGATCCCTTTTCCACTTCTACACCGTAAAGCTTTTTCTGACTTTCAATGAGGCGTGTCTCCATGGTGGTGACCCTTGAAAGTTCTTCTTCAAGCTTTTCGTTGAGGGCGTCGATCTGCCTCTTTATCGTCCGTCGCTCACCCTCCAGCGTCTCGTAGCGGTTTTCCGACGTTGACTGCTGTTCTTTCAGCTGCGCCAGCCTGAGGAGCTGCAAATCGAGTTCCAGATCGAAGAGCGTCGTTCGCAGTTCCCGATAACGCTGCGTCTTTTCAGCCTGCTTCTGCAGGGTATCGTAGGAGCGCTTCACCTCGGAGAGGACGGAGGCGACTTCATGCATATTTGCTTCCGTCCGTTCCAGTTTCCGGTCTGCCTCACGACCACGCATTTTGTAGCGGGTGATCCCGGCGGCTTCCTCAAAGAGGGTTCTCCGGTCTTCCGGTCTTGTGGAAAGAATCTGGTCGATTTTTCCCTGTTCCATTATGGAATAGGCGGATTTCCCGATTCCCGTGTCGTAAAAGAGTTCACGTATGTCCTTCAGCTTGACCGGTGCACCATTGATGAAGTATTCGCTCTCACCGGAACGGAAGAGGCGTCGTTTCACCGTAATTTCCGGAACATCCAGAGGAAGGAGCCCGTTGTTTTCAAGGGTCAGCGTGACTTCCGCGACATTTACCGCCTTCCGGCTGTCCGTTCCATTGAAGATCACATCTTCCATGCGTTCCGCACGGAGGCTCTTTGTTGCCTGTTCTCCAAGCACCCACTTCACGGCATCGACGACATTGCTCTTTCCGCACCCGTTCGGACCGATGAGGGCGGATATTCCGTCGGTAAAACCGATATGGCTTTTGTCTGCGAAAGATTTGAATCCGAACAGATCTACACTCTTTAAAAACACACTTGCTCCACTCTAAAAGTCCCCGTAGTATACCGTAGATCATGGAGCGCCCCAAGGGACATTACACGATATGTGGTATCGACGAAGTCGGTCGCGGACCGCTGGCGGGACCCGTCACCGCCGCCGCTCTGATTCTTCCGGAACACTACGATAGCGCCGAATTGAGAGATTCAAAGGCGCTCTCCCCCCGTCGACGTGATGCCATTGAGGGGGCGCCTCGTGGCGGCGGGAGCTCAATTCGGCATCGGCTGGGTATACCCCGACGAAATCGACACCATCAATATTCACAACGCCGCACTTCTCGCGATGACCCGCGCCCTCGAATCACTCTTTCAGATTCTGCCCCCGTCCACGGGACCGCTCCATCTGATTGTGGACGGGAAATTCACTCCCGAAATTCCATCGATCGGCGCCGGCGGAGAACACTCCGTCGCCGGGTGTACCGCAATGGTGCGCGCCGACGGAACGGTGCCTGAAGTCATGGCGGCGAGCATTATCGCAAAAACCGCCCGTGACCGCCTCATGGTCTCCTACGGCGAGTCATTTCCGGAATATGGATTTGAACGGCACATGGGGTATCCTACGCCGGCTCACAAGGAAGCGCTCAGGCGATACGGTCCGACATCAATACATCGAATATCATTTCGCGGCGTAGCCGCGGATAGTCCGGACCGTCAATATCGCTCGCCCCCCGTCATGACCATGTCCGCGTCCCCGGTCCCGTCCACCCCGCTCGCCCTCGCCGGAGCGACGGCTTTCCGGCCGTTTTCCCCGCTTCCTGCTCTCTAGAAACTCCACGATCGTTTCCAGTCCTTTTTGAAAGATTTCGATATCGTCTTCAAAGACGACGATCTGATGCCGGTCAAACTGTTCCGAGCCTTCCTGTTTCTTGCTCTCGACAATCGTCAAAAAGACATCGTTTCTCCTGTTTTCTTTCACATTGAAGAAGTAGGTTCGTCGGTCGTTGCGGCTCTTGGCGCGAGCGGAAAAAAGTTCGCCTCGTACTCCCATTTACTTGCTCCTTTGCGCCGGTATTCGGCGAATATAATGCTCCGTCTTGAGTGAAACGTCCCGGTAATACCCTCTCAGGGATTCGGGCAGCAGTATGGCCAGCTGATACATGATTTCGTCGGCCATCTTTCGTAAATCATCCCGGGTCGGGGCGGCGCCACCGGGAATATCGAGATAAAAGGGCACCCCCACACGAAAGTGCAGCCGGGTCCGCCGCAGGCGCCGCAAATTGGAAAAGAGGTCCTGTATTCCCCACTGAACAACCGGAAAGATGGGAACATTTGCACTTGTCGCAAGCAGCGCGGCGCCGGGCCGCCCGCGCTGGAGCGTTCCGGACTTGCTGCGCGTCCCCTCAGGGGCAATTCCCAGTATCTCCCCCCGCGCCAGTGCCGCCCGGGCGCGGTGAAGGGCTTTCCGGTCCGGTCCGCCCCGGTTCAGGGGAATGATGTTCCACAGCTGCATGAAAAAACGGGTTGCCGGGTTCCCCCAGAGTTCCCGTTTTCCCAGGGCCGTCTTCCGGCGGGGATCGAGAAGCACATAATATATCGGCCCTTCCAGATTGGTGGAATGGTTGGTAACGAGGATACCGGGACCGTGCATCGGAATTGACGAAAGTTCGTCCTTATCGATCTTACAGATCACCCGGAGTATCCCTCGGATTGTACTGTTTATGATAAATTCAGCGAAAGGCATAGACATTCATAATTCTCCTGTGGACACTTTATCATTTCCATCCTAGAATTCCTCAACGAAGGAGGGTTCATGCTCGGTGACATTAGCAGTGGTTTCAGTACATCCACAACGGAAACCTATATATTCCTTGCGATTCTCGGAGCAATCTTCCTCTCCTTTCTACTCTTTCAGGGACTTAGAAAACGGTCCCAGAAAAAAGCTGCCGAAGAACGCCGAAAAAACCCGCAAAAGCCAATATTACGAACCTACACTCATAGTCGTCGAGATCTCATCACCCTTTCAAGTCGGGAGCAACGGACATTAGACCATCTTGCGTGGTTTCTCAAGGACCCCTCACGACAGGATAAACTCAAGGAAGACGACGCGCTGCTTGTAAAGGCGTCACGGAAGGGAATCAGGGAAGGAATCGTGGGAGAGGCGGAGGTACTCCGCCTGTTGAACAAGCTGGAGGTAGATTCGGAGGCGCTGACCCAGGGACGGCGGGACACCGCTTCCATTCCCACCGGGGCGGAGACGTCGATCTCCGACAGAAACCTGAATATGGCCGTCGGAGAGCTGCTGCTGGGCAACGACAAGGGGCTTTCCGTTCGTATCGACAAGGGCGTGCAGACCTTCCCCGTGGGGACTCACGTCGAGGTTGTCTGCAACAGCAACGAAGGTATGTACCGATTTCACAGCACCGTTCAGAAACGGGACGGGAAGACTGTGTGGCTCCAGCATTCAAAACACGTTGAACATGTACAGCGGCGCAAGTACCGTCGCCGTGAGGCTGAACTACCGGTGGAAATTACGATACCCGGTATTTCCCTCAAGCCGATCCGGACGAAAACGATCGATATCAGCATCGGCGGCACGGCGTTGAAAAATCCCCGGAAGCGGATCGGCGTGGGAACACGTCTCGACTGTACCATCGATTCCCGCGGGGCGGCCCCCCTGACGGTTCCCGGAACCGCGTTGAGAACATCCAAACGGGGAAAGGTGGTACACGTCACCTTCAGTTCCATCGACGACAAGACGCGCCACCGGCTGTTCAGAAAACTCATCCGTATCGGCACGCCTGAGTAAGGGGCGCCTCACAACCGGCGGCCGCTCATTTCCGCGCAACGACGAGCATCGTGATGTCGTCGAACTGCTCATCCTCATAAATGTGGCTGAACTCGAGGTAGTCTTCTCCCTCTGGTTCACCTTCCCGCTGTTCACCCTCGGAACGGGTTCCTTCCTTCACGACGGGATGAGAAAAATACGCGCCGTACTGGAGGAAATGCTCCTTCAGGAAATCGTGGACGATACGATCGATTTTGATACGATCCCCGTCCCCCGCGGCCGGGTCCGGAACGATGCGGAAAATACGTTCAATTGCCACTACCGCAAGGACCGAGTCCCGCACCGGGTCTGTGGATGTTGAAAAGTCGAACTCCAGGACTTCAGACTCCAACGGGTTCATCAATCGCGTCAGACGGTACCGTTCCTTTCGGACCACCCTTTGGATGATCGTGTGAATGCGTTCATTGGAAAACTCCTCACCGTCCTCCCCCGGCTGAAGACCCTCTGCCACGGTGCCTTCGGTGATCATCTCTTCGGTGACGACGAAGGTCTTCCAGTCGCTTCCCCTGAGGAGACGTTTCGCCTCCTCCAGGCCGTCGGTAAAAAGCAGGAGCATGTCGTCGACGGCGATCTGCTGGGTCGCCTGGGGAAACTGTATCGGCAGGTCGGCGCTTGAAAAGGTTCCCGCCGCAGGGCCGCCTGGAATTGTAAGTTCTTCAACGGCAGATAGATCCCGTCTGAAGATATGCAGTTTCACATCGCCGGCATTGGCCGTATAGAAGGCTCCCTTCCGGGTATCCAGAATCCCAACGGTAAGTGCCGCAAAGCGCCCCTTGAACTGCCGCTCCGCGACGGTGTCGTTTATGCGCAGCACCAGGGACGAGAGGTCGATTCCCGGACTGGTGAGTTTCCAGTTTCGAAAATAGTCATTGAACATCGTGGCAACCTGCACCATGATCAGCGCCGCGGGAATTCCCTTACCCGCCACGTCGCACTTGATCACCGCAACAAACCGTTCATCAAGCACCTGGTAGGCAAAGTAGTCTCCGGACACCCCCTTTGCCCCTCGTAGTATCCGAAGAAGCGGGCGTGGGACGTCTCCATCGCTCCATAGGTCTTCTTACGATCGTCACTTATACGTTCAAGCGGTATAAAGGCTTTCTGCGTCTCCTTACCGAACAACAGGTCCTTTGATGTCTCCGCCCCTTTGACGAGTCCCTCTATCATTTGATTGATCGACGTCGCAAGCTGCTGCAGCTCGTCCCTGCTCGTGAGAGAGAGGGCGCGTCCCTTGAGGGTCGCCTTGTCCTCGGTGGCGGTAATCTCTTCAACGAGCCCCACCAGTCGGAGAATCGGGCGTACAACGATTGTCGCCAGAAGATAGGCGCCCAGAATCCCGACACCGACGGCGGCGGCGGCGATAATCATCGTTGTAATGATCAGATCTCTTCTTGTCCGGTCTATTTCGTCTATTATCAATTGTGTGGAGATACCCACCCTGATCGTCCCGCGATAGTAGTTCCGGAAGTCCGCCCCGGCACCGGGCACGATGGCCAGAACGGGTTTGTAGAAGAGGTAGGTCGTCACGTCCCGGCGAAGGTCGGCAAAGTCGAATTGCGGTTCGCTCCGGATAGGCCCGGCGATTTCCTCAAGTCGCTCCCGCCCGCGCCGCAGGAGCTCCGTCCGTATCTGGTCGATGCGCTCAATCTCACCGTCCGGCGCGCCCTGAAGGATGAGCTGCTGCGCCTGCTGCGTCAGTTGTTCCAGTTCCACGGCGATATCACCGACTTCTCCGGCAGCCTGTGCGTTGAGGCGTTCCGCCAGTGCCTCAATGCTGCCGCTTATGTGGTCATTGAGGCGGGATACGCCGATCACGTACGAATCGGTATCGATACGGTCCTGATTACCTTCTATGACGGCGGGATCGGTGGTAGCGTAAATCGTCTGAAGCGCCCCCTGCCGATCGATTCCTGTAATGGAAACGTACAGCGCTTCCGTCATCGCCTCACCCTGGTTGGCAAGATTCTGGAGCTGGTCAAGATTGAGCTGGGGATTTTCCAGGGCCGGTCTCGCTCCCGTCACCTGCCCCTCGACAAGGAGCTCAATACGCTCCTGGAGACCTTCCACGAGAATCCGCTCCTGCCGTTCAAGGACGTTTCTCCCCAACACCACCGCGACGAGTACGACGACGCCGATGACGAGGAGTACGACGAAAAACATGAATTTAATGCGCAGCCCCAGCCAATGTACCTTCATCTGCAATGCCCTCTCTCTCTGTGCCCGCCGTTGTTCCGCATCCACGACCGCGCTTCCCCTGATAAGGATCGTCGCTTCCCGTCCGAGTCCCACCATTTCGCGTGCGATGACGGTGAGTCGCAGTGCCGAAAAGAGAATAAGCGCGACCGATCCCGACAGAATCAGGACAAATATGACGTCCTGAATCGACCGCTCCACCGGTGCCTCACCCCAACGATAGCGCGGCTCAAAGACGGGGGTGAAGTCTCCGTACCGTATCGTCCCGCGTTCATTCAGGGTGAAACGATCAGGGGAGAAATAGAGACCCCGTTCAGGATGCACAAGCCCGACAAGATAGGTTGCGGTTTCCACGTCGGCAATTTCGATTCCCGTTATACGCCGGTCGTCCGGCACCGAAAACTGGTCCTGCCACGCATTGAACTCGTAGTCGTACGGCTGCGCCCCGTCACGGTCTATCACGACGCGATCGACGACGCCGTTGCTCCGGAATCCACGGCCGGTGATGTCGAGGCGGTACCGGCCGACCAGGTCCCTGGCGATATTGAGGGAATGGACCTGCGTGGTAGGAACAAACTTGTTCAACCTGAGAGGCATGCTCCGCGGCGGCCCCACATTGCCCACCCCGTCGACAGCCGCCACCGTCAGAAGCCACACGCCGTCGGCAAGGTTTCTGCCCCCCGTAACGGGTGAAGTGTGTGTCACCCGCTGGGACACCGCCGGCGCGTCAATGGGTTGTTGCCCCCCGTCGCTCACCGGGAGCGTGCGTGCAAGTTGATCGGCACCGTCACCAAGATAGTCGAGACGGACGCTGTATCCCCCCAGATCCTCTTCTTCTTCCGGTGGTTCCCATCGTACCTGGAAGGTATTGGAAACGAGATAGCCGTTTTCATCGACCGGAGGCGGCGGAAAGGTGACCGGTCCGGGGGGAGTGTTGTCAAGATAGAAGGTGACCGTCGTCGGAGGAGACCAGTTTCCCGCAAAGTCGGTCGCTCTCACCTTCAGGTACCAGGGGCCGTCCTCGTCCGCCTGGAGCGAAACGGTCCGCTCCGGGACCCGTATCTCCAGAGAGGGGGATACCTCCGCTTCGGGGTCACGGGACCAGGTGTAGCTGTATCCCCGTATCCCCGATGCGTCCGCGGGGTCTTCAAAACGAAACGCCGCACGGGGGGTACCGCTTCGCTCGCCGATACGGAAGTTCTCGCCCCGAACGACGGGCGGCTCGACGCTCTGGTCGGGTTCCAGATATACCACTTCAGCGCCGTCCTCCCCGGCCCGCCGCTGCCAGACGATGTGGAGCCTTCCGTCGTGGCTCACTCCTTCGGCGAATATCGCCTCTCCTATCGCGGGACTGAGTCGCTGGGGGACCCATCGAAAACCGTCACGTCGGCCGAGAACGACGCGGCTGTTTCCCTGGGGGTTTGTAAACCACGTGATGACCGGTTCCGACCCGTCAAAGACGATTCGTGGTGACCTGGCAAGCTCCAGCCGACCCGTCACTTCCTCGATCAAACCGTTGGGGGTACCGTCAAAATCGAGACCCATTACATAGATCTGGGGGCTGCCGGCGATGTATCGCCGCTCCCACGCCAGGAGGAGCTGCCCGTTTTCCTCGTCAACGACGATATGGGGGCGCTGATTGTCAAAAAGATTCGCGTCGTCCGAGAGTGATGGGTCGACGAAGGTGGTGAGGCGGGTATTTTCGGACCACGTCGTACCGCCGTCGTCGCTCATCTTGAGATAGAGCTGATAGGTGCTCCTCCTGGTGATATTCAGCCCCTGATAGACGACGTACTCGCGGCCGTTGTGGGCAACATGGGTCGGAATGAAGGTCAGGCCGACGTCACGGTCGGAATCCAGGGGCCGCGGCTCCGTCCACGATTGATCATCCCGGGACCGTATATAGACAACCTGCTGCCGTCCTTCAAGATTCTGGTTTACGAAGAGAATAATCCGACCCTCCGCGGTAACCGACAGCGTCGGAGCCACATTGGCGCGGGGTGTCCTCAATTCGTGAACGGGAGAGAACGTCAGAGACTCTATGTCTCCGCGATACACCACCGTCTGTTCCGCCGATTCCGTGACGGCGATATACACCTCACCGTCTTCCGTGGCGACGACGGAATAGAGATGTGGCGGATTGCTGCCGGCATAGACAATGGGACCGATGATGCGCTCCGCGGTATGCCATTGTTTCCCGTCGGCGGACCATCGGGCGGAAATATGAATCCTCCCGCGTCCGTCATCGTCGGATTGTCGCAGCACCTCCTGGTAGAAGACGACCATTCTTTCACCGACGGTGATGAGCCGGGGAAACCGTGATTCTCCCGTCGCAATCGCCCGGGGCGCCTCAAAGTATTCCGTACGCTGCGCATGGAGCAGGTGTGGTGCGTGCACGAGAAAGGTGAGGGTCACCGCTATCAGCATGAGCGTCGATTTTTTTCCCGCCATTAGATTCCCAGCCTCAATGCGATACGTCGCCGGAGATCGACCAGGGGCGGATAGTTCTGATTGTCACCCTGTGTCAGCAGACGTTCCGCGATGGAAAGCGCCTGCAGCGCCTGTCCCTGACTGAAGAGCGTCTCGGCCCGCCGGAAGAGCTGTTCATCCGTTGTCGAAAGTGCAACTGCCGCTTCACCCCCGACCCTGATACGAAGACGGTCCAGAAGGAAGGCGGCCTCTTCGTTGGCCGGATTGAGCTGAATGGCCTCTTCCAGGAGGGAAATCGCAACCAGCGCCTGATCGCGGTTTCCATCGCTGAGCCCGCGGGCGCGCTGAAACAGCGATGCCGCCTGACGCTGTTCCGCCTCATCAACCGGATCGGGGCGCAGATTGAGGGCTATTTCCAATCGACGCAGCTGCTCCTGCATTCCCGGATAGTCGGGATTTATTTCCGCAAGCACTTCCAGTTCACTGTACACTTCCAACGGCCCCGCTTCATCGAGACGTGCGATTGCCTGCCGGTAGCGCGATGCAAAGACCGTTTCAAAATCGTCGGCATTTCTGATTTGGGCTATTCGCAACTCCAGCATCCGGGCATCCCAGTTCAACGGGCGCACGTCACGGACATTACGCAGATTTTCCACCGCCCGGTCAAAGAGGACGTCCGCCCGTTCCTCTCTGCCCTCTTCAACGTTGGAGACTGCGAGATTGTAATCTTCCCGGGCAATGCTTAAATAGTTGCTCAAAATCGGATAGAGGGGATCGGTCACCGCCAGTTCCCGTCCTTCTTCAAGACTCAGCGCGGCAGTCACCAGGCGAAGAAGACGATCAATCTCCGTATTGGCCGTCACATTGGTCTGATCCCACGTAGCCTGCGCTTCGAGCAGGGCGTCCCGGGCGCCAAGGAACTCATCCCTGGTGTACATATTGTTGGCAATCGTCAACAGTTCCCGTACGCGCCGGACGACGATAATATTTTCAAGCTCCTGCAAGGCTGAACCGAGCTCCTGAATGCGCTCATCGACGACTCGTCTGAACTCCGCGTTTTCCCGCAGTTCCAGAGAATCGAAGTACGCCTCCCTGACGGCGTTGTAGTTTGCCTTAGCTGCGGAGACCTGCATCGAATCCATTGCCGCGCGCATGTCCGCCGTTCTCTCGAGAGCCGTTTCCACCAGTCGCTCCGACTCTGCAATGAGTTCTTCAGAAACGGCTGCTCCCTGACCCGCCCGATCCATGATAGCCGACAGATCATCCTGAAGGGAGGCCAACCGATCTGTTTCGGCAACGACCGCGGCACCGGCACGTATGTACTGCTCCTCATTCCGGATCGTATCCAACGCCTCTGTGACGGTCGCGAGCCCCTCGCCGGCGCGTTCAAGAACGCTGCGGTATCCGACAAGCGCCTCGTCGGGATACCGGGCCACACGGATGATCTCGCCGCCTTCTCCACTTGTTTCCGCCACACCTTCATTGAGGGGAACCAGTTCCCCGAATTCATCCTCCATAAGCGCAACCGCCTGAGGTATGCCCTCGGTCTTCAGCGCGGCGATCCGTTGTACAAGCAACCGTTCCCGGTCGATCGCCCTGTTGGTGGCGGAAGTCCAGCGCACATCCGTCCCGGAGAGGTAGTCGTCCAGGAGGGTGCTCAGGTAACCGTCGGGAAGTTCCCGGTACCGTTGTTCCACTTCGACCCACCGACTGCTGCCGTTCTGCAGTGCATCCACCACACCGGCGGTTGTGCGTTTCCGTTCCTCCAGGGATGCGAGCGTCGCGGGAACAGCCCCTGATTCGACGGGAACGGCGTTGAACGGAATCATCGCCGCCGCCACGTCGGTGAGGCTCTCTGCCGCGTCCGTCAACCCCGTAACGGTAACCATTTCCCGTCCGCCGTCGGGACTGTAATTTTCCGCAACCGTTTCCGGGGGCGGAATATCATCGAAGAGTCCGGCCAGCGCCGCCTCGTAGACGAGCCATTGCCGCGACTGATCGGCGGCGGCACGGAACTCCGCGGCGGCGAATTCAAAGGTATTCGCATCCATGGAGGACTCTCCCGTCTGGAGACGGTCCAGGGTCCTTTCACGGCCGGCGGCGATCAACGGTGCAAGCTGATCCCTGTACGCCTGTTCCACGGCGTACGCGAGTCCCTCTTCACCGCGATGGGCGGGACGTCCACGGACGATCGTTTCCTGAAAGTTGAGGTACCAGTCTACTGGCCTGTCCGGGAAGAGGAGCGGAACCTGTGACCGTACCGCCGCAACCTCGACGGATATCCGTTCCACATCGCTGCGGACCTGGAAGAGTTCCTCCGCCTGTGACAGGAAGCCGTTCCGTATCGTTTCGTCGATTGTCGTCAGATCACCCGCCGCGGCCGTGCGGGCAAGCTCACCGCGTTCCCGATAGGGTTCCAGTCGCGCAAAAAATTCGTCCCGAATTATCCCGATTCGTGATATGAGGGCGTCCACGGTATCGATAAAGATGTCACCATATCCACGGGCTTCAAACCGGTCCCGTTGGAGCTCCCGGAGTGAAAAATAGATGTCCACCGCCTGCCGATACTCCCGGGATGCCAGGTGGCGCGCCGCCTCATCCATTCGCTCGTCGACGATATTTCGGTCGTATGCAAGTTGTGCGACGATACGGGCATCTTCTATTTGACTGATTACCCGTTCATTGGGAAACTCATCGAGAGCTTCCATTTGATCTATAATGTGAAGCGTCCTCTCTATGTCGTCGGGATTATTCACGAGATTGTCTATGAGCTGGTCGAAAAGCACCGTGTACTCACCGCGAATTTCCCGAATCGTCCGCAGCAGCGCCTCCGCCTGATGAATGCGTTCCGGGTCTTCCCGTACCGTCTGCTCCAGGAGGAGTATCGCTTCATTTATACGATTTTCCCCTACAAGCTGACGCGCCGTTCGTATCGGGTCCTCCGATTGGCCCCGGCCGGCCAGCGAAAAGGGTATGAGAATGGTAAATAATATGGAGAAAAGTGTGATCGTTACGTTTTTGTGCATCCCCTACCCGTCAACAGTTTATCACCGTGACACTGTATTCGCCATACCGGTATGCCGATACCCCTTATAGAATAATCGACCACGACGGGATACAATGAAGCGTAAGGTGAAGGGCCAGACAAACCAATTCCGACTCACGATTATCCTCTTCTCGGTATTCTCAGGAATTGCTGCGTCTCTTTCCGCAGCCGGCGTCCCCGAGGACGCGTTCAGCACGTGGTACGGGGATATCACCGGCGATTACCGTACCGGGGAGGTCGACAACACCGGCCTGACCGTCTTCCCCACCCTCGAGATCCCCATGGGTGGTGAATACGAAGCCCTCGGATCGGCGTATGTCGCCGCCGCCAGGGATATTACCTACCTTGAGGCAAACCCGGCGGCGAGCTCCTCCCTCAATACCACAGAGCTCGCCGTCTTTCACAATAACCTCATCGCCGACACCAATATGGAAAGTGTGGCCTATACCACCCGGGTCAACAACTTCGGCATGGGCATGGGTGTGAAATATCTTCACGTTCCCTTTACCGAGTACGACGACTTCGGCGTCCAGCAGGCAACGGCACGATACAGTGAGGGCATTGTCACCTTCAATGGCTCGTACAATTTTTTCAACAGCTTTTATTTCAGCGGTATTTCCGCCGGAACCAACATCAAGGCGGCCTATCGCAGGATTCCGGACGTTATCGTTCCCGGCCAATCGGCTGCATCGGTCATGGCCGACGTCGGGCTCATGACGCGAATGAACGTCCTGAAATTCTTTCCGTCCCGGAGCAGAAACTTTACCATCGGGACGGTCTTGCGCAATGTAGGCCCCACCGTCCTCGGAGAGCCACTGCCGACGTCGTGGAACAGCGGCATTTCCTATTCACCGATCCGCCCCCTTCTCCTCTCCGCCGACATCAATGTCCCCCTTTTGCCCTTTTCCGATACACCCACGCCGCCGATCGGCTACGGCATCGGAGGCGCCGCGACGATCACGGACTTTTTCACCATTCGGGGAGGGTATCAGCTGAAGGGAGGTAATCCCCGGGTGAGCATGGGCGGAAGCGTACGCTTCCAGGATGTGACGGTTGCGGTAAATTACACACTGGATATGACGACGCAACTCGCCGCGTTTGACCGATTCAGCCTGCAAGCCGGCTTTTCCCTGGGAGATCGGGGACGTTCAGCGCGGGATCACACAGTTCGCTCCTATTATCTTGATGCCCTGGAGGCGTTTGCCGTCGGGGATCTGGAAGAGACGATTGAGCTCACTGAGCGGGCACTTGAAATAGACAAGACCTTCCAGCCTGCGGCGGAAACGCTCCACATGGCGCGTCAAATGCTGGAACTGCAGCTTCAAATGGAGCGGGTACGTCTGGAAGATCCCGAGCCCGAAGACTAAGAGTCCTCCTCGTTCCGGTCACGTTCCCCGCATGAGAGACCGAATACGCGCGACGATGCCGCGTTTTTTTTCACCTTCGTCCGTGACGATGGTCGCACTTGCCTGGGGAATGGAGAGTTCCCTGTCGGAGATCACAATATACACAAGGGTCCGTTTGAAAACCGATGCCCCGTCGCCGGATCCCGACGATGTCCCCACCGTCCGCCCGAAGATTCCGGCATAACTCATTTCAATTCCGTTCACCAGAACGGTACCCCGTCCCTTTCCGGAAAGAAGTGCCGATGACAGCGCCGCCGCCGGCGGATCAAGAACCGGCGTCTTCCGTCCTTGTTCGTTTTCCCCTGTTTCTGCCCACCCCGCGCTGGTATAGAGCACCGATCCGGCCCCCGAGAGGACGATAATGTGGTGGTCCCCTATATTCCGCATTATTGTCTCGATGAGCGTCTTTTGCGCCTTGATCCGTCCACTCTTTACCGTCGACAACCGGGACAACTCGTTGCCGTATTCCTGGATAAGTGCTCCGAGCCGGGAAAATTCTCCGACGCCGGTTATCCCGTCCCCGCTTTTTCCGCTCGCCCTTACCTTTGAGAGTTCCCGTTCCAGCCGGTAGCTTCTCCGTGAGACGACAAAATACCACAGCGGAATAAAGATAATGACAAGGGCGCCGATGCCCGCCGTTCCTTCAACAATCCATTGCCGGGAGGGTGAAACGTCCTGATAGACACGCATCAGGGTAAAGAGGGTGGCCCCGCCGCCGATCAGGCCGGGTACCACTCCGGCGAGTATCCAGCGCCGGGGTATCAGAAAGGTTGCCGGCTCGTTGGTTTTCATCTTACCGGTCTTCCCTGGCGAATGCCGCGATGTCGTATTCCTGGCCGATGAGGAGGAGCCGATCGAGCTTCCCCACCACCGTCGCCGCCTCGGGCAGGACAAAGCGAGTCTGTGAAATTTCGTTGCCATCCTCGTCGGTCGTGAATTCCATGCGGCGAATACCGACGACATTTATCTTGAACCGTTTTCGCAGGTCCAGCTCCATGAGCGTCTTGCCCTGTATGGGCGAAGGAGGATCAACGGCGACAAACTGGTATGCATCTTCAAGGACCGCCAGACTTTCGAGGCCGCCCTGAACGAGTTCTCCAGCGAGGCGGTCCGCCGCCTGTGACTCAGGGTTTATGATACGGGTGACACCAAGCTTCTCAAGAATTTTGCGGTGGACCGTACTCACCGCACGGGCGTATATCAGCTCAACCCCGAGCTCCTGCAGATTCAGGGTGGTGATAACACTGCCTTCGGTGTGTTCACCGATCGCAACGATAACGGCATCGGCATCGGAAACGTCGGCCCGCTTCAGTATCGCCGGATCGGTACTGTCGCCGATCATTGCGCGGTCGACGACGTCTTTCATGAGCTCCACATTGTCGGCGATGCTGTCGACGGCAATTACCTCCGCGCCTGCCCGCTTCAATGACCTGCACAGAAATTGACCGAAGGTCCCAAGCCCAAGAACGACCACTTTCTTGCTCATTCGTCTCCTCCATGCTCAACCGATAGGTACGACGCCGTCGGGATACCGCACATCGGTACCCCGTTTTCTCGGCCGCAGAGCTACCACGAGTGTCAAAGGCCCCAACCGACCGATAAACATCAACACGATTATGAGAAATTTCCCGAGGGCGCTCAAATCTGCGGTGAGACCCGCACTCAGCCCGACGGTGCCAAGGGCGGAAACAATTTCAAAGAGAATTACTTCAAGCACCGCTTCCTCGCTCATCACCATGATGATCGCCGCCATACCGACGATCACGATTCCGCCGACCACGAGGATATACGCCTCGGAAATGGTCCTACGGGGTACCCGCCGATAAAAGAGCACCGCATCGTTGTCGCCTCGAAGGAAACGGCGCACATCGGCCCCTATCGCCGCAACGGTTCCGAGTTTTACTCCCCCTGCGGTTCCGCCGGTGGCCGCCCCGATAAACATGAACGGCACCATCACAAGCAATGTTGCCGGTGCAAGAAGAGAAATATCAATGGTGTTGAAACCGGCGGTACGGAGCGTGACGGACTGGAAAAAAGCCTGAAGGTATTTAACGGCGAGATCGCTGTTCCCGAGTACCCCACTTCGTTCCAGAAGGTAAATAGCCACAAATCCGGCGATGATGAGGATCGCCGTACCCCGCACGGCGATGACCGTGGATTCCGATTTCAGATATCGCAATACCGGTCGGCGACGAAAAACGAGAGGCGTTGATGCGTCGGCGCGGAGGGGAAAAAAGTAGCGAAAGACCTTCACCAGATCGTCACGAAGTACCGTCAGGGTAAAAAACCCTATTCCGCCGGCAATGATAAGTGCCGCGACGGTTACATTGACGAGGACATTGTCGGTAAATCTCATCAGACTGTCCGAGAAGAGGGAGAACCCGGCGTTACAGAACGCCGAAACGGCGTGAAAGGCGGCGAGCCACACGGCGTTTCCGGACCCCGCGCCTTTCATCGGCATCACGAGCAGCAGCGTCCCTATTACTTCGATGGTAATCGTAAAGAAGAGCACGCTGAGTAGCTGACGTTTCAATGAGGTTCGGTCCTCTTCATTAAGCATATAGGAAAGAAGTTCCGTTTCGCCCACGGAGAGACGCTTCCGGGTCATGAATACGACGGCGAGAGAGAACGCCATGATTCCGAGCCCCCCGATTTGTATGAGAAGCAGAATTACCGCGTGTCCGAAGGTCGAGAAAAATACCGGGGTATCAACGACGATGAGACCCGTCACGCATACCGCCGATACTGCCGTAAAAAATGCGTCAAGGAACGGGAACGGTTCCGTCGAAACGGTCGCTATCGGAAGCATGAGGAGGGCCGCTCCCGCAAGTGCGACGAGAATAAAAGAGAGAATGATTATTCTCGCGGGACGTTCCCACAGCAGGACGACGAGCCGTCGTATCACGGGAGAAGCCCTGCCTTTCTGATAACCGACATCGCCGCCAGTCCATCTTTCAACGTCGACCTTGAGGCGGCGGAGGGATCATCGGCGAGTCGCACCGCTTCCGCCATCATGCCTGAAAAATAATCACTGGGACGGGGAGGCCGATACTCGGCATTCATCAACGAACGATAGGCGGAGTAATGGAGGCTTGGGCGGCTTCGGGACCAGGAAAAAATCCCGTTGCCTACCCGTATTTCCCCGTCGGAAAATGAGAGAACTATCTCAAAATGCAGATAGTTGCGCTGTGCGCCGATCTCGATTGCCACCGGTACGCCGTCACGGCGGGTCGTTCCGTGGAGAAATACTGAAGATCGGGTACTGCGGTACCGACCGACTTTCCTCCTGAGAGTAATCTCGTCGTCCGTGAGGAAATGGATAGCGTCCACCATGTGCGTCCCGTCGTGCAGAAACACGTGATCATGGCGCGCGGAGGAGCCGAAGTAGAGTCTTCCTGTTACACCGATAAGTTTTCCAAGCTCCCCGTTCAGAACCGCCGCCCGTGAGCGCAGATAGTCCCGGGAGAAACGCCGTTCGTGGTTTACCACCACTTTCACCTTCCCCGTATCCTCCAGAGCCGCCATCTTGCGACCGATGTGATAGGTGGGGGCCACAGGTTTTTCACAAATGACGACGGGCGTTCCGTATTCTGCTGCGGTACGCACATATTGGTAGTGCGTCGGCGGGTGCGTCGCAATGACAAGGATATCCGGTCGTTCCACATTCATGAACTCGGCAACTGTCGAATAGGTCGGCACCGACCACCGACGGGAGAAAAGTTCTCGCCGCTCCTCCGCCGTATCAACACCGCCGACAATACGGCACCGGCTGTTTACAGCCGCTGCACCGGCGTGAGTCGCAGGCTTCTCCCGAAGGGGATCATCCTCCAGCAGTGACGCGATCCGCCCGAGTCCCACAAAACCGACCAGAATTGACCGTTCCCGTTCCATTGACTCACCTGAAAGGGGGATTACAAATAGGGTTTGACATCGGTAATGATCATGCCCGCCGCTTTTGCTGCGGCGAGGCCGACGGGACTGTCCTCGAATACATGGCACTTTGTAGGCGCCACGCCCAGGCGGCGGGCGCTTTCAAGAAAGACGTCAGGTGCCGGTTTCGGTCGTTCCACATCGTCCGCGGTTACCAGCACCTGAAAGAGCGACGAAAGCCCGCAGGTACGCAGGACAATATTGCTGACGCCGAAATTCTCATTGGTCGCGGCGGCGACGGGGTATTTCCCCTGTGCATCGTGCACCAGTTCCAGAATCGCCGGAAAGGGATGAATCCGCGGCGCGTGGCGAATATACGCCTGGTCTTTAGCCATTGTCACGACATCAGGGTCCATGGCTGTGTGAAAGCGACGGTTCAACTCACCGGCGATGCTCCTGCTCGTTTGACCGGCAACTGAAAAAAAGAGTTCCCTGGTCATATCGATTCCATAGGGTGCGACGGTCTCGCGCCACGCCTGATAGTGTACATCCAGCGTATCGAGCACCGTTCCGTCGATATCAAAGATAAGCGCTTCGGCCTGGGGATCGGGTTGTAGCGTCACAGTACGATTTTTCCTTTTGAAATAATACGAATTGACGAGCCGTCGGGACGCAGTCCGTCGACGTCGGTATCGTCACTTCCGATCATGAAGTCGAGGTGCTGCCTGCTGCGATTGGCGCCGACCTCCTCCAGCTCTTCATCACTCATCGCGGTGCCGCCGCGAAGGCAGGAGGGATAGGCCGAACCGAGGGCAAAATGGCACGCCGCGTTTTCATCGAGGAGGATGTTTTCAAATACGAGTCCCGATGTGCTGATCGGTGAACGGTCATCGACCAGAGCGATCTCGCCCATGCGAAGACTCCCTTCATCTCCCGAGAGAAACTCCGTGAGCAGATCTCTCCCGGCCAGGGCATCATATTCGACAACGTTCCCGCCTTCAAAGCGAAAAGTCGCACCCTTTACCAACCCGCCCATCACACGTACCGGGCGTGTCACGGCGACTTTTCCCGTTACACCCAGGGCGAACGGTGCCGTATATACCTCTTCCGTCGGTATATTGGGGGAAAAGGGCACTCCATCCTGTGTCACCGAACCGCCGCCGTGCCATATCGCGGACTCATGGAGGGGGATCTCTATTTCCGTACCTTCATCGTACATACGGAGAGCCCGCAGGTTGAGGTCCGTCAACACTTCGGCTCGCTTTTGCAGTTCCGCCCCTTTCCGGCGCCAGAATTCCCCCGCATCTTCCCGGTCGAGATGGAGTATGGGTATCAGCACCTCCCACATCGCCTGCAAGGCCTGATCGGGATCGGATATGTCCATGACTCGCATCGCCCATTGCGGCGCAGGCGGCGGCATGACCAGCCACTGAGTGATATTGGCTCCCAGCCCGCGTCGCATCGGTGCATCGACGCTGCTCATTGCATGGTCCGCAATACCCGTCCGCCGGGAGTCCATATCATCGAAAATTGTGGGGTATACGGGACTTTTCAGTGACAAGAGCGCCCATTTGTCGCGAAGCAGTTCAGCGTTGCGCAGCGCCCGATATCCGGGAAGATAGTCCAGATACTCCTCGCGGGAGTTCTCCAGGCGGCTGCGATGGAATCGCTCCGATTCGGGCCACATATCGACGTATCGGACGCCGCGCCGATACGCTTCCGACGCCACCGCAACGGCGACATCCATCTGCTCAGGTTTCATCTTTATGGCCAGGGATTGACCGGGCCTGATATTGAGACCCGTCAGCGCCACATCGGCAAACCGGCTATACAACAGCTCTGATTCCATTGGCATCATATTAGCATGAACGTCGACGGGCGTGTATACTGAGGGCGGACTGCATATGACCGATACAAACCGTCAAACAGTCGTCATCGGTGACGTTCACGGTCACCTCTCCGCGCTCACCTCTCTGCTGGAATCTCTGTACGGAGAGTATGGTGTCACAGGCGATACTCATGACATCGTTCTCGTCGGCGATCTCGTGGACCGCGGCCCCGACAGCGCCGGAACCGTCGCCTTTGTACGGGAAAAGGTCCGGGACGGTACCCTTCACTGCATCATGGGCAATCACGACGAGATGTTTCTCCAGGTTCTCCTGCTCCAGCGGCCCGAGCTTTTTGCCGAAGCCGGCGTGGACGTTGACCCGTTGATGCCCACCGTGGCGGAGTTCGCCTTTGCCCCCGATCGCGTGCTGGAACACTGGCTCTCCCAGGGCGGCCGGACGACGATACGCAGCTATGACGGCACTCCCTCGCAGCCCGGGACGTGGGTTATTCCCCCTGAAGATATCTCGTTCCTCGCCTCCCTCCCCCTCATCTGGCACAAGAATGAAATAGTCGTCACCCACGCACGGGCGACCGGATCGGCGATAGCGGAAGCGGAACGGAAACTGGATGACCCGTGGCGGGTTTCACCCCCTTCGCGCACGTCCCTATTGTGGAACCGGGATACCGTTCCTTCGGTGACAACGGGCGTCCATGTGTGTGGCCACACTCCCCGTACCGCCCCGCTGCGGGACGGAAGGAGCGTGGAGATCGATACGGGGTGCGTCTACGGGGGTACGTTGACCGCCTTTTTTGTAGAGGAAGATCTTATTCTCGGACTTCCCTGTGGGTAGACCTGCTAATTTCCGACATTTCCGTACCTTACGTGACGTTTAATACTTGCTTTTCCCGTCCTAATAGGGGATTTTTAGTAGAAACGATCGCACAAGGAGGAAATATGCGAAACGTTCTTATTGCATTGTTGTTGGTTTTCGTTCTTACCGGAATGGTGACGGCCGGCGGCCAGGGCGAAGCGGAATCAAGCGGCCCCACCTTCGTAACCATCGGGACGGGCGGCGTAACGGGCGTTTACTATCCCACCGGAGGCGCGATCAGTCGAATGGTCAATGCAAAGAGTGCGGAATATGGAATCCGGGCATCCGTCGAATCCACCGGCGGCAGCGTCTTCAACATCAACGCCGTCATTACCGGCGACCTGGAATTCGGCATTGCCCAGTCGGACCGACAGTACCAGGCGATGCGCGGCATGGCCGAATGGGACGGAAATCCCCAGGAAAAACTGCGATCCGTATTTGCCATTCATCCCGAGTCCATTACCCTTATTGCAACAGAAGAGAGCGGAATTCGCTCAATCGCCGACCTTGAGGGCAAACGGGTAAACATCGGCAACCCCGGTTCCGGACAGCTCCAGAACTCCATTGATGTTCTCGGCGCCTTCGGAATGAGCGAAGATGACGTCATCGCCGAGCAGGTTGGTGCCGTTGAAGCGCCGAGTCTTCTCCAGGACGGGCGCATAGATGCATTCTTCTATACAGTCGGTCACCCCAACGGAAACATCACCGAGGCGACAAGCGGCCGGATTCGCGTCCGCATCGTCGATATCGCAGGACCTCAAGTGCAGGATCTCATCGAGGAGAGACCCTACTACGCGGAGGCGACGATCCCTGCCAGCTTCTATCCCCAGGCAACCAATGAGTCCGATGCGACCACGGTGGGTGTCAAGGCTACCCTGATCACCTCTTCCGACGTCTCCGAGGACGTGGTATATGCCATTACCAAGGAGGTATTTGAAAACTTTGAGGAGTTTACCTCCCTCCACCCGGCATACGCGGTCCTCACAAAAGAGAGCATGCTTCAGGGATTGTCGGCACCACTGCATCCCGGCGCCGTCAGGTACTATGAGGAAGCGGGAATGATCGACATGATCAATCCTGCGATCCTGCCGTAAGTGTTGTAATACGGAAGAATTTCACAATGTGTCGTCTGCGCCCGCATCGGGCGCAGACCTATGTTGCAGGGAGGTTGAATGGCGGAAAACCGGGAACTAGAGCGGATACTACAGGAAGAGTCGGGAATAACCCGTATTTACCGCAAATTCGATTATTACTTGATCAGTGCCATCAGTCTGGCATGGGCGCTGTTCCAGCTCGCCCTCCCGCGGCTGCTGATACTGGACAGCGTCACCATTCGGGCGATCCACCTCGCCTTTGCAATGGCCCTCGTCTTTCTCGGCGTTCCCTTTACACGCAAACGGGCCCGGGACATTCCCGGCCTGCATTCACTGAAACATACACCTCTCATCGATTATTTCATCGCCTTCGCGGCGGTTATATCGGCCCTCTACATCGTACTTGACTGGGAGGGCATTTCTTCACGGATGGGTATGCCCATATCCCGGGATATCGTCTTCAGCGTCATTTTAATCGTTCTCCTCTTTGACGCGTCCCGTCGGGGTATCGGCATTCCCATGGTCATTATCGCCCTCATTTTCACCCTCTACGCCTTCTACGGCCGGAGAATGCCCGGCGTGCTTGCGTGGCGCGGCGTGAGTCTCACCCGCTACACCTCACAGATCGTCCTCTCCACGGAGGGTATTTACGGCATTCCCCTGGACGTTTCCGCCAGGGTGGTGTACCTCTTCGTTATGTTCGGCGCCCTGCTTGAGACGTTCGGGGCTGGACAGTTCTTCAACCAGATTTCAATTTCCCTCCTCGGCCGGTTCAAGGGAGGACCCGCCAAGGCCGCCGTCGTTTCAAGCGGTTTTACCGGGCTGGTCAGCGGCTCGAGCATCGCAAACGTCGTAACAACAGGTACATTTACCATTCCCCTCATGAGGAAGGTCGGTTATCCCGCCAAGACCGCCGCGGCGACGGAGGTCGCTGCGAGTACAAACGGACAGCTCATGCCGCCGATCATGGGAGCGGCGGCGTTTATCATTGCCGAGTATCTTGCCCTGTCCTATTTTGAGGTCATTCGTGCCGCCATCATTCCCGCGGTGGTCAGTTATATTGCCCTCTTTTACATCACTCATCTGGAGGCGTCGAAACTCGGCCTGAAGGGGCTGCCTCCCGCGGAAATTCCCCGATTGCGGGATGTGCTGAAGGGTGGATTTCACCATTTGGTTCCCCTGGCGGTACTCATATGGGAACTTGCAGTTCTCCGGAGAAGTCCGAATCTTGCCGTTTTCAACGCCATCGTTATTCTCGTGGCGATTTACGTCGTCAGGGAGTTCATTGAGGCAGTCCGCAACAGGGAAACCCTGACAGGAACTGCCCGTCGGATTGTCTCCAGTATCGGAACGGGACTTATCAACGGAAGTAAGAATATGCTGCCCGTCGCCCTGGCAACGGCGACTGCGGGAATCATCGTGGGCATCGTAAATATGGGAATAGGCAGTCGCATCGTCCAGATGGTCGAGGTTCTTTCCCAGGGCAACGTCTTTCTCCTCCTCGTCATCACCGCCTTTGTCAGCCTCGTTATCGGTATGGGATTGCCCACGACGGCAACCTATATCGTCATGGCTTCAATCACCGTTCCCGTCATCACCCAGCTGGGCGGCAACATCGGCCTTGTCATACCGGCAATAGCGGCACATCTTTTCTGCTTCTACTTCGGTATTCTTGCCGACGATACTCCACCGGTCGGGCTTGCGGCGTACGCAGCGGCGGCGATCGCAAAGTCGGATCCGATCCCGACGGGGATCAAGGGTTTTATCTATGACCTGCGGACGGCGGTGATCCCCTTCATGTTCGTCTTCAACCCCAAGCTGTTACTTATCGGCTCACAGGGGTGGTTGCAGGGAATGACCATATTCGTTACCGCCGTCATGGGCATGCTGGCATTTACAAACGCCGTCCAGGGATGGGCACTTGTCCGCAACAAGTGGTATGAAATTCCCCTCTTCCTCGCGGCGTCATTTCTGTTCTTTCTGCCCAATGTCGTCGTTGACTATCTGGGATTTCACGAAGACCGGTATATCTTCGTCTATTTTGCGGGAATTCTCGTCTACGGTGCGGCGTTCGCCATTCAACGTCTGCGCATACGTCTCATCGACACCGACGGTGCCACGGCAGCGTAACCGTTCAGCGTTCGCCCCGAAGATCACGCCAACAGCCGGATTCTACTGAAAACGTAATCCAGGCTGTCTTCGTTGATGACGACCCGTGTAAAGGGCGTCTCGCCGAGGGGTTCGGCTACACCGGTCCGATACTGGAGTCGTTTTTGCCGGATCCCGCGATCGTACCAGTAAACGAGACGTATCCGGCCGCCTTCTATCTCCAGGGCGGTCATTCCTCGCTTACCCAGAACGCAACCTGAGTTAAACAGGCTGGGTACGAGAAAATGCTTCTGATAGAGGCTCGTACTGTCCTGGGCACGCTCCTCGTCGTCATCGATTTCCATCAGTTCCTCTTTCAGAACCGCGATCTTTGCCTCGATTTCCCTCTTCTCGGCCGCCTCGCTCCGGGGAAACACACGACAGAGTTGTTCGATTTCAAATTGTATTTCGTCGTATTTCGACATGGACTCAAAGAGCGGCCTGTGGGTATGACCGATGACGGCGACGATTTTCCTGTCGACGGCAAACTCGTACGCCCGGCGCTCGGCCTTGAGTTTCTTGGTACTGTTGGCGGCGATCGTGTAGTTGCCGATACGCAACGGATTGGCGAGGTACTTCAGGACAAGGCGGATCGTGTTATTGTGCCGTTCGTATCGCCGCGACGTCTGATGACCGTGAAAAATGAAAAGCTCACCGCTTGGGTATAGATATCTCAGTCCCTCATAGATCGGCTCGGTGAATGTGGCGGGCCAATCCTGGCTTCCGTGCATTGCCAACCCCGACACGGCTGGCCCCCCTTCCAGAAGGTCGAGATCGTGGTTTCCGACGACCCGCGTAATGCCGCCGGACGAGGCGATATCAGCCAGTGCGTGATATACATCGGGCCACCGTTTCACGATAGAGCGCATCGGGTAGCGCTGCAGGTCCTCCACATCGCCGTTGAGAATGAGATGGTACATTCCCGGCCCATAGTATCGCCGAATAACCGCCGGAAAGAGCTCGCCGTTGTGAACAAAGTCGTCGGTCCGGGATCCGTTGCCCATGTGAAGATCGCTGATTATCACAATCCGGTCGTCATCCGTGAGCGTGCGAAGGGGGACCCGTTCATAGAGCGTTCTCAAGTTGTCATTACTGAAGTCATGGGCATTCATACTCTATAGTATAGGAACAGGATATAACATTTTTGTTACATTCTGCATATGCCGAAACATTAATAGGGATGTCATGTTTATTCCCTGCGGCTATAATGATGGATGGAGCGCCATGCGACCGAAATATATAACGTACGAGACAAAAGAACGGGAAGAATTCCTCTCTCAGACGGGTAATTTTTCACCAAGTGAGCGGGATGCCTTTCACAAGCTCTGCCAGAACTGGCAGGAGCGTATACCGTATAACCGGTTCACCCCCCTGCTCAATCGCGGGGACGGGGCAACGACGTCCGACCTGGTCACATTGATGACCAAACTGCGTGCCGCCGGGTATGGAATATTGCGGACCGCCGTCAAGGAAGGTCAGCGATCGAGGGATGCGATCATCCTTACCGACAATTACAGCGAACGCTTCGTATCGGAACTGCTGGATGAATACTTCAACGACCTCCTTGAGTCGATTTCGAATCCCCTTCCTCTCCTCTCGTCGTTGAATGAGGATTTTGACGATTTTCCCGCAGATCGATTTGTCTACGTCCCTTCAGACAAGATTGCACGGGAATATACAACCCAGGAGAATCCGGAAACGCCCCTCGCCATAGAGAGCGTGGACAGCGATCGTCTGCTCATCACGCGGGGGAAACTACGTCCCTGTATTACCGTGTCAATGCTCAAGTTGCGTTATTATCTTTCAAATACATCTCTCCTTGAGCTGATGTCGCGCTTCCTCGATACGAGTCTTATCGCCCTGAAGCAGAAGGTATCCGAGAAGGATCCCCAGGTCTGGCTCGCCGTTTCGCAGAAAATAATCGACAAAAGGAAGGAAATTGAAGCGCTGCGGAATATCCGTGTGGACAGGAACTTTTTTCACGCCGCATGGCTTCTGAAACGGCTTCTCGAATCGCAGATTGCCGAATCGGAACAGAAGAAACGGGACGCTGAGAACCGGAAAGTCGACATGGAAGCGATCGCCATGGCAGTCAAGGAGGCGCCTGAAGGATGGATGACTCAGGAGCAATTGACACGAACCCTCGATCGGTTGAAGGACAAATACGGCGATTCCTATGAAGAGGTGGTAGAAGAGTTCTATGAACGGTACGTCCGTTCCCAGGGCAATAAGAACACCCTTCCGAAGATCGTTGTGCTCAATGAACGGTATTTGCATCGGGACAAGATATTTGCCCTCTTTCTCGCCCATTTTCGAGAGACCGAATCGGAAGTGAAACCCTACTTCGTATCCCTCATGGAGTCTCAATTAAAGAACGGCGCTCCCGGCGAGGACACCACCTTCGTCGATCTGGACAATTTTGACCACGCCATTCAGGAATATATTCGCAAGGCAAATCCCTTTCTCTATTCAATGATCGAAAAGCCTTCAATCCTTGCCGAGGGAATGATCCTCCACGCCAAACAAAACAAACTGGCAAAGGATGTCTCGGAGCTCAAACAGCGACTGGCGATCTATTTTGACCCCGAGTCGATGAAACCGTTACCCATGCACGAGTGGTTCAACCTCCGCCTCCTTGAAATTTTTGAGACCGCCTTTGAAAGACTTCCCATACTGCGTCGGATATGGATCCGCCTGACCGGACGGTACGAGAGCTTTCGCAGCCGATATATCAGTCAATCCGCCATTCATCGGCAGGAGCAGCTTGAAAAACGGCGCGCCGCTGAGCGAGCGCAGGGAGACAACAAAAAAGATGAGGGAGAACGCGGCGGCAACGGAGCATCTTCCGCGGGCCGTCGCGCTCCCGACGGAAAAGGAAGACCCGCCCACGTCGGTACGCACCGGCGTTCCGCCGCCACACAAAGAGGCGCGAACGGAAGTTCCGGTTCCAGGAAAAACGATAAGGACCGCCGGGGATACTCAAAGAAACAGGTCGACAGCGCGTGGGAGCAGTTCGGAAGCACCATCAAGAAAAAAGACGAATGAACCCGTTGAATCATCACAATATCCACGACGTCGCGATTGTCGGCACCGGCCTGCACGGAATGCACCTTTATATTCGCCTCGGCGCCGACGGAGGTTTCACAGACAGCGGCATCGCGACCATCGATCCGTGGGATACTCCCCTGCACCTCTGGCGCAGACGCACGTCAAATACGACGATGGAGTATCTCCGCTCTCCGGCGAGTCACGGTCTCCATCCGCGGTTTCCCACGATCCGGCGATTCCAGCGGACACACGGTGAGGAGTTACCCGACGGAGAACCCTTCACACCACCCTACCATCGCCCGTCCCTTGCACTGTTCAACCGGCACGGGGAATACGAAATCGCCCGCGCCGGCATCCGCCGGCACCACATAACCGGCGTCGTAACGGAGATCGGACGGAAGGATCGTCTGGGGGAGTTGCACATCCGTCGCCGCGACGGCGGAACGGAGACGGTCACCGCCCGAAGCATCGTCCTTGCTCCGGGCCAGCCGCCGCCGTGCATCCCGACTCCCTTTCGTGAGCTTTCCGACCGTCGTCGGATCTCCCACATTTACGCGACCCGCTTTCCCCTTCATGAAATCGCGAGCTCGCCTGACGTCGCGATAATCGGCGGGGGCATTGCGGCAATTCACCTTGCGCTATATTTGTCGAGTCGTAACAAGCCGGTCGATCTGTGGTGCCCCCACGCCCCTGAAACCTATCACTACGACAGCGATCCCTGTTATATCGGACCGGGATGCGGAACGGATTTCCGGGAAATCCCCTCCTATACACGCCGTCGATCGATCATTTCCGCGGAACGTCGAAACGGGAGTGTTCCCCCCGACCTTGCAGCCAGGCGACGTGAGTCTGTCGCGGAGGGGCGAATCCGCCTCATACCGCGGCGAGTCACCACCGCCGAATCCGACGGGACGGGAGTACGTATCGGAGGGGATGAACCGGAGCACAAACGGCGCTACTCACACGTCGTGCTCGCAACCGGATTTACCGCGGGACCTCCCGCTGCCGGGCTCATCAGCCGTACGGCGAAGGGGCTGAATCTTCCCCTCGGACATGACGGATATCCCATCGTAACTGAAGAGCTCCGCTGGAGTTCCGGCGACACCGCCGAGGAGCCGCCGATATACTGTATGGGTGCGCTGGCCGAACTTGAGATAGGTCCACCCTCCCGAAACATCATCGGCGCCCATCTGGCGGGAAGACGCATCGTTCCCGCCCTCAAAAGCGTGCTCGGGACGGTGAATACCCGCTGAGTACTTGATGCCGTTCCGGCACGGTGCGACGCAGGGACGACGGCATTCCGGCAACCGTTTCGCATACAGTGTCGCGGCACCCGAAACTGCCGAAAAAATATCCGGCTGACGTGATCTATTTCTGTACGAATGCCTTGAACTCATCCTCGGTGATAATTGGGACACCCAGCTCCCGGGCCTTCACGATCTTGGATGATCCGCCTTCGGTATCGTTGGTCACCAGATAGGTCAGCTGCCGGGAAACTCCCGATTTCGCCTCCCCCCCGAGGGAACGGACAAGACGCTCCGCCTCGCTGCGGGTGTAGGAATTCAACGCACCGGTAAAGCAGAAACTCATACCCTCCAACGGCGCGGAGAGCCCGGTTGGATCGCCCCCGCTCTCTCCCTCGATTGTGAGACCGCTTACCTGAAGGAGACGGTCCATCTGGTCGGCGACGACGTCCAACCCTTCGCCGATCTGCCGCGCCGTGATCTCACCGATTCCGTCGACGGCGGCCATCTCTTCCACCGAGGCGTTGCGCAGCTTCTCCAGGGAGTTGAAGCCTGCCGAAGCGAGTTTCCCGATGGTCAGCTCGCCGATACCACCGATGTCAAAGCCGGCGACAAACCGGGAGAGGGATACGCTGCGAATCTGTCTCAGATTGTCCAAAACCTTTCGAGCGCTGATTTCTCCAACACCTTCAAATGCAGCAAGGTCTTCCCAGGTCAGCCGATAGAGATCGGCGATTTCCCCCACGAGTCCCCCGTCAAAGAGCTTGGTCAACAGGGCTTCGCCGAAATCACGCACATCCAGGACATCCAGCCATTTTCGCAGGCGGTGGTACGCTCTCCGGGGGCACGCCACGTTGGGGCAGTAGAGGCGCTTGCCTTCGTTGACAAGTTCACTCCCGCAGGTGGAACAGGTGTGGGGAATGGATATCTCTCTGCCGCCATCCAGATGGCGAACGAGACGCTCGATTTTCGGAATGATATCGCCCCGTTTGGTGATGACCACCTCGCTTCCTATGCGGAGGTCCATATTTCGAATCAACTCCGGGTGAACGAGACTTGCCCTGCGGACCGTGGTTCCCGCGAGTCGTACAGGATCGACAATTCCTACGGGAGTGTAGAGATGTCCCGACTCACTCCACTCCACCTCACGAAGCACGGTGATCGCCTCCTCCGCGGAAAACTTGTAGGCGATCTGTTTTTGCGGCCGTGAACGCTGCATATCGGCAATATCAACATCGGGCCCCTTCACGACAAGGCCGTCGATATCGTAGTCCAGGGTTGCCCGCTTTTCTGCGACGACGTCCCGAAAATGAATTACCTCCTCGGGGTCCGTAAAAAGGTCGTAGGGGACGACGTGGAACCCCCGTTCACTGAGCCACAGCAGCTTGTCCGCCTCACGGAGAAACTCCCGTGTACCGCCGTCGCTATGTGCGTCGTAACACATGACATGCAAATGCTCACTGCCCACACCGTCTTTCCGTTTCATAAGTCCGTTGGCGGCGTTCCGGCAATTGGCCTTGTCGGAGTAATAGCGGCGGTGAATGTCATGTTCCATAATGACCTCGCCGCGGACGGCACCGGTAAACGGCTCGTCAAGGGTATGTATCACCCCCTGCATCCGCCTTACGTTGTCCGTGATGTCGTCACCCCGGGTTCCGTCGCCCCGGGTCACGCCGTACTGGAGTTTGCCGTCCCGGTACTGCAGCTCGATACTCGCACCGTCAAGTTTGTACTGGACGATAAACCGGGTATGCCCGACCTTTTGCGCCCATTTCCGGAATTGGTCGGCGTTTGACGCCTTGTCCTGACTTCCCATGGGCATCAAGTGGGCACGCTTGGCAAACCCTCCGGCGCGATCGGTTCCGACCTCGGAAAAGATCGGGTGATCCGGCGCCAATGAACGCAGTTCGTCCCAGAGCCGGTCAAACTCCTCATCGGCTATTTCCGGCTGGGCGTTGTAATATCTGTCCTGATGGTAACGAATTGTTTCCTCAAGTTCCGAGATCCGATCACTCATAGCGTTACTATAGCGAAAATGGGCGGGGTGGACCATAAAAAAAGCCTGCGAGGAAAGGAGGTAAACCTCGCAGGCAAGACACTGCCGACTCACTGTAACAAACAACGATCAGGCAACGGGGTTACACCTCATTTCGATAGAGGGGATGAATTTTCTTTCTGTATTCCTCGTAGCCTTCGTCGGCGTGATAGGAGGAACGGACGAGCGGGCCCGCGTCGCAGTGCGTGAATCCCCGTTCCATGGCAGCATCTTTCAATGCCGCAAATTCCTCGGGCAGCCAATAGCGCTGGACCGGAAGATGGGTCCGCGACGGCTGAAGGTACTGGCCGATGTTGAGAAGCTGCACGTCCACCCCGCGGAGGTCGTCCATGGTGGTCGTGATATCCTCAATGGTCTCGCCGAGGCCGACCATGATGCTGCTCTTTGTCACAATCCGCGGCGCGTATTCCCGGGAGTAGCGCAACACCTCGAGTGACCGGTCATAGTCGCTGCGGGACCGCACCTGTCTTGTCAGGCGGCGCACCGTCTCGATGTTGTGGCTCATGATTTCAGGTTCGGCGTCCAATACGGTGGCGATTGCCTCCCGGTGTCCAAGGAAATCGCCCGTCAGCACCTCCACGGTGCAACCAGGAGCGTCACGATGTATCGAATTGACCGTCGCGGCCATGATTGCCGCGCCTCCGTCCTTGAGATCGTCACGGTTGACCATGGTGATCACCACGTGTTTCAGTTCCATCTTTCGGACCGATTCGGCAACGCGTTTTGGCTCGCCCACATCGACGGCACCGGGCAACCCCGTCTTGACCGCGCAGAATCGACAGCGCCTGGTACAGGTATCGCCGAGGATCATGAAGGTCGCCGTCCGATGCACGCCCCAGCATTCATGAATATTGGGACAACGCGCCTCTTCACACACCGTATGAAGGCGCTCTTCCTTCATGAGACGTTTCAAATAACGGAAGTTGTCGCTGGTATTGAGTTTGATCTTCAGCCAGTCGGGTTTTCGAACTACGTCGGCACTCATGGATTCATGGTATCGAAGTTGCCACCATGCGACAACCGCCGGCGTTATTGACAGACCTTCCACCCCCCCGTACTGTGGGCGCATGAGAATTCGCTACAATGCACCGGTGACGCTGACGTTCGCGTTGGCGGCGTCACTTGTGCTTTTGCTTGATCAGACGGCATATCCGAGAGTTCTGGAAACGTTTTTTATCGCTCCGGCACGGATGAATCCGGCGTCTCCCGTCGATTACGTCCGTCTTTTTACCCATGTGATCGGACATTCAAACTGGGCACATTTGATCGACAATTTTGCAGTGATCCTCCTGTTGGGACCAATCCTTGAAGAAAAATACGGATCGGGAAGCCTCCTTATGATGATCCTCGTGACCGCGCTGGTGACGGGACTTCTCAATGTGCTCTTTCTTCCCACAGGCCTCCTCGGCGCGAGCGGCGTGGTCTTCATGATGATTCTCCTCGTCTCCTTTACAAACATACGCCACGGTGAAATTCCCCTTACTTTTATCCTTATCGTGGTGCTGTATCTCGTCAAAGAGGTTGTCGCATCGCTGCAGGCCGACTCGGTCGCCCAGTTTGCCCATATCGCCGGGGGTATCATAGGAAGCATGTTCGGCTTTATGAGGCCTCGCAGGAACGGACAGGCATGACAGAGAAATACGAACACATACAGGCCCGCCTCTCCGAGGTGGAGCGTCTCGTTGCCGACCCGGAGATCCACAAGGATCAGCAGAAAGCTGTGGAGACGATGCGGGAGCACGCCCGTCTTTCACGCATCGTGGAACAGTGGGACGAAGTCAACACACTGGAACGGCGAATCGGTGAAAACCGGGAAATCATTGATAACGAAGAGGACCCGGAACTCCGCGCGATGGCCGGGGAAGAGATTGAGGAGCTTCTCCCGCGCCTGGAGCGGGCGCAGAAGAACCTGACCATGCTCCTCATACCACCGGATCCCCTGGACGGCAAAAATACGATCATGGAAATTCGTGCCGGTACCGGCGGGGACGAAGCGTCACTGTTTGCCGCCGACCTGTACCGCATGTACATGCGATACGCCGAATCGATGAACTGGAAGACCGAACTCATTGAAGCGAACGAAACGGAAGTGGGCGGCTTCAAGGAGGTGATCGTCTCCATTGCGGGACAGGAAGTATACAGTCACCTCAAATTTGAAAGCGGCGTCCATCGGGTGCAACGAGTACCCGCAACCGAGAGCGGCGGGCGGATCCACACCTCGGCGGTGACGGTGGCTGTTCTGCCGGAGGCGGAGGAAACGGATATCACCATTCGGCCCGAGGAGTTGAAGATCGACGTATTCCGCTCTTCCGGACCGGGTGGGCAGAGTGTAAATACAACCGACTCGGCCGTCCGTGTGACGCACCTTCCTTCCGGTCTCGTGGTGATCTGTCAGGACGAAAAAAGTCAGCTCAAGAACAAGGCAAAGGCATTACGCGTTCTCAAGGCGCGTCTCTTTGAACAGGAAGAACGGAAGCGGCGGGAGGAAGAGGCTGCCGCACGAAAAAGCCAGGTTGGAAGCGGGGATCGGAGCGAGCGAATTCGTACCTATAACTTTCCCCAGAACCGGCTCACCGACCATAGAATCAACCTTACCCTCTATAGACTTGACGGAATCATCTCCGGAGACCTTTCGGAGGTCATCGAAACGCTGCGGCTGAGCGCACATAAGGAACCATAGGATTGCCGACGGTTCGATCACTCCTCCAGGAGGCGGCGCGTACACTGACAGGCAGTGCAACCCCGCAGCTGGACACCCTTGTTCTTCTGGAATGGGTATCTCACCGCGATCGGGGAACGCTGCTGGCGGAATATTCCGCACCGGCAGAGGAGATACTCTCGCCCCTTCAGATCAGCGATTTTCGCACTGTAGTGACCCGTCGTGCCCGGGGAGAGCCGATCGCCTATATTACGGGGATGAAGGAGTTCTATGGCCGTGAATTTCTTGTCGGTCCGGGTGTACTCATTCCCCGTCCCGATTCGGAGTCGATCGTACAACGGGGTGTGGAGCTCCTGCGCGAGGGGTGCCGCGGGAGCTGTACAATCTTTGACTGCTTTACCGGATCGGGCTGTATCGGGTTGAGCACGGCCCTTACTTACGAAGAAGATTTTCTCCTCGGCGGAGACGGTACGGTCACCCTCACCCTTGGCGATGTTGACGACCACGCCCTGGAATGGTGCAGGCGGAACGTGAAAAAACACGGCGACTCCGTTTCGTCACGGGTACGGATTTCGGTAAAAAAAGGTGATCTCCTTACGGGGTTACCGAAGTCGGCGGAATTTGACCTTATCACCGCCAATCCGCCCTATCTCACCGAGACCGAGACGGAGGAAGCCCTTTCCGCCGGTTGGGGAGAACCATCAGTCGCCCTGGCCGCGGGTATGGACGGACTGGAAATAATTCGGGAATTTCTTCCCGGGGCGTTTTCACACCTTCGTCCGGGGGGATATCTTGTAATGGAACACGGTTTTTCCCAGGGTGACGCGGTGCGGGAGCTGGCGGGCGCTGCCGGCTTCATTGGCATCCGGACCGGACGCGATCTTGCCGATAATGATAGATACCTGGAGGCGAAAAAACCGGCGGAACAGGTAAGATGATATCTACAATTGAAGAACTGAAACATATTGTCTCGTCCTATTCCGCCCAGGAGCAGACACGCATCATCGAGGCGGCGGAACTTTCGCGGACCCTCCATATAGAGCAGGTTCGTGATTCCGGTGAACCCTATTTCATACACCCCCTGCAGGTTGCTGAAATTCTCATCGGTATGAAGCTCGACGGAACGACCATCGCGGCGTCGCTGCTTCACGACGTCCTTGAAGATACGATTCTCACCAGGGGAGAGCTGAAAAAGCGGTGCGGTCGTGACGTAGACCTTCTTGTGTACGGGGTAACGAAAATTTCCGTCGTCAAGGCGAAAAACAAGAGCGTCCAGGAAGCGGAGACGATCCGGAAAATGCTTCTCGCCATGGTCAAGGACGTCCGGGTCATTCTGATAAAGCTGGCCGACAAGCTTCACAACATGCGCACCCTGGAATACAAGGAAGATTACCGTCAGCGCGAAATCGCCCAGGAGACACTGGACATCTATGCTCCCCTTGCAGGGCGCCTCGGAATCAGCTGGATGAAGGACGAGCTTGAAGACCTCTCCCTGAAACACCTCCACCCCGACATCTATCAATCGATCAAGGAACGTGTCTCGGAGAAAAAGGATCAGCGCAGCGCCTACCTTCACCGTATCATGGAGACGATACGCAAAGAGGCGAGAAAGGAAAAGGTGCCCGTCGTCGTGGAAAGTCGGGCAAAACACTTCTACAGCATTTACCACAAGATGCGGCGATTCGGTAAAGAGCTCAATGAGATGTACGATCTTCTGGGCGTCCGTATGCTGTGTGATACCACGACGGAGTGCTATCAGCTTCTCGGTCTCGTACACCGCCTGTGGCCCCCCATCGAAGGCCGCTTCAAAGACTATATCGCCATGCCGAAGTCCAATCAGTACCAGAGTCTCCACACGGCGGTCGTCGGATTCGACGGAAAAATCGTGGAGTTTCAGATTCGCACCCATGACATGCACCGGACTGCCGAATATGGCGTTGCCGCCCACTGGCTGTACAAGAAGGGACTGACACAGAACCGATTCAAGCCCGACGACCTGGCAATCATGCACCGTGTCAGGGACCTGAAGGACTCCCGCATTACCACCGACGAGTTCCTGGAGGAGATCAAGCGGGAAATTCTTCGTGATTCCATTTACGTGTTTACCCCCAAGGGAGACGCCATACAGCTGCCCAAGGGATCCACGGCGATCGACTTTGCCTACCATATTCACACGGAAGTCGGCCAGCATACGATGGGGGCAAAGGCGGACGGCGCGATCATCCCGCTGAAGGAACCGTTGAAGAACACGCAGGTGATAGAAGTCCTGACCAGTCCCGGCGCTCATCCCCACCTCAACTGGCTGCGGTACGCCCGCACCTCCCGGGCGCGCAGTAAAATCCGGGCGTGGCTCAACAAGAATGATGAAAACCTCATCATCAACCAGCGTATTATCGCCCGGAAGACGACCAAACTCGATTCCCCGCAGGATACGTCCACGGCGCCGGGCAAGACGACATCAAAATCTTCCGAGGGAAGTCCGTCAAGCGAGACCAGCCAGATCCTGGACGAGCATAAGGTCAATATCCGGGTGGGCAAAGAGAAAAACATAATGATTCACTTTGCCCAGTGCTGTCATCCAAGCACCGGAGACGATATCGTCGGATACGTTTCCAGGGGACGGGGCATCATCATCCACAAGCGTGACTGCCGCAGTCTCCTGAGCATCCCCGATGTACAGGAACGGATGATCGAGGTTGAATGGGAGACGGTTTCCCCGAAGACGACGCGGCGCTTTCGCGTCGCCGCCCGGCGCTCAAGCGATCTCTTCAGCGAAATCGAAGGAGCCGTACGAAAGATACACGGGCACCTCATTGAGGGACGCATAGACGAGACGAGCCAGGGTACACTGGAAGCTAGTTTCACCCTGGAAGTTGAGCGCCGGCAGGACCTGCGCAAGATCGCGAAGTGCATTCGCGCGATTCCGGCGGTCATGAGTCTTCAGGATATTCCCGAAAGTTCCTGATCATTATTGTCGGTTTTATTGCCGCGCCGCCCCGTCGATCGCTATCTTATCACCCATGGCAGAAATAAAACTTAAGGGAAACACAATCCATACGAGCGGTAACCTTCCCGGTGTCGGAAGCAAGGCACCCGATTTTGTCCTGACCCGGGGAGATCTTGAAGATGTTCGCCTCTCCGACTTTGCGGGGAAGAAGAAAATTCTCAACATTGTACCCAGTCTCGACACGGGTGTCTGCGCGGCAAGTGCGCGCAGGTTTGACAAGGAAGTTGCAAAGCTGGACAACGTCGTCTGTCTCACCGTGAGCGACGATCTGCCCTTTGCATCGTCCCGTTTCTGCAAGGCAGAAGGCGTTGAAAACGTCGTCACCCTCAGCGAACTTCGAAACAGGGATTTCGGAAAGGACTACGGCTGTCGAATCGTCGACGGACCGATGGCGGGCCTTCTGAGCAGGGCGGTGGTCGTCCTTGATGAGAAAGATTCCGTCGTTTACACCGAGCAGGTCCCCGAAATCGTACAGGAACCGGACTACGACAAGGTCCTCCAGGTTCTTGCGTAGTTCGCGTTGATTGACACCTCCTGCGGAGGACACTACGATGTCCTCCGTAATGGCTATGAGCGGTTCACAAGAACATAACCAACACGACCGACTGTCCCAGGTGACCTATGCACGACGGGTACAGACTTCGGCGCTGTTTGTGGCACTGATCGCCGCGGGGGCCTTTGTATCCATCCCCCTTCCCTTTTCGCCGGTACCTATCGTTCTCCAGAATTTCTTCGTCGTCGCGACGGGATCCATTCTCACCGCACCATGGGCGGCGGTGACGGTGGCGGTATATCTGGCGATGGGCGCGATCGGCCTGCCGGTATTTGCAGGAGCGACGGGCGGTCTGTCCCACTTTGCGGGCCCCACGGGAGGATTTCTCGTCGGTTTTCTCTTTTCCGCGGTCCTGACCTCTCTCATTCTCCACAAAGGTTTTTCTCCCCCCGGGACGAACGGCAGCGACAGTGACGGTATTGAGACGCAGCACGGGGGCTACAACGATTTCCACCTCATTCTGGCGCTCTTCGTCGGGTTCCTTATGCCCTACCTCTTCGGTCTGCCCTGGTTGTCCTACACAACCGGTCTCTCCCTGAAAGAGGCGCTCCCGATCGGAATGATTCCCTTTCTCCCCGGCGATCTTGTAAAAGGGATCCTTCTGTTCTTTCTTATCCGACGCATGCCACAGTCGATATGGCGTCGCTTGAAATAACGGACCTCACCGTACGGCTCGGCGATCCAAAACGGACCGTTCTTGAAAAGGTCTCATTCCTCTGTGACGGGGGAAATATCCTGCTCATCCTTGGGGCAAACGGTTCCGGAAAGTCAGTGCTCCTCAGGACGCTTCTGGGACTGCATCAGGTGAAACGAGGGTCCGTCCTCCTCGACGGAAGCCCCCTGGCGCACAAGAAAGACGGCCTCTACCGTCGTTCCGGCGTAGCCCTGCAGAATCCGGATCATCAGATATTCGGTGATACCGTATTTGACGACCTGTGCATCGGCAGGACCCCCGATGACGTGCGACGCCACCCCGCCGTCGCGGCCTTTGGTCTCGACGCGCTCCTGAACGTTCCTCCCCATGAACTGAGCGGCGGGCAGCGCAGACGTCTGGCACTTGCGGGTGCGTGTATCGCGTCAAGGGACTTTCTCTTTCTGGACGAACCCTTTATTGAGCTTGACTATCCTCACATTCTCGTCCTCATAGACCAGATCAGGTACGCCCGGTCCCGGGGTTCCGTCGTGGTCGTCGCGTCCCATGAAACCCGTGACATATGGGAAATATCCGACCGCGTCCTGCTTCTTCACGACGGGCGTCCCGTTGTCTACGGACCGCCGGATACGGTGCGTCCCTATGTGTCGCCCCGATACGGACTGAGACCGTTGGAATCGAGTGTGCGGACATGAAGGATGTCCTGGTCCTGCTGCACTTTCTCCTTGGTCAGATTCTGGTTCTGACCATTTCCCGCCTCCCCGCCGTTGCCGTGACCGTCATAGGCGCTGCGGCGGTGAACGTGGCGATCTCTCGACGTCGTGCAGGTATTTTTCGCCTGGCATTGGCCGTGGCCGTACTGACCGTACCGGTCCTCCTGGGGCAGCTTTTTTTTCTCGCCCCGACGGCGACGGTTGATCCGTCGGTGCTTCTGCGGGATTGGGGAGTGTACGCGTCACGATTACTTGCCGCAGCCTTGATCGCCCGGGTCTATCTGATCAGCCGCGGTACCTCGGGAATACAACGGGGTCTGGCGGGAGTTACCCGTTTCCTGCCCCGTCGGGTTGCACAAACGATCGCCCTTGTAGCCGGTAGCGCACTTTTTCTCGTTCCCGTAGTGACCGTCTATCTCCGACGTACGCTGCAAATCGCGTCTATCCGCTTTCGCTCCGGCGGCAAGATGTCTATCAGAAAACGGTCGCGCGCCCTTGGCGCAACGTTGATACATCTTTCCCTCCTTCCCCAGAGACGCGCGGAAGGTATGGTCATACGGGGAATGGTGGAATGATTCACGTCGTCCTTGTGGAACCTGAAATACCGCCCAATACGGGCAATATCGCCAGGACCTGTGCCGCAACGGGCATCCCCCTTCATCTCGTTGAACCCCTCGGTTTTTCAATATCCGACCGCTACGTAAAACGGGCGGGACTTGACTATTGGAAGGACGTGGACCTCCATCTCCACCGCGACCTTCCCGCCTTTTTTACTTATGCGAAGGAAAGATGCGGCGCACCCTGGGAACCGGCCCTTCTCACCACCAAGGGCAGCCAACCGTATACCCGCATTTCCCTCCCCCCGGAGGGAAAAGACCTCTTCCTCCTTTTCGGTCCGGAAACGCGGGGTCTGCCGGCGGACCTTCTTGCGCGCTTTCCTGACAGGCGGTATCGTATTCCCATGGTGCCTGAGCGACGGTCACTGAATCTGAGCAATTCCGTCGCCGTCGTCGTTTACGATCTATTAAGACGCGCAGGCTTTGAGAGACTTGAATAACAAGTGAGGGTCACTGAATGAAAAATATCGGAATTATCGGCACCGGCTACATGGGTACCGCCGTCATGCGCGGTATTCTGAAAACCGCACCGCACGTTCAGTTTGGAATGGTGGAGAAAGACGGTTCCCGAAGGGATTACTGCACCCGTGAACTGGGAGCTCTCGACTTTACCGCCAAGCCGGCTGAGTTGTTCGGCTTTTCGGATATGGTAATCCTCGCAATCAAGCCCCAGGATCTGGAAAGCCTCGCAGATTCGATCGGAAAAATCGACGCCGATTCGCTCATACTCTCCATGCTGGCCGGTACTCCAATCACCCGTATCGGCGGACTTCTGGGAGTCAGGCGGATCATCAGAATCATGCCCAATCTGGCTGCGGACATCGGAAAGGCGGTGACGGGCATTACCTTTTCCCGGGAGATCGAATACGGAGTGCGAACCGAGGTCCACCGAATCCTCCAGGGGCTCGGGACCCTTCTTGAGGTGCGGGAGGATCAGCTCGCCGCGGTCACCGGTATTTCCGGAAGCGGCATCGCCTTTGCCCTCGAGTTTATTGACGCCCTTGCAATGGGTGGTGTCCTTGAGGGACTTCCCTATGGCCAGGCGGTGCAGGCGGCAAGAGATGTCGTGGAATCCGCCGCGGCACTCATGAAGGAATCCGAATCCTCGCCGTCCGAGCTTGTCCGCCGGGTGTGTTCACCCGGTGGAACGACCGTACAGGGTGTTCGTGCCCTCAAGGCGGGGCAGTTTGACGCAACGGTAATGACCGCAGTGGAAGCGGCAGCCCGACGCTCCAGGGAGCTTGAAGGATAATCGCCGGAGCCGCGGCGACGCTTGTTTCAGACCACATACCTCAGATACTATATGCCATGCTTGATCTCAAATTCGTACGGAACAACCCTGAACTCATTAAAAAGAATATCAAAGACCGTAACGTGCAGGTTGACGTGGATGCGATCCTCCGACTCTATGACGGCCATCGCGAGGCGCTCCAGCGGGTGGAGGAACTTCGGACCAGGAGAAATGAAAACGCCGCCGCGATGAAGCAGCGCCTCTCCGAGGACGAGCGTAAAAGCCTGATCGATGAAGGCAAGCGCTTGAAGGAAGAGATCGCCTCCCATGAAGGAGAGCTGAAGGAGCTCGAAAAGGAGCTTCACCGCGCCGCCGAGGCACTCCCGAACCTCACCCACCCGGAAACACCCGTTGGAGGCGACGATTCCGCAAACAGAGAGCTGGAAGTCGTCGGCACTCCCCGGACCTTTTCATTCGAACCCAGGGACCATGTGGAACTGGGAACGTCCCTCGACATCGTCGACTTTGAGCGCGCGGCGAAGGTCTCGGGAGCGAAGTTTTACTACCTCCGGAATGAAGGGGTCTTTCTTGAGCTGGCGCTCATACGATACGCCCTCGACATTCTCAGGGAACGGGGATTCACCCCGATGATAACCCCCGATATCGCCCGCACCGACGTGGTTGCCGGAATCGGTTTCAATCCCCGGGGACCGGAGTCCAACATATACAATCTGGAAGATGAAGACACCAGTCTCGTGGGGACGGCGGAAATCACTCTCGGCGGGTATTATGCCGACGAGACGCTCCCGTCGGAGGAGCTGCCCCTTCGCATGGCGGGCCTCTCCCACTGCTTCCGGCGGGAAGCGGGTGCGGCCGGGCAGTTCTCACGAGGACTGTACAGGGTACATCAATTCACAAAGGTGGAGATGTTCATTCTCTGCCATCCTGACGACTCGGAACGCTTTCATGTGGAAATGCTTGAAACGGAAAAGGAAATATTTTCCAGTCTGGACATACCCTTCCGTGTCCTCGACATCTGCAGCGGCGATCTGGGCGGACCGGCGTACCGCAAATTCGATCTTGAAGCGTGGATGCCGGGGCGGGGAGAATCGGGAGAATGGGGCGAGGTGACAAGCACCTCCAACTGCACCGACTTCCAAAGCCGCAGACTGAATGTGCGCTATCAGAAACTCCTGGAGAACGGAAAAAAGGAACGGGGATTTGTTCACCTCCTCAATGGCACCGCCGTCGCCGTCTCCCGGGCGATTATCGCGATTCTTGAGAACTTTCAGCGCTCCGACGGATCCGTGGAGATACCCCCGGCTCTCCGGAAGTATACCGGATTTGACGTCATTCAACCAAAAAAGATGGGCTGAGGAAGATCCATGTTGATCCATCCACCCCGCATGATCGCGGAAATAGGGACCGCCCATAGCGGGGACGTCGGTCGGGCAAAGGAACTCATATCCGCGGCGGCGGAGGCCGGTGCCGATACGGCGAAGTTCCAGCTGGTCATCGCCGACGAAATTCTCCATCCCCTCTCGGGCCCGGTAGATCTGCCGGGCGGCGCTTTTCCGCTGTATGAACGATTCAAGGAACTGGAACGGGATGTGGAGTTTTACCGCGAGCTGCAGGAGCTCTGTCACGAAGCGGGAATACAGTTCCTCTGCACGCCTTTCGGAGTGGAAAGCGCGCGCCACCTCTATTCCCTCGGCGTGGAGGAATACAAGATTGCCTCCCCTGAACTGAACCACCATCCCCTGATAAAGGAGATCGTTTCCTACCGGAAACCGATAATCCTGTCCACCGGTGTTTCCAGATTGCGGGACATCGGGGAAACCGTCGACTATATCGCGTCGCTCAACTCCGGTACGCCGCTCCAGCTCCTTCACTGTGTCACCTCGTATCCCGCCCGGGAGGAGGAATACAACCTCCGTGTCATTCCGGGGCTGGCATCGGTCTTCGGCATTCCCGTAGGCATCTCCGACCATTCAAGAGACGCGACGCTCGTTCCGGGCCTTGCGACGATTTTCGGTGCCGTTACGATAGAAAAGCATATAACCCTTGATCGTGACGCCAATGGGTTGGACGACCCCATTGCACTGGATCCCGAGGAGTTTGCGGAAATGGTGCGGGAAGTCACACGAATCGGGGAAGCTCTCGGGAACGCCACGGATCCTGTCGAACTGCAACGAATCAAAGAGGAACTGACCGCCGACTACCGCGACCGCTTTGGTGAGGAACGGGTTGAAACCGTGCTCGGCGACGGTGTCAAGCGCCTTGCCGAAAGCGAAGTACGCCACTACGGCTACACAAATCGAAGTATCCACGTTCTCCGCGACGTGACCGCCGGTACAACCCTCACCGAAAAGGATCTGGCCGTACTGAGAAGCGAAAAAAACCTGACTCCGGGTCTGCATCCCCGCTACTGGGAGGTCATCCTGGGACGAAGGGTTTCAATGGACGTCCGTCCCGGCGAGGGACTGCGATGGGAGCACCTTTTCCGGGATTAGGGGTGCCCCGCTCCCGACTCTCCCATCGCAGGCGTCCCTTCGCGACGACGCCTCACTGTACTACGCAACCAGTTTTCGAAGAACCGTATGCAGAATACCGCCGTTGCGGTAATACTCCACCTCGACGGGTGTATCGATTCTGCAAATCGTCTCGATCGTGGACGTCGATCCATCCTCTTTTTTGACATCCACCATAACCGTCTGTCCCGGTTTCAGTGAATCATCGACGTGAATCGTATATGACTCTTTCCCGGTAAGTCCCAGGGAATCGGCGGACGCACCGTCCTTGAACTGCAGCGGCAGGACGCCCATACCTACCAGGTTGCTCCTATGGATACGCTCAAAACTCTCGGCGATGACCGCCTTGATTCCCAGGAGCTGAACACCCTTTGCGGCCCAGTCACGGGAGGAGCCCATGCCGTAATCCTTGCCCGCCAGGACAATGGTCGGAATATCCGCATCTTTATAGCGTTCCGCCGCCTCAAAAATGCTTACAACTTCTCCGGTGGGTACATGAGTCGTCACGGACCCCTCAGTGTCGGGAGCCATGGCGTTCCGAAAACGGATATTGGCGAAGGTTCCCCGGGTCATGATCTTGTCATTGCCGCGTCTGCTTCCGTAGGAGTTGAAGTCCTTTCGCTCCACACCCCGGCCGACAAGGTACGATCCCGCCGGACTGTCCGGAGCGATCGCCCCCGCTGGAGAGATGTGGTCGGTGGTGATGCTGTCACCGGCCTTGACGAGAACCCGCGCCGATGTAATCTCCTCGATGGGTTTCACCGTGAGATCCATATCCTTGAAGAACGGAGGTTCCTGAATGTAATCGGACTCCTCTTTCCAGTCATAGAGCGCCGATTCCGTGACGGGAATGGCGTTCCAGTCGGGATTAGAATCTTCAAGTCCCTGGTAACTCTTTATGAATGCATCACGGTCCAGGGCCTGGCGAACGTATTCCTGCAGTTCATCTGCGGTCGGCCAGATTTCGTGGAGATACACGGGATTCCCCGACTGATCGTGACCGATCGGATCGCTTGAGAGATTGATATCCACCGTACCGGCAACGGCGTAGGCTACGACAAGCGGCGGCGACATGAGGAAATTGGCCTTCGTGTGGGGGTTGATACGTCCCTCAAAATTACGGTTCCCCGAAAGAACACCGGCGACGACGAGATCCTCCGCTTCGATCGCCTTTGCAATGTTTTCCGGTACGGGTCCACTGTTCCCTATGCAGGTGGTGCAGCCGTACCCGACAAGATAAAATCCGAGTTTTTCAAGATATGTCATCAACCCGGTACGCTGAAGGTATTCGGTGACCACCATCGATCCCGGAGCAAAACTCGTCTTGATCCACGGCTTTCGGGTCAGTCCCTTTTCCACGGCTTTCTTTGCGAGAAGCCCCGCGCCGAGAAGGACACTCGGGTTGCTCGTATTTGTACAACTTGTAATGGCGGCTATGACCACGTCGCCGTGGGTGAGCTCCTTGCGGGATCCCTCATCCATGACGGCAGGTGAACTCTTCCGTATGTCCCCGTCGTCCAGGCCGTATCCGCCCTTTGCCACGGGAGCGCGAAGCATTGCCCGCCACGCGTCCTTGACGTTCTTCACGGCGATCCGATCCTGGGGACGTTTCGGACCGGCAATGCTCGGTTCAATCTCATCAAGGTTCAGTTCAAGGACAGCCTCAAATTCCGGATCCGGCGTATCGTCTGTACGGAACATTTCCTGGGCCCTGGCATACTGTTCCACCGTTTTGATCTGCTCCTCCGGTCTGCCCGTTGCCCACATATAATCAAGAGTCTGCTGGTCTATCGGGAAATATCCCATCGTCGCGCCGTACTCGGGAGCCATGTTCGATATCGTCGCCCTGTCGGGAACGGTCATTTCACTCAACCCCGGTCCGAAGAACTCGACAAACTTGCCGACAACGCCGTGTTTACGGAGCATTTCGGTTATACGAAGGACCAGGTCCGTCGCGGTGATACCCGGGCGAAGTTTTCCGGTAATCTTCACCCCCACTACCGCCGGCGCGAGGACGTATATCGGTTGCCCCAGCATCGCCGCTTCCGCCTCAATGCCGCCGACACCCCATCCGACGACACCAAGCCCGTTGATCATCGGAGTGTGGCTGTCGGTTCCAACAAGAGAATCAAAATAGGCTACCCTGCTGCCGTCAACGTCGCGCACCTGAACGCCTTTTCCGAGATATTCAAGGTTCACCTGATGGCAGATGCCGCTCGCAGGGGGAACGACTGAAAAATTCTCAAATGCCCCCTGCCCCCATCGCAGAAATTCGTATCGCTCGCGGTTCCGCTGAAACTCAAGTTCCGCGTTCTTGCGAAGCGCCTCACTGCTGTTGAAGAAATCGACCTGAACCGAATGGTCGATAACGAGGTCTACAGGTAATTCAGGATTGATTTTTGCCGGATCGCCGCCGAGACGTGATACGGCGTTGCGCATCGCCGCCAGGTCGACGACGCTGGGAACGCCGGTGAAATCCTGCAGCAGTACACGTGCCGGCTTAAAGGGTAATTCAACTTTTGCCGGGCCGGCGGGATTGTAATTCCCAATGGCGTCGATATGTTCTTTGGTGACTTCATAACCGTCTTCATGACGTAAAATGGATTCCAACAGGACCCGTATTGAAAACGGCAGCTTCCGGACATTTGGAAATACCGTTTCAGCGAGATGGGCGACGCTGTAGTACTGTACATCTCCCAATGCGGTTTGCATTGTCTGCTTTGAATTGTAACTATTTCCCACTGAGGTTTGGCTCATTCCTATCTCTCCTTAAGGTTATTATACTGACCCTACGGGGTAGTCGACTACACCATAGGCCCGTGGTATAGTGCGGGCGGGAGAGTTTATGGTTACTGATAAATTCAACAATACCGAAGTCCTGCGGTCTCTCTATTCGACGATGGTTACGGCTCGTCACATGGACCTTATCGAGCAGAGCTATACGTCCCGGGGTGAAGCTTTTTTCCACGTCTCCGGTGCGGGGCACGAGGGCTCCATTGCCCTGTTTCCCCATTTGACCGAACATGACTGGCTTCACTGCCATTACCGCGACAAGGCGCTCATGCTTGCCCGGGGAATTTCTCCCTACATGTTCTTTCTCAGTCTCTTCAACAAGGACGAATCCCACTCCCGGGGTCGACAGATGAACGCCCATATGAGCGACCCTGAGCGAAAGGTGTTGAGCATCGTCGGACCCGTCGGAAACAGTGCCCTCCAGGCGGTGGGCGTCGCGGAAATGGTGAAAGATGATGAAACCAACCCGCTCGTCCTGTGTGCCCTCGGAGAGGGAATGACCCAGGAGAGCGAGGTCCTTGAGGCGATCGGTCACGCCGTACGGGAAACGCTACCGGTCCTCTTCGTCGTTCAGGACAACAAGTACGCCATATCCACAAAGACGACAGGTAAGACATTCTATTCCCGCCCCTCCGGCGAGGCGGATGAGTTTTACGGCGTGCCCATTACCCGCATAGACGGAAGAAAGGTTCCCGACGCGGTTACACACTTCGGGACACTTGTCGATGCCATCCGCCGCGACAGGGGACCCCGGATCGTCATCTTTGAGGTGGAACGGCTTCACAATCACACAAACGCAGACGATCAGCGGGTCTACCGTAATCCCGATGAAATCGCGGCGGCCGCAGAAACGGGGGACCCCGTGGCACTGCTTCGGGCCCAGCTCATGGCTGCCGGAGTGAATGAAGACGAGCTTACCACCGAGGAGGAGGAGATTCGGACTCGCCTCGAGGGAGAAGCGCGTCGCGCCCAGATGAGTGCCGAGCCGACGCCCGTCCACGGCGCCAAGGCGCCCCTTCCGGCCCGCCTTGAGGAGCGCAGCGGCGAGTACACCGGAGACGGCGAGGACTCACTGGTCATGCTCGAGGCGATCCGGGAAGTACTGGATGCCCGAATGGCACAGGACGACCGGGTCACCCTCTTTGGAGAGGATATCGAAGACCCCAAGGGCGACGTCTTTGGTATCACCCGGGGACTGGGGAAAAAATACGGAAAGAGAATCAGAAACAGCCCCTTGAGCGAATCTCTTATTCTGGGAGTCTCCATAGGAAGGGCCCTCGCGGGGGGACGTCCGGTGGCGTTTCTTCAATTTGCCGACTTCCTGCCCATCGCGTACAACCAGATTTTTTCTGAACTGGGGAGTATGTACTGGCGAAGCGACGGAGGCTGGAAGGTACCGTTGATCGTCATGGTGACCGCCGGCGGCTATCGTCCCGGACTTGGACCGTTTCACGCATCCACCCTGGAGGCGCTCGTCGCCCATACGCCGGGCGTGGATGTTGTCATGCCGTCCACGGCGGGCGATGCGGCGGGACTGCTCAACGCCGCCTTTGAATCGGAGCGTCCGACAATCTTTTTCTATCCAAAGAATCAGCTGAACGATCGCGCCCGTATGACAAGTTCCGACGTGGCGAGACAGATCGTACCCCTCGGTGTGTCCCGACGTGTACGGGAGGGTTCGGACCTCACGATCGTGGCCTACGGCAATACCGTTCCCCTTGCCCAACGTGCTGCGGATGAGCTGGCAGACCAGGGTGTGTCCGTTGATCTTCTCGATCTGCGGAGTATCGTACCCTGGGACGAGGATGGGGTACTGAAGAGTGTAGACCGTACCGGTCGGCTCATTGTGACCCACGAGGACAACCATACCGCCGGATTCGGCGCCGAGGTTATCGCGACCATCGCCGAAAAAAGCCGTCGTCACATCGCCGCTCGCCGGGTCACCCGGGGAGACACCTATGTGCCCTGTAATTTCGGGAACCAGTTGGATGTTCTCCCGTCGTACAAGCGCATACTTGAGACGGCGGTGGAACTTCTGGGGGGAAGTATCGTCTGGAAACGGGACGACGCGGCGGAAAGCGGCGTCTTTGAGGTGGAAGCGATCGGTTCCAGCCCGTCCGACGAGACGGTAACGGTGGTGGAGTGGAAAGTTAAACCGGGCGATGTTGTAAAGGAGGGAGACCTCCTCGCCGACGTCGAGGCCGACAAGGCCGCGACTGAATTGAAATCCCCCGTCTCGGGGACGGTGTCGGAACTCATTATAGAAGAGGGTGATAACGTCCCGGTGGGTACGCCGATCCTGCGAGTCAAAACGGCGGAAAACGAACCCGTTCATGTCAAACCGCTGACAAGGGAAAATCCCGGAACTCCCGTCATTACCGGAATCGGTCGGGACGAAGGCGACGCTCCCGGGGGATCCACCCCGGCAGCTTCCTCCGTCCCGGTAGCCGCCACGGTGCGACGTGTCGACGGGCCGGTCTGTCTCATCGCAGGTACCGCCGTCCGGAAGGGATCACGAATCGTCGAAAACGCGGAAATCGCAACGATGACTCCCGACTGGGAAGGCGACGACATCGAGAAACGGACGGGCATTGCCAGGCGCCACTGGGTCGTCCCGGGAGAGGACACGCTCACCCTCGCCGTCGATGCGAGTCGGGAGCTCCTGGATTCCAAAGAGATCGATATTTCGGACATCGGCTTGATCATCTTTTCGACAGGTACCCCGACAAGCACCACTCCCTCTATGGCGGCGCTCCTGCAGCACGCGCTGAATACGGAGGGCGTAGACATATCATGTCCCGCCTACGACATCAACGCCGCGTGTTCGGGATACATATACGGACTGCAGATCGCATGGGACTTTCTGAGCAACAGCCCGGACAGACTGGTTCTTCTGGTGACCAGTGAAGTCCTCAGTCCCCGTCTGGATATGCGCGACGGAGGTACGGCACCGATATTTGGCGACGCCGCAACGGCCACCCTCATCGGCGGTTCCCGTTCACCCGTCGCGGATGCCGCGTATGCGTCGGTGGATCGACCATTCATCGCCACAAAGGGAGAAAGCGGCGAGTCGCTGCGGGTTCCCCACGAAATTGATGTTCCCATTACAATGGATGGACCGGCGGTCTACCTGGAAGCGGTTCGGGCGATGATGCAGGCCCTCTCGTCCGGTGCCGATGCGGCAGGAATCAAGGCCGACGCCCTGGACCTCTACATTCCACATCAGGCCAATCAGCGAATCATCAACGCCATCCGTCAACGCCTCAAGGTTCCCCATGATCGGATGTACAGCAACATCGCCGATAACGGAAACACCTCTTCAAGCACGATACCGATTTGTCTCAATGAACTGCTCCCTGACGGCTCCGGCGGCGGGCAGGTGTGGGGTATCACCGCATTCGGCGGGGGATTCACATACGGCGGTGCGTTACTGCGTACGCTGTCATAGCGAGCTATTCGGGCAGGGTCGCCCACACCGTGCGACGACTCACCACGGCGTGTAACACCACCGGCGATCGTCCGTCCGGACGAGCAAACCGACGGGACATAAAAAAACCCCGGGGCAAAGGAGGTGAAATCCCCGGGGTGTACGTCATTGGTACTTGCTTGGTCTATCGTTTATAACAACACACGGCGTGGGTGGTTACACCATCGACACCGATTTTTTCTTTTTTCATCCCTCCGGTTTGAGAATCGCCGGAGGTTCTTCTCCTTCCGGAACAAATACAAGCGCGGCGGAATTGAGGCAGTAGCGCAGACCCGTCGGTTCAGGTCCGTCGGGAAAAACGTGGCCTAAATGGGAGCCACTCATACTGTCGACGACTTCGATGCGTACCATGCCATGACCACGGTCGACGTTATACCGGACCGCATCGGGAGACAGGGGTTCATAAAAACTGGGCCAGCCGGAACCGCTGTCGTATTTTGCGTCCGAGCTGAACAGGGGCTGTCCCGTTGCCGCGGAGTAATAGACACCCTTTTCCTTGTTTCCGTTCAGGACGCCGGTGAACGGTGCTTCCGTACCCTTTTCCCGCATAATCCGGAACTGACTGTCGGTGAGACGCTCTTTCCACTCCTCTTCCGTGAGTACCACGGGAAAACTTCCATCCACTGGAAATGACTCAACCAGTTCCCGTTCCCTGGGACTGAGGCTGTTTTGAATTGCCTTATCGATCGCTCTATCCTCCTCGTCACTGAGACGATTGCTCTCAATGTCCTGTTCCGCAGGAACTGTTGCACTATCAATCCTCCCCCGGGCGTACACCCCTGATGCGAGGACGACGAAACTCAGGACAACCAGCCAACCGTCACGGACACACATGGTTTTCTTCTTCAGGTAAAAATATAACGATGAATTACGGTGAGGGAAAATCGCGGGAGAAATCGTCGGAAGAGATGAATTGACGGAAACGTTCTATTTCCCGACGTACGGCGGGAATATTCTCGAGAGCACCGGGGGCGTCATTTTCCATACAGAGATCTTCAACAACCTTGGCGGCGGCTCCCAGATCGTGACAGCTGAGATTCCACGCGCCGCCCTTTATCGCATGAATGACGATACGCGCGTCCGATATCCTGTCACCGTGTATGAGCTCTTCAACTGAATCGATTTGGCCGGGAAGACGTTCTGCAAAGGCTTCGCTCACTTCCTTTGCGGTCTTTATGTCGCCGAGGAACGACGCGATCGTATCGGGAAAATCCATCGGCGGGCCGGCACCGGCGGCATCCGCACCCGCCCCTGTGAAGTACGCATCAGCGGAGTCCCCTCCACCGGCGTCAGGTATCTGAGGTGCCGATTCCCGTTCCTCTTCCAGCTCTTCAAGCTCTTCCAGCTCTTCAAGCTCTTCGAGGGGTTCCAGTTCCTCAAGGTCAGCAGGATCTTCACCCTCACGCGCCGGCTCCGTGGTAAGCTCCGCCGTTGTCTCCACCTTCGAAGAGCCTGAACCCCGAGTTCCAGACTCCTCAAGGAAAAAACCGGCGTCCTGAAGCCGACGAATGACATCTTCAATATCATTGCGCTTGAACGGCTTCGCCATGTACTCATTCATTCCCGCCCGGATGCAGCGATCCCGGTCACCGGAAAGGGCGTTGGCCGTCACCGCGACGATGGGAACATCAAATCCCAGCTCCCTGATACGTATCGTCGCATCAAAACCGTTGAGAGTCGGCATTTGCACATCCATGAATACGAGGCCGATCCCGGGATTCCTCTGCATTTCCGCGACCGCCTCGGTTCCATCGGATGCGACGATAGTTTCAAAGCCAAGTTTTTCGAGAATCGCCTGAAAGAGCCGTTGGTTGACGAAGTGGTCTTCCGCCACCAGAACGGTCCGCGGGCGTCCGTCGATCGGGACGGACCGTCCGGAAAACGTTCCTTCACCGTCCACCGCTTCCAGCTCTTCAATTTCATCGGAAAATATGGATTCCACAGTTTCCTTCAGCTCACGGGGCTTGACCGGTTTATTGATATAGCCCTTGAACCATCCGAGAAGCTTCATCTTGGCGTCACCGGAGCTGATGCCGGTGGGGCTCATGAGCACCAGGGGTATCGCATCGAAGCGGGAATCGTTGCGTATTTCCGACGCCAGTTGCCACCCGTCCATACTCGGCAGACGGAGATCGAGGAATATGACTTGCGGCTCCCTTCCTTCTTCCGACGTCTCCGCCAGGAGGGTAAGTGCTTCAGGGGCGTCCTGCGCCGCCGTCGTCTCGGCTCCCCATCTGCGGAGATACTTGATAACCACGTCGCGGCTCGACTGGTTGTCGTCAACGATGAGCGTGCGAAATGCGGGTGGTGCCCCCTTGGGGCGGAGAAGTTCACTCGTTTCTGTATCAGCCCCCTCCATGGGGACGACAAACCAGAAGTTGGATCCCACACCGGGTTTGCTCTTTACACCGATTCGTCCGCCCATCATATCAACGAGGTCCCGAGAAATTGAGAGTCCAAGGCCGGTACCGCCGAAGCGACGCGTTGTCGACGCATCGACCTGGGAAAAGGGTTTAAAGAGACGGTCCTGCCGCTCCTGGGGTATGCCGATACCGCTGTCCCGCACCTGTACGAGAAGGTGGGGAGATTTCTTCCTGCGACTCAGTCCTGCAGATATGCGAATCTGACCATCCTCGGTGAACTTGACGGCGTTGTTCACCAGATTGACGATGATCTGTCGTATGCGGCTCGGGTCTCCGACGGAGGTTCTCGGCAGGTCCGGTTCCGTCCACAGGACAACCTCCAGCCCCTTCTTGTGGGCCTGCATGCTGACCATATCGACGGCGTCCTCGATCATTTTCACCGGTTCAAAGGTTATCGATTCAAGTTGCAGTCGCCCCGCCTCAATCTTTGAGAAATCGAGGATGTCACTTATCAGTCCGAGAAGCACTTCACTGGCAAACTGAATCTGCTGCAGGTATTCCAGCTGCTCCTCATCCAGCCCGGTGTCCCGCATCAACTCGGCCATTCCGTTTATTGTGTGCAGGGGCGTCCGGATTTCGTGGCTCATGTTGGCGAGAAAGGCGCTCTTCGTCTGGGTCGCCGCCTCGGCCGATTCTTTTGCCTGTCGCAGTTCATCTTCGTTGTTTTTTTGAGACGTGATATCGTCGACAACGGCAATCATAAAGGGAGAACTGTCCGCGGGACGGACCGCCCGCATGTCGACCCGCCACCACGCTACTTCTCCCGTTCTTCTTCTGCACCGGGAAACGACCTGAAAATTGCTGCGCTCCCCTTCAACGGTCTCGGAAAAGAGCTGCTGGAAGAGAGCGGCGTCCTCGTGATGGGAGTAGGCGGTGAGGAACCCTCCGACGAGGTCGTTCTCACCACGTCCGAGAAACTGCCGTACCGCATTGTTTGCGTACTGAATCCGGCCGCCCGCATCCATGACGACAATCCCGATGGGAGATTGTTCGAAAACGACGCGAAACTGTCGTCCGAATGGTGAACGGTCACTCATGGCTAAAAGTTCAGCTGAAGGATTTCCGACGCCTTCTGACGAATCGTCTGCGGTTTCAGTGGTTTGATCATGTAGCTCGACACGCCCAGTTGCAGAGTCTGCAGGATCGTTTCACGCTTGGAGAGGGCCGAAAGGACGATCACCGGAGGGTGACGCTCCCGTTCAGAGAGCTGCTGAAGGACCTGGAACCCGTCCACCTCGGGCATCAGCAGATCGAGAAACACAAGATCCGAGTTCATTCCGTTTACCCCGTCGAGAAACTCCCTTCCGTTATTGTACCTGTCGATGACAAACCGGGTATCCGAAAAAGCGGTCTTTATGAGTTCCTGTATGATCTCATCGTCGTCGACGATTGAAATTCGAATCGAATCTCCGAGGGAGGCGAGATCAAAATTGTGTGTCTGCTCCGCCTTGAAACGGAGGTTGATTGACTCCTCCCGCTGTTTCTTCGGCGCACTTGCCTGAACGACATTCGCAAAATTGACCGACCCCTCGCCCTTTCTGTCATGTTCTTGAGTGTCACCCTTCTTCACCAGCAGACCGTCCATTGCCTGCTCAAGGCTGTCGGTAACTTCAATTCCCTCATATTCCTGTCGATTATCCAGGAACTCCCTGACGTATTCGCTCTGGGTCAGCACTTTGGTGTACTTCTTCATCGTTCCGGTGGTATTCAGGATTGTGGAAAAGAGGGTGTTCAGTTTTATGGAATCGGTAGTGGAAACTTCGATGCTCGTCATCATGACCAGCACCTTCGGCATTTTCAGTTCATACAGCTCGAGGAGTTCCCTCAGCTTGTACCTCAGGAGATCTATCTTCTCCCGGTTGAGTCCCTGGGCTATCTCAATGAAAAGGATATCTTCATTGACATGGGTCTCGATGATACACGGCGTCTCGTCAATTGAAATAGGCACACCCATGACTTCGCTCACGCTCTGAAGGAGGGTGTCCACATTGATCGGTTTGCGTAACAGCTTCTTTACGTTGTAGCGCGCGATTTCCACGAGGGCATCCCGATCCACCTTGGCGGAGGCGATAATCACCGGAATATGCCGGATATTTGGATCCTCGTTCTTTTCCCTGAGCATCTCCGCCGCCGATTTTCGGGAGAGCTGATAGTCTGTGATTATGAGATCGGGATTCACGGAACGAATCTTTGAGCCGCCGTCAAGCCCGCTGACGGCGGTGGCGACGTCAAAACCGTAGTAACGTAATGTCTTTTTCAGATATTCCCTGAAAAGCTGCGATTCATCAATTACGAGTATTTTTTTCACCGTCTCCGCCTTAGGGTCGATATTATCGATTTACTTCTTTCAAAAATCAAGGGTATCGCTATAATTGCCCCATGACACACGACCGACGTGAACCCAGAGATAATGGCAGTACCGGGGAACTCTTACCGGAACCGGCACCCCCGGATTCCCGGACAACCGCCCTCTCCAATATGGTTCTCAGCGCATCGGGATGGCGCGCCGTATTCGGCGGCGACGACAACTCCCTCTCCCCCGCCATCTCCCCGGCGCATCGCGACCTCATCATGGTTGCCGCCCGCGTCTTTGCCGATCTCGTCCGATCGGCGCATTCCGATCGGACCCGGCGCCCCTCAATCGTCGTGGCAACCGATACGCGCCCGACGGGGCCGGCAATCGCGGATACTGCAATTCGCACCTTTCTCGCCTCCAGCGTTGATGTGAAGTGGCTGGGCGTCTCTGCCGCTCCCGAGGTCATGTCATTTACAAAAGTGACCGATGGCTGTGACGCATTCTTCTATATATCCGCCAGCCACAATCCACCCGGCCATAACGGATTGAAACTCGGCCTTGCCGACGGCGCCGTCCTTCCCCATACCGCCGCAACTCCCCTGATCGCGCGCTTCAGGGATCTGGCCGTCAACGCAGAGTTTGTCCACTCACTCCTCACCGACGTTGCCGCCCTCCCACCGTCGATGCCGGAAGCTGTGTATGAGCAGCAGAAGAAGTGGAAGGCAGCCGCGCTCGATGGGTACCTCGCGTTCTCTTTCCTTGTCGGAACGTCACCCGGAGACTCGCCCGATTCCCTCGACAGGCGCCGGTTTACAGACGTGGTGACCGGTGAACTACGGAAACGGCCCCTCGGAATTGTGGCGGAGCTCAACGGGAGCGCCCGCTCCCTTTCGGTAGACAAAGAACTTCTCGCCGAGCTGGGAGTAAAGACTGCCTTTCACAACGACAAACCCGGTGTTTTCGCCCATCAGATACTCCCGGAAGGTGCCGGACTGAAGGACGCCCGGGAGCTGCTGGAGCGTTATCACCGGATGGACCGGTCGTTTCAAATCGCATATGTGCCGGACAATGACGGCGATCGGGGTAATCTCGTCTTCTACGACGCCGCCGTCGAAAAGGCTGTTGCCCTCGATGCGCAGAGTGTTTTTGCGCTGGTTGTGTCGATTCAGCTGGCGTGGCTGCGGTACATCGGCGTCAGCGGCGATCGAATAGCCGTCGTCGCCAACGGGCCTACGTCGTTACGAATCGACAGAATCTGCTCATCCTTCGGAGCGCGCCTCTTTCGGGCGGAGGTCGGTGAAGCAAACGTCGTCTCCCTCGCGGAACGCCTTACCGGCGAAGGTTGGACGGTCGCCGTTCTTGGAGAAGGTTCCAACGGCGGAAATATAACGCCCCCGGCCACGGTCAGGGACCCCATGAGCACGCTGCTGGCGCTCATTAAAATGCACGCCTTCGGCCTCGCAGCCTACGTGGACGACGCCCTGAACAAGGAGAGCGGGTTTCTCGACCTCCTGCGACGACTGCCGACTTTTTCCACGATCGCCACCGATGATGAACGGGCAAAACTGAAGGTCCCCGATATTTCCCACGGGGAGCTGAAAACGGCGTATGAAGAGAATATGGAGAAGACGATACAACCCCTTCTTACGGTACTGTCCCGTGAGTACGGCGGGTCAATTGCCTACAGGATCATCAACTATGAAGGTACCGAGACGATGGAAGGCGCAGGAAACAGAAGCAGCGCCGCCCGGGGCGGTCTCAAGGTCGTCTTCTCAACGGAGAAACGGGAGGACGTGGCATCTCTCTGGATGCGCGGCAGCGGTACGGAACCGGTTTTTCGGATCCTTGCCGACTGTTACGGAACCAACGAAACCCTTCTGAATGAACTGATTCAGTGGCAGCGAGCGGCAGTCATGAAGGCGTGCGGCATCGGTCAATAGCGGCGCTCCCCACATCCCTCGGTCTTCTACGACCCGGCGACTACGGTTTCACCCTTCTTCCCGATGCGACGGACCAGCCCCTCCCGCTCCAGATCGGCAAGTGCATCCTCCACATCGTCGGGAGAGAAACCGGTATACGCGGGAAGGTTCTCCGCCACCACCATTTGATGCTGATTGACCAGACCGACAATCCGTCCGCGAAGCTGTCTGCGGCTGCGTTCAAAGGTACTCTGCCGTACGTAGTGGGCGCTCCTTCTGTTCGCGTTGACCGCCGTTTTCGGCAGGAGCGATCCGGTGTCCATGAGAGCCCAGTACCACTCCCGGGGATTCTCCCGACATAACGATTTCTCAATGAGAGGGAGGATTTCCCGGTCGTGGATCGCTCCGGCGACATCGGAGAAGAAGGCCGTGAGAAATACGCGCCGAATATTTGTCTCTATGAAAACAACGGGGCGGTTGTAGGCAAATGCGGCGATCGAACCCGCCGTGTTGGGTCCGATGCCGGGAAGGGCGACAAGAGTCTCCGGCGTCTCCGGTACGACACCGTCATGGTCCTCGACCACGAGCTGCGCGGAACGGTGAAGGTACCGGGCACGCCGGTTGTATCCCAGCCCGCTCCACATCTTCAGGACCTCTCCGAATGGCGCCTCAGCCAGGTCGGAAAGGGTCGGAAACCGGTCGATAAAGGAGAGAAACTTCTCCTTCACCCGCTCCACCTGTGTCTGTTGCAACATGATCTCGGACACGAGTATCCAATAGGGATCGGTATTGCTCCGCCACGGCATCGGTCGCTGCAGGGTACGGTACGTTGTCCACACGAGATCCCGAAAGTGATTACGGTCGGTGTCGCTGTCAAACCGGAATGGGCGCTTCGTCAGCTCCGCTGCGGGTGACTCGACGGCGGAAGGTTCCTTCTCCATACCCCCTATCCGTGTCGCTTTACAGACTTCTCCGCCTTCCGTTTGATGCGATTCCAGATACCCGACATCCCCATTGCCTTGCGAACTTCCTGCAGTGTTTCCCGTGCCACAGTTCGCATCGTCTCCGTTCCCCGGTAGATAACCTCGTCCACCAGCCCCGATTGGCGGGCGTATTCTTCCCGCTTCTCCCTGATGGGATCGAGAAAGGCATTGAGTGCCGCGGCAAGCTTTTCCTTGACCTCAACATCACCGACTCGTCCCGCCCGGTACCGTTCCTTCAGGTCCCGTACCTCTTCTCGATCGGGATTGAAGACGTCGTGATAGCTGAAAACCGGGTTCCCCTCGACCGTGCCGGGCACGTCCGCGCTGATCCTGTTGGGATCGGTATACATTCCCCGGACTTTCCTGTTCACCGTCGCGCCGTCGTCGGAAAGCATAATGGCGTTGTTGAGAGACTTTGACATCTTTGACGCGCCGTCGGTCCCGACGAGGGTGGGAACATCGCCTACCATGACATCCGGGACCGGGAAGACGTCACCGTAGAGATAGTTAAAACGACGGGCAATCTCCCGTGTCAGTTCCACATGCGCCTCATTGTCCTTGCCGACCGGAACGAGGTGGGCTCGGGGCAGCAGAATATCGGCGCTCTGCAGGACGGGATAGCCAAGCAATCCAAACGGCATTTCCGTCAGATTGGCGTTCCGGGCCATATCCTTCAGGCTGGGAAGACGCTGCAGCCGGGGTACGGTGACCAGCATCTCCAGAAGAAGATTGAGTTCATAAATTTCCGGCACGGCACTTTGGAGATAGATCGTCGACCGCTCCGGATCGATCCCGACGGAGAGATAGTCAAGGACCATGTCACGTGCGTTTTGCGCGATTTCATCGATGGCGCTCTTCTCCGGCCGCGTCGTCAGGGTATGGAGATCTGCGATGATGAAATAACACTCATATTCATCCTGCAGTCGAACGCGGTTCTGCAGCGATCCTACATAATGTCCGAGGTGAAGTTTTCCCGTCGGCCGGTCTCCCGTAAGGATTCGTTTCTTCTGCTCACTCACTGGTTGCCTCATTTTCCTTTTCCGCGCCTCTTTGACGCCGTATTTTGTAGTTACCGGTTCCCATGAGAATTCCGAATGGCTCAAGGCCGGGCACATTTTCAAATATGATCTTTATGACGACAGTCATCGGTACCGCAAGAAACAATCCGGCCGTTCCCCAGAGCCACCCCCACATGAGCAGGGAGAGGAGGATGACGACGGGAGAGAGATTCAGACTGTCGCCGAGAAGTTTCGGATCGAGGATATTCCCGATGATGAACTGCGTCGCCGACATGCTGATAATCGTCACGATGATCGGGTTCCACTCCGGCAGAAACTGAACGAGCGCGAATATCGCGGTTATGACGGTAATCGCGATGGAACCGATGCTTGGAATGAAATTGAAGAGAAATGTCATCACCGCCCAGATAAAGGGAAAATCGACGCCGATGAGTCGAAAAGCGGTGTAGACAATCACCGCCGTGAGACCGCTGACGAGGATCTTTACCGCCATGTACCGTCCGATCTGACTGGTAACATGAATCAAGACGCGATTGAACCGGCGTGTCGTTTCATACCGGACGGCAAGTTCCATCTTTCTCCGGACGTACGGTTTTTCAAGGAGCAGAAAGAGGAGGAAGATGAAGACGAGCATGAAGCCGCTGAGAAAGGACATGAGATTTCCCGAGAGGTCGAGAACCATATTCCCCACCGTCCTGGTCACTTCGAGATCACTGATGATCGTCGAGGGCAGGTCAAAGCGCATAATCATGTCTGAAAGGAGCTGGGTGAAACGCTGCTGATAGCGGGGAAACTCTCTCAGGAGGCTCTGTACGCTGGTATAGACGATCTGAAATCCCAGATACCCGAAGGCAAGAAAGACGATGAGTACCAGAGAAATGGCGAGAAACCGGGGCATCCTGTGCTTTGTCAGAAAGGTCGCCATCGGAGAAAAAACGAAGGAAAGCAGAATGGCGATGACAAAGGGTATAAAGATCTCCCCCGTCAGACGCAGGACGCCTCCCACGGCGACGAGGGCGATAATAAAGAGATACACGGTGCTGGCCCGTAAAAAACCCTGGGGCATCCTGATCTGTCTCAGCGCAGCACTCCGGGATGTGGAATCGGACTTTTTGTCATGATCCATGATCGCTACCCTATAAGGCAAACCGCCTTTATTCAACGGCACAGCCGACGCTGAGATAAGAAAGCGCCTCGACTTCCGCCCGACATTGTGTCGAACCCGCCGAGGCGCCCCGGATCTCGCGTATGCCGCCGGATTAGAAGTGGATCGCCCACCCTTCGGCGGCACGGGCGCTTTCCATCACCGCCTCCGAAAGCGTCGGATGGGCGTGAATCATCGTCGCAATGTCCTCCGGCAGGAGTTCCGCCTTCTTGGCAAGAAGGAGCTCATGGATCAACTCCGTGGCATTGTACCCGACGATGTGGGCACCGAGTATTTCCCGTGTCTCCTTGTCCAGAACGACCTTTACGAGGCCTTCGCTCTTTTCAACGGCGACGGACTTGCCGGCACCGCGATAGGGGAAGGTCGCCACATCAACGGGCCGCTTCCGCTCCTGTGCGGCCTTTTCGGTCAGACCGAAACTGCCGATCTCCGGTTCGCAGTACACGGCGGACGGAATCGACTGGGGATCAATTTTCGCCTCCGGCGAGTGGCCCGCCATGTATTCAACGGCGATTTCTCCCTCTTTGCTTGCCACATGGGCGAGAAGCGGTGAGGCGATGACGTCGCCGATTGCGTAAACGCCCGGCACGGACGTCTGGTAATAGTCACCCACGGTGATGAACCCCTTTTCCGTCTTCACACCGATTGTATCAAGACCGAGATTTTCGGAGTTGGGCGCCCGCCCGACGGCAACGAGGATCTTGTCTGCGTTGAGGGTCTCCTTGGAGCCGTCGGCGCTTTCCACATCCAGCTTTATTCCTTTGCCCTTGGTGTCCAGATTTGTCGCTTTTGTACCGGTCATCGTTTTCACGCCGTACCGTTTGAACGCCTTTGCAACGATGTCCACCGTTTCGGCGTCTTCAAGGGGCAGCAGCTGATCAAGCATTTCCACCACCGTCACATCTACGCCGAAGGCGTTCATGACATAGGCAAATTCCATACCGATCGCCCCGGCACCGAGAATGATCAGCGACTTCGGCAGCTCCGACATCCCGAGAATATCTCGCGATGAAAGAACCTTTTTCCCGTCAAACTCAAAACCGGGAATCTCCCGGGAACGGGACCCGGTGGCAATGAGAATGTTTTTGGCGGAAATACTCTTCTTCCCGTCGATGGATACTTCATGGGCTGCGGTAAACTGCGCCGTACCCTCTATGTATTCGATCTTGTTTTTCTTGAGAAGGGACTGCACGCCTTTGGACAGCTTGGACGCCGCGTCACGTGATTTTTTGTGAACTTTTCCGTAATCAAGGCCGCTCTTATCCACGGTGACGCCGATTTTTTGCAGCTCCTCCGTGTCGTGCATGATTTCAGCCTGATGGATAAGTGCCTTGGAGGGAATGCACCCCCAGTTGAGGCAGACGCCGCCCGGCGCCTCCTTCTCCACGACGGCCGCCTTTAATCCGAGCTGGGAAGCACGGATCGCCGCGACATAGCCTCCCGGCCCCGCCCCTATGATAAGTACATCGTAATCGTAATCTGCCATTGTTTTCCTCCCTGTATTCCAGCTCGTCCTAGAAGATCATCCGGACAGGTTGTTCCATGATTCCCTGAAGATCTGCAAGGAATTTTCCACCTGCGGCGCCGTCGATAACACGATGGTCACAGGACAACGTCATTTTCATGATTGACGCGACACCGATGGAACCGTCGTCTTTGACGATCGGAGTCTTCCTGGTGGCACCGAGGGCGAGTATGGCCGAACCCGGGGGATTGATGATCGCCGTAAACTCCTCAACACCGAAAGAACCGAGATTGCTGATTGTGAACGTTGCACCGGTGTACTCACTGGGCTGGAGTTTTCCCTCCCGGGTTTTCCTGATCAGTTCCTGCAGCTCTTCATCGATTTCACGGACTCCCCTATTTCCGCAGTTCCGCACGACCGGCGTGATCAGCCCGTTGCCCAGATCCACGGCAAGACCGATATCGATGCTGCCGTACTGGACGATCTTGTCTCCCTGCCACGACGCATTGATATGGGGATGGCGCTTGATCGCCTCGGCGGCAAATTTGATGAAAAAGGCGTTGAGGGAAACTTTGTTGTCCAGCGTATCGTTGAGAAATTTTCTCGCGGCCACGATGTTTTCCATGGCAACCGACATCTTGAGGTAGTAGTGGGGTGCGGAAAACTTGCTTTCGCTCAACCGCTTGGCGATGACCGCCCGCTTCCCTGCAACCGGGATTTCCTGGTCACCCGGCGCTGCCGCCCCCGCGGCGGGGGCGTTGCCGGTAACCGACGATGCCGGAATACCCCTGAACGATTCGATATCGCGTTTCACGATACGCCCGTCGGGACCGCTGCCGGTGACATAGGAGAGGTTGATATTCCGTTCCGCCGCGAGTTTCACCGCCAGGGGACTCGCCTTTATGCGTCCGCTTTCACCCCGCTGCGGTCCCGTCTGGGGAGCGGAACTCCTGGTTTCGTCCTTCCCGTCCGCCGGTTTTTCACTTTTCCCGGCTGTTGCCTTTTCCTGACTTTTTTCCTTTTCCCCGCCGGCCTCTTCTTTCTTTTTCCCGGCGTCGGGAGCGGGGGTACTCTCTTCTTTTTCTTCTTCTTTTTTGGCCCCCGATTCGCCGCCTTCCGCGGAGACGTCTTCCATGATTGAGGAGATGTCCTCACCTTCCTCTCCGAGTATGGCGATCGTCTGACCTACGGTGGCGTTGTTGCCTTCGGTGACGACAATCTTGAGGAGCGTGCCCTCCTGGGTCGCCTCGTAATCCATGCTCGCCTTGTCGGTCTCCACCTCACAGAGGACGTCGCCGGCGGCGATGGTGTCGCCTTCCTTCTTATTCCAGCTCGTGATGGTTCCCTCTTCCATGGTGGGAGAAAGAGCCGTCATCGGTATCTTTTCTGCCATTGGTCCTACTCCTTGTATGTTACCCGTTTCACTGCGGCGATTACCTTTTCCACCGACGGCTGGATTGCGAGTTCCAGCGTGTGGTTATAGGGCATCGGCACGTCTTCACTGTGGACAAACTCCACAGGAGCATCGAGATCGTCAAAGCAATTCCGGGAGACGAGCCAGCCCACGTGTGAACCGACACTCGCCATCGGCCATGACTCGTCGATGACGACGGCCCGATTGGTCTTTCGGACGCTTCTATAAATCGTCTCTTCATCGAGGGGACGAAGGCTCCGCAGGTCGACCACTTCCGCATTAATGCCCATGTCGGCGAGCTCCTCCGCCGCTTTCAGGACCATGTAGACCGGTTTGCCGTGGGCGATAAGGGTAACATCGTCGCCTTCCCGCTTGATATCGGCCTTGCCGAAAGGTATGAGGTACTCTTCCTCGGGCACCTCTCCCGTCCACCCGTAGGCGAGTTCGCTTTCCAGCATGATCACCGGATTGTCATCCCGTATCGCCGTCTTCAGGAGTCCCTTGGCGTCGTACGGCGTTGCCGGGGCGATAACTTTGAGCCCGGGAACATGGACAAAGAAGCTCTGCAGCGCCTGGGAGTGCTGGGAAGAGAGATACTCCGCCGGTCCGTTTGCACCGCGAAAGACGATGGGCACCTTCAGCTGTCCCCCCGACATATGGCGCAGCTTTGCTGCGTTGTTGATAACCTGATCGAGCGCGAGGAGGGCGAAGTTGAAGGTCATCCACTCCACAATCGGCCGCAGTCCGACGGTTGCCGCACCGACGGCGAGTCCGGAAAACCCGAGTTCCGTGATCGGCGTGTCCAGAACACGCTTTTCTCCGTATTTGTCGAGAAGACCCTTACTTACCTTGTAGGCGCCGTTGTACTGCCCGACCTCTTCACCGAGGAGAAAAACCTTTTCGTCCCGAGCCATCTCCTCGTCCATGGCCTGGCGAATCGCTTCCCGCATTTGAATTTCTGGCATTCTTTACTCCTTTCGCTTCGCCTCAGGCGAGGATATCTTCATACATCGTATGGAGGGCCGGTTCTTCGCTCTTCTCCGCAAAATCAACGGAGTCTTGGACGATTTGCTTCATTTCATCGTCGAGCTTTTTGAAGTCCTCTTCCTTCAGGATCTTTGCCTCCATGAGCTGACTCTTCAGCTGGACGATGGGATCCTGCTTTTTGTACTGCTCCAGCTCATCTTTCGTCCGGTATTTGGCGGGATCGCTTATTGAATGGCCCTTGTACCGATACGTCTTCAGGTCAACCAGATAGGCCGTACCGCTCTTCCTGGACTCGTCGGCGACTTCCTTGAGCCCTTCATAGACATCCAGGAAATCCATTCCGTTGATCACCTTGCCCTTCAGACCGTATCCCTCGGCCTTGACTGAAAAGTCGTCGATACCGGAGACACGATGCACAGCGGTTCCCATTCCAAAGTGGTTGTTCTCCACGATATAGACAATCGGAATGTTCCAGATCTTTGCGAGATTGAGGCTTTCATGGAACGCGCCCTGATGTATGGCGCCGTCGCCGAAGAAGCAGAAGGTTACCCCCCCGTCTTCGTCGTACATGTGCTTGAATGCAACGCCCGTGGCAATGGGAATCTGCGCACCGACAATGCCGTTCCCGCCGAGGAAGTGGCGTTCGGCATCGAACATATGCATGGAACCGCCCTTACCCCGGACACACCCCGTTATCTTGCCGAAGAGCTCGGCCATGATGCTTTCCGGCGACATCCCGACGGCCAGCGCGTGTCCGTGGTCGCGATAGGAGGTAAGTATGTAGTCCTTGGCGAGATCCAGCGCCGCCACTGCACCGACCGCTACGGCCTCCTGTCCATTGTAGAGGTGGAGAAAGCCGCCGATTTTTCTCAGACCGTACATTTGTGCCGCTTTTTCCTCAAACCGGCGTATGAGCAGCATGTCCCGCAACGCCTTCATGAGAAAGTCCTTTTTGTATTTCTTGATATCCGACATGTTCACTCCCTCTGATTACGCCGTAGCGCTGTAATGCTCGCCCTTCATGGGACGGTAATAGTCGATCTGCTCAATCATCGTCTCAATGACGACCAGGTCCGTTTCATTCGGGTTGATATGCCAGAACGCCATCATGTGAGGTCCTATCGCCTCGAGAACATCCGACTTGAGGGTGGGATTGTCGATGATCGTCGCCTTTCCGACGATTTCCACAACCTCGTCGAGAGATTTCGTCTGGATGAGCCATGAGACTCGGGCGTGTTCATTGATGTGATTTACCTTCCGGAAACTCGGTGCCGTCACCGAATATAACGATCCCGACTGACCGCGAAGTACCGTCGGAGTCATCCAACGACTGGAGGGCCTCCCTTTTTCATCCACCGTCGAGAGAACGGCGGCGTGCGAACTGTCGAGTATGCGTTCCGCCACATCCAAGAGTGAGTTGAGCTCCATTTTCCTTCCTCCTGCAATTCGTGAGTGCTTGATTTCTTCATGGTGACCGCTACAATGTAATAAAACCATCGGGTTTTGTAACCTCTCAAAACCGACAGGGAGCATAATTGCTGACTAAAACAACTATACTTTAGTAGATATCCCTTGTTATACTCAGCAAAGGATAATTCTGTATCTATAAAAAGGCTGACAATTTCAGTCGGAAGTCAGGAGGGCTTGTGTTTCAGAAACAGGTTGTCATGCGACGGGTGGTTTTTTCCCTCATTCCCTTGTTTCTGTTTGCGACATTTCTCTACGGTTGGCGGGTGGTCGTCACCACCGCCCTGGTCTTTGCCCTTGGTATTGGGACGGAATACCTCTTTGAGAGAAGTCGCAAAAAGAAAGTAAGTGAAGCGGTTCTGGTAACAAGCGCGCTCTATGCGCTCTCATTGCCGCCGGCAACGCCGTTATGGATCGCGGCGATAGGCATCATTTTTGCCGTCGCCGTTGGAAAGGGCGTGTACGGGGGATTCGGCCGAAATATCTACAATCCGGCTATTACCGGGCGACTCTTCATATACATTACCTTCCCCACGGTCCTCACCACGGCGTGGATGGTTCCGGCAATGGTTGATGTCGCCGGCGCCATGGGATTGACCGGCGCGTTCGGTACCTCCGGTCAGGTTGCCGTCGACACCATTACCGCGGCAACACCGCTTGCGGTCATGCGCTCCGGGGAAATGCCCAACCTGTGGAACCTCTTTCTCGGATTCCGCGGCGGATCGATGGGTGAAAGCAGTACGATCCTGATCATCGCCGCCGCCACCTACCTCATGTGGACCAAAACGGCAAACTGGAAGTTCATCACCTCCACATTTACAAGCGCTCTCGTCTTTACAATCGCGTTTTACTTTGCCGACCTGATTCCCGGCGTATCTCCTTCGTCATATTCAGGGGCGGGACATCTGGTACCCATCGCGGCATACATGATGAGCGGAAGCATTCTCTACGTCGCCGTTTTCATGTCCACCGATCCCATTTCCGGACCGAATAATCCAAAGGCCCAATGGGTGTACGGATTCCTCATCGGCGGTGTTTCCATGACCGTCCGCACCTTCAGCGGTTTTCCCGAGGGAACGAGTTTCGGCATCATGATCGGGAACACTTTCAGTGCCCTTCTTGATGAGCTGCTGCCCAAGAAGAAAAAGAAAAAACAGAAAAAGCAGAAAGTGGCGGCCGCGCCGCCGGAGACGGCTGATTCCGGTCAGGAGGCGACCGTATGAACAAGCAGAGTCTCGTATATACCGTCATATTTACCTTCATCGTTTCCTTCGTGTTCGTACTTGTATTGTCTTTTGCAAACGAGGGTACCCGGGAACGGGTTGAACTGAACCAGCAACTCAATCGTCAGCGGGCGATCCTCAATGCCCTCGGCGTCGAGTATTCCGGACCGGATCAGGTACTGAGCCTCTTTGAGGATGTCGAGGAAGTCGAACGGGGAGGTATGACCTTTTACCGCACCGTCGTGGACGGCGAGCAGGCGTACGCAAAAGAGTTCAACGGCAGCGGCCTGTGGGGCAATATCAACGGCATTATCGCCGTTGACGGAGAGGTGAACAGGACCCTCGGACTGGAGATCATCAGTCATAATGAGACACCCGGCCTGGGAGGGCGTATCGATGAACCCTGGTTCAAGGAACAATTGCGGAATGAGCGCATCGTCGACGGCACGATCCGCGTGAGCGGAGCCGGCGAAGGCGACGAGGATCACGACAACGGAGAAATTGACGCCATTACCGGTGCTTCGAGGACGAGTGATGCCATGCAAGTGATATTCAATAATCAGCTGTCGGACATTTCCGACGCATTGGGAGGTAACTCATGAGCACCTCTGGTCAGATACTCAAAGACAATCTCTGGTCGAATAATCCGATCTTTATGCAGGTTCTCGGAATATGTTCCGCCCTCGCGGTGACGAATCTGCTTGTAAACACGATGATCATGACCATCGGGGTGACCTTTGTGACGGCGATGTCGAGCTTCACCGTCTCGATGATCAAGTCGCTCATTCCCCGAAAGGTACGGATGATCGTACAGACCCTGGTCATAGCATTCTACGTAATCATCGTTGACATTCTCCTCAGGGCGTATCTTCCGGATATCAGTCGTGCCCTTGGACCGTATGTGGGGCTGATCATCACAAACTGCATCATCATGGGCCGGGCGGAGGCGTTTGCCCAGAGCAATCCGCCCCTCATTTCCATGTGGGACGGTGCGACCAGCGGCTTCGGCTATATGGCGGTACTGCTGACTATCGCATTTTTCCGGGAGCTCCTCGGCTTTGGAACGCTCTTCGGATACCAGGTATTACCCGACGCATTTGTACCGTGGACGATCATGGTTACCGCACCGAGTGCCTTTTTCTTCCTCGGCGGTATCATTTGGGCGGGCAAGACGATCATGAATCGTGAAGGAGCGGCAGCATGAACGCGGCACCACTGTTAAATCCCTTTTCACTCTTTTTTGCGTCGATTTTTACGAGCAATATCCTTCTCGCAAACTTCCTCGGCATGTGCTCGTTCATATCCATATCCAAGGATATGACCTCTTCAAACGGACTGGGCATGGCGGTAACGGTGGTACTCACCATAACCACCGCACTCAACTGGGTTATTCTCAACTACGTGCTCGTCCCGCTGCAGGTGGAATATCTGCGCTTCATCGTATTCATCATTTCCATCGCTGCGGTCGTTCAAATGCTTGAAATGATCATTGACCGTGTATCCCAGGCACTCTACATGAGTCTGGGAATCTTTCTGCCCCTCATCACGGTTAACTGCGCAATTCTGGGTGTCTCCCTTTTCATGGAGATCCGGAATTACACGTTCCTCCAAAGCGTGATATACGGATTCGGTTCCGGCCTTGGATGGTGGCTCGCCATTATGGCTCTTTCGGCGATTCGGAAGAAAACCGAGAAGGCGCCGGTTCCCGCAGGACTGAAAGGGCCGGGAATCACCGTCATTACCATTGGGTTCATGGCAATGGCCTTTATCGGGTTTTCCGGCATGCTCTCGGTTCAATAAGGAGTTCTTCAGATGGAATTGGACTTGGTATACTTTATCGCCCCCGCGGCAGTGGGGGGCATCTCGGCGGGCCTGGCTGCGCTGATTTCGATAACCGACAAGATCGTCAACAACTATGGCGACATAAAAATCGATATTAACAACGGAAAAAAGGAGCTCGTCGTCAAGGGCGGACAGCCGATGCTCTTCGGACTTGCCGGGGAAGGCATTTTCATACCTTCCGCATGCGGCGGTCGCGGAAGTTGCGGTACCTGCAAGGTGAAGGTCAAGAGTGACATCGGCCCGGTCATGCCGACCGAGGTTCCATACCTTACCAAGGAAGAGATAGCCGACGACGTCCGACTCTCCTGTCAGGTCAAACTCAAAGAAGATGTGGATATCGACATTCCTGAGGAGCTTTTCAACGTCCAGGAGTATCAGGCCACCATCGAGAAGATTGAACAGGTTACCCACGATATTCTGGAGGTGTACTGCAAACTCCCCGAGGGCAAGGAAGTGACATTCACCTCCGGTCAGTACGGACAGTTTGAGGTTCCTCCCTACGAAAAGGTGAAAGAGAGATCGATGCGTGCCTATTCGATGTCTTCACCGCCGTCGGACAAGAACCACCTTGAGTTCCTGATCCGTCTCGTCCCGGGCGGAATCGTCACCACCTACGTTCACAACCATCTCCAGGAAGGCGAAAAAATCCGTATTGTCGCTCCCTTCGGCGACTTCTACGTCCGCGAGACCGACGCCCAGATGATCTGTGTCGCCGGCGGTTCTGGAATGGCTCCGTTCAAGAGTATTTTTCAGGACATGATCGACAAGGGTACTTTGAATGATCGGGAAATCTGGTACTTCTTTGGCGCGCGGTCAAAGAGGGATGTTTTTTACCTCGATTGGCTGTACAAGCTGGATGAAGAAAATGAGAATTTTCACTTCATCCCCGCCCTCAGTGAACCCCAACCGGAGGACAACTGGGACGGTCCGACGGGATTGATCACTGAAATCCTCGATGAATACCTCAAAAATACAATTAATCCGGAGAAAGAGAAGGAAGGATATCTCTGCGGCAGCCCCGGGATGCTTGATGCGTGTATGAAGGTCATGTCTGAAAATGAAATGCAGACCGACAAGATATATTTCGACAAGTTTGCGTAAGGCAGGTACAAGCGTATGAAAATGTCTCCCGAATACAGAAAGGCGCAGGAAAACATGCAGCCCGGCGTGATAACCGCCAACGGGTTTCTCGGTGACGATACGCGCAATATCGTCGATATCATTGAGGCGGACGAGGAAGAGTTCTCCCGCCTCGGAATGGATTTCGATGAAGTTGCCGCACAGCTGCGGCATCTCCTCAACGAGGGACGGAAAGGCCTCGATGAGCCCGTCACGGTGGATGGAAAGTGGATCGTCACGACAACCGAGGCACGGGGTCATCTGGCGTCCCCCTTTGAAGACGGGATATTCCGGAAGGTGAACGCGACGATACAACGGGCGACCAATGGAAAAGCGGAGGGGCCTACCCTCCTGGTAAGCGACCTCTCTCTCCACCTGATGGAGAAGAATCACTTTCTACAGGGAAAAGGGGCGCCCTTCCGATTGGATCCCCACACGATCAAGACGGTGCTCGACCTTTAGAGGGCACCGTCCTTCATTGATCTTTTCCCCCGCCGTCACTATGCTGTAACAAAGACCATGGCCGACGAACGTGTACTCATCGTTGAGGATGAGAAAATTATAGCATTGGACCTCCAACGCCGGCTGGAAAAGTTCGGTTATACAGTTGTCCACCTTGCATCAAATGCAGATGAGGCGGTTGCCAGCGCCGAAGAGTATCGCCCCGATATCATTCTCATGGATATCATGCTCGGTGGTGAGCGGGACGGCGTCGATGCGGCAATTGAGATCAAGGAACATACAAACACACCTATCGTTTTCCTTACGGCCTACGCGGATGAACACACCGTGGAACGGGCGAAGAAGGCGGAACCGGTCGGATATGTTCTCAAACCCTTTAAAGAACGGGAACTGCAGACGACAATCGACATCGCCCTCTACAAGGCGCGGGTCGATCTCAAAATGCAGGAGCAGGAGCAGCTCTTTGAGGCACTCCTGAACAGCATGAACGACGGACTGGTCGCATTCTCCGCCCAGCGTACGATCCGCTTTCTCAATCCCGTTGCCGCCGACCTTACGGGATGGCATCCAGAAGAGGTGATCGGCCGGCAACTGGAAGAGCTCTTCACCCTTTATGACGAAAATTCCGAACTCGCCACGGCGATCCCTTTTTCCCTCGTCTTCAGCGGCAAGGATTTCGACTTCGAGAATGTCTACGTACTGACGGAACAGGGTGGTCGCGTAAGCATTTCAGGGTCAATTACGCCTACACGGACAAAGGACGCCATCGACGGAGGACTGATCACCTTTCGGGACGTGACGGATATCAAGGAAATGTCTGAAATCATCGAATACCAGGCAAGCCACGATTCCCTCACGGGGCTGATGAACAGGGAGGAGTTTTTTCTCAGGCTCCTTGAATTTTCAAAGTCGGCCCACATGGAACGGCGTACCCACAGCTTCATCTATCTGGATCTTGATCAGTTCAAGATTATTAACGATGTGTGCGGTCATCTGGCGGGAGACGAGTTGCTCCGGCAGGTGTCGGGTGACATCACCGGCCAGTTATCTTCCGAAAACCACGTTGCCGGCCGGCTCGGAGGCGACGAATTCGGCATACTTCTGGTCGACGCCCCATTGGCCCACGGAATGAACGTCGCCCAGAATCTTCTTCGCAATATCAATCGGAAGTTCATCTGGCAGAAAAATGCCTTTCACATAACCGCCAGCGTCGGTCTCGTCCCGATCACGGGGGCGAATACCGACGGCTACAACATTCTCGCCGCCGCCGATGATGCGGCGTACCTCGCCAAGGAAGGCGGAGGGAACTCGGTAAAGCTCTACGAAACGGCGGACTACAAGTTTCTCAAGCGTCGGGGTGAGATGCAGTGGATATCCCGATTGAATCACGCACTTGAAAGCGATCGCTTTGTCCTCTGGGGACAGGAGCTCGCCGCCACAAACGGTGCGGAAATCGATCACCTCGAGGTGCTCATCCGTATGGTCGATGAGGAGTCGTCCCTCATCAGCCCTGCCGATTTTATCCCCGCGGCGGAGAAATATAACCTCATGCCGGCGGTTGACCGCTGGGTGATCAAGAACGCCGTCAACAGGCTCCTGGAACAGACAGTCAATGGACGGCGTCCCATATTCAGTATCAACCTCAGCGCCGCGTCCATCGCAGATGAGCGGATGCTGGACTATATTCAGAACATATTTACGACGACAGGTATCGACCCCAGTCAAATCTGTTTCGAAATAACTGAAACGACGGCAATTTCCAATATGAGCAGGGCAACCTCCTTCATCCGTCGTCTGAAGTCCATGGGTACGACCTTTGCCCTCGACGATTTCGGCAACGGGTTTTCGTCCTTCGCCTATTTGAAGCACCTTCCTGTAGATTACCTGAAAATCGACGGCTCCTTTGTCCGGAGCATTGCCGACGACCCGATCGACTACGCCCTTGTGGAATCGGTAAATAATATCGGCCATGTCATCGGTATCAAGACGGTCGCAGAGTTTGTGAAGGACGAACGCATTCTGGCGTTGCTTCAGGAAATGGGCGTCGATTACCTGCAAGGGTATCAGATCGCAAAACCCAAGCCCCTTTAGTACTTCAATGCATCTCTATCCCCCTCTATCAATAAACGGCCTGAAACACGTCGGCAAGAGTTCGGTGGCTCGCCTCACCGCTCGGGCGCTGAAGGCGGACTACTTTGATACCGACGAGATGATGTTGCATATTTCGTCGGCGCCGGGCCAAACGACGATTCGTGATCTCTATCGGAGCGTCGGGAAAGAGGAGTTTCAACGGCTGGAGGCGGAGGCACTTTCCAGGATCACAACAGGCATCGTCGATGGAGGCCCTGGCGCACTGATTTCCACCGGAGGCGGCATATGCGATAACGCGGCTGCCTTCGAAATTCTTTTGCGCGACACCGTACCGATCGTCCTCGATGAGGAGCCTGCCGTGCTCTACGACCGAATTTCGGCGCGGGGAATACCGGCGTATCTCGACCCGGATCGTCCGTATGCCCACTTCATTGAAATCGCCGACCGACGAAGGCGTCGTTACCTCGAGACGGCAGCACACGTCATTTCAGTACGGGGGATGACCCTGGCGGAAATTGTTGACGCCCTTGTATCGTATTTGAACAATAGGAGCGACTATGGCAGGCAATAGCTTTGGACAGGCCTTTCGGATTACGACATTCGGTGAATCACACGGCGGCGCCGTCGGCGTCGTTGTTGACGGCGTGACGCCGGGAGTGGAACTCGCTGCGGAGGACGTGCAGCGGCAACTGGACCGCCGGAAACCGGGGCAGTCATCGATTACCACCCCCCGGTCGGAACCGGACACGGTGCATCTTCTTTCCGGTATTTTTGAAGGAAAGACGACCGGTACGCCGTTAATGATGATCCTTTATAACTCCGATGCCGATCCGTCTGCATATGATTCCATAAAGGACAAGTATCGCCCCGGTCACGCGGATTTCACCTATTTGAAAAAGTACGGTATTCGCGACTGGCGCGGCAGCGGCAGAGCTTCCGGAAGGGAGACGGCAGGACGTGTCGCCGCAGGCGCGGTGGCACGAAAGGTTCTGGAAGCGCAGGGTATTCGGGCTCTGGCCTATACAAAACGGAGCGCCGGCGTGGAATGTGAGGATTTTGTACCTGAAGAAATTGAGAACAATCCTCTGAGGGCATGCGATCCCAATGCGGCCCGGGAAATGCTGAAGCGTATTACGGAGATTAAGGAACAGGACGACAGCGTAGGTGGCGTTATCGAATGTCGCGTCACCGGTGTGCCGCTGGGACTCGGAGAGCCGGTCTTCGACAAGCTTGACGCTGAACTGGCCCACGGTATGCTCTCAATCGGATCGGTAAAAGGCATTGAATTCGGGGCCGGATTCGCCGCGGCCGAAATGACAGGCAGTCAGCACAACGATCAGCTCGGGCCGATCGGATTCCTCACAAACAACGCCGGAGGAATCATCGGCGGTATCTCCACCGGCGAAGAGATCATTTTTCGAATCGTCGTGAAACCGACAAGCTCAATCGCCCGGCCGCAGCAGACTGTGGATATCATGGGAACTCCTCAGACAATCCGCACCGAAGGACGCCACGATGCGTGTATCTGTCCCCGTATCGTCCCGGTCGTAGAAGCGATGACCTACCTCGTTCTCATGGATCATCTGAAACGTCAACAGGCAATGCTCGCATAGGAGCGGGGAGAAGATATGGAAACTGAATACACCGCGCCCGTAACTGCCTGGGTCGCCGAACGCATTTACTGGATTTTTTTGGGTCTCATGTTTCTCAACGTCCTGCAACGGAAGTACCAGAAACAGGCGTCACGAAAACGAATGGCCACACTTCGCCTCGGCATCGCCCTTTTCTTCCTTTTTGTGGTGGCACAGTCGATAAACCATTTCGGCGGGACGGATGTTCTCTTTTACCTTGCCCTCGTTGCGTTTGTGGCGGTCGTTTATGCCTATCGGGAATCGATGGTTCCCTTCCGATTGAAGTCGGCCGTAGACAGGCGATGGCTCAATTTTCATGAGATTTTCTTTGATGACGAACACGGCGACGGAGACAAACGCCCGGAAGAACAGAAACCGGACGACGACGATTCCTGATGTCTCTACCGCCGGTGTGTGTCTGAATCACCGACGGGAGGAATCAGGTCCTCTTCATCGGGGTTGTCGTCCTGATCGTGGCGATCACGACGATACACGATAACGAGAACACCGATAAATACGACGATCAACGGCCACCACTTCGCGGCGACGCGACTCAGACTTTCCTCGATAACATCAGTGCTGAAGAGCAGGAAGACCAGAGAAAGAATGATTATCGCCGCTCCGGGAGTCACCAGGGTGAGACGATATTCCTCGCCCTTTCTCACGCCATATACGGTAAGGGCGATTCCGACAATCGTCATGAAGACCGGCCAGACAACCGCAATTTGCACTGCAGGTAGGGCGGATTCCCAAAGCAGGGCGAACCCTCCGCTCAGCGCCAGAAATGTGCCGGTAAAGACGTTACTGTCCTTGCCGTCCGGCAGAAATGCACGACCGAAGAGGCCGACCCCACCGATAAGAAAGAACACCGGCAGAATGACCGCGCCGACGGTGATTAACCCGGTCGTTACCAGAAGGAGAGTACCGCCAACGACCAGAAGGGCCATTCCTACCATTACACGACGATTCATAGCTACAGTGTATCGTATTGCCATTCGAGGCGCTACGGGGATATGGTGATGCGATGAGTCGGAAACGACACTATTCCATACATATTGCCGCAACAATCCTCATACTCCTTCTCCAGCTTTCTCTGACTGCGGCCCGTCCGTCCGAGGAGCACCCCAATCTCGCCCTCCCCGCATACGAACGGGAAGCACAGGAGGGAGTTCCTTCATTTCCCGTGGTCGAACGCGCCGTCGCCGCGATGCGCTCGTCCTCGGGTGATGCCGGAACGATCACTTTTTTGACAAATCACGTCCACCGTTTTCCCGACGACCTGAACAACGGATACTATCTGACCCTGATCGGAGAGACATACCTCGGTCAAGGCGCGTCCTCACTGGCACGTCAATACTATCGCAGGGCATTGCTGGCCCATCCTGACATTCTGGTCCGTTCCGTTCCGGTCCATCGCATCGCCATCGACAAGCTGCTTTCCCTGGTGGAAGCACCGGACGAGCGAATATTTTATTTGCGCTACCTCCAGAACCACTACAGCGATGATATAGACCACGGACTGACGGCGTACTATCTCGGAAAAGCATACGAAGAAGAGGGAAGATGGGGAGAGGCGTATGAAAGTTATCGCATCTTCCTGCAGTTCCCGGAAACCCGGGTTCCCGGAGAGCCCCAGGCCGCGGAAGAGATCCGCCGACGCCTCGCCTTTTATGATTCCCGCCGCAACTGGACCCACGAAGATTTGGACACGCTGGTAGGAAGAATAAAGCATGCGTTGTGGACCCAAAACCCCGCCGCGTTGCTTAGGGACCGGGCGGGCGAGAACTTTTTTACCATGTCATGGGAACAAGATCCCGATGACTACAACAGTGCAATACCGACATTCGATATCGCCGCGTTTGTCCGACGGTCCCGCGTACGTTACGCCGAGGAACTCGATATTTCATCAAACGCCAATGAAGCATATCTGCGAACATGGGGATGGTCTCACAGAATTCCAACGTGGTATCTCTATTTCCGACGCATTGACTTTCCCGCCGATCCTGAGATACACGGCAACTGGGAATGGGCGGGGATTTATTTTGGTGAATCCCGATAATTACCGACAATCAGTATTATGAAGGTCTCTGCAGTAGCAAGCGTTCTTCTGATTTTTGCGGTCCACCTCGTTTCGGCGCAGGAAATACACATTGACGCGGACAGTGAACTCGACTGGCAAAGAGGAACCATCGGAATAACGATGACGGCCACTGCAGCGGAAGGGACTTCTATTCGTCCTGACTTCATTTTTCGCGCCAGACAGCAAATTGATCGCGCTTTTCCGTCCGCATTGTTCGATTCACTATTGCCGTTGCGTGTCGATTCGGTGCGACTGGTACATGAAGTGATCCGTGACGAGCCGGCACTCGCCTCCCGTATTTCCGCCCTCGCTGCCCAGGCGGAAAAAGGACTGCCCCGCCCCAACGCCAACATGACAATGGTGCAGCGGGATTACCACGTTCCTATCTTTCCCGATTTTGTACAACTTTTCATGGAACACGAAATTCCGTTTCGCATGGAAGAGGTTATTTCCTGGGTTCCGACGGCCGAATTTACCGGTGTCATTATTTATGCCGCCGACCCCCTTCCCCTCCGGGGTACCGACGATACGGTCTATGTTGAACCGGCCCTGCTGCCGGAGATTTACGACAGCGACCTCCGACCCGTTCTTGAACAGGATATGCTGGACCCCGGTGCCGGATCACAATGGGGCGCCGTCGCATATTCCGCGGATACCAATGAGGATCCCTGGCGTTATCGGGTTGGGAATCGGCCCATTCGAATCATGGCGCGCGAAGCGTTCGGCGTTCACCCGACGGATATTATCATTGAAAAAGAGGATGCTGATATGCTTCTCGCGACGGAACATAACCGGTCTCTTCTAAGATCCGGGCGTATTCTGGTTATTCTTCACTCCTCTCAGATCACAAGGGCAGACTGACTTTACTGTCCACAATCGTGCGGATGGCAACGTCCTATTCCATGCAGTAACCGGGAGTTAATCGTCCGTTGATGCGATTCTTCCGCTCCGGCGTCCCCATCATCCCCATCCATACCACCCGAAGCGTGTGATTCAACCTGCTTCGGGTGAGAAATGTCCGGCGTGTCAGCATCGTCCGTCGTACCCGCCGCAGTCGATCACTCCCGATTCCTGCCGCCTCGCCGTGACGCAGTACATTCCGCGGTGAGATTCGGTACTCCTTGTCCACGTTGTGCCACACCAGGTAGATCCACATCCGGGCGGTGCTCAGCGCCGCATTCCGGGCAAAACAGACCGTCTCCCGGTGGTGCTCGGCGAGATCCTTCCGGATCTCCCGATCAAGATAGTTCACCGCGAACAGGGGATTGGTCGCAGTTCGCGGTCGTCTCGAGGAAATCGTCACCTGGCGAATCCCGTCCGACTGCCACTGGCGAAGACACCTCTGGTAGGTCGGGTGTTCGTCACTGCGAAGAATCCGTCTCTCCGGTGCCACCGGGTGCCAGACCCGCACTGCCTCATGGATGAGTTCATGAAACGATCGGGCAAGTGCCCCGGGGTCAGGCGGTTCATGCACCTCGATGAGCGCCCGTTTCCGCCGCTGCCGCGCGGACATTCGTCCGCTTCGCCGCAGGGTAACTGACGTCATTGCAAAGAGATATTGCGAGTCGGCTCCGGCAAGGAGGTTGAAGGAATTCGGATGGTACTGGCTGACCCAGAAGCTCTGAAAGCCGTCAGCCACGAGGTCTTCGGCGGGAACGACGTCCTCGGTAAGCGCTCCGTGGACGGCGATACTCTGGCGGGCAAGCATCATGATCCGGTGGGTGATGGTGGTGGGAGAGACGAACAACTGCCGGGCGGCGGCACGGATGGAACAGCCGCTGACCAGCAGATTCCGCAGCCGGGAGAGGCTGATGTGCTTTTTGGTGAAGTACTCGAGGGAGAAGGTTGATGCACTGAAGTGGCGTCCGCAGGTGGTACAGCGAAAGCGTTGAACGATCCCGAGCCGCCGGGAGCGATAGGTTCCGTCACGGATCCACCATGCAGATGGGGGAGACGGATCGGGAAGGAGGGGATGTACGGAAGCGCCGCGCCAGTGTTCGGCGCAGCGGGGGTTCGGACAGAACGGGGGGTGGTCCATGGGCAGCTCCTGTATTGGGGGAGATTCCGAATCGGCAAACGGTGGTTCGGTCCCCTGACAGATACAGTGCATTTCTATCTTTCTGCTTCAGAAGTGACGATCTTCACCCGCACGGTTGTGGACAGTAAGCAATCCTTGACAGCCCCTGTGATGCGTGGTCAAATACCGCCGACATGATACGCATCTCGCGCCGTTTGGGTGCCCTACTCATAATTGTTCTAATCGTCGTCTCATGTTCTCGCCAACCGGAAGAGTACGCCGTCCTGCTGTGGCCCGATACAGGATCTTCTCTTGAAGCGGGAACGGTTGCAGGTATCACCGAAACAGGTCCGGACGAAACCGTCACCGTCATTCAAAATGACGAAGAAATCTCCCTTGAGCGGTGGCGTATACGCTCTTTTGAAGAACAAACGGCGGCCGAGTCATATGCCGAAACGTTCGCGCCCTGGAAGGAAACGTACGCGCGGAGCATGAGGACGGCGCTTCCCGTACGGGCCCGTCCCGACTCCAGCAGCGAAAGACTGTACCGATTACGGGACGGAGAGTTGATGAAGGTCCTCAACCGTCAGGACGAGCGTGCCGACGAGGGAGGACTGTCAGACTACTGGTATGAAATTCTCACCCGGGAAGGCGTGATAGGCTGGGTTTTCGGATACCACCTGGAGCTCACCGGCGCAGCCGGTAGAGCACTGGATCCCCGTGAGGAACATGACGGACTGGACAGACTCGTTCGGGACATAGCGTCCGTGGTATGGCGTCCTGAATACTTTGAACGTATGGTCTCAGCGGGCCGAATCAATCTCGACGAGTTTGCACCCCCGTTTCGGACTTTTCGGCGACTGGGAAGAGAACGAATTTCGTATTGTATTGCCGGATGTGCAACGTGAGGTTTCCTATACCGGATACCGCTCCTCCGACGGCCGGATCATCGAGTTTGAAGGGGCCGATCTGGAAATGGAGTATCATGGCGAGGAACGGCTGACCGTCACCTATAGCGTAAACGGCCGACGACGATCGACTGAGTTTCGGATATTTGACGAAGATATCTCCCTCGTTATCGAAGCGGAGTTGGAACGGCGGGAACGGAAACTCCAGGAATTTCTCGATCGGGGATCTCAGCTTATCAGTACCGCCTACGGCACCATGACGATATTTGACGATCGGCGGGTTACATGGACCGATTACGATCGTCTCGTACCCAACGTCATCCCTCCTGCATTCGACGGTAGCGGAAGAATTCGATTTGATCTGTTCCTTTCGGACAGTCTTCACGGACGATACGACGGCGTGCTCAAGCTTACCGGATCTACGACGGAGATCGCGTTTCTCTACTCCTTCACCGACGACGGCGTCCGGTTCGTCTATGTTCCACGGAACACTCTGGACGAAAACGGGGTGATCCTATCTGAGCCGGTATCTCCGGTGGTGATATTCTTTCGGTTCTTCAACGGGTGACAGGGACCTCCGATGCTGTCAGCAACGGCCCTGTCCCTGTCATACGGCACACAGAACATACTTGATGATGTAAGTCTCACCATCGACAGCGCAACGCGAGCGGGACTCGTCGGCGCAAACGGGAGCGGGAAAACATCGCTTCTGCGCATTCTCGCCGGCAAGGAACGAGGGGAAGGCGGAAAGGTGATCGCCGCCAGGGACGCCATCATCGAATACCTTCCCCAGCGAAATGCGGTACCCCTGGAACGTACGGTCTACTCCTTTGCGGACGAGGGATATGAGCGGGATCATGACCTTCTTGAACAACGAAACCGCGCTGCCGACCGCCTCGCCGCCAATCCCCATGACGAAAACGGTCTCGCAGTCATCGCTGAAATCGACCACCATCTGGAACACAGCGGTTACTACCGGCGACAGGAGAAAATCGGACGCGTTCTTGACGGGCTCGGTTTTACGAGTCGTGATTACGATCGCCCCCTCGCCCAGTTCAGCGGCGGGTGGCGAATGCGAGCAGCGCTGGCAAAGAGCCTCCTGACACGTCCCCACATCCTCCTTCTCGATGAGCCGACAAACTATCTCGACAGCGAAGCCCGTTTGTGGCTCGGCAACTTTCTGAGATCATTTGACGGCGGTTTCGTCGTAGTTTCCCACGATCGCGCCTTTCTCGACGATACGGTTGATACAATTCTGGAACTCTTCTCCGGAAAAGTCCGGCGATATCGGGGAAGTTACACGGAGTACGAAAATCGTCGAAGCGAGGAGTTGCGCCAACTCGTGGATGCCTGGGAAGCACAACAGCGGGAAATCGCCCGACAGGAAGAGTTCATTCGCCGGTTCCGGGCAAACGCCAATAAGGCACGGCAGGTCCAAAGCCGGGTCAAGGCGCTTGAAAAAGTAGAGCTCATTGAAATACCGGAACACCTTCGTCCCATTCATATCGTACTCCCTCCCCCGGTACACAGCGGAAAGACGGTTCTCTCACTATCGGAAGTCAACAAATCCTATGGATCTCTTCACGTTCTTGAAGATCTTTCCCTGACGCTTACGAGGGGACAGCGGCTCGCCGTCGTCGGATTGAACGGAGCCGGAAAATCGACGCTGTTGCGCCTTCTTTCGGGAAGTGAATCACCCGACGACGGTGAAATCCGCACCGGAACAGGTGTCGAAATCGCCTACTTTGCCCAGGACAGTGCCGACCATCTCCCCGCGGACGAGACGATACTCCAGTATGTCACAGCTCGGGCCCACGACCAGGCGGTTCCCCGGGTTCGCGATATTCTCGGGTCGTTCTTGTTTTCCGGAGACAGTGTCGACAAGCCTCTCGGAGTACTTTCGGGGGGTGAGCGGAGTCGCGTTGCCATGGCAACCCTTCTCGTACGATCCGCCAACCTGCTTATCCTTGACGAACCGACAAACCACCTTGACATGACTAGTCAGGAAGTTCTGGCTAAAGCACTTTCCCGTTATGAGGGTACCGTCGTCTTTGTCTCCCACGACCGCCATTTCCTCCGGAGTATCGCCACTGACGTTCTCGCACTCTGGCCGTCGGATCGGTCGGATCCTGCGATCCCGCGAAATCGCTGGCAACTCTATCCCGGTTCGTACCGTGAGTTTGAGGGGGCATCACTTGGTCGGGTCTTTCTTCTCCACTCCGCTATGGCCGAAAATTCGGGTCCCGCAGAGTCTGCGGGAAACGATGCCTCGGCAAAAGACTTCGCGGAGCAGAAGAGACTCAGGTCGGAACTCCGTAAAATTGAAAAACGAGAAGAGGAACTTCTCAATGAAATAGACCGAATGGAATCACAGCACCGACAGCTCCAGGACGAAATTTCCCGTCCGGAGATTTATACCGACGGGCGTCGCGTCCGGGATCTGACGGCTCGGTTGGAAGAAAATGAACAGATCCGCGCCGACCTCCACCGGGAGTGGGAAGATCTGGAAGAACAACGAAACCGAGTTGTACGAGAAGCGGAGTCTTAATATACTCCCAATACACGGGAGGTCACACGATGAATACATTAAAAGGACGCTCACTGCTCACGCTCACCGATTATTCCGCGGAGGAGATACGCTACCTTCTCGATCTCTCTCATAAGGTAAAGGGAGAGAAGGCTGCGGGACTTCGTCCGTCCCGCTTTGTGGGATACTCACTGGCAATGATCTTTGAAAAGCGATCTACGAGGACCCGCGCAGCCTTTGAGACTGCCTTTGGTGAGGAGGGAGGACATCCGGTATTCCTCTCAAGCCAGGATATCCAACTCGGCGCGAAGGAGACGATAGAAGATACCGCCCGTGTTCTCGGTAGAATGTTTGACATTATCGAGTTTCGGGGATTTCAACAGCGGGCCGTTGAAGTCCTGGCGCAACACTCCGGTGTTCCCGTCATCAACGGTCTGACCGATATGTTTCATCCCACTCAAGCACTCGCAGATCTCATGACCATTGAAGAGCATATGGACCATCTGGCGGGCGTACGGAGTGTCTATATCGGTGACGGCCATAACAACGTCTCAACCAGTCTGATGCTTGCCGCGGTAAAAATGGGAATGCATCACACCATTATCTGTCCCCCCGAGCGCGCCCCTGATCCCAAATACGTAACCCGGGCAAAGGAGTATGCGGAACAGTCGGGAGGTTCCATCGTCGTCAGTCATAAACCAACCGATATCGGACGCATGACCCATGTTGTTTATACCGATGTATGGGTTTCCATGGGAGAGGAAGACCTTGCCTCTGAACGGGTGGAAATGCTCAAACCCTATCAGGTGACGGGAGAAATTATGGCGCGGGCTCCCCAGGCAATCTTTCTCCATTGCCTCCCTGCGGTGCGGGAAAACGAAATGACCACGGAAGTCATTGACGGTCCCCAGTCACGTGTTTTCGATCAGTCTGAAAACAGGAAGCACACCATCAAGGCGGTTATGCTTGCAACCCTCGGGCTCGCATAGTACTATTTTTGATATGAAAATCCGAAGCGTGTTGGCGATTCTAATTGTTCTTCTGGCGGCCGCGCCGACGGCGTTTGGGCAGGAACAGGGAGAAGAACAGGACACTATTCTCGCGGTCACGGTCTACGTACAGCGTATTTATCCCCACAGTCTGGGGTACAAGGTGATTTACAATCAAAGTGATCTCTATCCCGGTGAACTGTACTTGCCGGGACGCTGGTTCACAGATGCAGCGGGGAAAGCGGCCATCATTTACCGGAACCACGCGAGCGTCCCGTATATGACCGTCTATTATGTGAACGGCGAATTCAGCCATCTTCAGTTATTTGCCCACTCCAATCCGGCTCATAGATCGTGGGGTGCATTACCAAGCGATCAGGACCTCCGGGAGGAGTTCTCGGTAGAGACTCTGGACATCAGCTACTGAATTTTACTGTGGATATTACACCAGTCGTACCCGTTCCCGCTGAAGTCGTATCTTTTATACGACAGCACAGCGGGTTCGTCATTCTGGGTCACCGCGAGCCTGACGGCGACTGCGTCGGCAGCCAGTTGACCCTGGCAAATGTACTTCGCCGCATGGGAAAAGGCGTTTCTGTTTACAACCCCGGCCCCTTTGAACGACAGGAGATCGCCCTCTACTACGACCAGTTTGACCGTTCCATCAATCTCGACCATCTGGGAGACAATCCTGCCGCAATCGTCGTCGATTCATCCGGAAGTGACCGGTTGGGATCTGGTGCCAATGAGATCTCCGCTTTGCAGGTACTCGTCATAGATCATCATACAAGCGGTGCGTCCTTTGGTGACGTCCGATTCGTTCGGCCGGCAATCCCCGCCACGACGATTCTCGTCACCTCGTTGATCCTTGCGATGGAGCAAACGATAACGAAAGATGATGCATTTCTACTCTTCCTCGGCCTCGCGACGGATACCGGTTTTTTTCGATTTCTCAACAGCGGAGAACAGACGGCATTTACCACCGCCCTCGTACTATCCCGGGCCGGCGCCTCTCCCCGGGATGTCGACGTGCATCTGCGCAGTGGTCGCTCCTTCGAAAGCAGACGTCTCATAGGACGCATGCTCGATCGTGTTGAACGGCTGCAGGACGGTCGCATTCTGCTGACATATCAGACCCAGGCAGATGAACGTGAAATGGGGAGCCGACGCGATTCCGACGCTCTGTACAGCCTGCTCCTTGCCATTGAGGACGTGGAAGTCATCGCAGTTGCCAAGGAGAAACCTGACGGCTGTACCGTAAGCTTTCGTGCTTCCGGAGGCATCGACGTCGGAGATCTGGCCACCGAATTCGGCGGTGGGGGCCATCAGAAAGCGTCAGGAGCCTTTTACGAAGGGCCGCTCATAGAGTTTCTCGGGATACTTCGCTCCCGACTCAACGCACTCTTTTAGTCCTTCTGCCCCGCCTTCCAATGGGAGAGACAATTCCCCAGCCGCTACGGACCATGTAAAGCCGCACTATGACGGCGCACCCTGCAATAACGACTTCCGGTAATAGCGATTCCCTGGAAAGCGCCCGCCGTAGCCGCGGCGAGATACAATTATTCGCCGCGAATTGTAACAGAATGTATCAATAACACATCCATTCATGGACAAAAAAATAGGCATGAATTTTGCTTTCCATGGGTGGAGGATATCGATGAGTAGCATTAACCAGGTATATCTCGCCTTCCGACGCGGCGAGACCGACTGGGACTCTCTGATTACCCAGTGTTGCATATATATCGGAGAGATCTCTGTGCGCATGTTTCGTGTCGCTATGGAAGAGAGGGACGATACGATCGCGGAGTTCTTCCCGAAATTGTGTGCTTTGACGGCCAATTATCAGGAATGCGGTTCAAGTTTTGAAGCATACCTCACGGTGAGTCTGCGCTTTTTTTGCAGGAGCCGGCACCGTCGTCGTCGTGAGTGTGCCCTGCGGGAAGTTCTCACCGACGATGTCGACTCGCCGCTCTTCCTGGTTGAGGACCGGGAATCGGTCACCATCGTTCATTCCGATTTCTCATGTCCCGGCGGTCAGCGTCCCCTTCTGACAATCACACGGCGAACCGACACTCTGCGAAAGCAGCTGCTTATCTCCTTTTGCAAGAATCTCCCGATTCTCGACGATGAGCAGGTCGCATCATACACCCGCCTGCTTCAGTTGCCTCCCGGATTGGTTACGAGCCTTGAAACGTATGTATCAGACCGAAGGGAGCACTTCCTCCAGCGAAGGAACCGGTACACCGAACAGCGGGACCGGCATTACGCTGAAATGCATCGCTGTCAGCACCTCGCTGCCGCTACGTTGTCGGTCGATGAAAAGCGGAGCCTCACCGAACGAAGTGAATACCACCGCCGCCGCTGGCTTCACTACCATGAGCGTTTGAAGCGGCAGAATATTCACCTCAGCAACCGGGAAGTCGGTCTGCTTCTGGGCATACCCAAAGGTTCCGTCGATTCGGCTATGGCGAATTTGAACCGAAGGCTTGAGGCGATCAGCCGGTCCCGATAACCTACCGCCATGAATACTCTACTCCTTGCCTCCAACAATGAGCACAAGTTCCGTGAGATGACATCCATTCTGAAGCATCTCGACGCTCCGGTTCATCTCATGCGTCCTTCAGATCTGGGATTTTCCTTTGACGTCGTTGAATCGGGTGATACCTTCGAAAAAAAACGCCGCAGCAAAGGCGTGGGGATTGTATCGCCTCCTCCTGGGTGAGCAGTTGCCCGGAGTGACGGCCTCGGACACTCCCGGGAAAATCAGGGAAAATGTGCGCTCCCCGTTTTTCAGCAGCTCTTCCGAAGGTAATCGCCGATGATTCAGGAATATGCGTGCATGCCCTGGACAATGCGCCCGGGGTGTATTCGGCGCGTTTCGGTTCGGACGGTCCCGATCCTCCCCGCACTGACGAGGAACGAAACACGCTTCTCCTGAAGACCCTGACCGGCGTATCGGACAGGGGCGCCCATTACGTATGTAATGCCGTTCTCGTACTCGATTCGGAACAGTACATACAAACGGAGGCAACCTGGCACGGTACCGTATTGTCCGCACCCGCGCAGGGAACGACCGGATTCGGCTACGATCCTCTCATCTTTCTGGAGGACTACGGCCTATCGGTTGCGCAAATGCCGCAGGAACAGAAAGACCACGTCTCCCATCGCGCAAAGGCGGTAGCCGCCCTCATGAGAGGTGCAGCTCTTTCTTGACACCCCGCCGAAAAGTAACTAGGCTCCCCGCCATGCATGGAGTAATCACCAGAGATCAGCAATCTCCCGGAGACATCTGGGATCTGTCTTCCCTCTACGACGACGAGCAACAGTGGACCGAAGACTTGAAGCGCCTCGAAGGATTTGAACCGGTTATTACGGAGTACCAGGGCACTCTGTCGCAGTCTGCGCAACGGTTGCGGGACTATCTGGATCTTACTGTCCGCATCGGTATTCTCGAAGAGCGGCTCGGATACTACGCGATGCTTAAACAGGCCGAGGATGCAGGCAGCAGCGATAATCAGAAACGGTACGCCCGGTTCATGCAGGTTGCCTCACAGATATCCGCCGCGATGAGCTTTTTCGCCCCGGAACTGCACGAAATTCCGGAAGGGCAAATGTCCGCTTTTCTCGAAGATGAAATTCTGGCGGAGTTCCGCATCACCCTCAACAAGATACTGCGGTACCGACCGCACACATTGTCCCCCGGGGAAGAGCGTATCCTGGCGATGCAGCAGGAAGCCAACCAGACGGCATCAAAGAGTTTTGGCGCCCTGGTGGATGTGGACTTTGACTTTGGCGAAATCGAAACTCCCGAAGGCATCCGACCTCTCACACAATCAACCCTTTCCTCCCTTCTTGAACATCGGAACCGGGACGTCCGACAACGGGCGTTCACCCGGTTCTATGCGCTCTATGAGGGACACAAGAACACCCTTGCAGCCCTGTACACGGGAAGTGTGAATCTTGACGTATATCACGCCAGGGTACGAAAATTCTCATCCGCCCTGGAATCAAAGCTCTTTCCCGACGACGTCCCCGTCGCCGTCTATGACAATCTGGTTGCGGCGGTGCGGAAAAACCTCCCGATACTGCACCGATATTACCGTCTCCGGAAGATCGTTTCCGGTCTCGATGATTTTGCCGTATACGATACGAGAGTCCCCCTCGTTCCCTCCATCACGGTGGATAACAGCTATGAGGAAGCGGTTGATACGGTGCTGTCCGCCCTGGCACCGTTGGGTGGGGAGTACGTCGATACCCTGAAAAATGGTCTGCTCGGCGGATGGGTAGACCGCTATGAAAACAAGGGAAAACGCTCCGGTGCATTCTCCGCCGGCAGTTATACAGGCTATCCCTACATCCTCATGAACTACAAGGAAGACTCCATCAGGGACATGTTCACCCTCGCCCACGAGGCGGGACACAGCATGCACTCCTGGTACAGCGTTCGGTCCAATCCGTTTCAGCACTATGATTACACGATATTCGAGGCGGAAGTCGCCAGTACATTCAACGAACAGCTTCTCATGAAGCATCTTCTCGACAAGACCGACGACGACGACATGCGGGCATATCTCCTGAATAAGCACCTCGATGATCTGCTCGGGACACTTTTTCGCCAAACGATGTTTGCCGAGTTTGAACGAACCATTCATGAGCATGTCGAATCCGGTAACGCCCTGTCCATCGACCACCTCAGATCGGTGTACGGTGACCTTCTCACGGCGTACTTCGGACCCGACGTCGTCATTCCGGAAAACCTGAATCTTGAGGGGCTGCGGATTCCCCATTTTTATCGATCATTCTACGTGTACAAGTACGCCACCGGCATCAGCGCCGCCATTTCCCTGGCGCAACGCGTACTCAACGGCGGGGCAACTGAGAGGGACGATTATTTCGCATTTCTCCGTTCCGGGGGCTCCCGGTATCCCATCGATTCCCTCTCCCGGGCAGGCGTCGACATGGCGTCTCCGGAGCCTATAGAAGATGCAATGGCGCTCTTTGCACGGCGCGTTGAGGAGCTTTCGGGAGCGTTGCAGGTCGATCTCCAGGCCAAAGAGTTCCCGTCAAATAGTTGACCAAATTTCATTGGTCGTGTTATATTCCGGGCTCACAGCAAAGCGGCAGTGGCGGAACTGGTAGACGCGCCAGCTTGAGGGGCTGGTGGCCGCAAGGTCGTGGAGGTTCAAGTCCTCTCTGCCGCATCTGTTGACTCACGGCGAGTTTCTCGTCGTGAGTTTTTTTTACGGGATTACTTTTCACACCACCGACAATCGTCTGCCTGCGACTTTTTTCCCGTTTCATGGTACCCTCTGCGCATGTCCTCATCCGTTCGAGAAAAGATTCTGAAAAACGCAATATCCGCTTTTGCCGGCAGAGGATACGAGGCGGTGGGAATACAGGAACTCTGTGAAAGCGCCGCAATCACCAAACCGACTCTCTATTATCACTTCGGCAATAAGGAGGGCCTCCTCCGGGCGTCCGTTGAATACGCGGTCTCCACGTTTCTCTCCGGAATTTCCGGCTTCCTTGCCGTATCCGACGATACTTCCCGCAGCGATTTGCTCGACGAAATCGGGGCCCTTCTCGACGGCGTCTATCGCTTTGCCCACCGGGAACAGACGCTCTTTCAACTCATCGTTCAGGCTCTCTATGCACCGCTTCAAAGTACGCTGAAGGTGGTGGCCCATGATTCCATTACCGGAATGATACAGGCCTTTACGGATTACTTCCGTCGGCTGTCGGAAAACCATGGAAACCTCGGCGGAAAGGAGGAATACGTCGCCCTCGTATTTCTGAGTCACTCAGTGATCTATTCCCAGTATGAACGTACAAATGACTCGCATGCACGAAAACTGGCGTCCCAGACCTTTCTGTATGGCGTCTTTTGACTCCCCAACGGGTTGATTGTATACCTACCGTTCGGTATATTCGGATATATACTTTGGGAGGTTTCTGATGAATTTCATCTATCATCTGTATCCACTGGGCGTTCTTGATGTACCCCACCGGAACCACGATCCTGTGAACGACACCACTGCAGCGGTCGCAGGCGACGTGCCGCCAATACGGAAGCTTGTCGATTGGATACCTTATGTACGCGATCTCGGATGCGACGGCGTCCTCCTCGGGCCGGTTTTTCAGTCGGAGAGTCATGGTTACGATATCGTTGACCCCTATCGCGTCGATACGCGGCTCGGCGGTAATGAAGACCTTGCCGCGGTCTGCGGCGCCTTTCGGGAGGCGGGTATTTCCGTCCTTCTTGATGCCGTCTTCAACCACGTCGGTCGGTCGCACTTCGCATTTCAGGACCTTCTACGCCGGGGGCAATCGTCGGACTACAATGACTGGTTTCACAATATCGATTTTTCACGGGAGGGACGTAACGGCGACCCGTTCACCTACGAAACGTGGGACGGCCACGACTCGCTGGTGAAACTGAACCTGGAACATCCCGACGTCATTTCCTATCTTCTCGACGCCGTGAAAATGTGGCGGGAACGCTTTCAATTCGGGGGACTCCGTCTCGACGCGGCGGACGTGATCACCCCCACATTCTGGCCTAAATTGCGGGAAGTCGTCGGTGATGAGACACTCCTCATCGGAGAGATGGTCCACGGTGACTATTCGTCCATTACCGGAGCAGGAATGGTCGACGGAGTTACCAACTACGAGTGCTACAAGGGGCTCTATTCCTCACTGAACGACGGAAACCTCTTTGAAATCGCCTGGTCCCTGAACAGACAGTTTGGGCCGGAGGGTATCTATCGGGGATTGCCGCTGCAGTCATTTGTGGATAATCACGATGTTGACCGCATCGCCTCCACCGTGAACGACGATCACTATCTCTATCCGATACATCTCCTCCTCTTTACCATGCCCGGGATTCCCTCGGTCTACTACGGGAGTGAAGCGGGATTGCCAGGTGTGAAGGGCATCGACGACTGGCCGCTCCGCCCACCGTTGGCGCCGAACGCTCTTTCCGGCCCGGACGCTCCGCATCCGGATCTTCGAACGATGATACGTGACGCCGCGGCATTGCGGCGCTCTTCCGAGGCGCTCCGGCGGGGAGACTATCGTCAGATATATGTATCCAACGGACAGATTGTGTTTCTCAGGGAAAGTGCCGATGAACGGATTCTCGTCGCGATCAATGGTGAAGAAGGAAACGCCGATATTCCCGTCGCCATGTTTGAATTGCCGGACGAAGCATCCGATCGGACCGGTCTGACCGGGGTGGACCTCCTGAACGGCCACCGGGACCTCGACTCGCTGCACTCCCTCGAAATACCCGGTTACTGGGGACGAGTCATCCGACTCCACCGGTAACGGCGACCTCCCGGCGCAGCCTAATACCGCCTCTGTCCCTTCAGGTAGATTGATACGCGTCCCGTCGATTCCGAAACGGCAACGCTGAGCGAATCCGTCACCGCGGTAATAGCCCGGGCACTCGCGTGGCGGGCGCCTTCGCCGGGATGGTGGTCCAGCTGTCCCGGTGAGACCGCCAGGTACGTTCCCGCGGAAACCACCGTGCCGTCCACATCGATGACAAATGCTCCGTCAATCTTGGAAAACTCCTTGATCGTCTCGTCCAGGGAGGGATCGAGAATGTTTCGCGCCTCCTCGGGATACCCGAGAAAGGGATTTACGATGAGCTGATGGGTATAGGGGGCGATATCCGCGACGTGGCCGATGACAAAAAGGGCGCCGATGGGCTTCCCTTCCCGCCCTTCCCGTCCAAGTTCTTCAGCGATTTCGAGGACCCGTCCGGAAACGGACGCGTCAATATGAGGAAGGAGACGCTCACCCGTCGCCTCATCGCGTCGAACGATCCGTATTGACGAAATTCGGTTTGATCCCCGAACCCCCGACAGGACGACAAGAATCTCGGTATTCCCGAATGCACCGTCCATAAGAAGACGGATGAGCTCCCGTTGAACCGTCCCCGGATCCCAGAAGGACGTCCGTACTCCTTCAATCCAGCGGACCCTTACGGTTTCTCTTTCGTGACACCGGTCGCACAGTATGTATCCCTGAAACGACGGATAGGTATTCAGAAAATCGGTACCCTCGGAAAAGGTGTCGCCCATGAGTACCAGTGCGGCGCCGGGTGTCTTTCCCCGGATCTCCAATGCGGCATCGATGCAGCGGTGATTCACGTCGTCTCTGACCGATCCGTCCCGTGCGGTGTCCAGCGATTCCGCATGGTCGGCAATGATATCGACGATTTCCGATTCGTTCGGGCTGTCGATGATGCGCCGTATCACTCCCTCATAGCGCAGTATCCGGGCAATAGTCGCCATTGTCCTGAGATGGTTCCGGTCACCGCCGGCAAACAGTACGGCGATTCTGATTGACTGTCCCGGAATACCCCAGTCTATCGCCTCGGACAGCACCCCCACGACGACGATGTTGTCTGAAACACCCGATTTGACTGCGTGGGGAAAGGCGATCTGTTCCGCCACAATAGACGATACGATCGCCTCCCGGTCGACGGCGAGACGTTCGATCTCTCCTGCAGTGAGGTCGTCACAGAGGTCGCCCGCACGACCGGCAAGCTCGGCAATGGCGTTTTCTTTCGTCGATGAATGGAGAAACAGTGCACTGAGGACGGTGAGGCCCGCCTGTTCGCTCTGTAGGACCCGTTTGACCACAACTTCCTCCCGGACGGGACGTTCTAGAGCACCCCTTTGGTGGAGAGCACATCCTTCCGGGACCGATACGCCGCTCCGAGAGCGCGCCCCGTCGCTTTGAATATTGCCTCGGCGAGATGATGGCCGTTTTCACCGTAGTGGCCGATCACATGGATGTTGAGCTTTCCGTGGGAGGCGAAACCCTGAAAAAATTCCCTGACCAGGCTCAGGTCGAAGTTTCCCGCCCATCCCTGAGGATAGGTGACGCGGTACACCAGATAGCTCCTGCCACACGCGTCCACGATGACCTCCCCCAACGCATCGTCCATGGGTATCGCCGCATGACCGAATCGCTGAATTGGTCCGTACCGGGAGACCGCTTCGGCCAGGGCGTCTCCAATGACGATGCCCACGTCTTCCACGGTATGGTGATGGTCAACATCTATGTCGCCCCGTGCCGCGAGTTCCACGGTAAATCCGCCGTGAAAAAAGAGGGCATGGAGCATATGGTCGAAAAACGGAATGCCCGTCGCAACCGTCACATCTTGAGGCCCCCGCGTTCCCTCTTCCGGCAGACCCAAACGGAGGCTGATCTGCGTTTCTTTCGTCTCTCTCGTCACGTCTACGACTCGCACACCTACCCCCTGATAGATCCTTCGTCCAGATCCGTCAATTCTTTCAGCCGGGGAGGATCGTTTCCCGGTCGGGAACACGTCCCGGCTGATACCGCTGCGGCGAAACGCAGCATCTTCGTCGCCTGTCCCTCGGTGAGGGAAGAAATGGCGGTATTGTCCAAAAGTCCGTTATGATACAGCCACGCCAAGAGGCCGCCGTGAAAGGAGTCTCCCGCACCGACAGTATCGGCAACGGTCACCTGTCGGGCCGGTTCGAAAACCGAAAAACTCCCGGTATACGCCGTCGCGCCCCGCGCACCTTCGGTAACGACGATAAGGTGTGCCCCCGCTTCGAGCATTTCCGCCGCGGCCGCCGGCTTGTCGGTGGACTTGGAAATCCAAAGCAGGTCCTCATCACTTATCTTTACAATGGTGCTTGCTCCTATCGCCCGTTCGATTCTTGTGCGGTAGGCATCCTCATCTTCGATGATCGACTCCCGGATATTGGGGTCAAATGAGACGACCCTGGACCGACGCTCCCGTTCAACCAGGCGGATTATGGACGGTCCCACGGGACTGGCGATTAGGGATATGGAGCCAAATTGAATCGCCTGCACTTCTTCCGGTATCTCCGGCAGATCATCGACGGTTACGGCGCGGTCGGCCGCATTTTCACAGAAAAACGCATATCGTGCTTCTCCGCTGTCGGAGCGTTTCACGAATGCCAGGGTGCTCAAACGTCTGTCCCGGAGCAGATACTCCGTGCCCACCCCGTTCTCCCGTAAATGGGCGACAAGGAGGTCACCAAAAAAATCGGTGGAAATCCTGCCGAAAAAGGAGTTGGGAACCTCCAGGCGAGCCGTCGCGATCGCCGTATTGTAGGGCGATCCACCTGGGACGGGCACATACGCGCCCTTGCCGTTCCTGTCCGCAGTCGGAATAAAATCTATAAGTGCTTCACCCGTGTGAACTATCATGGTCCCAGTATAGTCTAATGATCAGCTCTCGTCAGCTCGGATCGTATGCCAGCACGGCCCGGAGCCAGCGTTCCGCCTCATCCATGGTGAATCCCTGACGGCGTGCCCAGTCAGAAACCTGATCACGCTGAAGTTTTCCCACCCCGAAGTACTGACTCTGGGGATGGGAGAAGTAGAAGCCGCTGGTAGCCGCAGCGGGAAGCATCATATAGCTCTCGGTAAGCCCGATATCAAGCTCTTCGGCTCGAAGCATTTCAAAGAGCATTCCCTTGTCGTGATGGTCGGGACACGGCGGATACCCGGGCGCCGGACGTATGCCCTGATACCTTATGGCGAAAAGGTCTTCCTTTGACAGCGATTCCTCGGGAGCATATCCCCACCATTGCGTACGGACCTCCTCGTGAAGACGTTCCGCAAAAGCTTCAGCGAGACGGTCGGCGAGAATCTTGGCGAGAATCTCTTTGTAGTCGTCACCGCTGTCCCTGAATTTCCGGACGTATCGCTCCAGTCCGAATCCCGTATTTGTGCAAAACCCGCCGATATAGTCCCTGGTATCCGTACCCTTTTCGGCGACGAAATCTGATAGAGAGAGGTAGTAATCGACGCTCTCCTTCTTTTTCTGCTGTCGCAGGGTGTGCCATGTCGCAAGAACGTGTGATCGCGTCTCGTCGCTGTATATTTCGATCGAATCGTCGGGGGTGCGCGCCGCGGGATAGAGAAAGATGGCGGCCCGGGCCTCAAGAGCGTGCTCTTTCACGATTTCATCGAGCATCTCCTGGGCGTCGTCATAGAGTCGGCGCGCCTCCTCGCCAACCTGGGGATCGTCGAATATGGCCGGGAACTTTCCCTTCATTTGCCATGCGATGAAGAAAAAGGTCCAGTCGATGTACTCCCTGAGAACCTCAATAGGATACTCCCGGAAGTGTTTGACTCCCAGCGTGGCGGGCACGGAGGGCGGCGTTGAAAAATCGGGCCTGAAGCGCGCCTTGCGGGCGTCTTCAATTGACAGATACTCCCGGGCCTGCGTCTTTTCCGCCTGCTTCTGTCGCGTCTTCTCGTGATCCGCCTCGATTTCCGCCGCCAGTTGTCCCCTCGTCGCCGGGTTCAGCAATCTGTTGACGATGCCGACGGCGAGAGAGGCGTCCTTGACGTGGACGATGGGCTGATGGTACTGGGGAGCGATCTTCACGGAGGTATGTACCTTGCTCGTCGTTGCCCCGCCGATGAGCAGGGGTAGTTCAAACCCCTGGCGTTCCATCTCCTGGGCGACATTGACCATTTCGTCGAGACTGGGCGTAATGAGGCCGGACAGACCGACAATGTCGACCTTTTCCCGGCGCGCCGTATCGAGGATGTCTTCCGTCGGCACCATGACACCCATATCGATGATGTCGAAGTTATTGCTTGCGAGAACAACGCCGACGATGTTCTTGCCGATGTCATGAACATCGCCCTTGACCGTGGCGAGCAGGATCTTTCCCTTGTCGGCGCTGTCTCCCTCACCTTTCTCCGCCTCTATGAAGGGCTCAAGATAGGCCACAGCCTGTTTCATCACCCGCGCGCTTTTTACCACCTGGGGCAGGAACATCTTTCCCGAACCAAAGAGGTCACCGACGATGTTCATACCGTCCATAAGAGGTCCCTCTATCACATGCAACGCCCGGTCCATCTTCTGACGCGCTTCTTCCACGTCATCCTCGATGAAGGCGGTGATGCCCCGCATGAGGGAATAGGAGAGACGCCCTTCGACGGGCTGTTCCCGCCAGGCAAGGTCTTCCTGCCGAGCCGAGGTGCGCCCGGCGTATGAATCCGCGATATCAAGGAGATTCTCCGTCGCCTCGGACGTTCTATTGAGGACGAGGTCCTCCACGGCGGTTTTCAGCTCCCCGGGAATTTCGTCGTAGACCGTCAACTGGCCGGCGTTGACGATTCCCATGCTCATTCCCGCCTGCAGCGCGTGATAGAGGAATACCGAATGGATCGCCTCCCGGACGCGATCCATCCCCCGGAAGGAGAAACTGACGTTGCTTACCCCGCCGGATACCTTCGCGTCCGGAAGATGTTCCCGAATCCATCTGGTCGCATTGATAAAATCGACTGCATAATTACGGTGTTCTTCAATGCCGGTACCGATGGCAAAAATATTGGGGTCAAAAATAATATCTTCCGGCGGGAATCCCGCTTCCCTGGTGAGGATGTCATAGCTCCGCTTGCAGATGTCGATTTTTCTCCGGTAGGTATCGGCCTGCCCTTCTTCATCAAACGCCATGACGATTGCGGCCGCTCCATAGTCCCGTATGGTCCGCGCATGGGCGAGAAACTCGTCCTTCCCTTCCTTGAGTGAGATCGAATTGACGATTCCCTTACCCTGAACCCATTTGAGTCCCGCTTCTATCACTGAAAATTTGCTGGAATCGATCATGACCGGAACGCGACAGATCTCGGGTTCCGTCGCCAGAAGTTTGAGAAAGCGTTCCATCTCGGCGGCGCTGTCCAGCATCGCTTCATCCATATTGATGTCGATGATCTGAGCACCGTTTTCAACCTGATCGAGGGCGACGTCGAGGGCTTCCTGATGGTTGCCCTCCCGTATGAGACGGGCAAATTTCTTGCTGCCTGTGACGTTTGTTCGTTCTCCGACGTTTACAAATCCTGTATGTCCCGCAATTTCGAGCGGTTCCAGCCCGGACAGGCGCATTGTATGGGGATCGTCGGGAATCACCCGCGGCTCGTAGCCCCTGCACCGCTCGATAATCTGACGAAGGTGCTCTTTGGTGGTACCGCAGCAGCCTCCGACAATATTGACAAGACCGTCGGCCGCCATCGATCCCAATACGGCAGCCATGTGCTCCGGTGTGTCGTCGTATTCACCGAATTCGTTGGGAAGTCCCGCATTGGGATGAACGCTTACTGGCTGCTGCGATACCTTTCCAAGCTCCCGGACATATCGCCTGAGCTGGTCCGCACCGAGGGCACAGTTGAGACCGATCGAGAAGGCGTCGGAGTGACGGACCGAATAATAAAAAGCTTCCGTCGTCTGCCCCGAGAGGGTGCGCCCGCTCTGGTCGGTGATCGTTCCTGAAATCATGACAGGTACAACTTCACCTGTCCGGTGAGCATACCGTCTGGCCGCAAGTATGGCCGCCTTTGCGTTCAGCGTGTCAAATATCGTCTCAATCATGATCAGATCGACACCGCCCTCGAGGAGTCCCTCCAGGGCGTTCGCGTAATCCGCAGTCAGCCGGTCAAAACTGATGGCGCGATAGCCCGGATCGTTCACATCAGGTGACATGGAGAGCGTCTTGTTTGTCGGGCCGAGGATTCCGGCGACAAAACGCGGATGGTCGGGATTCCGTTCGGTAAACTCGTCGGCAACGGAGCGGGCAAGGCGCGCCGAGGTTCGGTTGAGTTCCCGCACAAACGCCGGATCGTCGAGACCGTAATCGCTCTGGGAGACGGAAGTCGCGTTGAAGGTGTTCGTTTCCACAATGTCGGCTCCGACCTCGAGAAATCCTCGGTGGATCTCGCCGATAATCTCCGGCTTCGTCATGGAAAGAATGTCGTTATTGCCCTTCAGCGCCAGGGGATGATCGTTGAAACGTGCTCCCCGGTAGTCCTCTTCGCCAAGGCGGTAGGTCTGGATGTTGGTTCCCATCGCGCCGTCAAGAAAGAGAATCCGCTGTTCCACCGCTTTTCTCAGATAGGAATACCGTTTACTTCGTTCCGTCAAAGCTGTCTCCTTTGATCAGAAAATACCATACCCTCCGTGAAGTATCTACACGGAAGGATTCCGCACGTTTGCTTATGTAAAATCAATTTGCAACGCGAAAACCGTTCAGGACGGCTCCGTATACCTCACATGCGATCCCACGCCGGGAGGGAGGGGGATATTTTGGGAAAAAGTACCGATGCAATCATGCGCGCCTTTCGTCCTGATACGGAGATCTCTCCTGAAGCGATAAGCTCATCTACGGAATGGGTGCCGAATATCAGGCGAACTACCGATTCACCGGCCTCTACCCACGGAACAACCTCATCCCGCTCATCCCCTCCGGCGGAGGGGAGGCTCGCGACCGGCGACACGGCGATAACCCCATCTGTTTCGGAAAGAACGCATTGCTCCCTGGAATCGGAAAGGACGAGAAGCGGGCGCTCCCCTCCCATTCTCCCGCCGTCATCGGTCCCGCCGATCAACGGTCGGATCTCCTCATAGCGCCCGGTCAGTTCGACCTTCATCGCGGACAACGATCGGGAGAGCGCGATGATCCTCCCCATCGGTCCGCCGTTGGGACGGTAGTCTTCGGTAGCCCGATAGGGCCCGCGCCGAAGTGATCTCACATATGGCGATGCAGGGGGCATGTTCCGTAATAGGAGGTATTCACAGCGGCTGCGTGTCGACAGTTCCTTCAGAACCGACATGACCACCTCGGGTTCGCCGGCGAGGTCGGAAACGTACAGAATTCCTTCCGACGGCCCGCAAACGACGTACCCCGATACCGCCCCCGTCCCGTCGCGCCAGAGATGCCCCGATCCGAGAGATGAACGGGGATTCCTGCGATAGGTCGGACGTACCGCCGTGCCGGGAACATCGCGGTACCAGAAATTGGCGCACCCGGCAATTTCCTCCCAATCATTGATATCTTCAAGTTTCGGAATCGTCCGTGAAGGCAAATCCTCCGCCCGGGCGCGCCAGTTCATTTCCGGCCAGATTGTGACGTATCCGAATCGGTGGTAGAAATCAGATATGCCGTACAGCAGTGTGGCGTGATAGCCCGCCCCGTCAAGGTGTTCCACTACCGCGCGGGCGAGACGGGCGACGATCCCCTGCCGCCGCCAGTCGGGGTGGCACGCCACCGCACCGATACCGGCAACACGAAGACGGCCTTCACCGAATCGCATTGTAAGGTCCCATACGCCAAAGTGGGCAACGAGTTTGTCTCCGGCAAAGGCGAGGCGAGTTGACTCCCAGTCATACGGGCCATTCAGAATATATCCGTCCCTGCATCGCTCCCGCCATTCCCAGTAGTTCTTGAAGGTCTTTCCCGTCAAATCCACTATTCCGTCGTAGTCACGATCGGGATCGGCGGGACGTATCGTGATTTCCCGTTCCATCTTGCTATTTTTACCTCATCTGCCCGGCGGCGCAACCAGCGTCGGCGCAACACAGGGAATACGCCTTACAATAGAATTGGCCGGGCGGCGGCGCACCAAGCGCCGGTGCAAATTACGGGTAACGCCTTGCACCTGAATCGTCGGGCGGCGGCGCACCAAGCGCCGGCTGCAAAATACGGGATACGCCTTGTTCCTGAAATGTCGGGCGGCGGCGCAACCAGCGCCGGCGCAAAATTCGGGTAACGCCTTGCTCCTGAATCGTCGGGCGGCGGCGCAACCAGCGCCGGCGCAACATGACACAGTTTTATCGACACCGCCGTACCGGATTCCGCAGGAGCTCTTTCAGGACGGCTGCCGGATCCTCCACTTTTGACAGAATGATCATCGCAGCGATCACATAGGGTTTGTAACTCGCCTCACGATAGAGTGAAGCCCGGTATCGATCAAAGACGGAAGCCGCAACCTCGCCGGTCCTGCAGCTTACACCCGAGATATCGGCAGGCAGGCAGTGCATGTACAGGGCCTTACCTCGAGCCGTTGAAGCCATTAATTCCTCGTCGGCCTGCCAGTCCATAAACTCTGCGTTACGGGCAAGCAACGTTCCTTCCAGGGCTTTGATCCCGTCCAGGTCATTTTCTCCGAAAAGCTTCGTTCGCTCTTCCATCGCGGCAAAGGGCGCCCAGCTCTTCGGATAGACCACGTCGGCCCCCGCGAAGGCTTCGGCCATCGTCTCCACCCGCTGAAAGCTTCCACCGGAAGCGCGCGCGTTCTTTCGGGCCACCTCTTCCACCTCGGGCATGACTTCATACCCGTCCGGATGGGCAAGGACGACCTCCGCGCCGAACCGCGTCATGAGACCTATGATTCCCTGGGGTACAGAAAGAGGCTTGCCGTAGGACGGACTGTACGCCCAGGTCATCGCGATTTTCTTCCCCCGAAGGGCCTGCACGCTTCCGAAATGGTTGATAAGGTGCAATGCGTCGGCCATGCTCTGGGTAGGATGGTCGATATCACATTGGAGATTGACCAACGTTGTTCGCTGTTCCAGGATTCCCGCCTGAAATCCATCCTGCAGCGTTGATGCGAACTCACGCATATAGGCGTTTCCCCGACCGATATACATGTCGTCCCGAATCCCTACGACGTCGGCCATAAAGCTGACCATCGTCGCCGTCTCACGAACCGTCTCGCCATGGGCAATCTGACTCTTTCCTTCGTCGAGGTCCTGCACCGCCAGACCCAGCAGATTGCACGCCGAAGAAAAGGAAAAGCGGGTGCGCGTCGAATTGTCCCGAAAAAGGCTCACCGCCAGACCGGAATCAAAGAGACGGGGCGAGATGTTGTTGGAGCGAAATCCCCGCAGAATATCGGCAAGAAGGAATACAGACTGGATTTCGTCGTCGCTTTTCTCCCAGGTCAGAAGGAAGTCGCTATTGTACATCTCTCGGGTGTTCAAGGTACCCAGAACCCTGATCGCCTCCGAGAGACCGTGCATATCGTAGGTCGGCATGAGTCTGTCCTCCATGTGCGAAACCCGGCAGGAAGGCTGGCGCGAATGCCCATACGGTCGCGCCGGGATCGCCGATTCGTTATAACTTTCCCATCGCCCTGAGTATGCGTTCGGGGCTGAAGGGCCAATCTCTGATCCAGACGCCGACGGCGTCGTGAATAGCGTTTGCAATGGCGGGGGCGGCGCCGTTTACACTGATTTCCGATACCGATTTCGCCCCGAAAGGTCCGTAGGGATCGTTGGTGTCAATCAGGATCGCTTCAAAGACCTCCGGGATGTCCCCTATCATGGGCACTCCGTAACTCCTCAGGTCGGGATTGACGCACCGTCCCTGCTCGTCGAATATCATCTCTTCATAGAGAGCGTGTCCCATCGACTTCAGCACCGCCCCGTATATCTGTCCCAGGGCGTACTCGGGATTGATCGGCGTTCCCGCATCCTCTAGGGCGAAATACTTGTCCACCGTGACCTTCCCCGTCCGGGTATTGACCGAAACCTGAACAAAGTGCGCTCCATAGGGAAAGGAAAATTTGTCGGATGTGAATGACGCGGACGCGATGAGCTGGCCCGAACCGTCACCACCCTGGGTATGCCATGCAAGCTTGCGATAGGTTACTTCCCCCTTTTTTCCGCGGGCAATACCAGGAGCGACCAGTTCAATGTCACCGGGCCCTTCATTCAGGATCTCCGCCGCGGCTCTCCGTATCTTTTCCGCCATTTTCAACGCCGCGTTTCTCGCAGCCCCGCCGGAGAAGTACGTTCCCGACGATGCGTAGGCCCCCGTGTCAAAGGGCGCACTGTCGGTGTCGCCCGATTGCACCGTCACCGTCTCCATATCACATTTCAGAACCTCTGCCGTCATTTTCGCGCTCACAAGGTCCAACCCCGTTCCCAGATCGGCACCGCCGGACTGCACGAGAAACGAGCCGTCACCAAGCATTTTTACCGTAGCCGTGGCGTGGTCCAGACCAGGCAGGCCGGAGCCCTGCTGCACCGTGGCGACTCCTTTACCTATCCGAATGTAAGGTTTCTTTGCCGACTCCGCCGGAACAGCACCCTTGCCCCACTCGATCAATCTGGCGCCCTCCTCCAGGGCCGGTCCCAGGCCGCAGGTGACGGCGGGCGCGGCGGCGCCCTCCCGCCCTTCACCGAGAATTTTCAGGATCTCCAGCATTGTCCCTTCGGTTACACGGTTTTTCTCAATCAATTGGAGGTGGTCTATTCCCAGTTCCACCGCCAGTTCCTTCACGGCCATCTGGAGGGCGTAGTTCGCCTTTGGGGCGCCGTATCCCTGATACGCTCCCGTGGGAGGACGGTTTGAATAGTAGGCCACCACCTCAAATGCGGCGTTCTCGCACGGGAAGAGGGGAAGGCTCTTGGAGACACCGTTCATCGGAACGGTAAGCGCGTGCCCGCCGTAGGCGCCCTGATTGGACTCGACCTTCATGAATATCGTGGTGATCGTCCCATCACGCCGGGCGCCGATTCTGACGGTGATCCGCATCGGCTTGCGGGAGGAGTTGGCTATAAACTCTTCCTCCCGAGTGTACTGCTGAAAGACGGATCGCCCCGTCTGCCAGGCACAGAAGGCAACGAGATCCTCAATGGTGACATCCTGTTTGGAACCGTAGCCGCCACCGACCCGCTCCTTGATGACACGAACACGGTTTTCCGGAATATCGAGAAGGGTGGCGACGATACGTCTCAGGTGATAGGGCACCTGTGTCGAGGCGTGGAGAATCAGACGGTCCCCTTCGACTTTTGCGTAACACGTGTGTTTTTTCAAGAGGGGTGCATTGGATCTGGGTTGTCCTGTACGTCCGCTCTATGACCACATCGGCCTCGGCAAAGCCGCGATCGACGTCGCCGATTCCCCCCGATACCGAAGCGGCGATATTCCTGCGCGGATTGCCGCCGATGGGAAACTGGTAGACCACCGGCTCTTCCCGGGGATCGGCCTCTTCGTTTAACGCCGTGAGATTATCAGGCGCTCCGTCGACATATTCAATGCGTCCACCGTGTATCCGCGGCGCATCCGGTGCCGCGGCGGCGTCCCAATCCAGGATGACCGGCAACAGCTCGTACCGGACATCGATCAGCTTCAGCGCCGCATCGGCGGCGGTTTCAGTCTCCGCAACGACGGCGGCCACACGGTCCCCGACGTGGCGCACTTTCCGGGAGAGGAGCATGCGGTCATACGGTGACGGTTCGGGGAAGCCCTGCCCCGCCTGGCTGTATACCCTCTGGGGTACGTCTTCGTGGGTGAATATCGCGACTACTCCGTCCACCTTACGCGCCCGGGTCGCATCGATGGACCGAATCCATGCGTGGGCGTGGGGACTGCGCAATACCTTGAGAACGCAACTGCCCTGCTCTACACGGTCTTCTACGTAGACCTTCTCGCCGGCAACCATTCGGATGGAGTCCTTTTTCGGGGACGGCTTTCCCACAACCGTGTAGTCCGGCCCGAAGGATGGTATCGCCGAGTTTGCCCCGGCGGCCGGGTCTTTCAGACGCTCCGCGGCAAGGGCGACCGCATCAAAGAACTGACGGTAGCCGGTGGCGCGGTTGAAGAGGGGCGAAAGAGCGTCTACCACGGCCGCGCGATCGGGGTTCGGGTTGCGGCGCAACAGATCGTGGATCATCAGCGCCGCGGCGGGAGCGTTGTATCCGGACTGGACACACCCCGCTTCAACAAGCGCCTGTTGAACGACGCCAAGATTGCGGCCCTCTCTGAGATACTCAACCGTCTTGACGTCCCGCCCTTCCAGCTGTGCCGCCAGTAGAAGGTTTGCCCCGACGATCCTGTCGTCAAGGAGAATCGTATCGGACCCGGCAAAACCGAATCCGTCGTCGGAATTGCGGACTGAAGGAATGCCGTTACGCTGCAGGAATGGTTGCGCCTTTTCACCGGCGTCGCCGTGGAAGGTCACCGGGCGTCCGTTGAGGATGAAGGATATCTTCATGACAGCACCTCCTCGATACAGCGCTGAACGCAGTCGGCGACAACCACCGAGTTTACATACCGTTTGTACTCGACGCTTCCGAGAAAATCCCCTTCCGGTCGGATAGCCCCGGCAATGAGCTCCTCCACCCGTCTGATCGCCCCGGAACGGTCCCGGGCCTCAGGGTCAACGGTTTTCAGGTACTCCTCAACGGCCGGTAACCGGACCGGCCTGGGCGCGACGCATCCGAGGGCCACCCGTGCCGCAACGATTGTATTTCCTTCGTTCTCCACTCTCACCGCGCCGCTCACCACCGGCAGGGCGATATGGGAACGGGATTCCTTGACCGCTCGACACACACCACGTACGGGAGGTACGACGACACGGAGAATCAGCGCATCATGGTCACCGGAGACATATTCTTCCACGGGCATACTCCCCTCGGACGTCTCCGCAACGGCGTCCAGTGCGAGTAGAACGGGAATGATATAGGAATCGCTTCGTTTTGCGCCGATATTGCCGCCGATGGTCGCGATATTCCGTACACTTCTGGTGGGAATGAATGATGCCGCATCACAGAGTGAGCGCGGTATCTCGCCGTTGTCTGCAAGCTCCTGCAAGGTTGTACCGGCACCGATGATCCACCGTCCGTCACCGGCGGCGTCAAATGAAATACCCGAGAGGTCCAGGGCGTCCAGGGAGGCTATCCTGATGTGATCCTGACCGCTCGTTTGAAGCCGGCGGGCACCGGCGTTATTGATCTGGGTACCCCCGGCGAGGAATACAAATCCATCCCCTTTGAGGGCCACCGCCTCGGCAACATTCCGGGGTCTCCTGTACTCGGTAATCATCGTCTCCTCCTGCGGATACGCTCTATGTCGCGTACCTCACAACCATTTCATTGAATTCAATGATAAGCCGGTCGATCTCGGGACGGAGTGCGTAGAGGCGCTCCCAATAGTCCCGGTCGTACCACTGGGCCTGAATTTCCTGATAGCTCTTTCCCTGCTGTTCAACCCACGTGTAGTACTTCAGATTATGAATGCGTTTCCGGTCTTCGTAGCGCAGTTCCAGAAGTGCGTCGGTGCCCAGTTGTCGCAGTATTTCGTAGTCGCCGACGGCGTCATCCCTTGTGTACGCCCCCCGTTCGGCGCGAAGTTCCTCCAGGCGCGATGTGTACAGTTCTTCCGAATCGGTGAAAACGGTCATTACCACGTCGTTTTCGGTAAGTTCATAATAGCGCGCAAATTTCGCCGCCGTGATGATGTTGCAAATGCTGCTGATCCCCAGAAGATCGAGGCTGTCGACGACGGAGGGATCGACGCCACGCTCCACAAGCAGCTCCCGTCCGACCGGTTCGTTGAAGAGCCGAAAGAGACGCATCGTATGTTCGTCATCCACGGCGACGACCATGTCCGTGTTTTTGACGTTGTGAATCCACGGGACGTGCTTGTCGCCGATTCCTTCTATGCGATGACCCCCGAATCCGTTTGAAAGGAGGGTGGGACACTGTCTCGCTTCGGAAACGGCAAGTTTTGCGTGGGGAAACTTCGATTTCAGATACTCCCCTGAAGCGATCGTCCCCGCCGAGCCGGAAGAGATACAGGTGCCGGCAAAATTCCCCTTCGGCCCCAGTTCACGACGGAGCACTTTCTCCATGGCGGGGCCGGTGACCTCGTGGTGCCAGAGGTGGTTTCCCATCTGTTCAAACTGGTTGAAGATAAAAATCTCATTGCCCCGCTCGGCGTTGAGCTCATGACACTTGTCGAATATTTCCTTTACGTTGCTCTCGCACCCGGGCGTCGCGATCGTCTCATCCGCCATCGATTCCAGCCACCGAAATCGCTCCTGAGACATTTCCTCCGGCAGAATCGCTATCGATTTGCACGAAAGAAGCCGGGAAATGTAGGCACCGCCGCGGCAGTAATTTCCCGTGGACGGCCATACTGCGCTGTTTTTTTCCGGATCGAACTGTCCGGTCACCAGGGCCGGTGCAATACAGCTGTAGGAGGCGCCGACTTTATGGGCTCCCGTGGGGAACCATTTACCCACCAGACCGATAATCCGCGCGGGGACTCCCGACAGAGCCGGGGGGATCTCGAGGTAATTGACCCCGGAAAAGCCGCCTCCCGTCTCGACAGGTTCATTTTCCCAGGTGACGCGGAAAAGATTGCGGGAGTGAACGTCGTTTCGACCGACTCGTCTCAATTCTGTCACGATTTCGGGCGGCACCGTCTCGGGATTCACCATGTTTTCGTAGGTCGGCAGGATAATACCCTGTCGGGCGCAGAGCCGGGCGTTTCGCTGTACCTGTTCTTCGTTTCGGGATAGGTCAATCATCCTTTTTCTTTCCTTTCGCGGACTTTTTCGCCTGAGCGGCGATCATTTCAAGGAACACCCTGAGACTGTTCCGTGCGACCGCCGTCCGGTACGCCGCCGTGGATCGTTGATCATCGATCGGTTGAATCGCCTCTTCCACCATGTGGTGAGTGTCAATTTCTTCCCATATCTCCGGAATTCGCCCAACCCGCCGGCGGGAGATTTTCGCTTCAATCTCCGTCAGTCGGATCACCGTGGGTGCCACCGCGCCCAGGGCGAAGCGGAAATCCCGTACCCGGCCGTCGTGAATAACGGCGTATCCCGCGGCCGAAATCTTGGAAAGGGCGTTTGCCTTGCGGGTCCCGACCTTCCGGTAGTAGCGTATTCCTCCATTCAGGAGCGGAATGTGAACGGCCGTCACGATTTCGTCTTCCGCCAGGGCAGTCTTTCCCGGACCAGGAAGAAAACGGGATATGGGGAGACGTCGACGCCGAATATCACCGACGCCGACGGCCCCGCCGGCAACACCATCTTCCACCTGCTCGCCGCTCCCCGGTAATCGTGCGACTTCGATTTCCGCATCATGGACGTACAGCGGCGGTAAGGTATCTCCCGCGGGAGAGGCATTACAGATATTTCCCGCGACGGTCCCCTGATTGCGTATTCCCGGTGCGGCAATTAGCTGAATCGCCTCCCGCAGGAGCGGAGGCAAATCGGGATGGTCCAGCGCGGCGGAATAGGACACGCCGGCACCGATGATGATCGCGCCGCGGTCTCCTTTCGCGGAGACTTCCGATACGATTGTCTGCAGCTCCTCCACGCGGTCCAGGAGGAGAAGGGGTCCCTCAAAGCGCGGAGGAGTCCCGGAGTAGCGGCGGTGTCGCACCATGAGGTCCGTCCCGCCCATAAACGGGAGGGCTCCCGTTTCTCGTCGATACGCCAGCGCTTCCACAAGTGTCTGCGGCCTGAAGACGATGGTCGGCAAAGACCGGGGCACACCGGCTCCACGCCTCACCATTGATCATCCTCCGTATTGCCTTCCAACCGTCCCGCTGCCGCCAGGATCGCCTGGACGATCATGTCATATCCGGTGCAGCGGCAGAGGTTTCCCGAAATGGCCATGCGGATCTCTTCTTCCCGGGGTCGCGGGATGCGTGCCAGGAGATCCACTGCGGCGACAATCATCCCGGGAGTACAGAACCCGCACTGGACGCCGTGAAACTCCGCAAAGGCTTCGGTCAGCACACGTCCCGTTTCCGTTTCCTTTACGTATTCGATGGTGCGCACCTCACCACCGTCGGCAGTGATGAGGGGAACGAGGCAGCTGTTTACCAGACGGCCGTTGAGAAAGACGGTGCAGGCACCACACTCACCTTCTCCGCATCCTTCCTTTGTTCCCGTAAGGCCGCACCGGTCACGCAGGACGTCCACGAGGCGGCTCATGGGATCCATTTCAATGCGGTGTTCCACGCCGTTCACGGTAATGGTACAGCTCATTTCATGATCTCCGCGATTCGCTCGGGGGTGAGCGGAATGGTATCGCAGGAACGTCCGAGGGCGTGCTGCACTGCCGCGCAAAACGCGGCGTGTCCGCCGTCGTGAACCATTTCACCCATCCCCTTCGCCCCGAAGGGCCCGAACTCATAGGGGTTGAGGAGGACCTCACCGGTGGTCGCGGGAAAATCAAGACTGGTGGCGATGATGTAGTCCGCCATCGTCCGCTGCCGGAAAACTCCCCTGCCATCCACATCAAGATTCTCCAGGGAAGCGTATCCGAGCGCCTGACTCATGCCGCCCTGAATCTGTCCCAGAACGACCCGCTCATCGATGGGCACCCCCACATCGTATACGCCCCACGCGCCGACGACGGCGGGTTCCCAGCTGACGGGATCGATGGAGACTTCCACAACGTTTACCCCCCAACCGTATGCGGGGTAGGCATCGCCGGTGAGGGATGCCTGATCCCACACCATACCGGGAGGCATGCGGTAATCCTTCGTTACCGTCTGTTCGACGCCGCTCCGCCACGTCCTTTTCAGCTCCCGAGCCGCTTCCTGCAGAAGGTAGCCGACGACCATCATCGTCCGGCTCGCGACGGTAGGTCCGGAGTCGGGGACGCGATCGGTATCGGGATTGTCGTATCCTATTTCCTCGGGAGGAATGCCGAGTATCGCCCCGACGATCTTGGGAAAGGTGGTCTGTGGTCCCTGCCCCATATCCATGTTGGCAACGAGTATTTCCACGTGATCGGCGGCGTCTTTTCGCAGCGACGCCCTGGCCTTGATGATGCGCTGTTCTCCGTCACCGGTGAATCCGCATCCGTGGTTGAAAACGGCGATTCCGATTCCTCTGCCTCTCGTGGGGCCGTAGGACGTATATTTCTCATCGAAGTCGGACAGTTCCACCGCCCGATCGATGAGATCCTCCATAATCACGGGCTCCCTGATGGTACCGCCGGTGATGGTGGGGTCACCTTTTCTGAGGAGGTACTCGCGACGCAGATCCACCGGAGATCGGCCGTACTCCCGGGCGACACGTTCCATATGCATTTCAAGGGCGAAAATCGCCTGGGGCGCACCAAACCCGCGAAAGGCTCCGGAGGGAACGGTGCTGGTCGCAATCGCCCTGCCCCGGACGCGCACGTTGGGGAAGTTGTACGCTCCGTTTGAGGTAAAAAGGGCGCGCTGGAGCACGATGGCGGAGTAACTCTCGTAGGCGCCGCCGTTGAGAATCATGTCGTAGTCGACACCGATAATCCTGCCATCGCCGTCGTGGGCGGTTCGTACCGTTGTGCGCGAGGGGTGACGTTTGGAGGTAAATGAAAGATCTTCCCCCCGGTCGAATATCATTCGCAGGGGTCTGCCGATCTTCACCGCCGCGACCGCGAGGGGCGCCGCCATGATTTCCGGATAGTCCTCCTTCCCTCCGAAGGCACCTCCCGTCGTCGCCTGAATGACCCTGACCGCGTAGGAAGGCCCGAGCGTCTCTTCCACCGCGTGTTTCACATAGTAGGGACATTGCAGCGACCCGTGGATGACGACCTTGCCGGGCCGATGTGCGTCCGCATCCGTCCCGTCGCCCCCCTCCAGCCATGCGACGATCCCCTGGGGTTCCATGTACAGCTGTTCCTGAAATCCCGTGGAATACGTACCTTCGATGATGCGCGCCGCTCCCGCGAAGGCCGCCTCCGGGTCACCCCTGGACAGGGTGATGTCGGCGTAAAGATTATCAGCGCCATGGATGGCCCCTCCGACACAGGCGAGCCCCTCATCGATCGTTGTCGCCGGTGTACCTTCATCGCATTCAAGGGACATTGCCCGGATGATCTCATCCACAACGACCGGGTCGGGACCGGCAACGACGGCGACGATCTGCCCGAGGTAGCGTATCTCCCGGTCCGCAAATGCGGGCCAGTCGGTGGTGATGAGGGCGATATGGTTGTTCCCCGGGACGTCCCGGTGGTCGACGACGAAGTAGCCGGCGGGCAGCTCCGGTATCCGGAGCGCAGAAATGCGCCCCCGCGCTACCGGTGCGCGAAAAAAACGCGCCGTCAACGTCTCTTCGTGGGGAATGTCGGCGATGTAACGAGCCTCCCCTGACGCCTTCTCCCTGCCGTCGCGGCGGGGTATCGAGCGGGAAATGGAGGGAGAATCGGGCGTGCCGTCACGAACCATGCCGTTCAACTCCTTTTCGGGCGCTATCCGTGTCCTTGAGGCCGTTGCCGGTAACGAGCACCACCACAACATCATCGGGTGAAAGGGAATCGGAGATCTCCCGGCATCCCGCCCACGCCGCCGCCGCGGCGGGTTCCGCAAAGAGCCCCGCCAACGACGAAAGTTCGTACTGGGCGGCGAGAATCGCGTCGTCGGGGACGGTAACGACCCTTCCGCCGTGTCGTCGCAGCCGGTCCAGCGCGAAATATCCGCCGCTGGGAACGGCGACGGAAATGGAGTCCGCCAGCGTCGTCGACGGCCGGGGGGACCGGAAATCGCCGTTCCGGAACGCCCGTGCGATGGCGGAGGACCCTTCGGACTGTACCGCCACGACCGTCGGGACCCGATCGGCCTTGCCCATCGCGACGAGGTCCTCAAAACCCTTGAAGACACCGCTGATAATGACCCCGTCGCCGGTGGGGACAAAGACGTAGTCCGGCACACGCCCGCCAAGTTGCCGGAAAATCTCCAGGGAGACGGTCTTTTTCCCCTCCACGGTGAGCGGATTGTGTCCGGTGTTGCGGGAAAGCCCGCCGTGGGATCTGAGATAATCCATGGACTGGTCGACCGCATCGTCGTAGGTCCCGTCCACGCGGACGACGTCTGCACCGTACTGGAGGGATTGCACAATCTTTGCGGCAGGCGCCGCCGCCGGCAGAAAGAGCCGGACCTTGAGGCCGGCGGCGGCGCCGACCCCCGCCATGGAGCTCCCCGCGTTTCCGGTCGAGGAGAGAACGATCCGATCGATTCCCTCCCGTCGTGCAAAGGCGGCGACGAGATAACTTGCCCGGTCCTTCAGGGAGCCCGTTGGATTGGTCGAATCGTCCTTGATAAAGAGGTTGTCCAGCCCGGTCGCTTCCCGGAGGCGCACCGGTGTCCAGAGCGGTGTATTTCCTACCGGAATCGGAGGAAACCACTCCCGTTCCACCGGCAGCCAGTCGTAGACCGTCCAGTTATCAGGGATGCTCCCCGCGAGGGAAACCTCAAGCATTCCCTTCAATGGAAGGTCGGGTTGCTGATGGGCTCCGCAGTCATCACAGAGTAATCGATTCGGTGTGATGGGATAGTCCCTTCCGCATTCAATGCACCGATACCGATATTCCATCACTACACTCCCCGCTCTTCCAGCATGTAGGGCAGCATGGCGTAGAAGGCGCTGCATATTTCCAGATCGGCAACGCGGGTGATTTCATTGGGCGCATGAGCCTGGTTCTCGTCGCCCGGCCCGAAGCCGATCGCCGGAATTCCGTGACGTCCCGTCGTGGCAACGAGATTGGTGGAGAATGTCCATTTGTCGATAACCGGTTCCGAATCGAAGAGCAGCCGAAACGCTTCCGCCCCCGATTGAACAAGGGGATGATCCGCCGCCGTCTTCCATGAGGGAAAGAACAGCTCCTGACCGTAGTCGGTGTTTTTCCAGCCCCTCTTCTCGTAGTTGGGCATCGTCACTTCCACCGCGGATTCATCCTCGCCCAATGCCGCGGCCATGTACGTTTTCACCTGAGCGATCGCCGTTTCCTTTGTCTCGCCCCAGGTCAGTCGACGGTCCAGGTAGAGCATCGCCTGGTCGGGAACGGCGCACTGGGAAGGTCCGTGTACATCGATCTGGCTCACCACAATCGTCCCCTTGCCGAGAAAGTTCTCACCGTCCGGCTCGAGGCGTGTATTGAGTTCCTCCATCGCCAGCGCCGCCCGGGCGGCTTTATAGGCGGCACTTACCCCCCGCTCCGGCGCCGATCCGTGGGCAGAAATGCCCCGCAGGCGCGCAACCATTTCCATGCGTCCCCGATGGCCGCGGTAGATTCGGCAGGAGGTCGGTTCCGTGGAAACGACGAGATCAGGTTTCAGCCCCTCCTCCTCGATGAGATACTTCCAGCACATGCCGTCGCAGTCTTCTTCCATGACGGTGAAGGTGAAATACACGCTCCACGCTCCACGGTAGTCCAACTCCTTCAGAATCCGGCCTGCCATGAGCATCGCCGCAACGCCGCCCTTCTGATCCGAGGTTCCCCGCCCGTGGACAATTCCGTCTACGATATTCCCGGAAAAGGGGTCCCCCTTCCACTGCGCCGGATCACCCACCTCCACCGTATCGATGTGACCGTCGATGGCGAGCGCCTTCGGTCCCGACCCGATACGGGCGACGACACTTCCCAGGCCGTCAATACGCACCTCGTCAAAGCCGTGCTCCCGGCAGATCGACTCCACCTCCCTGCTTGCCGCCTCTTCAGCGGCACTGTACGACTTTATACGGACCAGTCGACTCAGGAGTCTCGCCGTGTCGTCCCGGTACATCCCCGCCAGTTTTCTGATTGCTTCCGCACGTTCACTGATTGTCATTCCTTCACGCCCCTTGTTGCGTCCTTGTTCCGGCCGTCGTTCCGTCGTCGAACCCCTCAGGATCGGCCGTTGTCGTCTTTGTCACGGTGAGACGTTGTTCATCCGTTCCCACAGTCGCCTCGCCTGTTGTTGCGCCTCCCCGTAAATTTCCCGAAGGTCCAGGGCGAACCGACGGTTCTCCATGACGATCTTTCCGTCGATCATCACGGTTTCCACGATTTCAGGTCCCATTCCGAACATGAAGTGTCCCGCTATATTTTCCGGAATGAGAGGCGTCGGAGCCGGGTAATCAACGACGATGAGATCCGCGGCGTATCCCGGTTCCACCCTGCCGAAGGGACGTCTGAAGAGCCGCTCAAGCAGGGCGTTCCCTGACGAGAGGGCTTTGAGAAAGTCGGGCGCACCCATTGGACCGTGGGCGTCGCGATGCTTGAAAAAGGCGGTCTGGGCACTTGAGAACATGTTGCTTCCGATACCGTCGGTTCCGAGGGCGAGGTTTTTAACCTTCGGAAGAAGTCCGTTGTATCCGACGCCGTTATTCATGTTGGAGCGACAGTTGTGCACGAGAAAGGCATCGGCTGTGTTCATGATTTCAACTTCATCGGCAGTGAGAAATACGCCGTGGACAAGGACGGTTTTGTCGCTTATCAGTCCGTGACGGTCCAATCGTGGAATAAGATCCTCCCCATAGTGCATATGGGAATGGGAGACGTCCCAGCGGTCCTCGGCAACGTGAATGTGGAGCCCCCGACCCGTTCGTTCACACGCATCGGCCAGCAACGTCAGCCCGTCGTCCGGCAGGGTACACGGCGCGTGACCGCCGACGAGACTTTCAACCAGCGGCGACCGCCCGTCCCGGGTCTCGTCGTCGATGAGCTCCGCAAAGGCAATGTTTTCCGCCACCCCCTCATGCATCGTGTCGGCACCGTACCGGTCGGTTACTTCAAAACACGCGGCACCCCGCAACCCCGCCGTCTCAAACGCCCTCTTTATCGTCGTGAGAGATCCCGTGACGGCATCTGCGGCGGCGTGATGGTCGATTGCGGAGGTTGTACCGCATCGAATCGCGTCCAGAGAGGCGGTAAGCGCCGAGGAGTAGAGAATTTCAAAGTCGATGGCCCGATCGAGTCTCCACCACAGTTGGCGAAGAATGGAGACGAAGTCGGGCATGGCGTTGAGTTCCGCCGTTATCCCTCTGGCGAGGGCGGAATAGTAGTGGGTATGGCTGTTTACCAGTCCCGGAAGCAGCAATTTCCCCGTGAGATCGATGACCCGTTCGGCCGCATCGCCGCCGGTCGGCATCCCCGCATCAGGCCCCACTTCATAAATGACGTTTCCCTCCACCGCGACGTTCACCCCTTCCCGCACGCGGGGCGGATCAAACTCAACGACAGTTGCATTCCTGAAGACGGTCATCTGGGCACCCCCTGAACCGGCGGATCCACATTTCCGAAAAGATGTGGCCGTCGGGTCATCATGAGCGAAAGAAGCCGATAGAAGCGTGCTTCATCCCTGGACGTATACGCCGTTGAGGCCGTGCCGCGGAAGCCGGCTGCTGCAGCTTCCGCAGCGGCGACCGGAACGGTTTCACTTCGACGGCGCGCCTCGGCACGGGTTGTTTCAGAGACGGTTCCATCGTACCGCACATGGACAGTCTCCCCTTCAATGAACCAGCCCGGGTTGACGCTGTCGGTGAAGTCTTCATAGGTGCTGAAGACCGTCGGTTTGTCTACATAGGGAACGCCTTCGCGCCATGGACAGAAGTGACCGCAATTTCCGCATTCATTGCAGTAGGCGTCGATATGGACGATCTCAAAGGGGTTGGAAAAGAGGGGATCCTTCTCTACGGACACGGCGATATTCGCCCTGTTGGGACAGACATCGACACACTTGTTGCACACAAAATCGCATTCCAGGCAGCGGGAAAGCTCCCTCGCACCGAAGGCCGTGGCATCCCCTGACGTCGACGCGTCCGGTTTTGCCACGATGTCTCCCCGCTTTTCCAGGATGTCCGCGTATCGACGATCCGCGTCCATCGGGGGAATCTTTTCCTCCCGGTTCCACTCCGAGTCCACCCTGAGACAGATCGCATCCGACGCCTTCCGCCCTTCGGCAATGCATTGGACGATTGTGGAGGGGCCGGTGCGGCCGTCACCGATGAGATAGACATCTTCCAGTTCGGTCTCGCCCGTCTCGCCTGCCGGAATCCGCCCCTCCTTCGCCGCAAGACCGAGACGTTCAAGCATCGCCGTATCGGGGTCGTCACCGATGGCGGATATGACGCTGTCGGCGGCGATCGTTTCCGTTTCTCCCGTGGGCACGGGGCGGCGCCGTCCGGATGCGTCCTTTTCTCCAAGCGTCATGACCTCCACCGTCAGCGTCCCGTCCGCATCAAATCGCCGGGGATTGCGGAGCCATCGGAACCGAATTCCGTCGTTCCTGGTGAGATCGTACTCCTCCCGTGTCGCCGGCATCTGCTCCGACGCCCGGCGGTAGACTATTGAAACCTCCTCGACGCCGGGAGAACGAAGGGCCGACCTGGCGCAGTCCATGGCGGTGTCGCCGGCACCGATTACGGCGACGCGTTTTCCGAGTGACAGCTGAGACGGGTCACGGTTGAACTGGATGAGAAAGGGGAAGGCGGCGTAGACATGCCGATTATCTCCATCCAGCCGCAACGGTCGGCTTCGGTATGTCCCCACCGCATAGAGAATGAAGGAAAACCCGTCGACCCGGAGCCGTTCGACGGTAACATCCTCCTCATCCGCGCCGAATCGAAACGCCACACCGTGATCCCCGATGAAGGCGATATCGCTCTCTATCGCCTCCCGGGGGATGCGGAAATGGGGGACCACGTATCTGACCACGCCGCCGGCGTCGGGCTGACGCTCAAAAAGCGTGACGGGAAAGTGTTCCCTGGCGAGAAAGTACGCCGCCGAGAGCCCCGCCGGTCCTGCCCCGACGACGGCTACACGTTCGTTTCGTTTCCGGCCCGGAGCGTGCCAACCCGCGCGATATCCTTCCATCCCGTTAAGAACGGCAAGACGTTTGATTTCGCGGATATTTATACACCCTTCATAGTCAAGGCGGGTGCAGACCGACTGGCACTGATGGTCGCAAATATGGCCCGTGATCGACGGCAGGGCATTTCGTTCATAGATAAGCTGCAGCGCTTCTTCATAGCGCCCCTCGCCGACGAGGCGGATGTAGCCCGGGATATGCTGATGTATGGCACATGCGGTGACACACGGCGCCTCATAGCAGTCGAAAAGGGGAAGTTTCCCGGGACTTTCAACAGAATCGTCGCCACGAAAACTCTTATGCAACGCCGGATCGCTGAAAATACCCGCCGCAAGGGCCTGCAGTGCCGGGACGTCAATGTTTTTCCGGTCCGCCGCCCCGGCGTCGTCCGAGAGAAGGGTGTCCACCTTCTCCGCAATCTGCCGTGTCCGCAGATATCCCCCCGGCTTGAGCAGTTCCGTCGCGAGCGTGAGGGGTCGTATGCCGGTCTGAAAGAGCGCTTCCACGTTGTGGGCCGAAATTCCTCCGGAAAACGAGATCGGCAGATCACCGCTGAAATGTTCCGACAGGCGTGCCGCAAGGGTAAGGGAAAGGGGATAGAGGGCACGCCCGGAAAGGTAGAAGTCATCCCCGGGCAGCCGTTCAGCGGTATTTCGCGCAGCCAGCGTATTTGTCAGCTTTACGCCGAACTGTCGTCCCCTCTTTGTTGCGGTCTCCCGCAGCCGCGTGAGAATGTCGATCGCATCGGGATACTGCAGGTCCCTGTCAAAGCCGTCCCGGTCAAGTTGGACGTATCCGTACCCAAGCTTCCCGAGGATTTCGTTCACCTTCTCATATCCGAGCAGTGTCGGATTGAGTTTTACATAGGTGTCCAGTCCCTCTTCCGTGAGCATATGGGTACAAATCGCTTCTATTTCCGCGGGGGGGCAGCCGTGCATCGTCGAGAGGGTTACGGACCGACAAATATGCGGCGATATTTCAAGGGAGGAAAGACCCTTCGCTCGCTCTTCAAGTTCGGTCCCCCTGAGCATGACCGGCAGTCTGCTCCGCACCGCTTCCACCCATGTATGAAACCGTTCTTCTCCGGAGGAGTCCTTCATGCGGGCGATGTATCGCGTCATCGGCTCAGAAAGGATTCCCTTGAGGTCGTAGCCCACGCTCATATTGAATATGAAGGAGCGGCGATGGTCGGAACGCGCCATGGCGAAGATGTATTCAACGGCGTGGAGCAGAATCCACCCCTTTGCATACTCCTGCCACGCCTCATCAAGGGCGAGTTCGGTGGACCACTCAGTATTGTACCCCTCGTCGGTGACATCAATACACGGTTTTTCAATCTCAAGGGCATCGAGGATCTGTACCGTTTTCAGTTCTATGAACCGGCTTCCCGTGAGATAGGAGGCGAGAATATTGACCGCAAGCTGTGTATGCGGCCCCGCTGCGGGACCGAGAGGCAGCCCGCACCGTTCGCTGAGTATTTCAACGCCGTGCGCGTTTTGTGGTCTGAACCACAACCGTTCGGGTACCTCGAGAATCGAACGCTCTCCGCGATACTCCTCGAAATATTCGTTCAAGAAGATCGTCAAAAGGAACGAGGCGCATCTTGTCGCCCATACACTCCTCCCCTGTGAGTATGCGGGGACAAGTAGAATATGAGCGGCCCCGCATGTACGGTCCGACTATCCTTTTTGGGTTTACCCTGAAAAAAAGAATAGGAAAAATCAGTTGTCCGGTAACAATTATGATGGTAAGACCACTCTGATGGTCTGTCAAGTTTGACCTCTTCCGCGGCGACGACGATGGTCGTGCCGCCGCAAAAGAGGTCGATGAGATTAAATGAAGAACGTAAGAAGAAGGATCAGTGCGAGAAGATAGGTCACCGGGCTGACCTCCTTGCCCCTGCCTGAAAATTGCCTTCAGCACGACAAAGGAGATAAGTCCCCAGACGATTCCTTCGGCGATGCTGTACGCCAGCGGCATCATGACAATCGTGAGAAATGCCGGAAGGGCAACGGTGATATCCGAGAAATCTATCTCCCTGACCGGTCCCATCATGAACACACCGACAAGTATGAGGGCCGGTGCGGTAGCCGCGCCGGGTACGAGGAGGAACAGCGGACTCAGAAAGAGAGCCAGGAGGAAGAGAATCGCCGTGACGAGGGAGGTGAGTCCCGTCCGTCCGCCCTCTTCCACACCTGCGGCACTCTCAACGTAGGTCGTGACCGTTGAAGTTCCGAGAATCGCACCGACCGTCGTTCCCACGGCGTCGGCGATGAGCGCCTGCTTTGCCCGCGGTATTTTCCCGTCGGAGGTCATGAGACCCGCCTTTGTGGAGACGCCGATGAGCGTTCCCACGGTGTCGAAGATATCGACAAAGAGAAAGGTGAAGAGGACGACCAGCATGTCCAGCGTGAATATTGCGGCAAAGTCAAACTGGAAGAGGATCGGTGCGAGTGAAGGGGGCGCCGAGAAGAGGCGGAAACCCTCGACATTGGTGACACCCATGGGGATACCGATGATCGTTGAAATGAGGATTCCCCACAACAGCGCACCTGTCACCTTGTATGCAAGCATTCCCGCCGTAATGACCAGACCGATCACCGCCAGCAGCGCCGCGGGATCTCCAAAGGATCCGAGACCGACGAGGGTGGCGGGATTGTCAACGATGATTCCGGCGTTCTGCATACCGATGAAGGCGATAAAGAGGCCGATACCGACGGAAACGGCCTTCTTTATGTTTGCCGGAATCAGATTGATAATGGCTTCCCGGACGTTAAAGAAGGAGAGAACGAGAAAAATAATACCTTCCAGAAAGACCGCAGTCAGTGCCATCTGCCAGGAATACCCCATGCCGAGCACGACGGTGAATGCAAAAAACGCGTTCAGCCCCATTCCGGGTGCCAGGGCGAAGGGCAACTTGGCGACAAGCGCCATCACGAGCGTGGCGATAAGAGACGCCAGCGCCGTCGCGGTAAATACCGAGTCCGCCGGCATTCCCGTTGCCGACAGTATCCCCGGGTTGACGGCGAGGATATACGCCATCGTCAAAAAGGTTGTGAGTCCCGCAATCACTTCCGTCTTTACGGTCGTGTTGTTGGCCTTCAATTGGAAGTACTTTTCCATTCTCTGCCCCCTTGGTTGGTTTGTGGTGAAACGTAATTTGGGTACGAAGTATAGAAGTAACTGTAAACTGTTAACGCGGGGGTGACAATATTGAAAACCCCTATATATCGGGACTATGCTTTAGGAAGGGGGGACGACGGCATGGACAGGAAACACCTCATCGACGTCGCCATGGGCCGAAAGCCGGCAGACGTGGTTTTTACCAACGGACGGATCGTCAATGTCTTCACCCGGGAGATTGTTGGAGGTGAAATAGCCGTCGCCGGTGGCGTCATTGCGGCGATCGGTGACTCGGGAACGTATCGGGGCAACAAAACGGTTGATCTGGAGGGAAAGACCGTCATTCCCGGACTGATAGACAGCCACGTACATATCGAATCATCACTGTTGTCGCCGGAACAGTTCGCCCGACTCGTTGTGCCCCGAGGCACGACGACGGTGGTTGCAGACCCCCATGAAATCGCCAACGTCGCCGGCATCGACGGAATTCGCTACATGATTGATGCCGCAAAGGACGTACCTCTCGACGTTTTTTTTCATGCTCCCCTCATGTAGTTCCTGCGACCTTCGTTTGAAAATGCCGGCGCCGTGCTTGACGCACGCGCCCTCTCGGCGCTGATCGATGAGGAAAAGGTGCTCGGTCTCGGTGAGGTAATGGATTATCCGTCGGTGCTGAACGGCGATTCCCCGATACTGGACAAGATCGAACTTGCGACAATGCGAAACAAGCGCATCGACGGCCACGCGCCGATGGTTCTCGGTGGTGATCTTGCAGCCTACCGCGCCGCAGGAATCGAGACGGACCATGAATGCTCCACCGTGGAAGAGATGGAACAGCGCCTCCGTCTGGGAAATGCGCGTGCTGATCCGGGAGGGGTCGGCGGCGCGTAATCTCACCACCCTCATCACGGGGCTTGATGAGGCAAAGGCCCGGTATTGCAGTTTCTGTACCGACGACAAGCAGCCTGCGGATATCCTTGCCGAGGGACATATCGACCATAACGTCCGTCTCGCGATACGTAACGGTGTCGATCCGGTCACGGCGATACAAATGGCTACCCTGAATGCGGCAACGTGTCACAATCTCCGCGGGAAGGGAGCGGTGTCGCCGGGATATGACGCGGATCTTGTCGTCCTTGATGACGTACATACATTTTCCGTTCGGCAGGTGGTACAAGAACGGCACCCTCGTCGCGGAGGACCATCACGCCGTATTTTCCGTGAAGAGCGCCGACACGGAAGCGGTAACCGGCACGGTGCGGGTACAAGATTTTTCCGCCCGACGTCTGCGCCTTCCCCTGAAGACGGGGGGTCGCCCGGGTGATCGGCATCAAGCCGGGAGATCTCATTACGGAGCTCCTCATTCGACACGTTGAACGCGATGAAGACGGCTTTTTTGTCCACAACGAAGATATCGATATCTGCAAGCTCGCGGTGATAGAGCGGCACAAGGGGCTGGGAAATGTCGGCCTCGGGCTGGTAGAGGGATTTCAGCTCCACGGCGGAGCGATCGCCACGACTATCGCCCACGATTCCCACAACATTATCGTCCTTGGCGACAACGACATCGACATCGTACTCGCCGTGGAGGAACTCATTCGCTGGCGCCGGAGGCATGACCGTCTCGGTGGAGGGAGAAATCCGGGGAACCCTCCCCCTTCCGATCGCCGGCCTCATGTCAACGGATTCGGGAGAACGGGTGGAAAGGAAACTTGCGGAACTCAATCAACTTGCCGCGGAACGAGCTGGGGCTCAATCCCTCAATCGACCCCTTCATGACGCTCTCCTTTCTCGCCCTTCCGGTCATTCTCGCGGTTGAAGCTCACCGACATGGGACTCTTTGATGTGACAAACTTTTCATTTACCGATATTGACGCGGAAGGATAGACGCCGACCCGTTCCCCCTGCTGCAATTCTTCCCGACAGTCACCCTCCGGCGAGGCGGACGAGACGTTGTGCCGCCGTGTTGCCGTCCCGGAAAAGCGCTTCTTCGTCATTAGCCCGTCAGGCGACCATCCCGCACCACCACCCGTCCATTGACGATCGTGTATGCCGTACCGTGGTTGTAGCCGGCAAATATCAACGCCGCCAGCGGGTCCTCCAGCGCCCCTGCGTACTCAAATCGATGAACATCGAAGAGCGCCAAATCGGCGGCCCACCCCGTCGACAGCCGCCCCACTCCCTCAAAGCCGAGGGTCCGGGCGCCCCCCATGGTGGCCATATCGAGAATTTCCCTCGCCCCGACGGCGTCCGAGCCGTAGTGGACACGCTGCAGGAGCAGGGCGTTTCGCATTTCACCGAGAAAATCACTTGTATCGTTACTCGCCGAACCGTCCACACCGATTGAAACGGGAATACCCAGCTTTTTCATCTCGACGACCCGGGCGATACCCGACCCCAGACGCATATTTGACGAGGGACAGTGGCTCACGCCGCACCCCGTTTCCCTGAGCACCGCCAGTTCTTCATCGGTAAAGAATATTCCGTGGGCAAAATAAACGTCCGGTCCGACATAGTCGCAGCGCTCCATGAGCGCCAGCGGACGTACGCCGAAGACCTCCATGCAGAATGCAATCCTCGTCTTTGGTTTCCGCCAGATGGGTATGCAGTCGAACGCCGAAGCGTCGCGCCAGTGCCGCAGTCTCTTTCATCAGTTCCGGGGTCACGCTGAAGGGGCTGCAGGGAGCGAGGGTGATCTTTCTCATGGACAGGGGTGAATCGTCGTGGAAGCGTCTGATCACCTCCTCAGCTCTGTGGGCAAGAAATCTCCTCATCCCGTCTGTACCTACCGAATCGGGGGGCAGTCCTCCGTCCTTTGCCTTCTTTGCTCAGACTCATGGAACCCCGGGAGGGAGAAAAGCGGATACCCAGCGTCTCTGCCGCCTCAAACTGCGTCGCCACGATGTCGCCGTCAAAGGTACGGGGATAGAGGTAGTGGTGGTCGGTGGTGGTTGTGCACCCCGTCTTGAGGAGCTCTCCCACGGCGAGCATCGTGGATGCCCGCACCGCCTCGGAGTCGATATGCTTCCACACTTCGTAGTGGTAGAGGAGCCATTCAAAGAGTTTGGCGTCCTGGGCATCCGGGAGCGCCCGCGTCAGGGTCTGGAAGAAATGGTGGTGGGTGTTGACGAATCCGGGAACAACAACCATCCGGGAGGCGTCGATGACCTCCACATCGTCGGCGGCCGCCCTTTTCCGCCCACCTCCTCGGGGGTGATATCCGGGGCGATACGCGTGATCGTGGTGTCCGCGACGGCGATATCCCAGCCGCGCCCGCCGTCGGCGACATCGGGAGACTCGATGTGAAAACAGTTTTTAATGAGAATCATCGTCCATTCCTTCCCGACGACGGAGCAACGTACCATACCCCGGATCAACGGAGATTCCGTCACCGTCGCGATATACCACACGTCCACGAACAACGGTCGCTTTCACGCGCCCCTGAAAGGTCATGCCTTCAAAGGGAGTGATCGTTCCTTTGGAGAGAAAATCCGCACCTCGAACGGTCCAGCTCCCTTCAGGATCGATGAGGACGCAGTCGCCGTCCCGACCCGGAAGGAGCGCACCCTTGCGGTGAAATATTCCCCACCGCTTTGCGGCAGCCTCCGCGGTCACCTCCACCAGACGCCGGAGGGAGAGTCGACCGGCGCGATACCCCTCGGAATAGAGAAACGGAAGGAGCGTGCCGCTTCCGGGAATACCGGCGTAGTCGGTCCATATGGAACCGGTCTGTTTCTGCTCCGTCGGCGACGGTGCATGGTCCGAGGCGACGTAGGCAAGCTCCCCCCGCCTGAGGGCGACCCAGAGGGCGCCGCGATTGGGCTCACCCTTAATGGGAGGCGTCACTTTTACCGCCGAACCGATCCTGCTGAAGTCCGCCGTATCAAATGCGAGGTAGTGGGGACAGGTCTCACCGGTGACGCCGGGTGTTGCCGCGACGATCTGTGCACCCCTCGCGGTACTGACGTGGACGATGTGAAGATCACCGCCGTGCATGCGGGCAAGCTCGGCTGCGTTGAGAATGGCGAGTATCTCCGCCTCCTCGGGACGTCCCGAGACAAAGTCGGCGGCGGTGGCGCCCCGGGCCATCGCCGCGGCGGTGGCACCTTGAGAAAACTGGAAATCCTCCGCGTGAAGGAGCACCGGCCGGCGGAGACGTCGCGCCTCCCGGAGAACACAGGCAAACTGATAGTGATCAAGCTGGTGAAAGCGCTCCATGACGGAGATAAAGTAGGTCTTGAAACCGAGGACATGGGGTGCAAGCTCTTCCATCCCCCGGGGGAAACCCTCCGAAAAGGACTCGGCGGATACACCGCCGTACAGTCCGTAATCCACAACCGCCCGGGACCTTATCACATCGTACTTGACGTCGAAGTTTGCCTTATCCGTAACCGGGGGAATGGAGGTACAGGGCATGTCGACGATCGTCGTCACACCGCCGGACGCCGCCGCCGAGGTACCGTGATAAAAGTCCTCCCGATCGGTGAAGCCCGGCTCGTCAAAATGGACGTGGGGATCCACCACACCGGGGAGAACAAGGAGCCCCCGTGCGTCGAGAACCTCGGCGGCGGCATCCCCCGAAGACGGAGACCGGTCTCCCGGCGCCGTGACGGCGACGATCACCCCGTCGTAGATGTGTACATCCGCCTCCACCGGTGACTCACACCCCGGAAAGAGAACCTCGCCGTTCCGAATCACGAGATTTCCACCGCCGGGATGGGGACGATCGCTCTGTTTCATGACATATCCATTGTCGGTCCGCCGGCCGGGGACGTCAAGAAATTCGTTGCGTCGTCGTTCCCCGCCGATCGATGCAACTGATATTCAGTTGCAATCCCCGGACGCAGAATATATACTCCCGTTGTGGGACACACCGGAGGATCGACAGATCTCACCTATGACCGGCTCCGGTCACTCTTGGAGAAAAAGGGCTACCGGGAACATCTGTCCCCCGCACGCCGGACAGACCGTATTTCCTTTGTCCATTCCACGACGGGCCACGTCATCAGCCTGGATCGTCCGGCGGGACGGGAGTATCTCACGGCATATCAACTCCAGCTGATAGAAGAAGAACTTCAGCGTATCGGTTCAGGAATCGACTAGAGGTACCGCCGGTGGGCTGGATCTTTGCCTGTTCGTAAAGCCGGCACCGCGCGTCGTCACCGCCTGGGAGGGAATCTACCGCCGTACCCTCCATATCCTGGAAAGGACTCTACTTCGCACCCGTGTCGTCGGGCGAAATTCTCCCCGTGAACGGTGGGGGTGCGGGGAGTTCACCCTGTTTCGCCACGGGACGACGCAATTCACCGGCGAAATCGCGACGTCCCGGGACCTCCTCTGGTCTGCGGAGGATGACGGGCTTCCCGGCCCCGGTCACGCCGTGCTCGCCGGTACGGCGCGGGACGAAGATGTCTATTCCGCGGTGCTCGTCGCGACGACCCTTGTTGAGATGCTGCTTGGGGAGAACGCCTTTGTCCACGGCCACATCACGCGGCACTCGTGGTATCGCGCCCTCACCCGTTGCCGGGCGACATCGGACGCGTTCGGCGATGGGTTGGACCTTCCCGTATCGTACACACCCCTCTGTACCCGCGGGGAGGAGCTGCTGAAACGGCTTCTCTCGGCATACGACGATGAGGACGGGGCGTCCCGTCGCTTTGCGGCGCTCTTCCCGGGAAGTCAACGTGAGGTATACGCCGTCCTTGTGAAGAACGTTGCGCCCCGTTCGGTGGACAAGCTCTTTATACGCGCTCTCGGGACCTTTGCATCGCTGTCGCAGGTTGGAGCGCGGGAGACGGTATGCGCATTCTTTGAAGCCACCGGTGACATTGACCGAACCATTACCCTTGTTGGTCGCGTAAACGCCGCACGGCCCGGCTTTGCCTCTCCCATGGCACTGCTGCAGACGCTCGCCGCCCGGGGAATCACCGTCAAGCCTGCCGATCGGGTACCGCCGGAGTCCCCGCCCGGGCAAGGGCGGGTCAGGCCGCCGGGACGGGATGTTGAATCTCCGCGGAACTTCGTTCTTCAATACCTTGAAGAGCAACGTGAGGATTTGTGCACGTCCCGGTATGTCGATCCACGGGAGCTGATACGGTCATTTTCCCCGGCGGCGGCAGATGTACGGGAGTATATGGAGGCCGTTGTGGCGCGGGAAGAGCGGCGGTTTCGTCCGGCCGGGACGTGATCGTTTGGTGTACAGAATCGCCGCATACGGATATGCTACATGTGGCGCTATGGCAAAAGATGTAATGAAATACAGGGACTTTCTCGGCTCCGTGCAGTTCAGCGCCGAGGATGAGCGATTTGTCGGCCGCATTGAAGAAATCCCCGATCTGGTAACCTTTGAGGGACGCAGCGTTGAAGAGCTCAAGGAGGCGTTTCACGCCGCCGTGGACGACTATATCCGCATCTGCGAGGAGACAAATAGACCCATACGCAGATCCTATAAGGGCTCCTTCAATATTCGCATCAGCCCGGATCTCCATCGTTACGCATACCGATGCGCTCTTGAGAGCGGTATTTCTCTGAACCAGCTGGTTCAGGAGGCGCT
>CBDESZ010000019.1:0-29308 GCA_965242725.1 Alkalispirochaeta sp.
GCGCGGGCTATCATGGGGGTCGGTGCGTCGTGGTCTCAGGTTTTCCGGATCACCGGTTTCATCTATGTGGCGATTGTTGTCGCCAGTTTGCGGTGGCTCCGGGTGTACGGGAAGATAAAACCGGTGGGGAGAACCGGTGTGGGCGGCGCTACCGGTACGGTTGGCGCGGCCCCAGCTGCGGGAGGCGCGTCCCCAGGTGCCGCCGGCGCGGCTGGTGCGGCCGGCGCGGCGCGGGCCCCCACGGCCGTTCCCGGTACGGGAGGTGAGGCGCGGGCCCCCACGGCCGTTCCCGCGGTTGCCATCATGGGCGGAGTTCTCTTCTTCTACGCCATTCATCAGGTCGGCATCACCTCATGGGTGCCGTATTTTCTTGAATCCGCCCGGGGCGCCGGGCCGGGCATTGCGAGCATCGGACTGTCCGCCTATTGGATCGGAATTATCCTCGGCCGATTCAGCGCCTCCCGCATCGTGGAACGATCAGGGGCGTACGCGCTGCTTGTGGGCGGATGTATTCTCTCGGCACTGGCGACGCTGGGGCGGTCTACGCGGGACAACCGGGCGTCGCTCTGGTCTTCCTGATTGCGGGCGGTGCGACAAGCGGGGCGACGATCCCCCTCGGTTACGGTATTGCCTATCGGTTCTATCCCGCCCGTACGAGCGTGGTGACCGCCTTCATGTCGCTGTTGATGCTTGCCGGACGCGTTCTCGGTCCCTGGATTGTCGGCATCGTTGCCGACGAGGCCGGCCTTGTCGTCGCGATGACGATAACCGGGGGAGCTCTCGTCTTTTCCGCAGGACTTGGCGGAATCGTGTGGATCTGGAGCCGTTCCGCGCGTTCCCCGGCGGCGACGTGAACGGTGCGATATGAATGATCAGGTGTGGACGAGGTGGCGTGTATGACGTCGCCGGAAAAGACGTTGTAGAAGGCGCCGTCTTTACATTGCGGTTACGTTTCCAGGATCAGCAGTTTTGAGACCCGGGCGTTCTCCTTGATAGCGCACCCGGCGCTCCCCACGGTCAGCAGTGTTTCCATCGCTTTGCGGGGACCACGGAAATAAAAGGTGGGATGATCCGCGCCGGCCGCAAGAAGCCGTTCATGGGGTTGCACAAAGGCGATGTGACGCTCCTCCAGATCGGGACGTTCATTGTACCGCAGACGGTACGTGCCGGGCGCGAGTTTCCACCAGCCGTAGGTATCGTCATCGTTCTTCTTCACCGGCGCGATCGGCTCGCCACCGGCGGCGGCAAACTCCGATCCGCCAAAGTCCACGGCGCCGGCCACCGTGAGCCGTTCAACCGCCGCAACGGTGAGGTCCGTCTCAAAATCGTGCTGCTGATGCTTTTCCGAAATCACCCCGCCGAGGAAGTGCGCTACGTCGGAACCCTTCAAATACTTCATTTCTTCCTCCTGTATATCGAACACGAGTGTAACATGACGCCCGACCGCGGTCAGGAATGAACCGGCCCGGCCGCGGTGAAGCTCTTCCCGTCGCGCCGACACAGAAGCTGTACGGTGTGACTCCCGGACATGACGGCGGTGGGTATGCCGCCTCCGGGATTGACCCACTGCCCCGCCATGTACAGGCCGTCGAGTCCGGGGAGTGTCTTTTTCATCGGCTTTGTCAGGTTTTCCGCATCGATCATCCATCCCTCATAGGAACCCCGCCAGTTGCCCGTGTATCGCTCCCATGTGACGGGGGTGGCCACATCGGTCATTTCGATGCGCCCGCCGATGCCGGGAAATCGCCCGTTCAGACCGGCCACGACCTCCGACGCAATCCGCTCCTTTTCCGCCGCGTAATCGCGGGGTCTTCCGCGGAGATCACGCCAGTAGTCATAGTCTGTTTCATACTGGACGACGAGGACGGTCCTGCCCGCCGGCGCCAGGGTCGGGTCAAAGCGGTAGGTCCTGACACACATCGTCGTTTCCTCTTTTCCGGCGATCACGATCGGTTGTTTGAGGGGGAAAATCAGTCCGTCGATCGTATCCGGTACCTCCTCCGCAGTGTCCGCCATTCCGAAGGCGATATATATGAGGGGGTTGAACAGCTTCGGGTGGTCATAGCGCGCCGTGATATCGTCATCGACATATCTGCCGTCAAGCATGTCGAATATCGTCGTCCGACCGTCCGCGGCCGATATGATCCAGTCCGCACGGTATTCCCTCCCGTCTGCCAGACGGACGCCGACTGCGCGGTCCCCTTCCACAAGGATCTTCTCCACCCGCGCGCTGAACTCAATGTCACCTCCAAGCTCGGCGTATCGCTTTTCGAGGGAGGTTGTGATCGTCTTTGCCCCGCCGATGATATACCCCGCCGCCTTGCGGTGCTGCCAGCCGAGAAGCATGAAGAGAGATGAAAAGGGGACCGTCGGGCCAGAAGAGGCGGGGCAGCACCTCCCTGAGAAAGGGACTCTGCAGGCTTCGGGCAAAGTCGTTTACGGTCCGGCGACTCCATTTTCTTATAAACCACATGAGCGGCACCATTCGCACCATCTTCACCATGTCCACAAAACCGTAGAGTTCCGTCGGCTTGTCCGCGGGCATGGTAAACCTGGCGACACGCCGAATCGCGCCGGTGAACCGCCGTATTGCCCGGCGGTCTTCAGGAGCGATTTCCAGCATGTGCCGCTCCAGTCGGTCGGCGTCGCAGTAGACCGTGAAGGCTGCACCATTTTGGTCTTCCACCACCGCGAGCCGGTCATGGTTGAAGACGGTCCATTCTCCCGCCACCCCGAGCTCTTCCCAGAAGCGGTGAAAGGGCTCGTCCGGCGCGGTTCCGACCACCCAGTTGACCGCACCGTCGATTGTGTAGCCCTTCCGTTCCCATGCGGTGCACACGCCGCCGGCGTGGCGATCCATTTCGAGGATTGTCGTCCGATAGTTGTTCATTCGGCCGTAACAGCCCGCGGAAAGTCCGGTCAGCCCCGCACCGATAACGATAACTGACTTTTCCATATGCCTACTATTCTACGCCCGCCACCTAAAAATGTGGTAATTATTTGAGGAAGCGATAGGGATTCCACGGGTACGCCCGCGCTTCACCCTCGAAGTCGTAGGGTATGGTGGAATTGTCGTTCCCGGGGAAGAGGGCGCCGTCGATTCCAAAGGCATCGACGACCGACTGATGGGTCAGTCGTTCCGTTTCCTCCGGCCCCACCTCCTCAAGCAGCCGATCCCGGAGCAGACGGAACGCCGGCAGACCCGGCAGACCCGCCGCACCACCCAGTTTATCGTGAAAGGTATGCGGCGCGTGATCACTTTCGATCCAGTCGAATTTCCCCGCCAGGAGACGCTCCCGGAGCGCCCACCGCCGTTCTTCATCCCGGAGCGGCGGATTGACGAGCCATTCCGGATGGGGCGAGCGGCGGGCGACCTCCTCGTTCAACAGAAGATGTTGGGGCGTGACTCCCGCCCGAAGGCGGAAGGGTATGGCGTCGCGTGCCGCGGAGGCCCGGGCTGCGTCTTTTTGGACCTCGCCTTCCCGGGCCGCGGTGTCATGGAGGGCTGCCGCGCCCCGGGCTGCGGCGATCGCGTCAATTCCTTCCGGGGTGCTGACGTGGCAGAAATGGATGCTCCCCTGAAAGCCCGCCGCCCTGGCCAGATCGATGTGGCGATGAATGGAATCGATTTCCGCCTCCGGTGGGCGCGCCCGACTGTGAGAGCGGGGGGTTGAAGGGTCATACCGTTCCGGCCGGAGAAGTTCTTCAGTCTCCGCGTGTATCGCCACAACCCCCGTATACGATTCTCCGGCAAGGACGGACCACACACCTCGCTGCTCCTGGAGGGAGACAACTCCCATCCGACCCGTGCTGTGGCCGGCATAGAACTTGAGGCCTACCACCCGCGGGAAGAGACGGCGCTGAAGCGCGACGATCCGTGACAGCTGGCGGGCGTCTGCGGTAATGCCCGCGTAGAGTCCGTGAAAGATATCCGCATCGGGGCGGGCGGTGCGGCGGAGCGCGCGACGCGCGGCGTCGGCATCCGCGATTCTGCGCAGGATCGTCTCCTCCGCCGTGAGGGGCGGGTCGGTGTTGGGCATTTCAAAAAGCGCGACGATTCCCGCCCGCCAGGCAACGGTGAAAGCGTGCTTCAGCGTCTCCTTCTGTTTCTGATTCCAGTCTCTCAAGTGGACGTGGGGATCAATCATGGGTATCTCCTTCATCGTCGCGGACAATCGTGCCGAACTGACACGTCAGCCTTCCGTGATGGTGACACTCGCCGCACACCCCGATGCCGCAGCGCATGGAGCGTTCCAGGGAGAGAAAAATGTGCGGCGACGCTGAGGATGGGGACAAAACGGGGGCCGGTGCGGAGGAAGTGGCGGCTGGCATGACCGGCGAGGCCCCGCCGGTGCCGCGTATTCTTCGTACGCCCTCGGCCATGAACGCCTCCGGTCCGACGAGATAGACGGCGTCCGGGCAAAAATCCGCCATAACAGGGGCGACGTGGTTCAGCACACCGCCGTCTTCGTCGTCGGTGATGTACCGGGTGGGGCCGTAGCGGGCGAGCTCCTGTTCCACGGCGCCCTCCGCGATTGGATGACGAAGACCGACGAGTGTAGTGACGGCGCCGCCGCCCCCGGTAATGAGGCGGGCCAGTGCCGGGAGCGCGGCGGCGCCGCTCCCCCCGCCGACCAGCAACACCCTTGTATGCGCGGAAGGAGTATGGACATCGCCGTAGGGTCCCCGGACAAAGACCGCATCTCCCGGGCGCAGCGCCCCCAATGCCCGGGTCACCCTTCCGCGGCGCTTGATCAAAAAGGTCACCGGTTCACCCAGGGCCGGGGCGAAGGGCTTTTCCCCGACACCGGGAAGCCACAAAAAGACCGTCTGACCCGGTCCGCACTCAATGGCGCCGTGGCTGTCCTCGGCCCCGTCGAGAGAAAGTTCAAAGAATCCGTCCCCCAGTTCCCTTGTTTCGGCGACTGCAAACCGTCGATATGTGTTCCGGTTGCCGGGCGGGCGATCGATAGAAGCAGGTGACGTCGTCGATGTGGAACCGCCGGCGGGGGCGGGCGCATCAGCCTTCACCGACAACCCCGCCAGATAGGCCGCCCAGTATCGCTGATGTATGCCGGCAAGGGCGCTTCCAACCCCGACGACATCGGCGCCGGCCCGCCGCATCTTGTCGACGTGGTCTCTTGTAGAAACACCGCCCATCCCGATAATGACGGGCCGTTCGCCAATTGCCCGGCGGATATTCGCTACCCCTTCGCAGGCGGCGTCAAATATCCATGCGCCGCTCTTGCCGCCCATTCCACCCCGGGGATTGGCAAGGATTGTCGTGTCGGTGCCGGCGTGCCGCGGCGATACGGGGCCGACGGTGTTGATTGCCGCTATGCCTGTCGCTCCGGCTTCGATCGCGACCGTCGCAAACTCCCCGATCCGTGGAACATTGGGGGTAAGCTTTACGAGGACGGGTATCTCCGGGACGGCTTTCACAACTGCGCGCGTAATCGATGCGATCGCTACGCGGTCCCGCCCGATATCGGCACCGTACCCCTTTGTCGCATGTGGACAGGAGTAATTGAGTTCCAGGAGGTCCGCCACCGGCGCCGCGGTAACGGCCATGGCAACAAACTCATCGGCGTTCCTACCGGAAATCGAGACGTTCAGGAGTGCCGAAACGCTGTAATGGCCCGGCGCCGTCACACCTGCCTGGCGCGCCATTCCTGCCGGCGGCGCCGCTCCCGCCGACCGCCTTCGCAGCTCCGTCAGTTCTCCCACACCCGTTTCTATACCGGGATTTCTCAGTCCCACGGCGTTAACGAATGACCCTCTTTCAACCTCCGTAATAATAGGCTCCGGATAGCCGGGATTCGGGACCGTCTGATAGCTCTTTGTCGTGATCACGGCGATCGTCGTGTTGCGGTCGAACCATTCGATCATCCCCGCAGTGGTGGACGCCACACCGCTCACCGTTCCAATGGGTACGCCGCCCGCCGTCGGATCGGACGCCCGGGCGGCCGTCACTGCAGCGATTCGCCGTCGGAGACGTTCGATCACATCCATCGGAACGCCTCGTGGATGTCTCCGTATGCCCGTCCGACGCGGGAGAGCGTTTCATTCCGGGAGGGCGAATCGACGTCGGCGGCGGTAATCTTTCGGGAGACATTGATCCGTACGAGGGACGGATCGTAGCCGGTTGCCCGAACGGCGTCCATCACCGCTCCGGCGGACGCCCCCTGGGCGCCGACACCTGGAATGAGGATGGGAACTCCGTGGGGTTGAAAATACTCGAGGAGGGCCGCGAGTTCACTCATTGCCGTTGCGCCGACGACGGCACCGGCGCATCGATAGTGTCCGTGCCATTCCACGATCGCCCGGGCGATGGAGTCAAAGAGGCGCCCCTCCGAGAAATGGAGGTCCTGAAAACGCCTCGCCCCGGAATTGCTGGTACGAGTGAGGATGTAGACCCACCGCCCGGCCCGGGATGCGGCCGTCAGGAACGGTTCCACCGAGTCGTCGCCCATCAGGGGCGAGACGGTCACGGCGTCGGCATTCCAGCAGTCGAATGCTTCTTCCGCGTAGCCCCAACTCGACTCCGCGATGTCGCCCCGTTTTGCGTCAAGAATGACGGGAATCCCGGGAAACTCCCGTCTCATCCGCCCAAGAAGTGCCGCCAGGAGCCGGGAACCGCCGTAGTAATCTTCAAGGGGCCGGTCGAGGCGGTGAAAATAGGCGATATTCGGCTTCCACGCGCCGGGAATCCGTTTCGTCTCCGCGATTGTATCCAGCAGCGTGTGGTAGTAGTCGGCCAGGTCCTCCACGATCGCCGCACGGTGGTCGGCGGTCGCGGTTTTCCCGTTGCGGCCTCCTCCGTCGTGACTACCTCCCCCTTCATTCCCGTCGCCGGCGCCGTTCGTCCCGCCCGCCGCCGGGGCGTGCTTCTGTTGAAACGCGGCGGGCAGGAGGTCTACCCGCGGATCCAGACCGACACAGAGAAGACTTCCCGCCGTACGGGCGGATTCACCAAGTACAGTGGCCGCGTCACCCATCGATATGCTCCTTCTCGCACCGGGCCGTGCCGTTTTGACCCGGCCTGTACCGCTCCCACCAGCCGAATGGATCGGCCATCCATTCACGAAGACGGGCGATCTCTGAAGGGGGCAGCACACCCGTCTCCGCCGCGTGTTCGATCAGGCCGTCCATGGTGACCAGGGGGAAGAGGGGCGGTGATCCGGGAAGGCGGGCGAGTCGTTCCGCGCCGCGGGAAAAGCCGTAGCTGAAGACCGCCACGCAGGCAATCACCCGTGCTCCCGCGGCGCTGAGGGCTTCCCCCGCCCGGGCGCTGCTTCCACCGGTGGACACGAGATCTTCCACGAGGATCACATTCCGCCCGTCCAGCTCGCCCTCACCGGCCCCTTCCACGCCGAGTTTCATGCCGTGATCCTTCGGTGCGGTACGGACGTAGTACAAACGCGTTTCAAGTGCGTCCGCCAGCGCCGTCGCCGGAGCGATCCCCGCGCTGGCCGTTCCGGCGATACCGTCATACCTCAGACCTTCACGGTCCAGGATCCGACGGAACCCTTCCGTCACGAGGCGGCGTGCCTTCCAGTGGGAGAGCAGCCGCCGATTGTCGTTGTAGACCGGCATGTAATGGCCCGATGCCCAGAGAAAGGGGGCCGACGGTGACAGCGCGAGCGCGCCGATTTCCAGGCTCATGGCAATGAGTTCCTCCGCAATGGTTCTTTCTTCATTCATGTCCATATCTCCCTGAAGTCATGGTCGGTGCTGCAGTATTCGCACTCATAACGATCCCTGTCGGATGCGGTAAATGACGGCAGAATGTGTTCGCCGTGGTCGGGGTTGGTGATGCAGGTCTCGTTCCTGCATCGCAGGCCCGGAATATCCGCGATACGCCTGGGGCGTATGAGCCGCAGCTTTCGCCGAACGCTGCCGTCGCGTACGATATTCACCGTCCCCCCCGGGACCACCGCGGCAATTGCCTCCAGCGTCCGGTCCGAAGGTTCCCCGTAGTCCGGCCGGAAGAGGAGTCCCTTCGGCCGGCCGTCGGAGCCGGTGGAAACCCACTCGCCTCCGCGACCGTCGAGACGGGCAACCGACTGAATCGTCCCCATGTGGCTGCGAATCGCTGCGGGATCTTCACCGACACATATATGGTCGATGACGATGCCGTTCTGAATCGGTCGTATTCCTTCGGAGTAGTGCCGTCCCTTTCCGCCTTCCGTCCGATCCTTTGGAGGAACTTCCCGGATACACCCTTCTTCCTTCGGCGCGGCGGCTCCGACGGGCCCGTCGTAGTCCTGACCGATCTTCCCGGCCACCATCGCCAGCAGGACGATACGCACCAGATAGCCATTTGCGGACTGTCGCTCCCATCCGTTGAGGTGCGTTTCGTCGAGAGAACGGGGAATTGTCGGAAACTCACGGTGTCTCGGCAGGGGGTGGTAGAAGCGCGTCTCCCGGGAGACCGAGGGAATGAGGTCGTGTGTAAAGGTGATCGCTTCCCGCAGCTCATCCTGCCTGCGGAGCACCCGCTCGCCCATGCGCTCCAATTGGGGCCGGGTGAAGTACCACTGATTCGCCACGTCGCCGCTCTCGAGATACTCCCTGATCGAAGTGAATGTCCTGACGCGGAATCCCTTGTTCTGCATCACCCGAACGTACCCGGCGGGCATCGCCAGTTCCGGCGGGGCGATCAGATCGACGGCCACCGATGAGAAGAGGTCGAGACCGTGGACCTTGGAGTGCACCGTCCGTCCGTTGTAGAGGTCTCCCACCATGGCGAGGTGTATGGAATCATGTGACCACTCGAGGTCCTCGAGGAACGTAAACTCGTCCAGCAGCTCCTGTGTCGGATGCTCGTGCCGACCGTCTCCCGCATTGATAAAGGACACACCCGCCGTGACGTTATTTCGGCGACGGTACTTTTCCGTCTCCTGGGCGAGGTGGCGGCAGACTCCCTCAAGGGGCGTCCGCAGGACAAAGACGCGGTTGTCATAGCCGATGAGATTGGCGATGGTGTCGGCGTAACTTTCCTTCTTGTTGAACGAGGAAGTTTCCGCGTGAAGTTCCGAGAACTTGATGCGATGAAAAAGCGCGGCGTTCTTGAAGGACTCCCGCGTCCGGGTACTGTCCTCAAGAAAGATTTCATACATGCCGAAATCCGGATCGGCGATACGGAAACTCTCCACCATCTCCCTCGCGGCGGCGCGCCCCCTGTCGGTCTCCACCATCTCCCTCGCGGCGGTGTCTCCCCGGTTGGCTTCAGCCCCTTCCCGTGCGGTAACAGCAAGCGCCCCTTTGAGCGCCCGGGTCTTGCCGTACAGGTAGAGCCGCTCATACCGATTGAAATCCCCGACGGCGTTCAGGGAGCGGCCATAAAACGGATTCGGACTCATGAAGAACCTCCTTTTTGAAACCTGGCGAAAGCAGCTGTGATACGAAATTGGACAGGTGACGAGCTGACCCCATCGACGCCGACGTCGACGCCGGCGCCGCCAAAGTACGAAGCGCGATCCCGCGTTTCGACATCCCGATTTCCCGACATTCCGATCTCCCGGCCGCCGACATATGCCCGGACGTCTGCGCAGGCGCTCCGGGCACAAAAAAAAGGCGCCGCAACTGCGACGCCTTTCAAAAAAAGCACATCCATCATCCGCCCATCGGCGGAATCACCGGGAAACGGGAACAGCTCCCATCGTCTGTGCCGATACGCATGTTCTATCCCCGGTATAAACATAAATTGCGGCACCCTACTCGCTTTCCGCAATCGGTGTCAAGGGCCGGGCAGAAAAAAATCGCCCCCGCCCTACTCCCACGCCTCGCCCACCCCCACTATCCCAACACGCCATTTCCGGTATAGCCTCCGGCGATGCACAAAGATACGGTAAATCAAGCGCTCCGCAACGTGGCGATCATCGCCCACGTCGACCACGGCAAGACCACCCTCGTGGACGCCCTCTTCCGCCAGTCCGGCGTCTTCCGGGAGGGACAGGAAGTGGCGGAGCGCCTCATGGATACAATGGACCTTGAACGGGAGCGGGGAATCACCATCGCCGCCAAGAACAGCGCCATTCAGTGGAAGGGCGTTAAAATAAACATCCTCGACACGCCGGGCCACGCCGACTTCGGCGGTGAGGTGGAGCGGGCGATGTCCATGGTGGACGGCGTCATACTTCTCGTGGACGCCTCGGAAGGCCCCCTTCCCCAGACGCGCTTCGTCCTGGATAAGGCGCTCAAGGCGTCCCTTCACGTTGTCGTCGTCATAAACAAGATCGACCGCGCCGACGCCCGGCCGGAAGAGGTCCTGAGTGAAGTCTACGACCTCCTCATCGACCTGGACGCCACGGAAGAGCAGCTCGACTGCCCCGTCCTCTACGCCGACGGGCGCAGCGGCATCGCCAAACGCAACCTCGCGGACACGGCGGAAAACCTTCACGTCCTCATGGATGCGATCATCAATGAAGTGCCGCCGCCGGCATACTCCTCCACCGAGCCCTTCCAGATGCTCGTCTCGGACCTCTCCTACTCGGACTATCTCGGCCGCCTCGCGGTGGGAAAGGTGGTCCACGGATCTGCGGGGAGCAAGGAAGCCCTCGTCTGTCTGGGAGACCACGGTCGGCGGACGCCGCTCAGCGTCACGCGTCTGCAGGTCTATCAGGGACCCGTCCTTATCGACACCGACCGCGCCGCGCCGGGCGACATCGTCGTCCTCTCCGGCGTTGAGGACGTCCACATCGGCGACACCATCTGTGCCAAAAACGCCCAGAAGGCGCTGCCCCGGATCACCGTGGACGAACCCACCGTCTCCATGTACATCGGGCCCAACACCTCACCGCTCCTCGGACGGGAAGGGAACGTCGTTCAGTCAAGCAAGATCCGGGAGCGCCTTGAAAAGGAGACGATGCTCAACGTCTCCATGCGTTATGAAGAGACGCCCAACAAGGAGGGATTCATCGTCAAGGGACGGGGTGAGTTCCAGATGGTCATCCTCCTCGAGACGATGCGCCGGGAAGGATTCGAGCTCAACGTGGGCCGCCCCCGGGTCATCTTCCAGAAGGAAAACGGCGTCCGCACGGAACCGATAGAACACCTCTTCCTCGAATGTGACGAGACCTTCACCGGCATCGTCACGGAGAAGCTCTCCAAGCGAAAGGGGCGCATGCTCAGCTATGAAATCCACAAGGGCAACCGGGCGCGCCTGGAGTTCAGCGTGCCCTCCCGGGGACTCCTTGGATACCGCGACGAGTTTCTCACCGACACCCGCGGCACCGGCATCATCAACTCCTCCCTCCTGGGGTACGAGGAGTACCGCGGCGACTTTCCCGACCGCTTCACCGGCTCCCTCGTGGCGGACCGCTCCGGCGAAACGGTGCCCTACGCCCTCTTCAACCTGGAGCCCCGGGGCGCCCTCTTTGTCCGCCCCGGCGAGCCGGTCTACGAAGGCATGATCGTGGGCGAACACAACCGGGACAACGACCTCAACGTCAATCCCTGCAAAACCAAGAAGCTCACCAACATGCGCGCCGCAGGCAAGGACGACGCGGTCATCCTCACGCCGGTCCTCCCGATGACGCTGGAGCGGGCGATTCAGTTCATCCGCGACGACGAAATGGTGGAGGTCACGCCCAGGTCGATCCGCCTGCGCAAGACGATCCTCCCGGCAACGCAGCGCAAAGGGGACACCCGCAAACAGTCGTAACGGATCCGTCCGCAAATCGCAGCCGGGAGCTCCCGCCCCGGTGCCCCCTCCATCTTTTCCTGTTTTATGAAGATCGAACGCCGGGCGTCACCGGGGCGTCCACGCACCCGTGGCGCCCTACCCGCTCCGGGGGAGCGACGTGGTCCGGCTCCGCCCCACCCGCCCGTCAGCGCGGATAGACCCGGCAGTACTCCGGCCGCAGGTGGATCGCCACCTCGTCATCCATGTGAAAGAGCGTCACCGAATCGCCGGTGTTGGGGTGAATGACGGTGAGAAACTGCCCGTCAAACTCCACCTTGTACTCCGTCACGGCGCCGACAAAAGAGTTCACGTCCACCCGGCCGGTAAGCTCTCCGGGACCGCGGGAGATCTCCAGCGCCTCCGGTTTGATCGACACATACACTTCATCGCCGGCGGAGACGCCGTCATACGCCCGCTCGGCGGCAACGACAAACTCCTTTTCCCCGATCGAAACGGTCACCGTCCCGCCGTCAACCGCGGCAACCCGGGACTCAAGAAAGTTCGCGTTCCCGATAAAATCGGCGACAAAGGGGTCCGCCGGATGGTTGTAGACATCTTCCGGCGGGCCTACCTGCATGATCTTCCCATTGTTCATGACCACGATCTTGTCGGACATGCTCAGCGCCTCCGCCTGATCGTGGGTCACGTAAATGGCGGTAATACCCAGCATGTGCTGCACCCGCTTGATCTCGGTCCTCGTCTGAATGCGCAGCTTGGCGTCCAGATTTGACAGGGGCTCGTCAAAGAGAATGATCTCCGGCTTCAGGACCAAAGCCCGTGCCAGGGCGACTCGCTGCTGCTGACCACCGGAGAGCTCTCCGGGGTAGCGTTTTTCAAGGCCCACCAGGTTGACCATTTGACTGGCCACAGCCACTTCGTTCCGGATCACCTCGCGGTCCGCCTTGCGCAGCTTCAGGCCGTAGGCGATGTTGTCAAAGATCGTCAAATGGGGAAAAAGGGCGTAGCTCTGGAAGACCATGGGCATGTTCCGCTCGAAGGGCGGAACGGCATTGACGTTCTCTCCCTTGACCCTGATTTCTCCTCCCGTGGGCTGTTCAAAGCCGGCGATCATGCGCAGAGTCGTTGTCTTCCCGCACCCGGAAGGGCCGAGGAGCGTGACAAACTCGCCCTTGTTGATATCCAGAGATACACCATCCACCGCGCGGGTTTCACTCCCGCTGCCGTCCCGAAAGACCTTCACCAGATTATGGAGACTGAGATGCGCCGTGTTCATGATTATCTGATCCTCCTCGGAGTATGTGTTCCCCTGGCCGCGGCCGGGGCGCCCAACCCGCCCCTCATCGTGCCGCCCCCGCGCCGAAGACCTGTGATCGCTCCAGGCCGGTAAGTTTCATAATGAGAAAAATCACCGCCATGACCACCACGATGAGCGCAAAGGACATCACCGACGCCGCGCCGAGACGCAGGATTTCGGTCTGTGCCAGGATGAGGACGGTCATGTGGTTCCACCGCGCCGAGACCAGAAAGATGATGGCGCTTATCGCCGTCATCGCCCGGACAAAGGCAAAGGTGGCACCCGCAAAAAAGGCAGGCCTGATCAACGGCAGCGTCACCGTGCGGAAAGTATAGGAACTGTTGGCTCCAAGATTGGTGGAGGACTCCTCAATCTCCGAGGAGATCTGCTTCAGCGCCGCAATACCCCCTTCCACGCCGATGGGCACGTTCCGGAAAACGTAGGCGGTAACAAGAATAAAGGCGGTCCCGGACCAGCGGAAAGGAGGCCCGTTAAAGGCAAGAACATATCCGATACCGATCGCCGTGCCTGGTATGGCGTAGCTCAGCATCGCCAGGAGCTCCATCAGATGACGCCCGGCAAAGCGTCGTCGTACCACGAGGAAGGCGATAATCATCCCCAGAAAGGCGGTAATGGGCGTGGAAATCAGTGCAAGCATCACCGTCCGTCCCATTGTCGTCGCCCCCACATCCCAGCTGTAGGCAAAGTGGCGGAGAGTAAAACTCCAGTCAACGCCCCAGAGCTGGACGAAGCTGCCGGCAATGATCGTCCCGTAGAGCATGATGACAAAGACGGAAATGATCGCCGCAAAGGCGGTAAACCCGACCTTTGCCGCCGTCGGAACGGGGAGCATGCTCCGACGGGCGGCCTTCCCGGTAATCGTCTGGTACGAGCGGTTCTTCATAATCCGTTTCTGGAGCATGAAAAAGAGCACCGTCGGTGTAAGAAGCAGCATCGCCAGGGCGGCGCCCCTCGGCAGATTGCCCATGCCGGTAAACTCCAGGTACGCCCGCACCGACATGACGTCAAAATCGCCACCGATAATGATGGGATTGCCGAAGTCGGTCATGGAGGTGACAAAGACGATCAGCCATGAGGCGAGGATACCCGGTACCGCCAGCGGCAGCGTCACCGTGAGAAAAGCGTGAGTCCTCCGTGCGCCCAGATTGAGTGCGCACGTCTCCAGATCGGGATCGATCCCCTTGAGAATCCCCGAGAGCGTCATATAGGCGATGGGAAACATATTCACCGTCTGGACGAGGATCAGCCCCTTCAGGCCGTACACCGTTCCCACATCCAGGTTGAAGAGGTGCCGCGTGATCAGCCCGCTTCGTCCAAAGAGCAGAATCACCGAGAGGGCAAACATGAAGGGGGGCGAAATAATGGGCAGGATCGCCAGCGTCCTGAAGACGTTTTGTCCGGGTATACGCAACCGTTCGATTGCGTAGGCCAGGATAAAACCGATCGTCGTCGCAAGGGACGCCACCACGATGCCAAGGACCACGCTGTTCCGTATCGCCCGGAAATAGCGGGAATGGCCGAAGAGTGATCGGTAGACCTCCCAGGAAAAGCCGGTTTCCGTCGTGAGACTGAGGCGAAAAACGGAAAAGACGGGATAAATAATGAAGAGTCCCAGAAGCGCAAAGACGACGATAATCGTCCCCCGCAGGCCCCACTCCCGTCCCATGATCGCGCCGCCCTGGTTTTGTGCCATAAATTCGACCTCCGTAAAAACACGGCACCGGCGCCGCCTGCGTCGGACCGCAGCGCTGCCGGTGCCGTAGCGGTACCGTAGGATTATTCGGTAATCGCGTCGTTGCCGATCAGTTCATTCCACTTGTTCACCAGCCGTTCCTTGTTGGCTGCCGCCCAGACATCGTCCTGGTCGATGGTGTTCACCTGTGAGATGGGTACGGCACCGTCCGCAAGGGGCACATCCACAAAGGGCACCACAAACTTGGTTGCGTAGATCTCCGCAGCCCGTTCACCGAGGGCCCAGTCGATCAATGTCTTCGCCGCGGCCTGCTCATCGGCGGGCCCGTTGGCAATCATGGAGACCGATGCGATCTCGTAACCCGTTCCTTCGCTTGGAAAGGAGAGCTTCAGGGGATAGCCCTCGGCGATGAGCCGTACGCCGTCGTGGGCGTAACCGATGGCAACGGTGATTTCACCGATCGCCGCATTCCGTCCCGGCGCGGACCCGGAGCGGGTGTACTGGGTGATGTTCCGGTCAAGTTCGGCCATATATTCAAATGCCGCGTCCTCGCCGAGAATCTGCACCATCGTTGCAAGCACGTTGTACGCGGTACCGGAAGAACCGGGGTTGGCCATCTGGATCTGCCCTTCAAAACCGGGATCAAGGAGATCCTCCCAGCTCATGGGCTGCTCCAGACCGTAGCGCTCAAGCTGGTTCATGTTGCTCTCAAAAGCGAGGGGACCGGCGTAAATACCCGACCAGTACCACTCGTCGTCGCGGAACTGATCCGCCATCGCCGCCTCGGGTGACTGATAGGGCGTGGTGAGGCCCTTCTGCTTCGCTTCAATGTGACCGAGGCCGACTCCGCCGTACCAGACGCTCGCCTGGGGGTTGCTCCGCTCCGCCTCGATACGGGCAACCGCTTCTCCCGTGGAGAGGCGGACCCAGTCAACCTCAATACCCGTATCCTCGGTAAAGGCGGCAAAGACTTCCCGCGCAAGCTCTTCGTCCAGTGTTGTGTATGCGGTAACACGCTGCGTCGTTTCCGCTTCACCCGACGCAAAGAGCGCGCCTGTGATAACCATCAAAATCATCAGTACGCCGACAATTCGTTTCATAAGAGTCCTCCTTCAAGGTTTGCTGTGTAAGCAGCCACCTACAGTGTGGGGCCACCATGAGGAGTCCACAAGAAACAGTTTGGTAACACTTTTCGTTGTCTCTCTTGAACGCCGGGCGTCGCGAGAGCGTCTACGGACCTGTCCCGCCGCACCCGCTCCGGAAGACCCGCCCCGCCTACAGGAGTGTCGCAAGCTCCCGTTCAAGGGCCTCCTCGCCGGCAAAGCGGCCCGGCACGGCGCCACGCAAGGCGTGGCGACTCACCACCTTCCCGCCGGCGGCTTCAATCCGTCCGGCAAAATGGCGATGAACCTCATCGCTGCCGCCCTTGCCCGGGTCCGCCTGGAGTGTCACGAGGACAACCTCGCGGCCGGTGAGATTCGCTTTGTCGAGAAAGGCGTTCAGCGCCGGTGATCCGCTTCCCGCCCAGATGGGACTGAGGAGAAAAAGCCGTCCCGGACCTTCCGCCTCCGACCAGGGATCACCGGTCAGCTTTGATGATCGCCCCGTCTTCGCCTGAAATCCGCTTTTCACAAAGCCCAGAATCCCCCTGCGGGATCCCTCTTCCCGCAGTTCCACAAGCCGTGCGTCTCTGGCTGCGGCCAGCCGTTGCGCCACAAAACGGGTATTCCCGCTGTTTGAATAGAAGACCACCACATCACCCATTTCCCACCTCCGTATTCACTGAAAATTCAAACGTATCGGTCGCCGTCGACCGGTCAATCCACCAGATACCCCCGTCCGCGACGGTTCAGGACGATCACAGGCTGCCGCGGGTTTCGTTCTATCTTCTGACGCAGGCGACGAATATTTACCTTCACCATCTCCGCACCGCCGATCCAGCTCTCGGCGTGCCACACGTGCCTGAGAATGCTCTCAACGCTTTGTGCCTTCCCCCGTTCCGCCACCAGCAGCTCCAGGATATTCCATTCCGTGGGACTGAGGAGGATTTCCTTATCTCCCCGCCAGACCCGGGCCGCCTCACGGTCCACCGTAAGATCACCCACGACTACCCGGAAGGCGGACTCTCCGGTGCGGACGGATGCGGCGACGGAGGCTGCGATGGAATCCCCGGCGCTCCGGAATGCGCCTGCCGCCGCCGGTTCCATCACCCGCTGTTCAATGAGACGGCTTACCCGGAGGACCAGTTCCCGGTTGTGAAAGGGTTTTCGCACATAGTCATCCGCCCCCGTTTCAAGGCCCGCCACCACCTCGTCGTCCCGGTCGTGGCTGCTCACCATGATTACCGGAATTCCCAGCGGGCGAACCCGCCTGCAGAACTCCAGACCACTCTCGTCGGGAAGCTCCACATCCAGGATCACCACGTCGGGACGTGCCGATTCAACGTATTTCCACGCCTCCGCGGCGGTCTCCACCGGAGCCACATTATACCCTTCCGCGGAAAAGAGGTATTCCAGAATATCCCGGACGTCGGGCTCATCTTCCACAACCAGGACCGTTGCGACATTCATTGGCCGCTTCCTCCGGTCATCCCCCGGTTTATGCCGGACTTTTTCAGCGTCACTGAAACGGTCGTTCCGCCGTCGGGACGACTTGCCACGTAGACGTCGCCTCCGTGGAGCGAGATGATTCGCCTGACGATGGCAAGACCGAGGCCCGTCCCTTCGCCGCTGGCGGGATCCCTGGGATTCCCCTGCACAAAATCGTCAAAGAGATCCGGTCGACGGCGCTGGGGCAGTCCGGCGCCGTTGTCTGAAACGGAAAGGACCAGGAAGTGTTCATTCTCGGTAACTCTGATATCGATGACTCCTCCGGGCCGCGTGTATTTTCCTGCGTTGTGAATGAGATTTACCAGCACCTGACCTATCCACTGCGGATCGGCAAGAGCGCGACTGACGATTGATGGAAACATGTAGTGGATCCGTTGTCCCCGCACCGACAGGACCGGCTCCATCGATTTCACGACGCCGATCACCTCCCGGCGCAGATCGACGGGACGCAGTCGCAGGGATTCGCTCCAGCTTTCTATTTTCAGGCCCGCCAGCACGTTGTCCGTCAACGCCTCAAGGCGATGGGCGTTGCCGTAAATACTCCCCACAAACTTTCGCTGTCGTTCGCTCAGCGCTTCCCGCTCCTCATCCATGAGAATGTCCACGCTGGAACGAATGACGGTGAGGGGTGTACGCAGTTCATGCGCCAGAGTGGAGAGGAGCTGCCGCCGCCGATCGTGGCGCTCCTCCTGTTCCGTTGTATAGGCGGTAGTGCGTTGAACAAAACGCCTCATCCACAGCGCCAGTCCTAAAAGGGCCGCCATACCGACGGCCGTCCCCGCTGCCGGTATGAAATGGGATGCGCCGGCGACGGCCCATAACAGAAGGGGTGCCGCGTATTTCGCCGCTCCGGCGATTTCCAGTCCCTCTTTCATGGCAGCCGCGTGTACATTTCCACCGGAGCGCCTCAGCCGTCCCAGCCGTAGTCCCGGCGGTCTTTCCACGGCGTTCCGTCGCGATAGCGTTCCGGAAAAAGTGCTTTTGGACGGGGATCTTCCGCCACGTCAAGCTGCATGACCATCCATTTCGGGTAGGGTGTTCCCGGATCACTCACCTCATTCAGCTCCTTCAGGTCCTGGTCGGTTAGTTTCAGCTCCGATGCGGCGATATTGTCCGCCAGATGCTCCTTTTTTCGCCCCGCAACGATCACGCTGGAAATGGCCGGACGGGAGAGGAGCCACGCAAGGGAAACCCGGGCAACGCTGACGCCGTGCCGTTTGGCGACCTCGCGCGCCGTATCCACCACGTTATATCCAAGCTCCTTTTCAAAGGGAACGAAGTTTCCGTTTTCATTGAAACGCGTTCCCGGAGGCGCCGCCTTGCCCCGCTCGTACTTGCCGCTCAGAAAGCCGCCGGCAAGGGGACTCCACACAAGAATGCCGAGGTTGTGGTACTCCGCCATGGACTGAAAATCAAACTCAAGGCCCCGTCCCACGAGGCTGTAGTACATCTGGGCGGTGACAAAGCGGTTGAGACCCAGCCGTTCCTGCACGCCCAGCGCCGTCGCGCCCTGCCAGGAGAGGTAGTTGCTGAACCCGATGTAGCGAACCTTGCCCTGTCGCACCAGATCATTCATCGCCCGCAACGTCTCTTCCAGGGGCGTGTTGCTGTCCCATCCGTGCAGCTGGTAAAGGTCGATGTAGTCAGTCTGAAGGCGCCTGAGGCTGCTTTCCACGCCCCGCATGATATTGACCCGCGTTGCGCCGCTGCGGTTGAAGTTGTCGCTCATGGGAAGACGACACTTGGTCGCCACAACGAGCTCCTCCCGCCGGGAGCGGATTGCATTGCCCACAAACTCCTCGCTTTCGCCCTGTGAATAGACGTCGGCGGTGTCGATAAAGTTGATTCCCTGATCGAGGGCAAAGGCGACAAGCTCATTCGTCGCCTTCTGGTCAAGGTTACCCATGTTCATTTTCTGCCCGAATTGCATCGTACCAAGGGCGATTTCGCTGACGATGAGCCCACTGTGTCCCAGACGTCGGTATTTCATAGTTTTCTCCTCGTTCCGTGGATTTCTTTGTTTCATTGTATCGCCCCGGTTCCACGGGTCAAGGCGGTGGTATATCGGGGCTGTATATAGAATGATGTTGCAAAACACCTCTCAGGTCATGGCCGTACATGGAAATAGATCGCCGGGACGGCGTGTTTTCTGCAAGTCCTTTCACGTTCGGTGTTTTGTTTATATTTTGCAACACGAATGTGTATACCCGAAAGGGAACCGCAATGAGGGATGTAGAAGAGTATTACAACCGGAACACCTCCGCCTTTCTCCGCTTCGGTCACGGAACGAGCCGATCAGGCGGGATTCACCGCGCGCTGTGGGCACCGGAGGTGACGACGGTAGCTGAGGCGATGGATTACATACACACCCGGATCGTGGCGGCACTTCGGAAAGGCACCCCGACCTCCGACGGTGTCCGTCACTACGGCGATATGGGATGCGGGGTCGGTACATCGGTCCTGCGCATTGCCGAAATCACCGGCGCAGCGGTGACCGGCGTCACCCTGAGTCCCGTTCAGTACGGGGAAGCACAGAAACGGATCGCCAGGTGGGGTGAACAACGGCGGCCGGTACGCGGCCCCTGCCGCGTGTTCCGCGGCGACTTTACCGATCCCGCACTTCTCGCCCGCGTCGCCGATCGTGGCCCGCTGGACGGTGCCTGGATGGTGGAATCGTACAACCACGCCGATGACGCGGAGACGCTCCTCGGCGGCATCGCCGGTATCATACGGCCCGGAGGCGTATTCACAATCGTTGACGACTTTCCCGCCGACAGCCTCATCGCCGGAGATCCGTCTCCGCGCGTCGGTCGCCTCCGTGATGAGTTTCTCTCAGGCTGGCATGTAAAAACCTTTCTCCCTCCGTCCCGCTTGAAGGAGATCGCCGCCCGTCACGGATTCGACCATATCCTTGAAGAAGACTACAGTGCGTATATTGCCCATCGCCGCCTCCGGGATTATCTGGTGCGGGCAGGGGCCGCCGTCGGACGGGTGCTGCGTCGCTCCTCACCGGGATGGGACAATCTCCGCGGAGGCAGTGCGCTGGAACAGCTATCCCGGGAAGGGTACATCCGATATCAGCTGCACGCCTTTCTACGACGTCAGGGAGTTTCCGCCGCCGACTCTGGGGATTCAGGGGATATCCTGTCCACCAGGTAGTACAGCAGACCGGACGCAAGAAAGATTCCTCCCGCACACTGCCACGCCAGGGAAATGGAGTACCCATCGGCGACGACGCCCCAGACCAGCGCAGCGACGCCGCCGCCGGCCTGCAGAAATACCGACTCAAGGGAGAGAAGAGTGGAGCGGACACCGGACGGAACGTTTTCATTCAGGAGAGTCTGTTCCGGCGAGTCGTTGACACCGTTCAGAAAGAAGATAAGGAAGTAGACCGCCGCAAAGGTGACAACGTCTCCGGTGGACGCGAGGAGCAGAAAGGACACGCCGATGAGGATGCGGGTGCCCATCACCACTCTCCCGTAGCACGGTCCCACTATACGGAAGATGAGCGGTGAAACGGCGGCACCAAGGGATCCCACGAGAAAATACCCGCCCGTGAGATAGCCGAAGATCCGGGTCGGACTCGCCGTCCCGGTAATGCCGTTCACATATGGTTGCCAGTACTGCTCAAGACCGGCAAATGTGACACCCCACGCGGCGGTTCCAAGCAACAGAAGGCGTACGACGCGACTGGATATACCGTGACGGAAGGCCGCTCTGAAGACCACCGCCATTCCAAGAAAACCCCGTTCCAGACCGTCTGCAAGAGGTCCTTTCTTCCGTGGCGGAAAGAGCAGGAGCGTCAGAATGAACTGTATGACCGCGACAAGAACAACAGCGAAAAAGAGCAGGGAGTACCGGTCAACCCGGGCAGCGCCGATCGACGCAGGGGCAAGAGCATTGTCGGCGATAAAACCGCCTGCCAGCCCGCCGATCGCCAGGGCGAGGGGTACGGCAATACCGATCCGGGCAAGAAAACGCTGAAGGGGCCCGAAAGATTCAAGCTCGCCATGGGCATCGATGAGATAGGCGTCCATCGAGCCTGAAGAGAGCGCTCTGGCCAGTCCCATAAGAACAAACCCGACCATCATCGCTCCCGCCGAAAAGGATACGCCAAGGATCAATGCGCCGCATACCTGAAAAAGAAGTGAAAGGAGATATGTGTTGCGACGACCGAAGGTATCGGCGAGTCCCCCGGTCGGTAATTCCATGACGGCAACTGCGCCGGACAGTACCGCCACATTGAGGCCAAGCTGTGTCAGTGAAAGGCCCCGATCAAGCTGAAATACCGCAAATACCGGAATGATCAATCCCGTGGAGAACCAGTGTAGCGATCTGTTAACCACTGCGCGAGCGGTGAGAGTAGACTCGGTCATCGCCGGGAATCCTATGCCGGATTACCGCGAATGAGAAGAAACAATGGGAACAACCCGCCTGCCTGCGGCTTTTTTGACTTTTCCACTCGGCATTATTATCGTTTCGTACCTTTTCTTGACGGAGGGAAGTTATGGCGGAAAGTCGATTCAGAGAACGTCCATTGTATACCGTTCTTTTTTCATTTGTACTCACCTTTTCCATCGCCTTCATTCTGACGGGGGCACACCTGTTCACGACGCCTATCGTCGAGGACAATGAACTGGAACGGAGGCAGGGTGCGGTTCTTCGCGCCATGGGTATTCACCTCGACGACAGGGACGACGTTTTTGCCACCTACTCCCGGCTCGATTCCCGCGGAGACGGTCTGTACCGGTACTCCACCGAGGATGACCGGCTGCTCATCGCCCGCGTATTTTCGGGTCCCGGCGTGTGGGGACAGATCCAAGGAGTCATCGGTGTGGACGCGGCCGCCAGGCGTATCATCGGCGTGGAAATTCTCGACCATCAGGAAACGCCGGGACTGGGCGGACGCGTTGCGGACGCTCGCTTTCTCTCGCAGCTGCAGGGCGAACGGTTTGACGAAAACGGTATCGTCATGAATATTCGGGGACCGGGAAACTACGACCCCGACGATGGTCGGATCGATGGGATCACCGGTGCAACGGGAACGACCCGCGCCTTCGATCGGATACTTCGCCGGAAGATGCACCTGCTGTGGAACGATGTCCGGACCCTCAGTGACGAAGCGTAAATCTCAGAAGGGCGGGTCTCCGGGATAACACACAAACCGGAAACACCAGTCATCGTGTTCCGAAGGGAGCTGCATCGCTCCGGGAGGAAGACAATTCCACTCTATCGGTGTGGAACGGTGCAGGACGGGTATTTCCCCTGCGGAAAAGAGGGCGGCGATGTTATGAAAATCCCGCGCCTGCTCCGGGCCGATACGTAACGCTCCTCCCTCTATGGGGGGAGCTCCGGGAGTTTCGGCAAGCAGGGAATTTCTGATCTGAGCGCTCCTGAGAAGCGCGTACTCCGCAAGGGCCATCGCCGAAGGTGTAGGTGCATCAAACTCATCGGCGGGTACGGCGGGAAAATCCTCGGTCAGGGACAACAGCCATCCCTTCCCGTCGCGATAGAACTGCAGGACCTTCCGTTCCAATGCCGGCAGTGTCGTCGGGGAAGGAGAAGGACGCTCTCCATCCGCGGCTTCATGATCAGCGGCGCCCGGCGCGGGGCGTCCCGCTATTGTGTCCGTCACGTCTACATTCGCCGCGGACGACGTCGTGCCGCGCATTCCCGGCACATTGAGTTCAAGCAAATGGGTCTCCAGCAACAGAAACGCTCCGTAGTCCTCCAGAAACTCGCCGCCCCCCGCCCGACCTTCCAGAGTGCTACGCACAAGACGGATCGCCGGTTCCGTCTCCGTTGTATCGAACGCGCCGTTCTTCTGAAGGAGCGCATTCCGTACATCCCGGGCCCGGTCGATCCAGTCGGGACGGTTAAGATAGCGACCGGCAACGACCAGGGCGACCCCCGTGAGAGCGTTCCAGGCGGTCACAACCTTTCGATCCACATCGGGCTGCCGACGCCCGCGGCGGCGGGCAAGCATCCGGGAGAGCAGATCCCGTTCCGTCCCATTTGGCGCGCCGTCACCGGCGCGGCGAGTCAGGTGGTACATCCCTTCAACGGTGCCGCCCGGAGGAAGGTAAAAGAAGTGTTCCGGACCGACTGCGGCAGCTCCTTCGCATTCCCCCGCCACCGCGTGTAGCTCATCGTCGCTCCACAGGTAGGTCGCCCCCTCAACGTGGTCCGTATCGGCATCGTGGGCGGAGACGTAGAGTTCACCATCCCGGAACGTCTCCTCCAGCGCAGTGACGATACTTTCGGCGACGTACCGGTAGAGCTCATTCCCGTACCGGTGCCACCCGAGAGCGTACACCCACAGAAGCATCGCCTGATCGTACAGCATCTTCTCAAAGTGGGGCACAGTCCACGCGCGGTCGATGCAATAGCGGAAAAAACCGCCCTGCAGGTGGTCGTGGAGGCCCCCAAGGGCCATGGCATTAAGCGTTTCCGTGATGACTTCGTCAACGGCGTGGCGGTGTGGCACCGTTGCATCTCCCGCCGCCGTTGTGGCGCCAGGGGAAACGGAACCAATATCGATGTCGACACCATAGTGAAGCAGAAAAAGCAACGTTGAATGGGGCGGAAACTTGGCACCCATGCCGAATCCGCCGAACTCCCGGTCAGCCCGGCGGACCAGATTGGCTGCGATTGTCGCTGCGGCGTTCCGCGCGGCAGGTCTTTCCCCGACACGGGAGTCGCCCTCACCGCCAATGCCCTCGTCTTCAGACGGAGCCGCCCCGGCAAATGGCAGCTCAATATCCTGAAGGTGATCCTTCTTTTCCGCGAGGAAGGACACCACCCGTCCGGCAATATCAACAAATCCCGGCATTCCGGCCCGGGGTTCCACCGGTACATAGGTCAGCGCCGCCACCGGTCGACGCGGCGCGGCGAGAAAGACGTTTAACGGCCACCCGCCGTTACCCCGCGTCGCCAGGAGAAACTGCATGAGATAATGGTCGATATCCGGGCGTTCTTCCCGGTCAATCTTAATGGAAACAAAGTGTTCATTCAGATACGCCGCAACTCCCGGGTCGGAAAACGCCTCCGCTGCCATGACGTGACACCAGTGGCAGGTGGCATACCCGACGGAGACAAAGAGGGGCTTTCCTTCGTTCCGGGCGAACTCCAGGGTCGCGGTGTTCCACTCCTGCCACCAGACGGGGTTATTCGCGTGTTGGCGGAGATACGGCGATGTCGCCCGGGCAAGATTGTTTTGCCGGTAGTTCATGGGGTTAACATGAGCAATTCAGTTGGAAAACGTCAACGTACGCTCTTACTCCGGCCCGTCAAGAAATGGCACGATCAGGGACAATAACTCATCCGGCTTTTCCTCAATCACCAGATGACCCGCGCCGGGAATAGATGCAAAACGCGATCCGGGAATGAGGCGATGGAGTTCGCGGCCACGCTCCACCGGAATCCACCGGTCTTCCTCCCCCCAGAGTATGAGTGCCGGCCGCCGGATATCCGGGTACGAACCCTGAACCTCGTCGGTATACTTCACATCGGCCTGCGCAATCTGCCGGTAGAAGGCTGCCTTGCCCGCTCCCCTGGTCCACGGTGTAACCGTCATCGTCAGTATCTCTTCGTCCAGCGGCAGGTATGCCGCACTTTTCACGTATGCCCGTACGATGGCGTCCTGTATATAGTCGGGAACTCCCGCAAAGGCGCGCTCGTATTCCCTCACATGGGTAAAGAACTCCGATCCCCAGGGAGTGACGGCGACGGGATCGATAAGGACGATCTTTTCAAAGCCGACGCCGTTGATAAGATGCGTCCGCAGGACGGTGGCACCGCCAAAGTCCATGGCCGATGACTACGGGACTGTCCAGCTTCCACTCGTCGGAAATCATCGCGGCAAGAATGTCATTCTGAATCCCCAGGGATACATCACCATCGGATTTGTCGGACTGTCCGTACCCGATAAGGTCGTAGAAGAAAACGGAAAACACTTCCGCCAGTCCGTTGATCAAATGGCGCATGTTGAAGGACGACCATGGCGTGCCGTGGACGACCACAATGGGCGGCCCCTTCCCGGCTACGCCGTACCTGATCGATCGTCCGTCGTATATAAATTCGTGTTGCAAGTCCCAATGCATTCGCACCTCAATACGCCGAAACCATATCGTACCGATCCCGACTCATGGAAGTTTCTTCGCCTGCTTCTCCCGGTACATTTCCTCATCGGCCCGTGAAATGTGGTCCTGAAAATTGTCGTCGGGGCCGGCAAAGACGCTCCAACCCGTGGAAACAGCGGGTGTGACCGATGATATTGAAGTCTGGGCCTGCAGGGTATCGAGGACGCGTGACCTGATAAACTCATAGGGCGAGGCATCGTTAAAGAGCACAAGGGCGACAAACTCATCGCCGCCGAGACGACACACCACATCGTGTGCCCGTACGGCACTGGAGAGGGCGTGAGACGCGGCAAGGATATATCGATCCCCCGCATCATGTCCTTCCCGGTCATTTACCAGTTTCAGGTTGTCCAGGTCCATATAAAAGACACCGACATTCATTCTCTCACGTTCCGCCAGGGAGATCTGCTTCTGGGCGATCGTCTCAAATCCCCGCCGATTCAGAAGACCGGTAAAGGGATCACGGATCGATTCATCCTTGATTCGTCGCATCAGAGAAGCGCGTTCAATGGCGTGATGGACCACACGCTTCAACAACCGTGCGTCAAACTCGCCTTTGATAAGGTAGTCCTGGGCGCCGCGGCTGAGGGCACTGCTTGTGACTTCGTCATCCTCCAGACCGGTCAGCACGATCACGGCAAGGCTGGGATCATGATTCAATACCGTGTTCACCGTCTCGACGCCCCGCGAGTCGGGAAGCCCCAGGTCGAGAAACATGACGTCGAAAGACTGTTCATCAAGAAGTCCCATCGCCGTGTTGAGGCTCTGCGCCGCGACGCATGTAGGAGATGGGGTCAACGCCTCTTCCAGGAGCAGCGTCGTCAGACGCACGTCCCCGGGATTATCCTCTACGAGGAGTATACGTAATGAATCGGTCATCGTTACCTTCCGTCGATTCCGTTCGGCAACTTCACGATGGTGAACCAGAACTCTTCGATACTGAGCACCGCTTCAAAGAACTTATCCGCATCAACCGGTTTGGTGCACGTAGCAATTTGCCAAATGCTTGTACGCTTCGGTAATGTCGGCATTCGCCTCGGAAGAGGTCAGGACGATGACGGGAATCGTCGTGAGATCGGGATGATGCTTTATATGACGGAGCACATCACGTCCGCGCATATCCGGAAGATTCCAGTCAAGCAGGATCAGGTCGGGAAGAGAACTCGGATCTTCTTCCACGGCTCTATCCAGCGTCGCGATCGCGTCCTTGCCGTTGTCCACAACGCGCAGCTCATTATTGGTCTTGCCGCTGCGTAACGCTTCCCGGGTGAGACGCACGTCCCCCCGGGTTGTCCTCAACCATAAGGATCTGTATTACTCTTCCGACCACCATGATCCTCCTGCTCCCGAAGCACAACGATAACGCGGGTACCGCGACCACCGGGTCCATCATCCAGAATAACGCGTCCACCGTGGCGTTCCGCAATCCGGCGGCAGAGTGCCAGCCCCACACCGGCCCCTTCATATCTATCGCGGGGGTGAAGGCGGTGGAACATCTCAAAAGCCCGTTCCCGTTGATCCCTGGGAATCCCTATTCCATTGTCCTCGACCGAAATCCTTACCTCACCGTACCTCGTCCCTACGGTCTCGATACGGACGAAAGGTATATCCGATTCATTATACTTGATGCCATTCTGAATGAGATTCTGCAACAGGCTGAGCATCAGCGTCGGGTCCGCCGACCGGACCGTGGGAAGGTTGGAGAAGTATACCTCCCCACCCCGCTCCCGGATGTACATATGCAGGTTCTGCGTTGCTTCGCGGGCAATCGCCGTGAGGTCAACCTCTTCCTGCGGTCGAAAGCGCGTATCCACCCGGGCATATTCAAGGAGTGCATTGATCAATTGTCGAAGGCGTTGTGCCCCGTCTTCCACATACCCGAAGAACTCCCGGGAATCGCCGTCAAGATCGGGCCCCAGCCGGCGCTCCAGAAGTTGAATATAACTGATGATCATTCTGAGCGGTTCGTTGAGATCGTGGGATGCCGCATAGGCAAACTGGTTCAGATCCCTGTTGGATCGTTCAAGATCGTCCGAGATCGCCTGCAACTCTTCCACCTTGGATTTGATAGCCAGGGACATGTCATTGAAGTGCAGGGTCAGCACGTCGAGTTCCTGTGGTCGACCTACTTCCCTGCGTGGCTCAAGAGTAAGGCCGTAGGAACCCGCACTCACCTGCTGTGTCGCTGAGACCAGTTGTTCAAGGCCGAAGGAAATACGACGGGCGAGGATGAATACGATAAGGATCGCCAGAACGACGAGAAACCGCGCTGGTGGAGCCGGCGATAATAAGGGCATCCTTAAGAGATTCCACGAGACTGTCCAGCCCCACTTCCGCGATAAGTGAAAGGTTTCCCGCGGGCAGATCGTTGCGAACACCTATGACCCGTCGACCGTAGTCATTCTCATAGACGCCCGGTGTGCTCCGGATTGGCGTCGTCGTAATGGTTGCCACATTTTCCGGCGTAACCGGCGGTCCGTCATCGGCGGACTCCGAGTCCGCAATGACCCGTCCCATCGAGTCGACCAGAATCAATCGGGTCAATGAGTCGCGCGCGCCGTTGCGTATCTCCGCGGCAATCGTATCGAGAGAAAGCGATGCTACGATCAGTCCCGTCGGACCGGTCACCCCGCTGACGGGTACGGAAATAAAGACGAGGGGGTTACCGTTGATCCTTCCGAAACTGAGGTCGGAAACAAAGTCATGTCCCGCCATCGCTTTCGCATAGTATTCACGACCCGAGACATCGACAACCCTGCGCGCCCTCCACGGTGGTATAGCGGGCGATCCCTCTCTCGTCGATAAAACTGACGCTCCGGAGATCCGGATTTGCCGACAATCCGTTAGCTACAATCCGCGCCGGCAGGTCATCGGACTCCGTCAGCGGATACGCGAGCCCGGCAACTCCGTGCAAGTACACAATTTGCGCGTCGATCCACGCGGAAATGCGTGAAGCCTCAACGGAAGCCATTTGATCTACCGATATAGTAAACTTTGTGCGTACTGCATCGGAAAACACAAGGAGGGAAGTAACCAGTGTCACCCCGACAATTGCGAGGATCAACGGTATCAGCGATACAAGCAGAAGATTACGGATTCTCATTATGACAAGACCAACGTGGAACATACCAGAAGATTCAAGAGTATTGTAAGTACCTCTCCAGCCGTTGATTCCTTCGATGTATCCAACTGGTCATTCCCCTGTACGCTTTGTATGTTGTGAAAGAGATGAAATGTAAAAACTGCCTGAAAATCCGAAGGAAGGGACCTGCAGGCACACGCCGATCAGTGATGCTTTTTTTCCTGATGGTGATATCGGCAACCGTCCTTTACGGCCAGAACTGTGCCCCCCCGCCCGGATAAGCCGGCAAAGGACAATCTCCCCGACCCGACTCGAACAGCTGTCTTCTGCTCCGGGAGAGCCGGTATTGGTGGAGGCCGAGGTGAGGGAACCGACCGGCCCGCCGGGAGAACTGGAAAGCGTCGCCCGCATGCACGCCCTCTTTGAGACGCCGATCGAAGCGTTTGAAGACGCCCTTAGGGCGGTGGAAGAGCAGGATGATTACCTGCCGCGGCTGGAAGAGTCGGAGATTCTGTGTTCCGGCGGTGGATCGGCCGATTATGTGCGGGTACGGCAATTGCTCTCCTTTCGGTTCCTCTTTTTCGGCAGAGACTACGAGTACGTCCCTGCACTACTTTTTTGACGACGAGACGGCGGGGAAATTCGTCGTCTGGTGGCAGCTCGCCTCCGCGCTGGACGATCAGATCATCGAGACCGACGGTACCTGGTACTTTGAAGAGGTGGCGTTCGACGGCAGCACATACACCTATATGACCTACGCCACCCGAACGCTCTTCCGGGAGGAATCATTCGGTTTACGAAAGGCGATCGAACGGTTC
>CBDESZ010000020.1:0-109601 GCA_965242725.1 Alkalispirochaeta sp.
CGTCGGCAAGACGACACTCCTCGCCCTCCTTGCGGGTGTAATCGTTCCACAGGCGGATCTATCGGTCGGAGTGAACGGGACTCCCGTCCGCCGCGAATGGTATTTCAGGAACCGCGCCTTCTCCCGTGGCGGACGGCATATGAGAATGTTTCCATCGTCGGGCGCCGGTGGAGCGAATGATGTACTCCACATGGTTCACCTTGACGGCGTCGGCGACTCCTATCCCGACCAGCTGAGCGGCGGTATGCGCCAACGTCTCAATCTGGCACGGGCGCTCCACTACGGTTCCGGAGTACTTCTTATTGACGAGCCGTTGTCGGGAGTAGACCAGGCGCATCGGTCGGAGCTGTCGGCAATGCTTGGAGACGTTATCCGTGCCCAGGGACTTACGACGATTATTTCCTCCCACGACCTGGACCTCGTCTATGCGGTCGCGGACAGAATCGTCCTACTTGAAGAACAGCCGGCGGTGATCGCCCTGGATATTGTCCGGGGCGGGAAAGGTTTGGGACGATGAAGCACGTCGCCAGGTTAAAGAGAGGCTTGAGTCGAGTCGACACACCTTGCGACGCGCCGACACCGGTATCCGTTAGGACCTATCGGTTCCGTGGAGTCGGCGTAATTCCCTTACCTTCCGGCGGCGATGCTCCATGCCTGGTGAATGTGGGTACCCTGGAAGTCCTCGGGCATCGTCAGTTTGGTAAGCTTCTTGATCTCCCCCCGAGGGGATAGCGGAGCGATTGAAACTGGAAGCGACGTTTGTTTGTGGAAAAGATTATATGTCCGCCGGGGGCCAGCAGTTCCAGAGAGCGGGAAATAAGGGGGACGTGGTCCCGCTGGACATCGAGGGTTCCGTCCATATTCTTTGAGTTTGAAAAGCTCGGAGGATCGAGAACGATTATGTCAAATCGACGTTCTGATCGCGAAGTCTGTCTATCGTTTCGGTTACGTCACCGCGAAAAAACTCGTGTTCTCCCCCCTGAAGGGCGTTGAGGGCCATGTTTTCCTTTGCCCATGACAGATAGGTGTTGGACAGATCGACGGTCAGGGTGGATCGCGCGCCCGCCGCGGCGGCATAGACGGTAAAGCTGCCGGTATATGCAAAAGAGATTCAGGAGCCGTTTCCCCCCGTCGCCCCCTTCGCAACGTAGAGCCGGAGATCCCGGTGGTCGAGAAAGAGCCCCGTATCGATATAGTCCGAGAGGTTCACCTTGAAGAGGAGCCCCCGTTCCTCTACGGTGATTGTGTAGTTTTTCCCGGGTCCCACCGCTTCGTACTGGGACTTTCCCCGTTGCCGCTCCCGTCGTTTAAAAAAGACGCGTTCCCGCGGCACCGTCAGGGTGCGGGCGGCGGTATCCACCATTCGTTCCAGCCACAGCTCATGCTCTTCATCGGATCTGTCATGGGGACGTGCGTATTCGGCGATATGGAGGTGTCCGTCGTACCAGTCGACCGCAAAGGGGAGTTCAGGTATGTCCCGGTGGTAGACGCGAAAGGGCCGTCGTTTCCACCCGTTTGGCGTATTTCCAGAGGTGTTTGAACCGCTTTTTCAGACGGTTGGCGAAAAACTCCTGCTGCTCCCGTGTTTTTGCATCATTCATACAGAGGCAGGTCCATCACTGTTCGTCGCGGAGGCTCTGGAGTGCGACAAAGCGCTCGTCCTGAAAGCCTCATCTTTACGGAGAGGACGGCATATCCCGAGGAAAGATCCTCTTTCTGTACCCGCCACGGTCTTGGGAACTTTCAGTTTTACATTGGTGAAGTTCCAGATCGCGGTGATACGCAGGCAACAAGGCGGTCGGCGATTTCCTGCGCCTCCGTGGAAGGAACGGTCAGCACCGCCAGATCGATCTTTTCTCCTTCAAAATGGTCGGCCAGATTGTCGAGATGAAAAACGGGTACCCCGTTTACCTCTCCGCCTATTTTGTCGGGGCTTGTATCAAATGCGGCAACAAAATGAAGTCCGCGACGGGGAAATTCGGCATATCCGATGAGCGCCGTCCCGAGATGTCCCGCCCCGACAATGACCGCGCGGTGTATGCGATTCCAGTGAAGGAATGTATTTATCGACTCTATCAGATCCCGGACGGGAAAACCGATGCGCGGTTTTCCGATGATCCCCGTTATCGCCAGGTCTTTCCGTACCTGAATCGGCTCCAGACCCAGTTCTTCAGCGATAACCGTACCGGAGATAAATTCCCTGCCGTCATGTGCGGCAGCCTCCACAATATGGAGATATGAGGGTAAGCGCTTTATCGTGGGCAGGCTTGCGAGCTTCATTGGCTTCATGTACGATTCTCCCGGTAAAGTAGCTTTGGGTTAAAAAGTATAGCCCGTGGCGTAGGAAATGGAAAGTGACTCTTCTGTGTACATAGAAAAACTCGTCTCCGGCGGTGAGGGGCTGGCTCGTGTCGACGGGCGGGCGGTTTTTGTTTCAGGACGTCGTGCCGGGTGATACCGTTACGGGACGACTCGTCCAGGCCAGCCGGAAACGGACAGTTTCTTACCCGACGTCGTCGTCCACGAACCGGCCGAGGGTCGCCGGAAACCTCCCTGCCGGTATGTTCCCGAATGCGGCGGATGCCGGTGGCAGCACATTGAAGACGATCTTCAGCGGGTATGGAAACGACGGGATCGTCGGAGAAAAACATCCGTCGTCTCGGGGGAATTGAGATTCCCGACGAATCCATTGCCGTCATATGGGGATCTCCCTTTTCCTATCGAAGCCGTATCCGCCTCCATCGCGACGGAAGGGATGTCGGTTTTCACCGTCGTCGGAGTAACGCCGTCATTCCCGTTGAGGATTGTGCAGGTTGCGACGGAACCCCTGAACGAGGGCGATCGCGGCGATCCGGGACGAGGTCGACCGGGGGTGAGCTGCAACACGTATCGGAAATTACACTCATTGACTCCGGCAACGGCGTGTATCGCAGTGATCGGGACGGTACGGCGGAGTTGATCGTCGCCGGACGGGTATTCAGGTTTGCCTCGGACGGGTTATGCCCAGTCAAATCAGTGACCTTCTTGAGCCGATGGGAAGACTGCTTCAGGATGCGGTCAGACCGGGCCGGATTAATCGATCTCTACGCGGGAGCGGGGCTTCTGCCCTTCCTCATCCTTTCCGGAGCGGGGGAAATAACCTCCCGCCATGTGTGTGGAACCGAGTAACGCCAACGCGCACTATATCGCGGTGAATCTCGGGAGTGTCGCCCCGGGCGTGGTGGATGTGACGGTACGGGCGACCACCGCGGAGGTTGCGCCTTGCAGGAACCTCTCGACGTGACTCCTCCTCCGGGCGGCACGACGACGCTGCTTCTCGATCCTCCCCGCGGCGGATTGAGCAGAAAACGCCCGTGCGGCGCTCATGGGGGTGCTGAAGGAAGCGCCGACCCTTCCCGATATCGTATACCTCAGCTGTGACTCTCCGCCGCACTGGCGAGGGATCTTGCCTTCCTGGACAGCCGGTACACCATAGAGTCCTGCCGGATTCTCGATTTCTTTCCGCAAACGGCGCATATTGAAGTGCTGACCGTCCTTCGCGGCAGATGAAGGAGACTATGCGTCGCAACCCGCCCTGTTTGGGCCACACTGGTATTCTTGTCCACATTTCTGCATTCCCCCGCTTCTCAGGAGTTCAATCGCCCTTCCGGCGTGTCCGCACCGATCTACGTTTCCGGCGTAACGGCGGGAGAACTGACCTCTCGTCCCTTTGAGTATCGATACGGCGACGGAGAGATCGGTATTGTCACCAACCACGGAAGACCGTCACCTGCGCATTATTTCAAAGAGCGGTGACGTTCTTTATGAGAAACGGACGGGGATACGATTCCCCCGGGCGGTCTTTCCCGGATCGGGACGGCGTGATCCATATCTACGGCCCTGACGGGGAACATGTGCTCCTCGGGTGGGGGGAGGAAACACTTCATCTCCGCAGGACGGTCCGGCGAAATCCACCGGCGGTTTCGGACGACGCCGTTGCGGTTACCGCCGATTATCTCGGCAACGTCTATTATCTGGCACCCCCCACGCGGGTCGGGTACGGCAGTGCCGGTGGATTGCGTCTCTGGGAACGGAGCCTTCCGGCGCCGATTGAGGCGTACGTTTCCGACGGAGAGATCCTCTACGCCGCACTCGGAGACGGAGCGCTCTTCGGTTTTTTCCCGGGAGGGGGAAGGGGAGTTGCTTATCCGCCTGCCCGAGAAGGTCACCGACTTGATCGCCCCCCGGTCCGGAACTTGTTGTCTCGGGGGAATCGGGACGGCGGTATCATCTCGTCTTCAACTCAAGGGCTGCGGGGCGGCGGGACAGCCTCACCATTGAATCACAGACCGGCGGGGAAGGGCGGAGCCGGTCGGTCGTTGACGAAGCCCGGGAGCTGCCTGCCCGACGGTTACCCCCATGACGTTGTCGAAGCGTATGTGATGGATGAGCTTGAATGTGATTTTTGTCGTCCATCCGGAATGGCGCTTTACCATCGTCGAGATGAGAGACACGGTGATGGACGTCCCCTCCGCGGTCTTCCCGGACGAGCTGGTGAGGGAGTCGTCCCGTTCACCTTCCGCCGGCGGAAGCGCCCTTGAGGCGTACGCGGACACGGTGCTTGCGGGTATGTCCCGGAACGACCGGAGAACTCTGCTGGAATCTCTTGAGTCGCGAATCCGTGAAGGAAGGATGTACGGGAATGTGGCGGCGGTACGATCGGTCCTGATCGATCTGGTCGGCGAGAGTCTGGATCGGTCCGGACGATTCGACGACCCGGCAATACGAAGGGACGCGGCACGTCTCCTTGGATTGATTGGTGACCTTCCCAGCCGCGACGCGCTGTCCCAAGCGGTCCGGTATGACCCTGATGCAACGGTCGTCGCCGCCGCGCTCACCAGCGTGACGTCGACGGGGAAGGATGCGCCGGATACCATCATCCACGGATTGCGTCGGTTTGAAACGGGAACGGCCGCGGAACGGCGGGTCATCGGCACGGCTCTGCTCCAGGGCGTTGTCAGGGTCGTCCCGGACAGGCGGGGGAGGGGACCTTGAAACGTATCGGCGCGTCCTTGCGACCCTTTCCACGGCGGACCTTCCCCGTGAAATTCGGGACCGGGCGCTATCAATCGGGCGAAGCTGGAACGAATAGGTCCGTTAGTTCGTTCTCCTGGAACACATAGGTTGTGTTGCAGTTATGACACGTCGTATGGAGCGGCAGCGGACCGTTCTCGAGGATATCGTCCTTTCTCATTTTGCGGCAGGGCGGCGAGGAACCTGCCGAATCGCTCCTTTGTGCAGCTGCAATAGAACTCCGTTGGGCGCGTGGAAACGAGGCGGGGCTGCCACGGCGAGAGACAGCGACGGACGAGCTGTACCGCCGTGGATCCTTCAGACAAGTGTCTTCCCATGGGCCGGATCGCCGTCAGTTCTTCCGCCAGCTTGTCGATCAGCGATAGTTCAGCACCTGGTAAGGATTGCATGATGATACCCGCGGCACCGGTGACCGTTCCTTCTTCGTTGAAGTGGATATTTATGTCCAGAAATGTCGCGATCTGTTCACTCTCCGCGTAATAGGCGGCGACGTTGTTCGCAAGTGTTCCCGGACGCAGCTCGATTTGTCCCTGGGCAGGGTGGCGCATCGTTTCGGCATATTTCAGGACGGTTAGCGTCCCCGTACCCCAGAGTCGGGAAAGGTCCTTCCACATCGGTCAGCGGCACTTCACCGTTTTTCAGATATCCCCGTACCCGGCCGAGGGCGGTCGGCGTCGACGGAGAGACCCTGTACTATTCCCGAACAATCCACGGACAAACCGAGACGCTCATCGTTTTTCAGCGTGTTTGCCGCGAGAACCGTCAGCAAATAGGCGTGTCCGAGGACGAGGGTGCCTCCCGGGCCGAGGTGGTGATTGGCGCGCATACGATTGACCATTTTCCGTACCGTGGACGATGCTGAGCCGGAATGTACCGTCTGCCAAGCAGAAATGTATCCATGCCGTCGGCGGCAATTTCGGGAGTATTGTAGGGTTGCTGAATCATTTTCGATCTTTCCTTCCGTCCGCGTCGATGGTTGACCGCAAGGGCCCTCCCCTTTAGGGTAACAGCGTGAAAGTGAGCTCGGCAAGAGATGGACTGATAAGGCAGGATGGAAGGGTATCGTCGACGATTTCCCGATGAGTCGGCGACAATTGATGATTTTCATTCCCTGAATATCGGCGTGGCCCGATGCGCTTGACCGGTCACACCGGCCGGGACACCTTACCGCGTCGGCGTGGATAATTGCACCAGCCTATCGCCGGGTTCTTCTATTGCACCACCGGAAACTCGGAAAATGGCTGCAGCCCGGTGGACATGTCGACGGGGACCCGGATCTGCCCGGGGCGGCTCTCAGGGAAGTGCGCGAAGAGACGGGACTCGTCGATCTCGCCGTCGAGGCGGACCTCTTTGATGTGGATATACACCGAATTCCGGCGTATGGAGATACCGACGAACATCTGCACTACGATATCCGGTATCTCATTATTCTGGAAAAACTTCGAATGCCGCAGAGAAATGACGAGAGCCACGATGTGCAGTGGATTTCCGTCGATACACTTTCAGGTTATACGACAGAAGAGTCCATCCATCGCATGGTCCGGAAGAGCTATCCCCTCTTCCCGTCCTCGTCCGCTGACTCTACGTCGTGAATCGTTTTGCCGCCGCGGTTCAGTACGGTGGTCGTCAGGCCCGGTGACAGGCGGTGAAAGAGGTCCAGGACGACGCCTTTCCACACGGTAATCGCCCGTTTCTTTCGTGATACCGATGCCTCTATTATTTTCACGGCTGCGACGTCCTGGGATTGCATCGCCTTGCGTGAGTGGTGGAAGAGACGTCCGTCGGCGGTGAGGATCTCCTTGTCCGGATCGTTTTCCACAAATCCGAGATAGACGACACCGGCGGTCCACTCCCGAGGCCGCGTATTCCGCGTTAAATGATTCCGCAAAACGTTCCAGCGCGGCTTTCGCTGCGGAAATAGACTGAAAATATTCGGAAATCCGTGGAGCGCTCCGACGGTGGAAATAAAGGTGACGTGACCACCGCTTCCCGTCAGAAGGGGCAGGCACGAGCGGGTTATCTGCAATGCCGAATGCAGATTGGCGGACACCATCGTAGTGATCGTGTCGGCCGAGAGCTCCCGAATACCACCGCGCATGGAAAGTCCGGCATTGTTGATGAGGATGTCCAGGCTGCCCCATGTCTCCCGTATGTGGCGGGCAAGTTCGTCCGCCGCGTGAGGATCCGCCACGTCGGCGGGAAAGGCGGACAGAGAGGCGTCGGGGAACTCCTCCGCCAGGCGACGCCGGGACTCCGTGAGACGTTCAGGAGACCGGCCGTTGAGAATGACCGTTGCGCCGGCGGAGAGGAGTATACGCGCCGTTTCACGACCGATCCCGCGGCTGCTGCCGGTGATCAGCACACGCTTGCCCGACAATCGAGGGAGGTACTTCTTTGGAAGAGTGCGGCGGGATCTGCTGGTTTCAGTCATCTTCGCCGCCGTCGGTATAGCCGCTTCTATAGTCTGCGAGCACCTCTTCCGCAAGAACTCGATATCGTCCGACCACGACGCCTCCGTCTGTCATGACAATTTCATACTGGGTGAGGGTGCGGTCCCCTTCAACTCGTGATTCTCCCCTGACCTTGACCGTCTCCGTCCCGTTCTGGGATAGAGTCCTGGAACGGGGTTTCCGTATTTGAGAGTGTGCCATTCATTGTCCAGTTCACTGATCAGCTCACGACGCTGTTCATCAGTTGCCATAGAGAAGTCCCCTCCGGAGAAACCGAACGACCCGACGAATCGGGCGTTATAACTCGCCATCGAGATCGTATATATCACTGGGCAGTTCTTCGGTGTTCATCATCGCGGCAATGCGCTGAATCGATGAGAGAATGAGTGTCTGTTCCCACTCTTCCAGCGCGTTGAATCGTCGCACAAAGGCTTCCTGGAGAAAATTGGGGTGAGATTCAAGGATGCTCCGCGCCTTGTCGGTAATATCAACATAAACCCGACGTTTGTCCTTTTTGTCACGATTCCTCTGGGCGAGTTCCTTCAATTCCAATCGGTCAAGTATCGTCGTGACCGTTGCCTGGCTGAGACTGATCCGACGGGCCAGGTCTCCGATCGTCATGGGGCCGTATTGGCCGATTTCACTTATCACGATCAGCTGAGGGCCGGTGAGACCGAACTGTTTGGATAGTTTTCGGGAATGAATATCGATTGCCCGTATGATCTGTCGGAGCGTAGACAGAACGTAGGTGCTTGCATCTTGTTTATTCATCATCTTGCTCCTTCTTGGTCCCAAAGGGAATCACCTTCCCGGTTTCCACGCCGGCCCCCTCTGTCTTTTTCTTTTGGTATTCTTCAATGAGTTGTACACTTTGAAAGGGTATCATGAGGTGGTCGGCCCCACCAAATTCCCGCCGCAGCTCGTCACCATCGGGGTCAATAATGACGGCACTGCGCTCTGGAAATATAAGTCCCTTTATAGAAACAAAATAGGGATGTGTCATATCCAGCGAACGGGACTCGATAATACGTGTTTTGTCTTTCCAGCTAAAATGAACTCGGTACATTGCCACCCTGTAACACCTTCATACGTTTGTATATGACACTAAATAATTGTCCGAATATCCCATCTTGAAAACTTAACAAATGTATAGTACATTGAGCACATGCCGCCTCTACCGTCACCGGTATCGCCATCGGTTCTGGACATCTCTTCCCGTTTCTTCAGGAGTCCTCCGGCGGGAGGAGACGCTTTTCCCGCCTCCGTCGCGCTGTTTTCCCGGGCAACGACGCTCTTTGCGGGTGTACTCACGGAGTTGTCCGGCATTGGCGCCAAAAGCGTGGCCGTTGCGGTGGCACGTCAGTTCCTGCGGCGCTATGAATCGCCGTTGCCATGGGTCCTCTCAAGAGCCGCCGTTCCCTATGCACCCGATCTGGAGGAGAGCGGTATCGATCTCAATCGCGTTATCTGGATTTCCCCGGATAATGCGGCGGATATGCGTTATACAATCGACACCCTTCTCGGAAGCGCTCTCTTTCCCGCCGTCTGCGTTGAACTCCGCAACTTTACCGCCCTGACGCCGGGGATAATTGCCCGTTTCATGCACCGGGCCCGACATACCGGTACTGCGGTGTTTTTTGTTCTTCCCCGATTTGTCCCGACGCCATCCCCGGCGATAGGGTACCACTTTGAAGTGGGCGGAGATACGCCGTTTCAGCGAGATATCATTGTTCATCGCTGCCGCAATCCCATATGGAACGATGAGTGTCATGTCAGTGCCCCCTCTTTTCTGCTGTAGCATCGCCGATCTTTCGCTGCAGCTGCTTCAGCGCCAAAAGGAGACGAGGAGGGAACACCCCCTGCTCGTTGTCAGTGCCGACCGCCCCGGTGGGAGAGTGACGGCGTGCAATCTCCCGGCCAGGGAACTCGGGGTGCAGGTGGGAATGCGGTACTCCGAGGCGTTGTCCCTTTCGGAGCGGATCGTTGCAGGTGTTGTGTCGGCACACGCTCGGAGATACGCCATGGCGGAAATTCGATCAATGCTGGAATCCTTTCTTCCGGCGGTTGAGGCGTGGGAGCTGTGGGAGAGCGTGTTGTGGGGGGACATGCGCGGCATGGCCCGCCTGGGTGGCGATGCCGCGCAACTGTCACGACGCATAGGGGAGGCGTTGCGGGACGGCGACTGGATATGCGGCACCGCCGTCGGATGGACCCGCCCGGGCACCCTTTTTGCCGCACACGCCGTGTGGGACGTCCGCCGGAACGGACGCATTCGAGCCAGTCGTATCTTTTCTCGCCGGCACGATGAGATTCGATGGTATATGGAGCAGGATGCGGGCACGCTGCCGTTGGACGGCAGGGATCGGGAACGTCTCGGACTGCTCGGGATTCGTACCGTATCGGATCTTCTCACGTTGGGTGAAGAGACGTTGTCGGGACGGTTTACCCCCTCCCTTCGCCGGTTTTTTCGTTTTTTGCGACGTACCGACGACTCCCTTCCCGTGGCAACGTCGCACACAGGTGTCGTTCCTGTCACCATCGCGCGGAGGTATGAGCCGCCGCTCCGCAGCGTGCAGGGACTCATGGAACGGATAAGAGAGCTTGTCCGGGAAGGGATGAAAGAGATAATCCCGAATGGGTGGTGGGTACGGGGAATTTCCATAACCCTTACCGATGATCACGGTGGCGAGGTGCATGAGGAAATTGCCTGCGGACATCCTTCGCGGGACGAGATCTACCTCCTTCGCCTTATCGGGGCGCGTCTGGAGAACGCCCGATGGTCGGCTCGGGAAATTCAGAACGTCACCCTTCTTCTGCAGCCGGAGACGCCGTCCTTTCGCCAGGGTACGCTGCAGGGACTCCTGTCTCGCTCCGAGGAAGCGTCGTTTTCCCTCTCTCCCGATTCCCTGTCGCGTATCCATGAGGTGTTTGCCCTGCTTGGCGCCCGTCTCGGAGAGCACAACGTCTTTCGCATTTTGCTGCAACCGGCGCGTATTCCGGAGCGCCGCTTCACCCTTGAGGGGGGCGCCGGTACGGGAAGCGAAGGGTGCGGTGTTACGTACCGTCCACAGGAAGGGGAGGATGAGTCCGCAGAAGCCGGGGAGGACGGCGGAGAAAAGGAAATTGTCGGTGTGCGTACCATACTCACCGGGGGGCCGCAGGTGTGGACCGGGGCGCTTCCCCCCCGTCTCCGGGGACCCTACGTCCTGACGTCGGAGTGGTGGAACGGGGATATGATGGACCGGCTGTACACCTATAACCGGGAGCGTTCCGGACGGACGGCATGGCTCTTTCGGCCCGTTGACGGAAAGGAATGGATGGTGCAGGGATGGCTGACCTGATACCCTGGGTACCGCTGTGGGTCTACAGCAATTACTCATTTCTCACCGGCGCCAGCCATCCGGAAGAACTGGTGAACGCCGCAATCGACGCAGGGCTGCCTGCAATGGCCATTACCGATCTCGACAGTTTTTCCGGGGTGGTACAGGCGTGGGATGCGGTGAAAACCTATCGGGAGGGATCGTCGTCGGAACGGCGGGCCGGGGCACCCTTTCAGTTCATCCCGGGCGCTCAGATTACGGTTATTCCCGACACTGTCGGGTCCGTTCCCGCCGGATCTCCCCCGTCGATTCTTCTTTTTGCCCTCAATGAAGGGGGCTATGGCAACATGAGTGAACTCATAACGCTGGGACGGCTGCGCGGACCGAAGGGGTACGGAGGAGTCACACCGGATGAGGTTGCCCGGTATGCCGGGGGAGTGGCGCTCATCTGGACCGAAGAGAGCGAGGGATTCGGTCCGGCGGCGAAATCACCTTGTCATCAGCAAGACGTGCCGGAGATGCGCGGTCTCATTGATGCATTTCCCGATCGCTGCTGGGTCGGTATCTCACGACACTTCCGTCCCGATGAACATATCCGGGAAGAGGTACTGTTGCGGACGGCCGAGCGCTTCCGTCTGCCCCTGGTTGCCGCACCGCGTATGTACTACCACACCGTCGAACGACGTCGCCTCCAGGATGCGATGACGTGCATCCGTCACGGTGTCACCATCGACGAGGCCGGTACAAGACTTCTCCCCAACGGCAGTTTCGGTATCGTATCCGCGGCGACGATGGCGCGACGGTACACAGACCATCCCGAGTGGTTAAGGGAAACGGCATCCCTCCCGGGACGGACAACATTTGAGCTTTCCCAGTTGGAGTACCGTTATCCCGGTGTTCAGGGTGTGAACGGTGAGGATGAGGAACATCTTCTGTTCCGTCAGGTATGGGATGGAGCCCGTCGGCGATATCCCGACGGAGTGCCCTCTGAAGTAACGCGGCAGCTTGAGAAGGAGCTGTCTCTCATAACGGACCTGCGGTACGGCGGCTACTTTCTCACCATGGCGGAGATTGTCGATTTCTGTCGGGCACAGGGAATCCTGTGCCAGGGCCGCGGTTCTGCGGCAAATTCGGCAGTCTGTTTCTGCCTGGGCATCACTGCCGTTGATCCGGTACGCATGGAACTGCTCTTTGAACGCTTCATTTCCCGGGAGCGGGCGGAACCGCCGGATATCGATCTGGATATCGAGCACCGACGACGGGAAGAGGTCATTCAATATGTCTATCGCCGGTACGGGAGGGAATACGCCGCCATGATTTCCAATACCGTGCGGTTTCGCCGACGCTCCGCGGTACGGGAGCTGGGAAAGATCTTCGGATTTTCCGAAGTGAATCTCGACCAGGCGGCACGACAGGTGGGCCATCACGGCTATGAACTGAAAGAGGCGCTCGAGGCAAGCGGTTTTGACCTCGCTCAACGGCGGGTCGCCTGGTTTGCTGATCTGGCGGAGGAGATCGTCGACATGCCCCGTCATCTCTCCATCCATCCCGGAGGATTTCTCCTTGGACGGGACCCGGTGGCCCGTATCGTACCGATGGAGAACGGTGCGATGGAGGATCGAACGGTCATTCAATGGGACAAGTATGCCGTGGAGAGTATGAACCTCTTCAAGCTGGATCTTCTCGGTCTTGGGGCACTGACACACCTTGACTACGCCTTCCGGCTGATGGCGGACCATCTTGGAGTAGACCTTTCCATGGCGATGATTCCGCCGGACTGTTCCCGGACATTCGCCATGCTGTGGCGGGCCGACACGGTGGGGGTCTTTCAACTGGAGAGCAGGGCGCAAATGGCGATGCTTCCCCGCATGCGTCCCCTGAAGTTCTACGATCTGGTGATTCAGATCAGCATCGTCCGTCCCGGTCCCATCACCGGCGGCATGGTACATCCCTATCTCCGTCGCCGTCACGGTGAGGAGCCGGTCTCGTATCCGCATTCCTCTCTCGAACCGATCCTGAAGCGGACGCTGGGTGTTCCTCTCTTCCAGGAGCAGGTGATGAAGCTCGCCGTGGCGGCGGCACGGTATACCCCCGGTGAAGCTGATCAGTTGCGCAGAGATATGGCGGCGTGGCGCCATCATGGACGGATAGAGCAGCACCACGATCGCATCACTCGACGAATGGTGGAAAACGGTATTGATGAGGAGTTTGCGGAACAGGTCTTTGAACAGATTCGGGGCTTTGGAGAGTACGGTTTTCCCGAAAGCCACGCCGCCAGCTTTGCCCTCATCGCGTATGCCACGGCATGGGTGCGCGCGCACTACCCGGTCATCTTCACATGCGCTCTTCTGAATGCATGGCCCATGGGTTTTTACTCTCCATCAACTATCGTTCACGACGCCAGAGGAAAAGGGATTGAAGTGCGACGGGTCGATATTCTCCACAGCGAATGGGAGTGCACCCTGGAACGGCGGGAGTCCACAGGATACACCCGCGGCGATGTGAAGGTGCGACGGCACTCCGGCGACGATGTAGAGGCACGTCCACCGGGAGATACGGGCACGAAAGACGCGCACCTCTGTGTGCGCCTGGGCTTTCGTTTCATTAAGGGACTCGGTATTTCCGACTGGGAACGAATACAGGCTGTTCGCGGCAGGCATGTACTTCACGGCGACGACAGTGACGGGATCGTGCGGTTTCTGCGTGCTCTCCGTCTTCATCGTGACCGGGCGATACGTCTCGCCGAAGCAGGCGCCTTTGACGGGATCGGCATAGACCGGCGACGGACGCTGTGGATGGCGATGGGAGCAGGCGATGCACAGAGGGACGAAGGAGACGACGACGGGATCGAGACTGATTCGTTGATCCTTCACCCCTCATCGGTACCGGCCTTCGCTCACCTGGATCACTTTGAGCGCCTTGTGTGGGACTATCGAGCCGGTGGGCACAGCACCGAGTCCCATCCCATGGAACCCTATCGGCAGTGGCTCTCCCGCCGCTCCTATCCCGCCGCTGCCGATGTTCAGCGCGCTACCGACGGCGACTCCATTTCATATGTCGGAATGGTTATCTGCCGGCAGCGCCCGTCGACGGCCAGGGGCACCGTCTTTATGACACTTGAAGACGAGACCGGTTTTGTGAACCTCATCGTCTGGCGCCGCCGGTACGACCAGCTTCGATCAGTCCTGTTGACGACGACTATTCTTGGTGTTCGCGGTACACTACAGAAAAGCGACGGCGTGGTGCACCTCGTCGTCGATATGGTGTGGAAGCCGCGTCTTCCCTGTCCACACGGCATAGTGGAAAGCAGGGATTTTCGGTAATATTCACAAGCGTGTTGAAAAAGCGATAGTAGTCATTGGTGTGTAGGGAGTTATGACAGGAACCCAACTTTGCGGGTTCCCGATCCGTCCCCCGGAGGTATCCCTCATGCCCATTCCGACCCATTGTTCCAATCCTGCCTGTCGCCATTTCCACCATCCGCCGCCCCGTTGGCGCGTCCGCTTCGGCTCCTACGATACAGTGGCCCACGGAACCGTCCCGCGCTATCGCTGTATCGCCTGCGGCAAGACCTTCAGTGATCAGACCGAATCCATGCACTACTACGCCAAACGACGCCTCCCCCTCAAGGCGATCTCCACCACCCTCACCGGCGGCGCCTCCATGCGCGAAGCGGCGACTCGCTATCACGTCTCTCCGGCAGCGATACGAAACGCCGTTCTGCGCCTCGGTCGTCAGGCAATGATCGGGCACATCCATCTGCTGGATACCATGCCACCCCTCCGGAATGTCGTCTTCGACGGCCTGCGGTCATTCGTGACCTCCCAGGACTACCCCTGCGATATCACCACGGTGGTCAGTCGAACCGGTGAGATGATCCTGACCATGACCCATACCATCACCCGTCGGGGCGGTACCATGACATCCCGACAACGACGACGACGGCGACGAAAGTACGCCGTATGGTCCCCGACGAAGGGGGCGGTGGGGAGCGCTATCTCTCTGTTGTGTCGTGAAATACTCGACTATGTCCGATATACCTGCACGGCACCGATTGTTATCGACACCGACGAACACCCGGTGTATCGATCGGTTCTCCGGTCGAACGACTGTTACCGGCATCTCCGGACGGCGGGGCAGCTGACGCATATCCGGACCGCGGGGAGTGCCCCGCGGACGATGGAGAACCGGTTGTTTCCGGTAAACTATGTTGACCGGCTGTTGCGGCACCGGGAGAAGGAACATACCCGGGAGACGATCGCCTTCGGGCGTCATGGAACGATCCAGATGCATCGGGCGTGGGTATTCGGGTGGAACCATAACTGCGTGCGGCCGTGGCGGGAGAAGCGGGCAGAGATGGGAAGTCACGCCTCTGCGGCGGGGATCTCGTCGGAATTGATCCGCGGGTTGAATGAACGGTTCTATACCCGACGATACCGGGTGACCCGGCAGGCGATACCGGAATCGATCCGGGAGGTCTTTCTTGCACAGGTCGCGACGCCGCCGGTGCGGTGGAAGAAGGGGCAGAAAGGTACGACCGTCAGGGTTCCCGGGTATGCGGCCCGGGATCTCCTGGCGGCCGTATCAACAGGCTTGTGAATACTTCACAGATGTTGGCAGTGGGGGCAGATATGGGTACTCCGTTGTCCGACAACGATACGTACAATCGGAGTAGTACACCGAGGACAGGAAGCTCCGGTACGCCCATAGACGGAAAGGTGTATCTGGTTTGTCGGCGGAAAAGCCCCGGAATGGGCGACAAAGTTCCCCTTTCCATTGCCGAGGCGTGTTCCGTAATTGCGGATGCCCTGAAAAAGGACGTATCGTATTGCTTCAAAGAGGTCGTCCGATTCATTTCTGGAGAGGGAAGTCGCCTCCCTCCCGGGATGAATGGCCGCGCGCCACAGCGCTTCGTCGGTGTAAATGTTGCCCATGCCTGCAATGACGCTCTGGTCGAGGAGAAGAGCTTTAATGCGCCTTCTTCGCACGGAAAGCGTCTCCCACAGAAAAAGAGGCGAAAACCCATCCGAAACGGGATCGACTCCCAACCGATCGAGGAGTGGATCGAGTGATTCGTGAAAGAGAAAGCGACCAAACTTGCGGGGATCGTAAAATCGGATCTCTCGAGAGTCATCAAGGGTCAACAGGACGCGCTCATAGCCCGAGAGCGGCTCATCATCGGTGGCGACGTAAAGCCGTCCACTCATGCGTAAATGAATGGAGAGAGCCTGCACGGCTCCCAGACTGAGAAAAATGTACTTTCCATGACGGCTGACAGCGGTGATACCCTTTCCAACCACCGCCGATCTGAAACGGTCAGGGTCACCGCCAACGGTATTTGCCCACCGTACCTCCACGGCGGTGATGCGGCGTCCGACGATACCGTCCCCTTGAAGGACGGTAACCACCGTTTGGGCTTCGGGTAGTTCCGGCATCGATCCGCCTACCGGGGCATAAGGGTGGCGCGGTCCAGATCGGGGAACCAGTACTCCAGGAGGCGTTTCAGCGTTCCGTCGGCGATGATCGATTCCAGGGCGCGATCAATCGCTTCCTGCAACTCCTCCCGTTCCATATCTATCGCAAACGCATATTCCTCCACAGCGTAGGGAGAGCCCGCTACCCGGAGTATGTCACGATATCGGGGATGGGAAAGGACAAAGTACTGAATGATCGCCGTATCGGCGACGACACCGCCGAGTTTCCCCTGGGCCAGGTCCTCCACCGCCAGCCCGAGGTCGTCGTAGGACCGAACCGTCACATCCGGCGTTGCGGCCACGAGGCGTGAACCGGTCGTTCCAATCTGGGCACCCACATCCATGCCGGCCAGATCAGACAACGATCGGGCGTCGTCATTCTCCCGTGGAACAAGGAGAAACTGGGCGGCCCTGAAATACGGGCGGGAAAAACGCATGACCCGCTTTCGCTCTTCCAGGAGCGTCACCGATGAAGCGATCATTTCGTAGTGCCCCGCCATGAGGCCCGCAAAAATCCCGTCCCAGGGAACGGTGGTAAAGACGGGGTGAAAACCGCTGCGTCTGCCGATTTCCCGAAGTAAATCGATATCGAAACCGACGAGTTCGCCTTCACGGTTGATGTACTCCATGGGAGGCCACGTCGAGTCGGTGGCGACCGAAACGACCGGCAGCGCCTCAAACGCCGACTCCTCGGCAGCACTCCACGACAGGGCTGACTGAGCATGTGCCGACTGAAGGGGAAACCCTGCGATCAGAAACACCCAAAGGATCAGGTTGGAACGACAGAGAGACCTGCTGTTTCCGGACAATTGAACGAAACTCATCTGTTGCACCGTATCAAAAGTTTACGATCGTTTCAGCACGGTGAGCATGTAAAGTTGCAGGTACGTCTCGAAGGGTTTTCTTCTGGTGATCCGATTGAAGGTTGTATCCCCGGCAATTCGTTTTGCCAGTTCCGTTATTGCACCACGGTCAGGCGGTTGCAGCGTCTTTACAAAGCTCGATCTTCGCAGAACGTCCCGGCAGAGGGAATTGACGTCTTCCGTCAGGTTGTCCCGTTTGACCGGGTCCAACAGAGGATTCCACTGATCCCGCAGCTTTTTCAGTTTCTGCTCCGCCGACTCGTCGCTGTTCACAAATTCTTTCTGGAGAGCACCGATCCGTTTCAGGAACTCCTGCCGTCGTTCCTCCCGGGGATTGTGATTGCTCCGTGACGACGGCTTCGCCTCCGATCGTTTCGTCTTTCCCCTGGCGTCGGCGGCACGCGCCGGTTTCTGCCTGGCTTTCGCGGTACCGGTCGTACCGGTGCTGAACATCTTCCGGAGAATTCGCACGATCCCGCGTACGACGGGAATGAGCATCCATATGGGCAGATGAAGCCGGGCATCACGATAAATTTCCTCCCGGTCGAGGCGCAGGATCTCCGTCCACGGTCGCATCCCCTTTTTTGTCGGATCGATAAGATCCATGGCGGAGGTCCGTTGTCCTTCCGGAAGTTCCTGGCCGTCGATAACGAGAAAGAGCGTCTGAAACGTACACAATCCGTACAGGAGGCCAAACTCGGCCTCCACCTTTTCTGCAACAACCGCTTCAAACGCCTCGGCGTCTTCCAGCCACTTTTCCTTTTTCTCGGCCATCATCACGGTAAACATATCAGCCGAAAGTTCATTGGATATTACCGTCGCCGCAGCCTTGACGTGCCGAAGGAGGAGGGGGATGTACTGTCCGGTGTGAACCATAAGACCCGACTTTTCAGGGGTGTTTATCGTTACCAGTTCTGATATCCGGCGTTCTCCCGGGCGTTTGAGCATTTCGTCAAGCCACGCATTGACCTCTTCCTTCCTGACCTTTTTGGTGAGGGGGATCCCCCGATCATCGGGAAGGGCATACACGTCCTGAACGGTAAAAACGTAGGGCGGCTTTTGCAGCGCGTTGGTTAGAAATCGGTGAATCTCCTCGCGCTTCTTGGACTGCTGGTGACGGCCCTTGTAAAAGACACTGTAATACCCGAGAAGAAACGACGCCTGACAGTATCCATGTTCGGGACGCAGCTTTTCCGTCTTCTGGGAAAATTCCTTGATAATAAGGCTGGAAAACTGCGTCCAGAAGTGAAACTGAAACTCCGTCGGTTCCCGAATGGTCTTTATCGCTTCGTCTGGACGGCTATGTGCATTCTCAATGAGCTCCCGTACCATCATCTCCCGGTTTGCAAAAATCCCTCGCATTTTCGTTTCCATATAGCCGGCGTTCTGGCCGGTGCGCAAATAGTCGCGAATCTTGGAAACTGAAAGGGCGAGCATCGTGTTCTTGAGGAGGGTTGTCGTCGTCACGACGTTGTACACGCCATAGGGAAATTTCAGAAGGAGAATCTCATCGATCTCTCCCTCGTCCCCCTCTATGTAGTGCATGAGATTTTCCGTTACCTCGACGGGCTGCATCTTTTCCGCAGGTATGGTGATGTCGAAACTATCTTCCCCGGGGAAGGGAAGATCCTTGCTGTCAAGCATCTTTTTATACCACCGGGTGATCTCGGTGGCGTAAAACGCAGCGTAGTATACGGAAGCTATTGAGCCGTCATCGTGGTGTTCCAGCTCAACCTTGCGCGCCGATTCCAGTTCAGACAGTGCCGCGGCGATGTCCGAATTGCTTTTCGGATCGAGAAGAGAGGCCATTTCCGGGCGCTCGTCGATGAAACGTTTTGCATAGCGTCGAACAAAGGTGAGAAAGTTGCCCCATGAAAAACGGGGGCTGCCGGTATGTTTCGCGTACGCGTGGAGAATTTTATGAATATCCCGCACTAAAGCCACTTTTTCCTCCAGCCCCATTGTAGGAATTGGAGGGGGAGAGCGCAACATAAATTGACAGCTATTCATACACGCCGCTACACTGTCTCTATGAAGACGGCAATTTCCCTGTATCTCGGTGGGATGATTTTTCTGGTTACCTTCATGTCCGGGTGTGCCACCACCGATGATACCATCGGGGAAGACATATTGACGGTTCCTGAACAGGATGTTACCGAAGACGAGGAACAGCCTCAGGTCGATCCCGTCCCGGAGGAAACTCCCACGGCTGAAGAAGAGACGCAAGAAGAGATCGAAGAAGAGACGGATGAGGAAGTTGCGCCGGTAGAGGAAACAGTCCCGCCGGACGTACAACCTGAAGGCGAGCAACCGGGACCGATCGAGGTTTCCGAGGAACTCTATGACCAGACTTTCGCGGAGGTTGAAGCTACCATATCCGAGCTCAATGAGATCATCTCCGACCGCGATTTCAGGGAATGGCAAAGTTATCTTACCGACGACTATCGTCGCACCTATTCCGATCCGGACGTGCTGGAACAGAACTCTCAAAGCACTGTTCTCACGAGGAACAATATCACCCTCCGAACCCTTGAGGACTATTTCAATTTCGTCGTCGTCCCGAGTCGTTCCAATGCCCGCCTTGATGATCTGGTATTTCTCGACGAAGAGACGGTTGAAGCGATCATGGAGGTCGGCGAGCGCCGGTATCTCCTGTACCTGCTGAAAAAAACGGGTAATCGCTGGAAGATCGATACATTTTAAGATATAGTCTTCGTACATAAAAGGGAGCGATGATGAAGTATATTTCCATATTGTTATTGATATTTACGGTAGTGATCCCTGTATTCGCCCAGGACGGACAGGCCGCCGAGGAGGATGCCCAGGCGGAACGGACTATCGAAGAGTTGTACCTCAGTCAGGATCTTGAGTTACAGATCATGCGCAGCCAGGCGTTGTCAAACGACAGGGAAATGAAACAGCTTGCCCTGAGAAATATGCGCGCCATGATTGAAAACGGAAATCAGTCTCAGGGAATGTACGTAATTCTTGAGTCCCTTGCCACCGAAGGCGTTGCACGGCAGGTGCGTTCTGAAGGTGCGATTATAAACAACTTCCCTGAAATCCGTCGGGAGGCGACGGAACTTCTCGGTCGGGTCGGCGGTGAAACGGCGAAAACAACGCTCATCACCATCATTCGGGATGATCCGGAACCGATGGTCCTGGCTGAAGCGGCGTACGCCCTCGGTCAGATCGGATTGAATCCAAACAACGAGGTCTCCGATTACCTTGCCCAGACGCTTCTGCGGGAAAATGCGCGTCCCACGCCGGACAATAATCTCGCCTTTTCTCTCATACTTTCCTTGGAGCGGTTGTCGGCGCAGAATGACGGCATTGCCGATCCGGAAGTGCTCGGAGCGCTATTGGAAGCGGCGTCCAGCCCCTATATCCGCGCCGTTCGTCGCAGGGCGATCGAGGCAATCATCAATATGCGTGAACACGGCAAGGAGAACTAGAGACAGGACAACGCCGTGAGACGTGGATTTGTGTTCGTGACGGGATAGACCGTCGCGGACCTTCCTCGCGGCAGTCGATTGTTCCCATCGTCATTCCAGATATCAGGTGAAACGTTTCCGCTCGTTCCGGTATATATTGCGTATTGCCGCGCTTTTCGTGGCCCTTCTCGTATTCTTTTCGCACGCCGTGGTTCACAACGCGGCGGAAGGAAAACTCTATTCCCGTATCGGAGAGACGCCGTACCGGAGGGCAGGGCTGTTGCTGGGAACGAGTCCCTATTTCCGCACGGGAGCACCCAATCAGTTTTTCCGGAACAGAATAGAGGCGGCGGCGGCACTCATTGCGGCGGGCCGTATCGAAGTTATTGTCGTGAGCGGCGACAACAGACATCAGAGTTACAATGAGCCGCGTTACATGAGGGACGCTCTTATTGACCGGGGCGTACCACCGGAGCGAATTGTAATGGATTTTGCGGGTCTTCGCACCCTTGACTCGGTGGTTCGCATGAACCGGGTATTTCTTCAGGACCGATTCGTCATTATCAGTCAGGAGTTCCAGGTGGAACGGGCCCTTTTTCTCGCCGCCGAGCACGATATCGACGCGATCGGATTCATCGCCGCCGACGCAGAAGGTATTGCCCAGACAAACGTCCGTATCAGGGAGTTTGCCGCCCGGGTCCAAGCGGTTCTTGATGTCTACATACTCGGTACCTCGCCCCGACATCTCGGCGATGCCGTTCCCATTGTCTTCCCCGATGATTAACCGTACAATCACCACATGAAACGGGTGTTACAGCTTCCTTTCGGTTCCGGGACATATGAGATCCAACCCCGGAAAATCATCGCATTGGGTATGAACTATCGCTCCCATATCCAGGAGAGCGGCACCGTCAATGTCCGCGGATTCGACAGCAATGAACCGGAAGAACCGATTCTCTTTCCCAAGCTTTCAACGTCCATCATCGGCCCCGGTGATCCTATCATCCTGCCCGCGATCCTGGCGGACTATCGCTTTCCCGACGAGCGTACGGATTACGAAGGGGAGCTTGCCGTCATCATCGGCCGGGACGGTACAAATATCTCCGTCGGGAACGCACTTGACCACGTACTCGGCTATACCTGCGCCAATGATGTGAGTCAGAGAAACATTCAGAACAACGACCGGAGCGGCTGGTTTCGGGGAAAAGGGTTCGACACGTTTCTTCCCCTCGGGCCAAGGATCGTCGCCCCCGACGAGATCGGTGATCCTGGCGATCTGACGATCCGGACCCGCCTTAACGGCGTGGTTGTTCAGGAAGGAAATACGGGACAGATGATTTTCCCGATACCCGAGACGATCGCATTCATTTCACGAAATTTCACTCTCCAGGCGGGAGATATTATTCTCACGGGTACGCCCGCCGGCGTCGGTCCGATCGGCCACGGCGATATGGTGGAAGTTGAAGTTTCGAAGATCGGAACCCTCACCAACAGCGTCATCGATTTTCGCCGGGAATGAGCAGTAAAAGCATCATCGACGGCGGAAACGAGAGCTTCTATCGTACGATAGGTATTCCCCGGATACATGTTCACCATCCGGTCAACCACTTCGATTTCACCCGTCCGGGACGACGGATTCTCGTCGTCGGTCCCATGGGTTCGGGAAAGACCGGCTTTGCGGCGCAGATATGGCGGGATTCCCGCGTAGCCCGTGCCAAGGCGGACCGGATTCCCGCCTGTTTTACTCCCGATGGGGCCGATTTAAGGAAGGTCTTTTTCGTCCGTTCCAGACTCGATACCCGGCGGTTCCAGGACTACCCTTCAGATGCGCTTGCGTATCGTGGGGGGTATGAACAACTGGGGAGCTCCATAGCCGGAATATCCTCCTCCTTTGAATTGGAGGAGCTTGTCAGAAAACACCGTGACTATGGAACGTGGGTAGTGGACGAGGCGTCTTTCTACGATGAGCGCATTGCCTACGTGATTCAGCGTCTCTCCGATGCGCGGGGACTTGTCTTCGTACTTCCGACGCTTATTCTCAATTTCCGAAACGCCGTATTCAATACGACGGCGGGACTTCTACTTGAAGTCGCAACCGACCTCTTCCCCCTGACCGCCTACTGCGAACATCAGACATGTCTTGTCGATTCCAGTTACACCTACCGCTACTACACCGTCAATGGGGAAGAATGTCCCGCCCTCTATTTTGATCCGCTTATCATTGTGGGCGGAGACAAGCGGCATGACGACGGCAGGGAGCCCAATTACGGTACCCGCTGCGAGGAACACCACCTGTTGCCCGGGAAAGACTATACGTTCCTCGTTTTGAAACCGCTTGGAGAGCGTGCCGCCGCCGGAGATGCGGCGGAGCTTGAAGAAGAGTTGTCCCTCCTGGCGCACAGGCCGGAAGATTCCCGTCTCGGTGAGATGCTTCTTACGGCGGGGGACGATGAACGGTCCCGACTCATGAAAAACGCCTTGAACGTACCGTGCCTCGCCGAACGGGCGCTGGCATATCTCTTTGCGGAGCAGAATCTCATCAGTGAGGTCCTTCTGCGACGGATCGTCCGCCGTCTGCAACTGGACTCGGATTTTCTCTCCATGCGGCTTGCGGACAATCGCCGGCCCGTTGATTTCTCACAGGACGAATTGTGGAGCTGAGTATGAGTAACGAAATTCTGTGGCTGCTGCTGCTGTTGGCAAACTTCATAGGCATTATCATTGCCCACCGTTTTTTCGGACGGACCGGGCTGTACGTATGGATCGCCATCGCGGGAATAATAGCCAATCTGCAAGTCACCAAGACGATTGAACTGTTTGGATTGACGGCGACCCTGGGTAATATCGTCTACGCCGGGTCATTTCTCGCAACGGATATCCTCAATGAGCTTCAGGGACCGAAAGCTGCCCGCAGGGGGGTGTGGATCGGATTTTTCGCCATTATCATTCTGACCGCCTTTATGACGATGGCGTTGTGGTTTGCACCGGCTCCGTCGGATACGATGCATTCTCACCTTGTCGCGGTATACAGCGTACTTCCCCGCATCACCGCGGCGAGTCTCATCGCGTATCTCGTGAGTCAGCAGCACGACGTCTGGGCATTCCAGTTCTGGAAAGTCCGTTTCCCCGGTCCCCTGTGGCTGCGCAACAACCTGAGCACCCTGGTGAGTCAGCTTATCGACAGTGTGGTTTTTGCATTTGTTGCGTTTATCGGCGTCTTCCCATTCGGTACGGTTGTGGAAATTGTCATTACCACCTACCTCCTCAAACTTGTCGTCGCGATTCTGGATACGCCGTTCTTCTATCTCTCAGTCCGATACATTCCGGCCGGGAACGAACCGGAGGAATAACACCCTATTCCTTCCAGGGAAAGATCATCCCCCGCAATGTCCGCGGGCCGACGCGTTCACGGTCATCAAATATCAGGGCATCCCAGGGTATGTCGCTGCGGGACGCTTCGGGGTTTTCCTCATAGTAGTCATATTTGTAGAGGCGCAGCTTGACCGCTCCATGGTGCCATATGGCAAGCCCCATAATTCCCGGAAAAAGCAGCGCCGTAAATACGGAAATGGCGATAATTACGACGCTTCCCAACGCAACGGCGACGGAAAACAGGACGTTGTCAAAGCTTAACAGGAAACTTTTTTTCAGGACCTTTTTCAGATTGCGGTCGAGACGTCCCCGTACGGGAAGGACGTACTGTGCCGTGACGACCCAGATGACGGACATCCAGAAAAGGAATGCCACGGCAATCAGGCCGACGGCGTTATTCATTGCCAGATAGACCGGTATACCCACGGTGATGAGAAAGACGTGGGCGATCGCGATGCCGCCGAGCGTCACCGTTACGGGCAGGTACGTCTTGACGCCGGTGATGAAGGTGCCCCACGTCGGCGTTGCGTAATTCGTAATCTCTCCGGCAATGGAGTACACCCCGCCGAGAAATATGAACACGATGAAAACGCCGGCACAGAGGACCGCAATGGCGGCAGCCGTACCCCCGCCTGCGGCGACCGACGGGAGGAGCAGGGGGATCGACAACAGAACGATACATCCAAGATTTACAATTATTGCGGGAAGGAAATGGTCCCAGAGATCAAAAAAGGTCTTCTTGATGAGGAATCCGAACATGGGAGGAGTATACGCGGAAACCGTTCTTCTGTGCAGGTCCCCCGTTTTGGTCTATAATTTTTGTCATGATGAAGCTACCTGTCCTGCCGATGATTTTTTTCGTTCTTATCAGCGCCATTGCCGTACCGGCGCTGGAGATCGACCGTGAGGAGCTTACGGATATCCCGGAAGCGGATATCGATTTTGAAAATTATGAAGGACCGGTCGACCGGATTGACAGTCGTGACGCCATTCGGGGAATCGGACGATTTCTTGGTGACGGAGTGACGGCATCCGGGAGCGCCGCATACGGCGATCGATATTCTGTGCGTCGTATTGTAGGTGATCCCGACGATCCCCGCCGGGGGGCCGATATTATGGAGCTCTCGCCTACCGCGGGAGTGGATCATATCGTCAACCTCCGGAGAATCATCGCGGGATATCTTGAGACGGGCTGGGACTACGGGAGTGACGACGCAGACCTCATAGCCCGTTTTATTACCATTTACAACGCCGTCCACAGGGGCAGCGTCGCCTTTTTTGACGAGCGATATCGCAGCGCCGTTGTCGACGTCCTCCGGCCCGACGCCGTCGGACTTGCCATTTCCTTCCGGGAATGGCCGGGTCGGACGCAGCTGGTGATCCCCATTCGGGACGACCGTGCGCCCGGCGACCTGGACGCCGTCGATCCCCGTCAGCTCATCGACTCCGATGTTATAGCCGAACTGCGCAGCAGGGCCGACATGGGTATTCAGGATCGGAAGGCGATTATTCAGTTCATAGAGCGCGTCATCGAGGAGCGAACGGCGGCGATTGAAGAGGAACGGGAGGCCATTGAAGAGGAACAGGTCGCCATTGACCGTCGTCGTGAAGAACTCGCGGCAGAGGCTCCGCAAGAGGAACCCGCGGTACAGCGTGATTCAACTCCGTCGGAGGAGACGCCGGGACCGGAAACCGACGTCGAAGAGGCAGACACTGCACGGGAAGATCGACAACCCGCCACAACAGCCACGACCACCACAACGACCCCGACGACAACGCCCGCCGCCACATCGGACGGTGCCACTGAAGAGGATGAGACGGTCGCTGAAGAAGAGGCCCAACTGGACCGCCGACAGGAGGAGCTGGATCAGCGACGGGAGGATCTGGCCGAGGAAGAAGAGGAACTCGCTGAATTGACGGAAGAGGTGGAAACGCTCTACCGGGAGACGGCGGAGGACCAGGCGATTCCCGAGGAAATCCGCGGTGGCGGAGAACGGGTGATTTTCCTCATTGCATCGGAAGGCGGCATGTATGAACTCGCTGTGGTTGATGCCGAGACACTGGAACCGACGGGAGAACAGACGATTCCCCTGGCGTCACGGGACGTCGTGAGTTATCGGGGCGGTCTGATCGTAGCCCACGGCGAAAGCGGACGCCTCCTCTTTCTGGACAGCACTTCCCTCGCGATTCGCGCGGAGAGTGACGTCCCGGTTGAACGGGGAGCGCGGATTCGTATTGTCGACCAATCGGTGGTGACCGTCATTCCCGAGGATGGCGGATTCTACCTCGGTCAGTTTGATCCACAGCTCGTACTCCAGCGACGGTCCACCGATGAAGTCCGCCGGAACACGGACATCGTGCAGCTTGGAGAGCGTCTTATCGTTCAGGGCAGGGGAGGAGCACTTCTGCTGATTGAACTTCAGGACATGTAACCGAATGGATGGTTATTGATTGCCCCGGAATCGTATTCCGATCTTTTCAAGGAGTCTTCGCAGCCACTGAAGGAATGATTGCCACCAGCCGGGGTTCTTCAGTTTGTCCAGGCGCAGGAGTGCGTCTGCCATTTCGTCGCTGGTAAAGTCTTTCCGGGTGGAGTTCTCGTCGATTTCAATTTCAAGCAATCGCTGCTTGTCGTCACCGGCGACAATTCTGCATTGTATGGTGGTCCAGCCCAGGCGGCGGGCGGCTTCAAGTCGGCGTTGACCGGCGACGAGGCTGTAGCCGTCGGTGACGGTGATCGGATTGAGGAGACCCAGACGGCGCATGCTGTCCATGAGCTCCGATAAATCGCCTTCTTCCTGACGAATACGATTGCGCGTCCGAATTTTTGAAATCTCCACGGTTTCAATTCGTCTCACCGCCTTCTCCTTCCGCTCCCCGCCACTGTTCAGTCCAGCAACGGATTCAGTCCGAAATCACCATTTTCAATTTGGTCGTCCATGTCCTCTTCGCGATCGTCGCCGTTTTCAGAGTCTCCGCCGTCCTGACCCGTCGCATCACCGGTCGTCCCGTCGGAGAGCCCCCCCAGGTCAAGCTCAAGGGAGAGGTCCAGATTATTGGATACGGGAAGCGTCGGTCCATCCAACGAGTAATTTGTCTGCTGAAGGTTTGACCTGAGCCGGTCGACGAGGACGGGAGTCTGTTCCCGCTCAAACTGGTCGCGTCTGTCAAACTCCGTCGGTTGACTGCCCGCAATGAAGACTTCCCTGATGGTAGAACCGGTGTAGTCTGCAGGGGGAAGAAGGCCCGAACGCTCGGTGACGGTCACTTCAACGATTCCGTCGGGTCGGACAAACTCGCCGGGGGGAAGTCCGGTGTGTATCTGTTTCATGTATTGTGCCCAGATCGGTCCTGTGGTGATCGCGCCGGTCTGGTTGACGCCGAGACTGTTGCTTCCGCCGCGGTCAAAACCGATCCAGACGGCGGTTGTATAGTAGGGGGTAAACCCGACGGTCCACGCATCGGACCAGTTATCGGTGGTTCCCGTTTTCCCAGCCGTCGGCTGCTCGAAGTCACCTGCCACGGTACGGGCATAGCGAAGGGTACCGCTCTGCACCGTCGTTTGCAGCATGTCCGCGATGATATACGCCGCCTGGGGGCTGACGATCTGGCGCGGTCCCCCTGCGCGCCGCTGCTCCCGCCGGAAATCCGCTTCCGGTTCAAGAATGACCCGTCCCGTTTGATCCTCGATATAGCGGATGCTGACGGGAGTAACCTCTCGACCGCGGTTCGCGAGGGTGGCGTAGGCTTTTGCCATTTCCAGGGGATTGGTCTGAACGATACCCAACCCGACGGGATACTTGGAAACGAGATTCCGCTGGGTCATGTTCTCTTCGGGAATACCCAGAAGGGCCGCTGCCGTACCCAATGCGCTGTCAAAACCCACCCAGTTGAGAACTTTCAACGCCGGTACATTCATGGAGTGGGCGAGGGCGTAGCGGGCGAGGACGGGGCCTTTCCACTCGCCGCGATAGTTGTTGGGGGCGTAGGGAGTGCCGTCGTCGCTTGTAAAGACGACGGGCGAGTCATATATCATCGTCGCCGGGGTGATCACCTGGTCCTCGATTGCGGCAACGTAATAAAGGGGCTTGAAGGATGAACCCGGCGTAATCCGCCCGTCCACGGCGCGGTTGAACTGGTTTCGGGATTCAAAGTCCCGTCCCCCCACCATGGCGAGGATGTGGCCCGTGTCGTTTTCCAGGGTGATCAGCGCTCCCTGAACGGTGGTCCTCTGTGCCTGTTCTTCCGCCTGGGAATAGGCAATCCGCGTCGCCTGTCGTATGCCCTCCTGCTCGTTGGTACCGAGCATCATCGTCACGACATCCAGAACGGGGTTTATGGATTGCTGAAAGTGCTGACGGCCGCGCTGACGCTGTTTCGCATCGCCAACACGCAAATCGGGGAGGTTGAACCCAAGGGAGAGGAGATCGATGACGGGCACGAGCTCGTCTCCGTATCCGATTCTCGTTCTCGTGTTCTGCTGGTAAATGCTGTTAGCCCGGGTAATTCCCGTCCTGACATAGCGATCCGCCGCTTCCTGGTAATTCAGGTCGAGGGTAGTGTGGACGACAAAGCCGTCCTTGTTTATATCGAGGGTACCGAGAAGGTATCGATTTTCAAGCTGATATCGAATGTATTCGGAAAAGAACGGCGCCCGGTCTTCCCGTTCGTAAAATGCGGTGGATGTATTGGATCTGGTAAAGTCGTAGTTGTTCCAGTACTCGTCAAAACTGAGGTCCACCTGGTCCTGGGTTGCATATCCGAGGTCGACCATTTGATTCAACACCGTCCGCTGCATTTCACGCGCCTCATTTGGCCGTCGGATCGGCGTATAGAGTGACGGGTTTGCAAGCTGGATAACGAGCATAACCGACTCGGCGACGGTCAGCTCCCGCGCGGAGTGTCCAAAGAAAAACTGGCTGGCCGCTTCCACGCCGTAGTTGCCGTGGCCGAACCACATGCGGTTGAGATATTGCTCGAGAATTTCGTACTTGGTGAACTGCCGCTCAAGCTGGTAGGCCCACCACAATTCCTTGAGTTTTCGTGTTATCGAAATTTCCGTACGGTCGGTATACAGATTTCCCGCCAGCTGCTGGGTAATTGTAGACCCGCCTGAAAAATAGCTGTTGGTAAGGACATTCCACGCCGCCCGCGCCGTTCCACGAAAACTGAATCCGTTATGCTCAAAGAACGTCTGGTCTTCCCGCGTGATGAGGGCGTATATGAGGTGACGGGGAAGTTCATCTATGGAAACGAGCTCCCTGTTCTCGTCGGAAAAGAATTCCGTAATGAGACGTCCGTTTCGATCCAATATCTGCGAAGGTAGTGCGGAGGTCCGTGTATCGAGCTCACGCAAATTGCCCGTGTTCTGTACCGACGCTATCGCGACGCCTGTTGCAATTCCAAGCCCGACAACTGCAAGACTCAGGACCACAAACAGCGTCCAGAGTATAGCACGCCATCGTTTCGTCATCTTAGTGACTGTACGGATGTCTACGCGTATTTGTCAACGCCCGCCGGGTTCCGGGAGCCTGAAAGGACGCCCCGTTGGAGGGCGGACAAAAAAAGAGGCCGGTTCGGCAGAACCGGCCAAAAAGTATCGGCACAGAATAGTGAACTGGGAGGGGAACTATTTCCGCCGCCGATACATTATTTATCGTCTCTTCGTATTCAAGGTTTAATTCTGTTTGAATAAAATATCAAGATCAACGCCCAATTGGTAGTCTCCGTTGGGTTCCAGGGTAATCTTTCTGCTGATCGTGAAATCTCCAAGCCGGATGAGAAGCGTATGTTCTCCCGGCTCGACGGACATCTCCGACCGGGAAATGAGTTCTCCGTTCCAGAATACCTGCGCAACCGTCGGTACATTGATGTGAACCGTTGCCCGCGGGCGGACAACGGTGAGGGTGACCGTCCTGATACGCCCACGCTCGATTCCGATGTTGGCCGTGTGGGTGAGAAGATTTCCCGCTTCGGCCCGGAGGCGGTAAATCCCGGGAGTAAACTCCGCGATCTCACCGGGGGTGATTCTGACGTCGTCGAGGTAGACCTCGGCAATGAGTTCCGCTTCAGAGACGACCTCGTCCTCACCGTCAAACCGGACGATGACTCCCCCCTTAGGGCGTAAAATAGGCGTCAATTGGAGCGTGAAGGTCGTATCCAGATGTTCCTGGGACATGCCTTTTGCCGCCGGTACCAATTGAATGCCCACATTGCCGATCGACGGATCCACGTCCGAAATGAGTGCCGTACCGGCGGGGACGCTTTGACGCGGGGAGCCCGCGAAGGTAACGACGGCGGATATCGGAGAGGCTGCCGTTACGGGAATGCGCTCCTTCTGCATCCCCCCGAGGGTGACGATACCGTCGCCGCCCGGCGCATCCACGGCGTCATATATGACGACGGTGAACATCCCCGGTTGAATGCCGCTGTCCCGTTGTGGAAGGACCCGAATATCAACGCCCGCGATAAAGCGTCGATCCCCGGGAATTGCAACGACGGCGACATCACCGCTGCGAAGGGTTGTTTCAGACGGTTGGTCGGGCTCGGGAAAGGGAAGGGGCACCACGTGACCGCGAAAGCTCTGTGCGCCCAGAGGTACAATGGAAACGACGAGGGCGACAAGAAATATGGAAGAAGACTTTTTTATATCTTTCATCTACCGTCTTTCTCTCAAAAGGTACCTGACGGGATCCTGATGTAATCCACGGTGGAGAACCTCAAAGTGGAGATGGGGACCAGTGGAAAACCCCGTACTTCCGACAGCGCCTATTGTAGCACCTCTTTCTACATATGTCCCCTCCTGAACAAACACCTCCTGCAAATGGGCGTATCGCGTTGAGTACTCCCCTGCGTGTTCCAGCGTCAGGGACAGACCGAGCCAGGGATCCCGTTCTATGGCATGTACCCGTCCGGCGGCGGCAGCATATACGGGCTGCCCGAAGTCGCCGGCAAAATCGGTTCCGTAATGAAATGACCAGATCCCGGTGATTGGATGTGTGCGATATCCATACGCAGATGAAACGGCCCCTTCCGGAAGGGGGTCGGTGAAAACGATGCGCAGAAAGAGTTGGCGCTCATCGGGGGAAAAGTCTGTACCGGGATACTGGATCGCTTCCGTCCGGGAGTCGAAGAGGCGGACCGGCTGTGACACTCCCTCGCCGACGGGAGCGTCGGAAAAACGGGCTTCAAGCAGCTCCTCGAGAGGGGAACGGGGAGTCGGATACACGAACAGGCCGGGCCGGGTGGGTATGAGCAGGGGGGTATCGGCGGGTAGACGGGCATCATCCAATCTGTTAAGGGTGCTGATTGAGGAGTAGGGCAGCATCAGGCGTGCGGCGATATCGAAGAGCGTTTCTCCCTCTTTGGGGAGATAGGTCATGATCATAAGGGGCGGGGACGGATCCCTGCCCGAAGCCGCCGCGTAGTGGCCGGCAACGAGAGTCTGATGCTGTTGATATATGGGATCGGTGTGGGCGAGGGTTTCTATACGACTCTGGCCGTATCCGCCCTGAACGACGAGTGTACACAGGACGGCCATGACGACGGTAATGGCCGTGGAATGAGGACTATGCAGGATATGCACGCCACGCAAGGAGGCCGGTAAAAAGCACGACACCGATCACCGCGATCGCGATACTGTGTACCAGCAGGGCAATTATGATAACGGACAGATTCGCCGCCGCCGTCCACAGGTACAGCCGTGAAGCGGTCCGCTTCGTCCGCTTTTGAAGCACCCAATAGACTGCAGCCGCCAGAATCGATACCCCTACGAGAATATTGAAGAGGGTGGGCGTCCGGGTGGCGAGAAACCACAGCGGTACGCTGACAAGAGCCGAGACGCAGAGCAGTATAAGAATGGCCGCCGCCGTACGGACCAATCGTATCATGAGCTCGCCATACCCCCGAATGATTCTTCCGATTACCGTCATCGCTCTCATAGTAGCCAATCGAAATACCGGTAGCAACCGCGTCGCTTGATTTTTGCGTAGTTAGTGGATACGATTGGTTGAGGAGTCCGTTAGTCTTGCCGAAACCAGTGCGTTTTAAAACCAATTCGGTCGTTTATTTCCAGGGCGACGTAGATGAACGGATCTACATACTCAAATCAGGGCGTATCGTTCTCCGCTCGCGGGATATCGAAACGGGCCAGGAAATTACCGATCTGATTCAGACCGGTGAGTTCTTCGGGGTGAAAAGCGCCCTTGGACGTACTCCGCGGGAGGAAGATGCCGTCGTCCTCTCCGATGCCGAAGTCGTTCAATTCTCCGTCGCGGAATTTGAGCAGGTGGTGACGTCGAATACCCGGATTATCATAAAAATGCTGAAGGTCTTCTCAAATCAGCTGCGACGAATTCATTCAAAAGTTTCATCAATGTTGAACCAGCAGGACCAGATCGATCCGGCCGAGGGACTCCACCACAGCGCGACCTTTTATTTCCGGAACAGGCAGTTTGACCACGCCGTGTACATCTGGAATCGATATATCGAGCTGTATCCCGAGGGACGTCACATCGAAGAGGTGAAGCAGCAACTCTCGCGGGCGCAACAGTCCGCCGGGGGCAGGGAGGGGGCAGGTCGAAAGAGCGGCGACTCCGTAACCGCGCAACCCCGTGCGGAACTGTCCGATTTGGGGCGCACCTTTTTTGAAGCGGAAAGCGCCTATGCCAACGACAAACTGAAAGAAGCGATTACGGGTTTTCAGAAGGTTCTGTCGATGCCCGACAATGACGAATATCGATTCAAGGCGCAGGTCCAGTTGGGTCGCTGTTACTTTGACAACGGGGAGCCGGGCAAGACGATACGCCATTTCTCCCAGGTATTGAAAGAAATCCCCCGTCATCCTCAGATTGGAGAAATTCTCTACTATATCGGTTCGAGCTACCTTAAAAACGGAGACGAGAAAAAGGGCGCAACCTTTCTCAACAAAGCCCGTGCGAGCGCGAACGACGAACCGGCGTTGCGGCGAAAGATCGACAAGGCGCTGTCGCAGGCTGGAGGCTGAAATGGGTGCGTTTGACCGATTTGCCAAGACCATTCCCAAGGGTCGCATGATCTTCTGTGAGTACGAGCCGGGAAACAGTTTTTACCTCATCCAGGAGGGGCGCGTACAGATTACGAAAGTCATGGGAGAGATTGAAAAGGCGATCGACATTCTCCGTCCCGGTGAGATTTTCGGGGAGATGGCGATTCTTGAGGAAGCGCCCCGAAGCGCGAGCGCCGTCGCCATTGACGACGTCACATTGCTTGAGTTCAACCGCGCCAATTTTGAAATTCTCCTGCAGGGCAATCCGCAGATCGCGTTGACCCTCCTGAGGACGTTTGTAAAACGAATTTACGACCAGCGCCGGCGCTTTATGATTCTTCGGCTTAACGACGTACAGGCCCGTGTTGCCGATGTCTTTCTCATGCTCTATGAAGGCATGGCGTCAAAGGATGTGGACAAGGACCGGTGGGAGTTTCAGGTCACCGCAGACGATGTCGCTCATTGGGCGGGCATTGCGCCGGAGAAAGCGCGGACGGTGATCAACCAGTTTGTCAATCAGCATCGTATTGAGATGTATCCCGATAAGATCGTTGTGCTGAACATCCATGATTTACAGCGTCTCGTAAGCAGTCGTAGACGGGACGAGGAATAAGTGCCCCTTCCCGTCGTAGCGCGGGCCGACCGCGCACTCCTCGGAATCTTTCGGTATCTTCAACGTCTCCGGAACGGCGCCCGGCTTCGTTATGTCACAACCGACGACGGACGCGAATGGCCTGTCTATCACTCCAGGCCGGAACAGACAAATATGGGAGAAGGCGTTCCCATCGTATTTCTCCACGGATTCGGCAACGACGGCGCAACGTGGCTGCCCTATTTCCCCCTCCTCGGGGTTCGCCGGGAGCTGGCCAGCCCCGATCTTCCCGGATTCGGCCGTCACATTCTGGCCGACAACGAACAGCTTTCACCACGATGGTACAGTGCCGTCGTATCCGAATTACTTCGGGAGTTGACGGTACGGTGGGGACAGCCGCCGATTGTGGTGGGAAAGTCGATGGGCGGACTCGTCGGCGGACTCGTCGCGGGAGAGGTTCCCGCTCTGGTTCGGGCACTCGTTCTCATTTCTCCCGCCGGACTTGAAGCACCGGTCGTCTCCGACTTCTGGAAAGAGTGGAGCGAGGGAAAAAACCGCCTCCTCCCGGAAAACCACGGTGAATGGGATGAGATGACGAGACTCATGTATCACCGACCGCCGCGGATTCCTTCGTTCATGGCGCGGGTGGCATTACAGTCGATCGCATCCAACCGGCGCCGGTATGAACGCATTTTTGACGGGCTCATGTCGGAGGGATACAACCCACTCGGTGATGCCCTTCATCGCGTAACGTGCCCGGTAACGGTCATCTGGGGAGAAGAGGACCGTGTGATGGATCCCTCGGGAGCGACAATTATCTCGGAACGCATCCCGTCGGCGGATATACATTTCATTCCGGAGTGCGGACACTCGCCGACACGGGAGACGCCGGGCGAGGTAAACCGCATACTCCTTCGCGTACTAAGCCGCTGGGGTTGATTCTCCCCTTCGGCGATCGATGAAAAGCCCCAGAACAAACAGCAGGAAGACGCCTCCCAGCGTGATCAGCGAACTGAACGCCGGCAGTGTCATGCCCGCGATCAGCGTCAGGGCAAATCCCCCCAGCAGTGTCAGGAGTCCTGTGACCGATCCCGCCCGGGGCAGGTGAAGGACTCCGAATAACAGCGGCAGGAACACGAGAAGAATTCTCGAGGACGCCACCGACAGTTCGACAAGTGCATTCGGCCGGGTGAGGGCGAAGAGAGCGACGATAAGGGTCAACACGACGACTGCGACTCGTCCCGACGTTGCCGAGGTGCGGCGGCGAAAGATATCGCGGGAGACGGTGCTTGCAAGGGTGAGCAGGATTGAGTTGGCCGTGGAGACGGAAGCAAAGACGATGCTGAGGGCCAGCGGCAGTGCGAGGGCGCGTCCCATCCGGCCAAGGAGATGGACGATCACCTGGTCACGATTGTCGGGCACCGGGAATATGCCGATAGCGGTTCCGTGCTGCGCGGCAAACCCGATAAAGGTCACGATCAGGGTATAAAGCGCGCCGAAAACGGCGAAAAGAATGATCATTTTCTTCAAGTCCCGCCGCTTTTCAAGGATGAAAATCCGCTGCAGCACCTGAGGGTTGGTGAGGGCAAAAAACATCCACGGGAGCGTGAGGTTCATAAAAAAGAGGGGAGTCCACATCGCGTTGGGAAACCGGGACAGTTCAAAGCCCTGAAATTCGTTATTGCTCCACATAAAGGCGGCAATGGCGACGACGATCATGAAGACGCCCTGCAGCGCGTCGGTGATTGCCACGCCCCGCAACCCCCCGAGGAGTGCCCAGGTGGCGATCACAACGGCGGCAAACACGACGCCTCCCGTAAATGAGAAGCCGTACCCTTCCAGAATGACCGCCAGACCAATGACCTGGACGGATGTGTACGGTATGAGTGCGATAGCTGCGACGACTGCCGCCGCGGAGGCGGTGTATGATCCGTAGTGTGATTTCAGCAGTTCCATCGGCGATACGACGTTCCGGGTCCTGGCCAGATCCCAGATTTTCCCGCCGTAGACGGAGAGCAGGATCACCGTGGCAACGAGATAGACGAGCTCGAAGATCAGGGCGCCCACTCCGCCGGCGTATGCGAGGCCCACAAGCCCGACCATCATGAAGGCTGAATAGGTTGTTGCGGCGTAGGTCATGGCTGAGATTCCCCAGCCGATCGTCCCGCCGCCGACAAAGTATTCCTTCTGTCCCGAACGTTTGCGCATGACGGCGATGGAAACGCCCGTGCCGGTGACGGCATACAGACCCAACAACAGGTAGAAATCGTTCATGTTTCAGGAGGGTATCAAAGTTACCGACCATGTACCAGCTTTTTCACGGGAAGGGGACGTTGAACAAATGGTGGGGGAGGCGTATTCTGTATATTTATGGGAGAGCGGACTCCTGAACGTATTCAAATCATCACGCGCGGCGGGAGGACTCCCCAGTGTACCCTTGACAGGGCGTGGAATATTCATCGATGTAACGATGAGTTTCTCTCGTGGTGCGGCGGTGCACGTCGCGGACCCGCGGCAGCGGGGAGCTCTCTCGAGAAAATATTGCCTTCCGCCGTATGGGATCCGTTGCAGGAGATCCTCCTCCAGGGATTCCGCGGCGAGGTATCCTACGCCATATTCCGGGACTATCGCCCGTCCGCCGGCGAAGATCCGCAGATCTTCGAGCTGTTTATGGTCCCCTCGGACGGACAGGTACTTCATATAACCTTGCGTAACATCACCGAAAATCATACCGCCCAGCAACGAATGGTGCAGCTCGCCGGCAGATATCAAGCCGTCCTGGAGTCCGCCGTGGATCTGAACTCGTCCATTCAGGAACTTGAATCGGTCTACCGGACCACTCTTGAAAAGCTGGCAGGGGCGATCGACTTCGAAACGGGGACGATTCAGATTCTCGAGAACGATATTCTGCGCGTCGTGGCTCACCACGGATTCACGCTTCCACGTATTCTGGATACCCTTCGCTTCCCTCTGGATTCGCGTTTTCCGAATGTCATGGTGGTGCGCAGCCGGCGTCCCCTGGCGCTTACCGATATTCGTCACGATTTTCCCCACTTCCTGACGGAGAAGGATCAGTTCGGATCGGGACACATACGGTCGTGGATGGGAGTTCCGATCATCGACCGCGGTGAAGTGTGGGGCATGGTTACCCTTGACCGGTCTGAGGTGCGTCCTTTTGACGGAGAAGACATCGAGCTGGCGACGGCCATCGCGAACCATGCAGGCGTCGCAATTTCAAACGCCCGGCTCTACGCGACGCTGCAGCAGGCCCTTCTGGAACGGGAACGGCTGGCTGACGAACTCGACCGCCGGGGCGGCGACGGTCGATAGGTCCGCGGATTCCGGGGAGCTCTCATTTTTCGTGCCAATTATCCCATTGTGTGATACTCTTCCTCCGTCGTGAAAAGAGTAATTCCTCAAGCCGAGAAGAGGCTGTATTGGGTGTTGTGGATACTCCTGTCGGGGGTATTTCTTTCCGCCGTTGTCGCCGACGGAATGCAAGCACTTGTCGGTGCGTGGCGCCTTCAATTTCATCCCGCCCGGCTGGTGAATGATTTTACCGCGGTAGCCGGGGCAGGGGCCGCGCTTGTAAACGCCGTGGTTGTCGCGGTACTGGCCCTTGTCATCGTGTGGCGATCGAATATTTCCCTCTCGGGACCGACGATAGCGGCGATATTTACCGTTCTCGGGTTTGGACTCTTCGGCAAGACGGTTATAAATACGGTTCCGATTGTCGTCGGTGTTGCCGTTTCGGCGCGGCTTGTGGGCAAGTCCTTCGGGGAGTATATCCTTATTGCCCTGTTCGGTACGGCCCTTGGACCGGTGGTGACTGCGGTTATCGTGGAGACGGGTCTTTCCGGGAGCAGTGCACTCGTCCTGGGGGTGCTATCGGGTGTGGCCGTTGGACTTCTTCTGCCGCCGGCGGCGATGGCGATGCTTCGTCTTCACCAGGGATTCAGTCTCTACAACATCGGCCTGACCAGCGGGTTCCTCGCGATTTTCATCGCGTCGCTCTTCAAGACCGGCGGCATCGTTCTCTTTTCCGGCGGCGAGTGGAACCGGGAACCTGCGCTCCTGTTGCAGTATTTGATTCCTGCCGTGGGAGTCTATTTTCTCGTCGCAGCTTTTCTCCTTGACGGAAAAAAGATCTTTGCGCAACAGAAAAAGATTCGCGCCATGTCCGGACGGTTGCCTTCCGACTTCGTCAGTTCCGTCTCAGCCGGCGCCACCCTTCTGAATATGGCCATTCTCGCGCTCGCGTTCTGGCTCTATGTGGTGGTGATCCGCGGTGACTTGAACGGTCCCGTACTGGGGGGGATATTCACAATTATAGGATTTGCCGCCTTCGGGAAGCATCCCCGTAATTGCTGGCCCGTGGCGGCGGGGATCATCACGGCGGCGCTAGTCTTCAACCATCCCCTCGCATCGGCCGGCCCGATACTCGCTGTGCTCTTCGGTACAACCCTCGCTCCCCTTGCCGGGGAGTTCGGAATTCCCATCGGTTTTTTGGCGGGAATAGTCCATCTGGTAATGGTCATGCAGACCGGGGCGTGGCATTCGGGTATGACTTTGTACAATAACGGCTTTGCCGGCGGTTTGACGGCGGCCCTGATCGTATCGGTTATTGAGTGGTGGCAGACAAATCGACGCCAGGATCCCATGGCGAGGAGCAGAAAGACATGAATCGACGTGACTTTATTTTACATCTCATAAGCGAAGTGGGACATTACGTTCTCGATGCCGATCCCAACAGGATGGTGGTCTCCCTTCATCAGGAAACCGATGGTTTACATCTTGCGGTCCTGGACGACACAAAACGGAGCTCCGAAGAACTGGACGGTATACGCAACTCCCTGAACGGTACCGCCCGACCGGAGCTGGCCGGATATTACGGGAGTATGGCGGGCTACGATTTCCTCGGTTCCGCCAGGCTGGACCTTGTCGGATGGCAGGTGAAGCACGCCGACGTATCCGCCACGGACAGCGGAACACGTATTGATCTGTGGTTGGGAGGGGACCGGTTCAACCCGGCGGATTTCAACATGCCCGACGGGTGCGATTAAAGGCGGCGCGGCGGGCAGGAATACCATATTATTCCTTACAGAAACTGTAATAATTAATATACTTGACATTTTTAGAAAACGCTTCAATACTTCATTAAGTGACGTCAACGCTTAACTGTTGTGGCTGCGACGTTATCAACAATCCGACAGAGGGGGAAAAATGAAGTCCTTTCGGCAGCGGGGAACCCTTGCGGTCATCCTCGTACTCTTTTGGGTTATCCTCGCGCACCCATTGTCGGCGCAGGAGATCGGGGTCGGTATCATTGTGGCCCTCATCATCGCGGCGCTACCGCTGCCGGGAATAGACCTGTTCGGTGAACTGAAACCGTTGCCCCGTCGTATCGGTGCTGCCGGGCTGTTCATTCTCGTCTTTCTCCGCGCCGTCGTTCGATCCAACCTTGACGTCGCCTTTCGCGTCCTGAGTCCGCAATTGCCGATCAACCCGGGAATCGTGCGGGTGAAGACGCGTCTCAAGAGTCGTATCGGTCGTCTGCTCCTGGCAAATTCAATCACCCTCACGCCGGGAACGATCAGTGTTGCCATAGACGGTGATGACTTCTACATCCACTGGATCAGCGTAGGAGCGAAGGACGTGGAAGGAGCGACACGACAGATCGTTTGGGAGTTTGAGAAATACCTGGAGGTGAGTTTTGGCTGACACGATTCTCATGGCGGCGGGATGGATCGTCCTCGCGTCGATGGTCGTATCCTTTATCCGCTTCGTACTCGGACCCGATTATCTCAACCGGCTGGTTGCCTTTGACGCAATGACGATCATGGCACTTTCCCTGATCGTCCTGCTTTCGTGGTACCTGGAGCGGATGATTTACCTCGATGTGGCGCTGGTCTACGGACTGTTGAGCTTTCTCGGCGTCGTCGCAGTTGCCCGATTCGGGGAAGGGGAGCTCTGACATGTTTGAACTGATCGGCGCAATCGTCGCCCTTATCGGATCGCTGTTTCTGCTTCTGGCAGCGCTCGGTTTGATCCGCATGCCTGACGTCTATAACCGTATGCAGGCGGGAACCAAGGCGACTACCCTGGGAAGTATCCTCATATTCACCGGTGTCGCCTTTTTTGTACCCCTCCATTGGACGAGACTGCTCATCCTTATCGTTTTCATTTTCCTGACCAATCCTCTTTCTTCCCACGCCCTGGCACGATCGGCCCATTTTCAGGGAATACCGGTGGTTCTGCCGGAAAAGGCCGCTTCCGGGAACGGTGCGCGGGACGATCTCGCCGAGGCACAAAAGGAGTCCGCCCTATGATGATGACCGTATTGATCACCCTGGGGGTGATGATGGTTGTCTCCGCCCTTGTCGCCCTGTACACCAACGACATCGTAGGAGCCATCGTCGCCGCGGGAGCCGTTTCTCTCCTGGCCAGTGTTGTCTATCTGATGTTCGGAGCTCCCGACGTGGCCATGACCGAGGCGGCCATAGGGTCGGCGCTTACGACGGTGGTCTTTCTTTTCGCCTGGAGCCGTATCCGGGGGATCACGTCCGAACAGGAGGAACATGACGGGGAGGTGGATTCATGATCAAAAGACTCGTATCGCTGGTAACCGTCATCGTACTGGCCGTCTTCAGCGCTCCTCTGTTCCTGACGGTTGCGGAACGGAGCGAGGTCGGCGACGTTGCGGGACGGTACCTTTCCCAGGCACCGGGAGAGCTTGGTGCCGCCAACGTTGTAACCGCCGTGGTCGTCACATATCGGGGGTTGGACACCCTCGGTGAGGTTACCGTCCTTTTTGCCGCGTCGGCGGGCATCGCCCTCGCCCTGGCACATTTCGGCGGCGCGCGACGCAAGCCCTCAACGATGCGCCGGCAGCCGCCGTCGGAGCTGATCGTAACCGGAGCGGGGCTGTTGCTTCCGCTGATCGTGATGTTCGGAGTGTACATCTTTGTGCACGGTCATCTCACTCCCGGAGGTGGCTTTCAGGGCGGCGTCGTCATTGCCGCCGGCGTACTTCTTGTCTTTCTTGCCGGAACGGTCCGTGAATTTGCCCACGAGACGATGCATCTCCTTGAAATACTGTCGGGTGCCGGCTATGTGGCCATAGGTCTCCTCGGCATATGGGGCGCCGCAGGCTTCCTGGATCCGCGGTTTCTTCCAGTCGGAACGACCGGTGAGCTTCTGAGCGCAGGCGCGATTCCGGTGATTTACAGCCTGGTAGGTGTCAAGGTCGGAGCTGAGCTTTCGGGAGTATTGGACGCCATGCGTGATAGGGGGAGCCGGTAATGGCACAGACGCTGGGTATTTTTGCCTTTCTCTTAATGGGAATCGGGATCTGGGGACTTGTGAGTCGCAGACATCTTATCAAAATCATCATCGGCTTTTCCCTGCTCGACACGGGAATTCACCTGCTTCTGGTAGCCCTCGGGTATCGGAAGGGAGGAACGGCGCCAATCGTGAGCGACGGGTTAACCCCGGAGTCTCTCATTGAAGGAGCCGTCGATCCGGTGCCTTCCGCGCTGGTTCTGACCGCAATCGTCATTGGTCTTGCCGTAACGGCACTGATGCTGACCTTTGCCGTCCGCATGTATGACCGCAACAGAAGCATATACGTCGAAAATAACAAGGAGCTGAAATGGTAAGCCCCGTCATTCTTCTCGTTGTGGCCCTCCTGTCGGCCTTTCTGTATCCCCTTGTTGAACGCATAGGCCGTCGCGTCGCGTTTCTCGCCACGCTCCTGTTGTCGGCGTCATTCGTAGCCGTCGCGCTCTCATGGGTCGTCGGACTTAGTACGACGGACGTGGAGCTGCTCATCGCGGATACCGCCGGGTTTCCCGCTCCCCTGTCCATAAACCTCGCCGTCGGGCTTACCGAGGCTCTCGTACTTACGGTCATTGCCCTCATCGGTACCCTCGGTGTGATCAGCGGCATGACCCGGGAGGACGAACCATGGAAGGGCAGACAGATTGTCCTCTTCTTTGTACTCATGCTCGGTGCATTCGGACTGCTGATGAGTCAGGATCTCTTTAACATCTTTGTCTTCATGGAAATCAGCGGTATCAGCGTCTTCGGGTTGTTGGGGACTTCACGGGACACCCGGGCATTTGAAGGAGGCTTTAAGTACATGATCGCCTCCGGTCTCGCATCGGCATTTTTCCTCGTCGGAGTTGCCTTTATCTACTATACGGTGGGTTCTCTGAACATCGCCGATATCGTCTCCGGTTCCAACCTGATCGTCGGTATGACCGGCGTGATGGCACTGGTCTTCCTTGCCGCGGGTATCCTGATTGAGCTGAAGCCGGCTCCCGCCAACGGGTGGGCCCTCGATACGTATCAGGCCGCGGATCCCGCCCTCGGTGCATTGATATCCGGTGTCAACGCGACGGCGATGGCAGTTGTTTTCTCCCGGCTCATGCCGATCTTTACCGGCGCAGCCGGCGCGGTATTTACGCCGCTCTTTCTGATCGCCGGGGTCCTCGCATTTCTGATACCCCAGTTTCAGGGACTCATGCAGGACAATCTGCGTCGCATGCTCGGGTACTCGTCGGTTGCCCAGATCGGTCTGGTGGTCATTGCCCTGAGTGTACTTCCCGAGGATGTCCGTTTCGGGATGGTAGTGCTGCCGGCGGCGATTGTGCTGCTCCTCAATCACGCCCTTGCCAAGGCGGGGCTTTTCTGGGTGGTCAATGTAATCGGCGATGAGAAGACGGGGTTTGATGGACGGTGGCCGCATTCGATTCGTATGCGAAAGCGGCTCTCCGTCTTCATCGCGCTTCTCGTCTTCGCGCTGTTGGGTCTTCCTCCCTTCCCCGGATTCTGGGCCAAGTGGAACCTCGTGCAAAGTCTGGGTGGAACGGGTATGTACGCCGTCCTTGCAGTTGTTCTGGCAGGCAGTCTTCTGGAAGCGGTATATCTCATGAGGTGGTACGTAGGTCTCGTCCGTGGGGAGGGAGACGATGTATCGGTGACGGGCGAACACATACCCGCAGATTTTTCGACAGGAGAAGACGAGACATCCGTCGAGGGCGGCGGCTGCCCCGACAGCGGGTGTAAACCCGCTCTGGCGTGCGCGGGAATGTCGACGCTCCTCCTCGTTGTCGGTGGCCTCTCCGTCGCCTGGTCCGCCGGATTTGCGGCGCCCTCGCTGTTGCTGATACCGGTGATACTGCTCCTTGCGATTGTAGATGCAGTACAGGTGCCCATGAAGCTTCAAACTGCGGCGTCTATTGCGGTTGTCGCGGGCGCTCTCTATATGCTTGCACCTTTTGTCAGCGGAATCAGACTGTTGTTCGCCGGACTCTTCGGAATCGGCGGGGCGGTTCAACTCGTCGCCTTCTTCAATAGGAGCGAGCGAGCCCCCGGACTCGTACCGCTCACGGCGGGACTCATTCTTACCCTCATGACCCTCACGGCGGCGCCGGCGATGAACGGTGCGACGGGTGGTCTCGAACTTTTCTTCCTCTGGGAACTCCTGGCGGTCATCTCCTTCGCCCTCGTTCTTCAGGGCAGAAAGGGCGGTGCGGCGGCGTTGCGGTTCATCATATTCAGTCTCGGTGGGGCCTATCTGATGCTGGCGTCCCTGGCGCTTCCCGACAATCCCCTGATGGCAGGTCAGGCGGCGTCCGGTACGCTTCCGACGGCGCAGGGAGTATGGGCGATCGTGCTATTTGCCGGTGCGCTCCTTACAAAGCTCGGAAGCGCAGGAGTTCACGTGTGGCTGCCGCCCTCCTACGCCGAGACGGCGGATGACGTATCCGCCATTGTCAGTTCCGTATTGAGCAAGGCAGCGGTTTTCCTCCTCTTTGTCGGCGGAACTGCCTTCACGGCGCCCCTCTTCGGGTCGGTACAGCTCATGACGCTTGTCGGCTGGCTCGGTGTCGTAACCGCCGTCGTTGGTGCAATGATGGCGCTCTTTCAGGAGGACGCCAAATACCTCCTGGCCTATTCTTCAATGAGTCAAATCGGATATATCGTGCTCGCCTTTGCGGTGATGAGTCACCTCGGCTGGGTCGGGAGCCTCTATTTGACGGTAACCCACCTCCTGTTCAAGGGGATACTCTTTCTCGCTGTGGCCGGTGTGATACACCGGACGGGGACGCGGCTCATGTATCAAATGGGCGGGCTCATAAAACGCATGCCCTGGTCATTTGTTTCGGTACTGATCGGTATTATCGCCGTATCGGGGGTTCCGCCGCTCACCGGATTCGGCGGAAAGTGGCTGCTCTACACGGCCCTTCTGGAAAAAGGGTGGTACCTGCAGGCGGCGCTGGCGATGTTCTCTTCAGGTGTCGCGTTTCTGTACCTCTTTCGTCTCATTCACACGATATTTCTCGGTCAGAGAAAGGCGAAACACCACACCCTGCGGGAAGCGCCTCTTGCCCTGCTCATTCCGCAGTACCTCTTCATCGTCATCATCATGGTTTTCTCCATGTTTCCCAATATGATCATCCTCCCCCTTCAGGCGGTAGTTGAATCGGTCTTTCCCTCCACCGTTGCCTGGGACGGCTACAGCGTCATTTCGGCGTTGGGATACTGGAACGGGAACGCCGTCATGTACGTCACAATGGGTGTATTCCTCGCTCCGCTCCTGTGGCTTCTTCTGGTGAAAGGACGGGTCTACCGGGTAGAACAGTTCAATATTGTCTACGCCGCGGAGCGTCCCCATACACCGGAAAGCACACACTACGCATTCAACTTCTACGGCCACTACCGGAAAGCCTTCGGTCGAGCCCTTGATCCCTGGGCGGAGCGCTTCTGGGCTTCAGTCTCCGCGACGGGCGCATCCATAGGACGGGGACTCCGGGGGTGGAACACGGGCAATCCCCAGACCTACGCGCTGCAAATCATTCTGTACGTTCTGCTTATCGTCTTTATCGCTCAGGGAGGAGTGTAAATGACCAATCCCATACTCATCAAAGCGTTGTACACCGTCATTTCCCTGGCGGTCATAACGATCTATGCGTTGCTGCTCATAGGCACGATGGCCCGGGTCCGTGCGAAGGTACAGGGCCGTATCGGTCAACCGGCGTATCAGCCGTTCATCGATATCATCAAAAGCAATGCGAAACGGACCGGAATCAGCCACGGGGTGATGTTCTTTCTTGGCCCGGTATTCCGGCTTGCCGGGGGGCTGGGAACGTATCTCTTCATTCCCGTCATCTTCGGTTCCGCCGTCTTTTCCAACTTCAGTTTTTCCGGCGATCTGCTCCTGGTGATGTATTTCATCTTCTTCGGTCAGCTCGGTATGGCGCTGGGTGCCGGTGAAAGCGGGCATCCCGCCTCCGCCATCGGCGTGGGACGCGGTCTGGCCCAAATGACGGCGTTTGAACTTCCCTTTGCACTCTCAGTGATCGCCGTGGCGGCGCAACACGGAACGCTCTCCATTACGGATATCGTCGCCGCCCAGCAGGGAGGAGTTGGTAACTGGGTTGCCTTTACCAACCCGCTGGCCATGATTGCCGGAATGATCGCCTTTCTCGGTATGAGCGGAGCAAACCCCTTTTCGGTGGTGATCGCTCCCCAGGAGATCCCCATCGGTCCTCCCACTGAGATGCAGTCGAGTTTCCTGGGGATGTTGCAGACCAACCGTGCGATTTTCAACGGCGCCAAAATGGTTCTCTTCATGAACCTCTTCTGGGGAGGTGCCGCCCATGAAAATATCTTCGTTGCCCTGGCGATCATGATCGCCAAGACATTTCTCATCTATCTCTATGTGACGATCGTGGGGGCAAGTTTTCCCCGGTTCCGGACGGAACAGTCGATCAGGTTTTTTCTCGGGATACCCACGGCGATTGGTATCGGCGCGGTGATTCTGCAGATGGTGTAATGAATTGAAGAACAGAGGAGTTTTTATGGCCGATACGATGACGCGAATATACGGCGAAGTCGATGCGCCGGAAGGGTCGCCGGTGAAAAACCCCGATCCCCGCACACTGGCCCCCGGGGATGTCGATACGGTCGACGGGCAGCTGAGGATCTTTACGGAGGAACTCAAGCTCTCCAACAGCGGCCTTGCTGCCCACGACCGGCCCAACTTTTGCGACCATCCTCCGGAAGTGATTAAGCCCTTTCGCGGTTTCTGGGAGGACTTTGTCAACTGGGCACGGGCGGAGAGCCTGTGGATTCTCGGATTCGGCACCGGCTGCGGTGCCATAGAGCTGCGCCCCCTGATGACGAGCCGATTTGATATGTACCAGTACGGTATACAGGCACGGCCCACGCCAAGACAGAGTTCGGTCTTTGTCATCGGCGGCTACGCGTCGGTAAAGACGATGAAGCGTATCGTCCGCAGTTATGAGCAGATGCAGGGACCCAAGTTCGTGCTCGGTCTCGGCAGTTGCACGATCAACGGCGGTATGTACTGGGACAGCTACAATACCGTCAACCGTCTGGACCACTACATACCCGTAGACGTCTACATTGCCGGATGCATGCCACGGCCGGAGGCGTTGCTGGCGGGATTCATGGAGTTGAAGCGAATGATCAAGGCAGGGGAATGCCAGGGCGCAAACAGGTATGCCGAGCACTTTGAGTGGTACAAGGCAAACCAGAAGCGCATCATCAAAGACTGGAACATGCCGGATTACAACTGGTGAGGGAGAAGCAATGACCGACAAACAGCCGGAATCCATACAATCGTCGACTCCTGCCACGTCGCGGGACGTGCACGGCGTATTCAAGGAGATACACCTCCGTTTCCAGGTGCGGGAACTGGAAGAGAAAAGAGCCGACCAGGCGTATCTGCACGTGGAGAAGGAAGACCTGGTACCACTTCTGACCTATTTGAGAGATACCGCCGGGTATACGCACCTCTCGTTTTTCACCGCCGTCGACCACATCGAGGAAGGGACGTTCGATCTTCTCTACATGCTCCACAGCTATGAAAAGCGACACGATCTCGGAGTGATGGTACGCATATCCCGGGGAACGGGGCGAACAGACGGAGATGATCCTGAGGCGGCAGTCATGGATTCCATTCACCACCTCTGGCCCGCGGCGGAGACGTATCAGCGGGAGTTGCGGGAAATGTTCGGAATCACTTTTCCCGGAAGCCCCCGGCTCCACGAGAACTTCGCCCTTGAAGGGTGGGAAGATATTCCCCCCATGCGACGGGAGTTCGACACACGGGAGTACTCGGAGCGCGTCTATTATGCCCGACCGGGCAGGACGACGAACGACACCCGTCAGCATATGAAAGACAAACTCTATCCCAGCGAGGCAGAATCATGGTGAGAAACGTAATGCCCACCCGATCGTCCGCCCGGGGCGTGCCCAATCTGGCGACCCGGAGTCAGGAACACATAAATGATAACCCGATCATGCCGCCCATCGTCCGCGGAAAGGCGAAATTTGACCTGGACAGCGGCAAGTACCTGAAGGTCTGGCAGGGGCCGCAGCATCCGGGAATCACCGGCAACATGAGTCTGGAACTCGTCGTCTGTGGTGACGAAATCGTGGAATGCAAGACCCACGTGGGATATCTCCACCGGGGATTTGAAAAACTCATGGAACGGCGGAAATACATTCAGTGTTTTCCCATCGTCTGCCGCATCGCCGTACCCGAGCCGGACTTTAATGAATACCTCTTTGCCGCCACGGTGGAAGAATTGCAGGGCATAGAGGTCCCCGAACGGGCACAGTGGATAAGAAATCTCAATCTGGAAATGGCACGGCTTGCGAGTTTCTTTATGTGGCTCGGCGGACAGGCGGGAGCGTTCGGACTGGGAACGCAGGGTCAGTGGACCGTCACCATGCGGGACTACATTCTCGACCGTTTTGAGGAGCTCACGGGGGGACGGATCTACCACATGTACATGATCCCCGGCGGCGTGCGCAGCGACTTCCCGCCGGGATTCGCGGGGCGCCTGCGGGAGACGATGGATACCTGTGAAAAAACGCTCGACGACGTTGAGCGAACGCTCTTTCATAACGCCGTCTTCAAGAAACGGGCAAAAGGGTTGGGTGTGCTCCATCCCGACATCATCGATCAGTTCGGGGTGACCGGGCCCAATGCGCGGGCCGCAGGGTTTGCACGGGATGTTCGCAAGGATCACCCGTATCTCGTCTATGATCGGCTGGACTTCGAGGTGATCACCCATACCGACTCGGACGCCTACGCCCGTGCGTGGGTACGGCTGCAGGAGATGTACCAGAGCATCGATCTGATCAGACAGATACTTGATCGAATGCCCAAGGACGGTCCGTTCTTCACCAAACTGCCCAACGTTCTGCACTGGCGTGTCCCGGAAGGCCATACCTACCAGCGGGCCGAATGCACCCGCGGTGAATACGGCTACTACCTGAACAGCGACGGCAGTGACAAACCACGGCGCATTTACGTCCGGGGGCCGAGTTACACCCACGCGGTGACGCTTATGGAACACCTGGCGATCGGGGTGAACATCGCCGACACGGCGGGACTCATGGTGAGTCTCCATACCTATCCACCGGAAGTTGAGAGGTAGAAAATGAGTCTGAGAGATATTGCCGCCCCCTTTACCGTATGGAAGCGGGCACTTGAAAAACCATATACCGACCGGAAACCCCTGGTGAATCGACCCGGTGCGGACCGCTATCGCGGTTTTCACATTAACGCCGTGGACAAGTGCATTGGCTGCGGAACCTGTGAGTCGGTATGTCAGAATGAAGCAATCGATCTCGTCCCGGTGGAGAGCCGGAAAACGAAGCACGGCGATTCCGGATTGCGACCCAAAGTTGATTACGGTCGCTGCTGCTGGTGTGCCCTCTGTGTCGACATCTGTCCCACCGGCAGTCTGGGCATGAGCAACGAGTATGTGTGGGTGGACAGGGACCCCGAGGTCTTTCGGTTCGTTCCCGGTGAGGATATCAAACCGTGGAACGGCAGCGAGAAGGGGTACCGCCGTTCGCCGGGATATGATCTTCTGGAACCGAAGCGCGTGGAAATGCCCATGCTCGACTTTGAAGAGAGCAGAAAGAGCTTTGTCGAGATGGTTCAGGGGTACAGCAAGGAACAGGCCCAGGCGGAAGCGGACCGCTGTATTGCCTGCGGCATCTGTATCGCCACCTGTCCCGCCCACATGGACGTCCCGGCATACATCGACGCGATCCGACGCGACGATATGGGCGACGGGCTGCGTATCGTCTATGAAGCTAATCCATTACCGGCGTCATGTGGTCGCGTCTGTTCACACGCCTGTGAATACGTCTGCGCCATGAAGCACAAGGGGGAGGCGATCAGCATTCGCTGGCTGAAACGGTACATCATCGACCAGATCTATTCACAGGACTATCAGAAATTCCTTGAAAGCGCGGCCGAAGAAAACGGAAAACACATCACCATCGTCGGGTCGGGTCCTGGCGGTCTGGCGGCGGCGTATTACCTCAGGCTGTTGGGGTACGGGGTAACCGTATATGACGCCAACGAGCGCGCCGGCGGTATGCTGCGGTACGGTATTCCCGAGTACCGTCTGCCCTACGACCAGGTTGACAAGGATATCGAATACATCCGGTCCCTGGGTGTAACAATTGAACAGAACGTCCGGATCGGTGTGGACCGCTCTTTCCGGGAGATTTACGACGGGAGCGACGCGATCTTTTTCTCGACGGGACTTTCCGATCCCTTTGCCCTGGACATACCGGGGGAGGAACTGAAGGGGGTCATTCCGGGACTGAAGATACTCGACGATGTGACCAACGGCATCACCCCCGACATCGGCTCCTCCGTCGTCGTCGTGGGCGGCGGAAATGTCGCCATGGATGCGGCCCGCACGAGCCTCCGGTACAATGCGGATGTGACGATTCTCTACCGCCGCCGGGAAGAGGATATGCCCGCCGACGCGGAGGAAATCGAAGAAAGCCGCGGCGAGGGATGCGCAATTACCACCCAGGCGATACCGCTCCGTATTGAAAAGGGCGACACGACGCGGTTGAAGCTCTACTGGGGCAGGGCGGAAATGATTCCCGATGAAAAGGGCGGTCGCCCCCGGCCGCAACTCATTGAGGGAAGTGAAGAGGTCATTGAATGCGACACCGTCATTCCCGCCATCGGGCAGGGCGCGGACTACCGGTTCCTGCCGGAAGAAATAACTGATAAACTCGATTTTTCCCGGGGCATGGTAGTGGTGAACGAGTTCAAGCAGACCGGCGATACGAAGATATTCGCCGGGGGCGACATCACCAACAGGACCCGTGATGCCATTTCGGCGATCGCAAACGGTCACTCCGCCGCCAAGGGAATCGATATCTATCTCACAAACTTTTCACAGAATGGGGAGCAACGATGAATCGGGTCGTAGAAAAACAACGGCTATCGGACGACGTCTTCCGGATGACCTTTGAGGCGCCGTATATCGCCGAGGCGCGTAAGCCGGGACAGTTCATTATCATACAGTTGGATGACAACTTCGGTGAGCGAATTCCTCTCACCATTGCCGACGCGGACGCGTCGGCGGGGACGGTGACGATCATTTTTCAGGCCGTCGGAAAGACGACGATCAACCTCGCCGGCAGGGAGGTGGGAGAGTCGATAGCCAATGTCCTCGGCCCGCTGGGAACGCCGACGGAAATCGAACGGTGGGGAACTGTTGTCTGTGTCGGCGGCGGAATCGGCGTCGCTCCGCTCCATCCCATCGTCCAGGCGGTGAAGGAAGCGGGCAACAGGGTTATCACCATCATGGGCGCCCGCAACAAGGAGCTGTTGATTCTCGAAGATGAAATGAAACGATGGAGCGACGAGGTCATCGTATGCACCGACGACGGCAGCTACGGACGGAAGGATCTCGTGACCGCGCCGTTGAAGGAGCTTTGCGAAGAGGGCGTTCCCGACAAAGTCTTTGCGATCGGTCCGCCGATCATGATGAAATTCGCCGCGGAAACGACGCGGCCCTATAACGTATCTACCATGGTAAGTCTCAACACCATCATGGTTGACGGTACGGGAATGTGCGGTGGGTGCAGAGTGACCGTGGGTGACGAGACGAAGTTCGTCTGTGTGGACGGGCCGGAATTTGATGGCCACCTTGTGGACTTTGACAACATGATGTCCCGACAGCGGGCCTACCTGGACCAGGAACGACATGCCAAAGAGGCGTGTCGCATCGGCCTTACTCCGAAGCCTGGCGCGACGTCGGCTGCAAAGACGGCGCCCGCTGATGCGCCGAAGCCCGCTGGAAAAACGGCACCGGTAGAAAAAACAACAACGGAACGGGGAGGCCGGTAAGATGGAAGGTCATCAAAGTGTTGAAGAACTGAACGCCCAGGCGCATCAGCTGTGGGAAGAGTTTGGTCCCCGGGAGCTCGACGGGACGTTGAAGAACAAGGATAGACGACAGATTCCGCAAATGGATATGCCCGCTCAGGATCCCTCCCTTCGACGGTGCAACCAGTCGGAGGTCGCCCTGGGATATACGATGGAACAGGTGCAGGTTGAAGCGCTGCGCTGCCTGAACTGTCCCACCGCGCCGTGCATCAAGGGTTGCCCCGTATCAATCGATATTCCCAAGTTTGTCAAGCTTGCCGCCGTGGGGAAATTCCAGGAATCGGTGAACGTCATCAAGGAGTCCAGCCTCCTTCCGGCGATATGCGGTCGCGTCTGTCCCCAGGAAAGTCAGTGCATGCTTGAATGTACCGTCGGAAAGGCGGCCCGGGATCCCATGCAGTCGGTCGCCATCGGGCGGATTGAACGGTATGTAGCGGACCGGGAGAGAGAGCAGGGCGCTATAGAAGTTCCCGCAGTTGCATCGGACTCCGGTTTCAAGGTGGGTGTCATCGGTTCCGGTCCCGCCGGACTCACCGCGGCGGCGGACCTGCGCAAGGCGGGTCACCACGTGGAAATCTTTGAGGCCTTTCACAAACCCGGTGGCGTCATGATATACGGCATCCCCGAATTTCGGCTGCCCAAGAAAATCGTTGAACAGGAGATTGCCGGTCTGAAACAGATGGGCGTCGTATTTCGGACCAACTTCCTCATCGGCCGGACACGGACGATCGAAGAGCTTCTGGAAAAGGACGGGTTTGACGCGCTCTTCATCGGAAGCGGGGCGGGCCTTCCCAGATTCATGGAAATTCCCGGAGAAAATCTCGTCGGTGTGTTCAGCGCAAATGAATATCTGACCCGGTCAAACCTCATGAAAGCGTACGACAGGGAAAACGTGGATACACCCATTTACAATTCCAGGGTCGTCGCCGTTCTCGGTGGGGGAAATGTCGCCATGGACGCGGCGCGTATGGCATTGAGACTGGGTGCCGAGGAAGTTCACGTCATCTACCGCCGGACCCGCACCGAGATGCCCGCCCGTGTCGAAGAGGTGGACCACGCCGAGGAAGAGGGAATCATTTTTCACTTTCTGAGCAATCCCGTGGAAATCCTTGGTGACGAGACCGGTCGCGTCCGGGCAATCACGTGCCAGCGGTATGAACTCGGGGAACCGGATGACTCGGGACGTCGCCGGCCGGTCCCGATCGAAAACGATTATTTCGAGATGGATGTGGACACCGTCATTCCCGCCCTGGGGAATGTCTCCAATCCGCTCATTCGAAAGACCACCGATAATCTCGTGACCAATAAATGGGGAAATATCGAGGTGGATGAGCAGAATCGAACGAGTCTCCAACGGGTATATGCCGGGGGCGACATCGTCCTTGGCGCGGCGACGGTCATCCTCGCCATGGGTGAAGGGAGGCGTGCTGCCGCGGCGATCACAGCCGATCTCGCAACCGGACGATGGAAATGATATCTCAGGATCGCATGGCGATCATCGAAGATCTGAAAAACGATTACTCGGAGAAACGCTGCACCGATGTGCAGCAGCTCCTCTCGACGATGGCCAATCCGATCCGTTTTCGACTCCTTTGTGCCCTCCGGGGCCGTTCTTTTACCGTGACGGAACTTGTGGAGCTTACCGACTCCAACCTTCCCAATGTGAGCCAGCATCTCAAGATGATGTGGATGGGGGGGTATATAAACAAGGAGCGTCACGGGAAGCAGGTCTATTACAACCTCTCGGACAAAAAGATCATCGACGTTCTGGAAATGGTCGAGCAGGTCTTCCCGGCCGGTTCATATCGTGAGGACGGCGGCTGCGATTGACCGGCGGCGCAGTCGGAAATGCCGCATTTCATCGGTGTCGATTTGTCGTCCCATCGGCACCGTCGGGAGCGGACATATATGCGTCCAGTGCCGCTGCGAGCTCCTCGGGGGCAAGTCCCCAGGTACGACCGAATCGGCGCCAACAAAAGCCGGAAAAGTCGTAAAAGCGATAAAAAGGTGAAATCTCGCGGTCCAGAAGCCGTGCGACGGGACCGGGAAAACGGCCGCGATTGACGACGAGTTCCCAGTATTTTGCGAACCTTTTCAGATGTTCAATTTCCGACTCCGTCATGCGGTCCGTCTCGAGGACGTCGTACGGCGGATCGGCACTGTACCGCATTCGAGCGTCGTGAGCGGCGATCGGTGCACCGGGAAGGCGCTTTAATATCCCCACCTGTATTTCACCGGGACGGTATCGATAGAGGCGATCAAAACCGGTGGCGAAGCTTTCAAGTGATTCCCCGGGAAGACCGACGATGAGGTCGGCGTGGACGACCGCAGCGGTCTCGTTCGACAGGAATGCCATGGTTCTCTCCGTCTCCACGTGGTCGCTCCGTCGTTCTATCGATGCTGCAACTTCTTTGTTGAAGGTCTGAACGCCAACCTCCAGTCGCAGCGTATCCGGCGGGAATCGGCGTATCACATCCCGCAGCTCCCGGGGAAATCGATCGGGTACCGTCTCAAACTGAACGGTCATTCCCGGTCGTACGCGATTCAGCCAGAATTCCAGCACCGCCGCGGCGCGGGAGTAGTCGAGATTGAAGGTCCGGTCGATGAATTTGAATCGCGTCGCCCCGCGGCGTATGAGATGATCGCTCATGTCAAAGAGTTGATCCAACGGAGCCGGCCGTATCTTCCGATCCAGGCTGCTCAGGCAGAACTGGCACCGGAAGGGACATCCCCGGCTCGCTTCGAGGTACATGAACCGCCGCTCAATGTCGTGGTCAGAAAAGAGGTGATGGGGTAACCGCACGGTCGAGAGGTCCGGAGGAGGCGCGTCGACGACCCAGTGTCCCCGACCGGTTACACGCGCTTCCCGGGGAACCGCTTTTTTCTCCCCGTCTCTTCCCGTCAGCAGCTCGGCGGCGATAGGCGGAAAGACCAGCTCAGCTTCACCACGGACGACACCGTCGACTCGGCCGAATATGGGGTGTGATACCGGCAGATGTGACGCTTCCGGCCCTCCGAGGATGATAAATGTGTCGGGAAGGTGGTTGCGGACCGCCTCGAGTACCGGAAGGGTGTCGAGATGGTTCCAGATGTACAGACCGACTGCGAGAATTCGCGGTCGCCGTTTCAGAACTTCTGCGACTATATAATCATTCCCGGCGCGACGGGTGACTTCAAGAATATCAACTGAAAAGCCTTCGAGTCCGCCCTGGGACTCCATGTTCGCCCGAAGATACCACAGACCCATTGCGGGATGGACGTATCCGGCGTTAATGGTGAAGAGGAGAATATCCGGCCTGGAAGGATCTGCATTCAACGCGTTCATCACGGCGCGCAAAGTATACCCGGCGACAACGGATTGATATACCGTCGACATTTGGTGCATATAGAGGTATGGCACGATTTGCATTTGAACATGTAGCTCTCAACGTTCCCCGGAAAGCGGAAATGGCCGATTGGTACGTCGCCAATCTCGGTCTCCATATCGTCAGAGAAGTCCCCGGCAGGATGGTATTTCTTGCCGATTCCGAAGGTGTCGTCGTCATGGAGTTGTATACCAATCGGGACGCCGCGCAGTTGGAACTGCAAAAGGTGGAGCCCCTTTCGCTGCACATCGCGTTTGAGGTATCCGATCCGGCGACGGCTGCGGAAGAACTGGTTCGCGCCGGTGCCTCCATTGAAGTTCCTGTGGAGCAGGTCGGGAATGATACGATGGTGATGCTTCGTGATCCCTTTGGATTACCCCTCCAGCTCGTGCGTCGGGGAGAGAAAATGCGCCGGAATTCCTGAATGTCTTATTGACAATATATTATAAAAACATAATATATAGTAGTGACACTACATGAATTCAACACAATAGCCTCGGATACGGAAAAAGCGACAATAATCGATCTCTGGGCTTCCTGGTGCGGACCATGCAAGATGATGAAGCCTCATTTCGAGGCGCTGGCCCGGGAATACGGTGACCGTATTCGCGTCCTTGCGGTAAACGTAGAGGAGAGTCCGGAGATTGCAGAAGAGTTGAAGGTCTTCTCCATTCCAACCGTCGTTGTCTTTCGTGGCGGCGGGGAAGTAGCACGCCGCAGCGGCGCCCAGTCTGAGGCCGACCTGCGTACCCTCTTTGATGCGGTGGCCGACGAGCGGGAAATACCGGCAATGAGCGGTAAAGCGCGGCTTGTTCGCATCGTCGGGGCGGTTGTACTCTCGGTCATAGCCGGTCAGGTTCAACCGGGTTGGCCGCTTCAGATCGCGTCGGCGTTGCTCTTTGTCTCAGCCATACACGATCGCTGTCCGATTATTCAGGCGTTGAAGCGTCCCTTCCTCCGTTCCTCTTCTGAGACATAGGACCCGCGCGGTTTCCGTCCCTCGTCGGTCCTCCGCCCGAGAAAATTTGACCTTCGCTGAAAATCTTTTTATCGTTAATGTATAGAACCCAAAACGTCGAAAGGAGGCCAGAATGGCACAACAGCGAAATATTTTCCAGGAAGGAATCTACGCGGGGCTAGGAATTGCTCTTCGGACGAAGGATCGGATTGAAGAGTTTGCAAAGAAAATCACCAGCGAATATGAAATGAACGAAGAAGAAGGAAAGCGGTTCATGGATGATCTGGTGAAGCAGTCGGAGGAGACGCGGACACGTCTCGACGAAATCATCGAGAAACGTATGGAGTCCTACATTAAGGATGCGGGACTATCCACGAAAGCCGACACGGATAAGCTGATGAAAAAAATCAGCGAACTTGAAAAGAAACTCGATCAGAAATAACCGACACACATCAGGCCGTACTTTAAGGATTTGAACCATCATTAAACGCAAGCTTCGCAGAGGCGCGGTTGTGTCCCGGTACAGTGAAATCATCGCTGTGCTGGGTAAGTACGGTTTGGCTGAATTTGTCAGCCATCGACCGCTCCTGCGCCGCATTTCCACACGGCTGACTCGCAGCGGTGGAAAATACCGGCCTCCCCGGCTGGTCCGCGAGACCTTTGCCCAGCGTCTTCGGCGCGCCCTGGAAGAACTGGGACCCACGTTCATCAAATTCGGACAGATTCTGGCGGACCGGGGCGACATCGTTCCCAAAGAGGTTGTCCGGGAGCTGAAACGGCTTCAGGACGAAGTTGCGCCCTTTCCCGCCGACGAGGCGCGCCGGCTGGTTGAAAAAAACCTTGGAAAACCGATAGATCACCTCTTTCTCCATTTTTATGATGAACCCGAGGGGGCAGCCTCTCTCGCACAGGTGCACCGGGCAATTCTGCCTACGGGGCAGGCGGTGGCGGTGAAGATCAAGCGTCCGGAAATCGATGATCTGATCTGGGCCGACCTGGAGATCATGCGACAACTGGCAGGGTTCCTCGACGGGTATACGAGTTACTTCAAGGTCGTTACTGCAACGGAAATCATTGACGAATTCGCGGTTCAGATCGAGAAGGAACTTGATTTCGTCGAAGAGTTTCTCAGCATCACAAAGTTTTCCGCCGACTATGAGGACGACGAAACCGTCGCCGTGGCGCGTGTTTTCAATGACTATGTGACCAGGGACGTGCTTGTACAGGAGTTCATGTACGGCAAGAAGGTTTCCGAAGTCATCGAAATGGAGAACACCGGCCGGTACGACAAGAAGGAAATAAACCGACGGACCGCGGACTTTATCATGTCTCAATTGTTCATCAACGGTTATTTCCATGCCGATCCCCATCCGGGCAACTTCCTCGTGCTGGAAGACAACGTCATCTGTTTTATCGACTTTGGAATGGTGTACTCCCTGCGCCCCTATGAGCAGGAGAATCTCAATCTCATGATGATCGGCCTTTCACGGCTCGACCCGGCACTGGTGGCACGCTCGCTCCTGCGGATGGGATACGCCGAGGGTGCCGTCGATGCTGAACGCTTTGAGTCGGTGGTTCACGATTACATTGAAGCCCATCTCGCCCGGCCGTTGGAATACATCGATATTCCCGCGGCGCTGATGCAGTTGCTTCAAATGGTCGTCAACTACGGGATCAAACTTCCCCCGCGGCTCATCTATGTGGCAAAGGTGCTGGGGGGACTTCAGACTATCGGTGCCGGTCTGGATCCGGAGTTTCAGCTGCTGAAGTATTTGAGGGACTTCTCTCCCCGCATCTGGGCAAATCAGGTTGCCTCGGACCGCGCCGGGAACCGCGTCCTCAACGCAGCCCTCAACTGGAATGACGCGTTCCTCGATGCGCCGGTCCTCGTCCAGGACTTGCATCGCCTCCTCCGGGATCGGCGGTTGGAGATACATGTCCCGGAAGCGGAGTACCTTGCGGAAACATACGACCGGGTAGGCTTTCGCATGACCTTTGGACTCGTGCTTTCGGCGCTGCTCATGAGTTCAGCCGTCGTCGTTCTGGCAGATATTGAACCCCAGATCAACGGAATACCGATTTTCGGAATCATAGGGTTCGCCGTCGGCGGGGTGATGGGGCTTGTCTTCCTCTTTATGGGCATGATGAGCTTTTTCAGATGGCACCGCCACCACCGCTAAACCTGCGCCGCCGACGGCAACCGGCCTCCGGCAACTGCCGCCGACCGAAATAGCCGTTACATAATGTGCGCTTCCGAAAGGACCGACCGGGCCCACATCCTGGATTCCTCGTCTTCCTTCCAGATCTCGTCGAGAGCGGCGTGAATCTCCGGCGTCAACCGACCCGTTTCACGGTACGCCATAACGCCTTTCGCGGCGTCCGCGGTGAGGACGGAATATGAGTTCCCGTGTGTTTTCAACGCGCTTGACGGAATGGAATCGATAACCTCGTCGTTCCCGTAGGACGCAAGGACTGAAAATATCTTTGACCGTTGCGGGACGAGATCCACGATCGTGCCGGCCAGCAGGAAGAATCCCACCGTTGCCGTGGCGGCATAGTCGGGCACGTCGGTAACTTCGGGAAAGTACTGCGGCCAGTCTATGGTCTGTTGAATCCTGTTCTGCCTGTTAATGGGAACGCGAATCATCTCCGCCGGATGGTCCAACGGCGTCTCCCGGCCGTGAAATCCCCAGTGACCATCCATCCCGATTCCCTTGACCTCGATAACGTGGACTCCCGGGTCATCGAGAGTCGCACGGAGAGATTCACCGTAGTTCTTGAGACGTTCGTCGTCACCGTCGCTCCCGTCGATCTCCAGGGGGTGTATGTTTTCCGCCGGAGGTGCAGCGTCGCCGAGACGGCGGTACACTTTGTCTTCAAGAAGGTGGCGGAACGTGACGGGAAAACGCGGGTCCGACCGGGCAATCGGATAGTCGTCAAACTGAAAGAAGTGCGACCTCCGTACAACCCTTGCGAAATCCGCATCATCCCGGCAGTCGGCAATGAAGGCGTCGTACCACGCCAGTGCGCTCGGTGCAGCCATGAGCCAGAATACGACATTCTTTCCCTCATCCGCGGCCTCGAGGGCACGGGCCTTCACGATCTTCTGTGCCGCCCGTCCCATGGACCGTTCGTCGGGGACGACGGTTATGCGAGTTTTTCCTGCATTGAAATTGCTCATAGCAGTTATCCCAGATGGCGTACGCGGGGTATATAGCGACGTTCGTTTTCCCTGTTTGCCTCATCACCGCCGGGGAGATTTGCACTCATCCACAGGGGCGGTTCCACACCCAGATCAACCAGCTGTTTCACCGTCTCAATCATGAGGAGGTTGATCGCAAAGACGTTGCACAGCGTCGCGGTAGGCCCTGTCTTCTGGGGAGAACCTTCAATTTCCACGACGGCGTCTCCGTAGGGAAGATGACAGTTAATGAAATGGTCAACTTCCTGATAGAGATTTTTTCCGCTCGGGTGGCGGGAAGGGTGGTCCGCCGGAAGGCGGTCTGCAAACTCCCGGGACGTGATTCCGATCGTCGTCATCTCCCGTTCCCGTGCCGACAGCACCGTATCGATAACCATTGAATTGATGCCGTATGCGTTGGCGATCACAATGACTTCTCCCGGTTCCCTGCCGACACCGTATGCGTTGAGCACACTCTGGGCGTATCCGGGGGTGCGTTCTATGACGTTTGATCGTTTTGCCCCGTGGATGAGGTTGGTACCGGCGTCGAGAATGGCGTTAATCGGCGCAAGTCCTCCCGCCCGCCAGAGCACCTCTTCGGCCACCATATTGGAATGGCCCCCCGGGCCGATGACATGCACCAGGCGGTCGTCGGCGATCGCCCTCGCGATCGGTTTGGCCGCCAGCTCTATCGATTTCCGTTCCTGCATAATGGCGTCAAACGCCGAGCGTACTGCGCTGTTGTACTGGTCAAAGTGGTCATGCATCATGTACTTCCTTTCGTGTTTTTGCGAGTCGTTCAATGTTGACAAGGAGCATTAGAGCCGCAGCGACGGGAAGTGCCAGATAGGCGTATCCCGTCGGAAAGTTCCACGTCTCGTAGGATATTCTCATACGGACCGATGTTATTCGCGCCCCGTTTATGATTATCAAGACGAAAAAGGGCAGGGTGAGCGTATCCATTGCGGAACGAACGATTCTTCGTACCCTGTCACCCATCTTCTGGACGAAGTAATCGACCATCAAATGGTCGTCCCGCCGATAAAGAATCACCGCCGACATGAGAACCGACCATATAAAGGTCATTCTGATCATTCCCGGTACCCATTGAATGGCGACGCCGCCGAGATTGCGGCTTACGATATTTGTGATGGTAAAGACGAAGACGGCGGTAAAGAGAACGCCGCTTACCGTTTCAAGGATCGCCTCCACCCGGTCAAGCAGGTATTTCATTTCGCGCTTCCCCTCCCTAAAAGAGCAGATTGGGTACCCACAGGACGAGCTGGGGGACCCATGTGATGAGTATGAGAACGGCAAAGAGTGCTACCGTGTATGGCCAGAGGGCGTATACCAGATCACCGAATTTCATTCCCGAAATCTTGGTCTGTACAAAAAGAAGCGCTCCGATCGGCGGCGTCAGGAGGCCGATCATCAGATTGAGAACGGTAATGACCCCGAAATGGGTGGGATCGATACCGAGATTTATCGCGATGGGCAACAGTACGGGGAAAAAGATCAGCATCACCGGGACCGCGTCGAGAATACACCCCATGAGGAGAAAGAAGATTGTCGTCAGCGCGAGAAAACCGTTCCTTCCCAGATTGAGATTGGTAATGAGGGTAAATACCTGCTCGCCGAGTTGTTCCGACGCTACAATGTACTGGTAGAGGCCCACTACGGCAAAAATGGCCATAATTGAAGCTGAAAAGACGGCAGTATTGCGAATGATCGGAAATATCTCCGTCACCTTGATCGATCGGTAGACGATGAGGCTGAGGACGAGAATGTAGACATTGGTCAGTGCCGCGACCTCCACCAGCGTGACAAAACCGAAGACAACTCCGCTGATGACAAAAAGCGGCGCAAGTACCGCGAGGAACGTATCCCGCAGGAGCATGAGAAACTCGGAGAAATTGCGTTTCCCCTCGATGCGGGGATAGCCCTTCTTCTTCGCCTGAATCGTTGAAACGACCCATAAGAACGCGGCCATGAGGAGCCCCGGCACGAGGCCACCGAGGAAGAGTCGGCCGATGGAAATGCCGCTGATCACGCCGATGAATATCATCGGTACGCTCGGCGGAATGATCGGTCCGATCACGGCGGAACTGGTGTTTATCGCCGCTGCGTATCCGTCGTCATATCCCCGTTCACGCATAATCGGATGGAGCACCGAGGAGACTGAACTGGCATCCGCGACGGCGGATCCCGATACGCCGGCCATGATGACGCTCACCACGATTGATACATACGCCAGTCCCGCACGAAACTGACCGACGAAGAAGTCGGCAAATCGCGTGAGCCGCCTCGTAATTCCCGTGGTGTTCATGAGATTGCCTGCGAGAATGAAAAGGGGAATTGCAACGAGTGTTGTCGAATCGATTCCGCCGACCATCTGGGAGGCGAGGACACGCAACGACACCTCTCCCTTGAGGAGAATGAAGACCATGCCGCTCACCCCCATAGCCAGCCAGATGCTGACGCCGAGACCGATGAGCGTGAAAAGCATTGCGAATAAGAGTAAGACCAAAATTGCCGCTCCTGGTATGGTCGCCCGCACACGGCGGGCGACCTCTCATGTGTTCATTCAGTCAAGATTCCGGATCTGCTCAAGCATGCCGGCAGGCCACTTGTCGCCGTCCCAATCCTCAAATACACCTTCAAGTTCAGCTCGTATCGCCGGGAGGTTCAGTTCCGGTTCTTCAATGACCGTCATATTCTCCCGAAGCGTCTCGTACGCCTGTGCGAGCTGCTGTTCCGTGAGCATCGTAACCAGTTCTCCCGCCTCTTCCGCGGCGTTCCTGATCAGCTCCTGATCCGCTGCCGGGAGGCTGTCCCACATTGCGGGGCTGGCGTAGAACGTCTCGATATCGCGAATGTAATCGGTACGCATATAGTAGTCCTGAACTTCGTAAAAGCTCATGTTTGCCACCGTGATGGCGCCGTTTTCCTGGGCATCGACGACGCCGGTGCTCAGGGCGACATAGAGTTCACCGAATGCGATCTGCTGGGGAACCGCCCCAAGGCGTTCCATAACGCGAAGAACAACTTCACTTGCTGCGGTACGAATCTTCAACCCCTCAAAATCTTCGGGTTCCCGGATTGCACGGTCTGCCGTCAGGCCGCGGGGAGCGGTGTCGCCGGCGATAGTGACGATGCGTACACCCGTGTTTTCCTCGGCTTCCGCGATGACCGGTGCGAAGAAATCGGATGTCAATGCGGAGCGCATGTGCTCATAGTCGCGATAGAGAAAGGGGATGGCCGTGATTTCAAACGCTTCGCCTCCGTCGATGAATGCAAGCGTGTTGATACCGCCGTAAACCATATCGAGATCTCCCGTCTGGAGTTGGGTGAACATTTCCTGGATATTACCCATTTGACTGTTTGGAAAAACCCGGACGGTTATTCGTCCGTCACTCGCCTCATTGACCAGCTCGGCAAAACGAAGAGCCCCCAAATGAGTGGGATGGGCGGTATCCCGGATATGTCCCATGCGAATGGTCATTGTACCGTCTTCCGCCACTCCCGACGCAAAGACCACAGTTGCGACAGCGAAAAGCAATGCCGCTACGAATGTTCGTTTCATAAAAACCTCCTTGAAAAGATTGAAAAAACAAAACCGCCAATATTTTCTGTTACTGATACACCTCCTTTGCCAGTTTGCCTTTGGTGGAACTCCAGCTGATGACGTCCTTGAAATGCTCCTGCAGACGCCGTTCCGCAAGTTCCACATCCTTCATTTCCAACGCATCAACGAGCTCCCTGTGGAGGCGTATAAACTCTTCAGTGTCCGAGGTGTGATACTCCCGCAGGTGCGTCATCGACCGCTGAAGGGTTGAAAACATCTCAATGAGGTGAACCAGCAGGTGGTTGTTCAGAGGCCGGTAGAGGGTGCTGTGAAATCGGGTGTGTATCGAAATGAGTCTGTCTTCGTCTTCATCATCGCCATCATCTGCGGCGACTTCCGCCATTTGGGAGAGCAGATGGCGGAGATCGGAAATATCCTCGTCGGTCAACAGGGGAATGACCCGGGCGATAAAGGTATGTTCCAGGGCCATACGGACGGCGATGACGTCGGCGAAGTTCTTGACGCTTATTTCCGTCCCGTAGGCTATGCTCGATACGAGCGCATCATAGTTGAACCCGCGGACAAACCGTCCCACCCCGTGGCGCGTCTCGATCGCGCCTATCGCCTCAAGGGAGCGTAGTGCTTCCCGTATCGACGTGCGACTGATTCCCAATGCATCGCCCAGGGCCTTCTCCGTGGGGATCATGTCGCCCTCTTTGAGACCCTGTGTCGCGATGTACATCCGGATCTGTGTTTGAGCGCTTTCGGTGAGACCTGCAGATCTGAGATTTTTCACGAAACCACCTCCATCGATTTGTCCCGATATACGACGACACCGTCCCGTATTGCGTGGGTGACGTGCAGCTCCCGATCGCCTTCACGCCACTCAAATCGCACCAGGTCTCCGAACATTTCGGCTCCACCTTCGGTTTTCTCCGTTTGGGACGGATCGGAGGTGATGTATCCGGGCAGGCGGAAGTGGTCCATTGTGCGTAGGGTGCACGCCTCAACCGCCTGGGACAGGGATAGATCTGTATGCCGCACCGCCTGGGCGATATTGTGATTGAGGAGGTGGCCTGCTCCGGCAAGAAAGGGAGTACCGGCAAGGGAGACGTGTCCGTCGTGGTGCACCTCTACCTCCATATTGCCCCACCGTTTACGCCCCGGCGCGGTACCTGCCAGGGGAGCGACATCACTGACGAGGATAATGCGGGATCGCTCCTTGCCGCGGACGATGCTCCGAAGCGCGTGGGGGGGAAGATGAAAACCGTCGGCGATAATTCCGGCGGTCAACCGGTCTTCCGCAAGCTGGGTCCATAGATAGTTGTTCAGACGCGGAAGGGATGCGTGGCTGCCGTTTCCCAGGTGGGTGGACATGGACGCGCCGGCATCGACGGCGGCGAGAATCTCGTCATCCGTCGCGGCGGTATGACCGATGGATACAACGACCCCTTCCGACACCAGCCGTTCTATGAGTTTAATCGAGCCGGGTCGTTCCGGCGCGAGGGTAACCATCGCGAGGTCACCCCCTGCGGCGGCGAGCCATTCAGATACTTCCGCCCAATCGGGATTGCGCACATATCGCGGATCGTGGGCTCCCCGGGGTCCGTCTTCCGAAGAAATGTAGGGCCCCTCCACATGCAATCCGGCGAGAGCCGCCCGTCGCTGTGGCAGGGAGTCGGCAATCCCGTGAAGAATCTCGAGGTTGCGACATATCCGTTCCTGGCTGTTGGTAATCACCGTGGGTACGTGCCGTGTCGTTCCGGTGACGGCGAGTGCGTTGATCACACGGTCGACATCGTCCTCGCACAGATCGGGTCCGCTGTAATCAACGCCGTTGTAGCCGTTGACCTGAATATCCACAAAACCGGGGGCCCACCATGTGTGGTCCCGTCCCTGCCGGTACGTATCCGACGCCGATAGCGCCTGACCGGCAACAACGGCGGAAGATGCCACGATACTGGTGTCATCGGAGTATACATAGACGAATACGTCGCCCCCGTCCGCTATCCATCGACCTGAAACGGCCGAATTTTCGGCATGTAGGTCATCTGTTGTCATACAACATACATGTTACCGTCGAACGTTCGTCCTGTCAATGTAATGTGCCGTCAGAAAATTGTGCGAAGAATAAGGTCCTGGTCGTAATTCCCGAATCCCCGACCGAATATGTTCATGCCCCCCACATGCGCCGCGTCCCGTTCCACCCCGATACATACCTTGATGGAGTGGTGGTCGGACAGCCCCAGCTGATCAAGAGTCACGTCGGAGATTCTCACGCCGTCAACGTAGGATCCACTGTGATTGATACGCCAGTTCTTGAGGAGTCCGTATTGAGAGCCTTCCAGCTTCCACCAGGAGGGAGTCAGCTTTCCCCTGCGGTCTCCGTAGTCGCCGGGGGAGGTCCAGGTGCCGATTCTGACGCCGTTGATCCACACCGCGATATCCGAGCGCCATTCCTGATTTGTCCCGGGAATCTCCGACGACAGTTCCGCGGACAGTTCAAGCGATTTTACCGGTTTGTCCTTGTACAGGCTGTTGTTGGGAAACTTGTATTCTATGAAACCCGTTTCAAACCAGATAAGACCCGCTTTCATCCGGGCAGGATCGAGAAAGGACTCGGGAACATCGAGATAGCCGATAATACTTTCGGTGGAGCATAATCCGCAGGGCGCCGTTACTTCATATCGCGTGTACAGACCGATGGGCATTTCGACCTCAATGCGATTGTCGTCTTTTGGCGCCGGCTCAGGGGGATGGAGCTGAATGACGAGCTCCCGGTACACGGGATGACAGATTTTCTGAACCCCTTTCTTCCCCTTTACGTTTTCCGTTTGAATGAGTCCGGCCTTCTCGAGTATCGCGACGTTTGTCGCAACGGTCGACTGAGGCATCGAAAGGGTCGCCGCGATTTCATTAATGTTCTGTGGCCGTTCCTGTATGGCAAACAGTATGTCTACCCTGATCTCCGAAGAAAGCCCCTTTATCACCGAGACGTCGCGCTTGAGATCCACCACCAGAATCCGATCTTCTTCCATATAACGATTGAATCATAATTTGTGATATATTACCAGCATTTCGTTGAGGCATCGACGAAAAACGCTCAAAAATAGTCGTCCCGGACGTGTAAAAAAGTGATATAAAACATAAAGATTGATCTTGACGGGAGAAAAAAGCGCTCGTATAGTAAAAACGTTGATGAAATACGTTGGACGTATGCTTTATCTCGACCAAATACGGTACTATATCAAATATAATGATATAGACCAAAAGGAGTAATTCCATGAAGCGATTCAGTACGTTATTCTTTGTCGTTCTTCTTGTGGCCACATTGGCCGTCCCGGCGGTGTATGCCGGAGGACAGGGAGAGACTGCTGCCGACGGCGTTACCGAGTTGGAGTTGTGGACATTCCAGGAACTTCACATTGAGTTTTACGAACAGATGGCGCAGCGCTGGAACGAAGCCAACCCGGACAGACAGATTGAACTTGTCGCGACTGCCTATCCCTATGACGACATGCACAATCAATTGCTTGTTGCCCTGCAGTCAGGTGTCGGAGCTCCCGATATCGTCGACATAGAAATCTCCCGGTTTCCGAATTATCTGCGGGGTACTCCGCAGCTCGTTTCGATAAATGATGTGGTAGAACCGATCATGGAGGACTTCGTTCAGGCCCGCTTTGAAATTTATGCCAAAGATGGGACCTATTACGGAATGCCCTTTCATGTCGGTGCCACCGTCATGTATTACAACACGGAAATTCTCGGGCAGGCCGGCGTCGACGTTGATACCATAGAAACGTGGGACGATTACATCGCGGCGGGACGCGCCGTCCGCGAACGGGTTGGGGTACCGATGACAACCGTTGAGGTGACCGAACAGTGGACCTTCTGGCCCCTCATTTCACAACGGGGATCGGGTCTTGTCGATGAGAATGGCGCGGTCATCCTGGACAACGATATCAACGTCGATACCCTGGAGTTTCTCCATAGCCTGATCTATGAACATGAAATTGCAATTCCGACCCCGGGGGGATTCCACCATTCCGAAGAGTATTACGGCTTTATGAACGACGGTGGGGCGGCGAGCATTCTCATGCCCTTCTGGTATATGGGACGGTTTACCGACTACATGCCCGACCTGAAGGGTAGGATCGCGGTCCGTCCCCTTCCACGATTTTCGCCCGGCGGCAACCGGTCAGCAGGTATGGGCGGTACGGGAACCGTTATCACCCGGCAAAGCGAGCATATCGAACTGGCGAAAGATTTTCTTTCCTTCGCCAAATTGTCCGAAGAGGGCAACATTTACCTCTGGGAACTCATGGGCTTCGATCCTCCCCGGTGGAGCGTCTGGGACGATCCGGCGCTTCAAAGGGAAAACAAGTTTACCAATTACTTCACCAACGGTACCGCGATATTCGAAGAGGTATTAAAGGTACGAAATGAGATCAATCCCGTGTACATGTCACCGCAGGTACCCGATATCATCGGAATCATACAATCCGAAGTGATGTACCAGGCCCTCAATGATCAGAGCAAGAGTCCCCGTCGGGCCCTTGAAGACGCCGCCGATAGTATACGGGCGATGCAATAGACTGAAGGAAACGGCGGAGCCCACGTATCGTGTACGACACAGCGCGTATGCATGCGTGGGCGTTTTCTTCAGCGGCACGCCACAGGAGCCTGTTAATGAAACGGACCGGCAGTTATCCTTCATATGTACCCTATATCTTCATCGCGCCGTTCCTGGTTTCACTGGCGGTCTTCTTTTTCTATCCGATCATCATGACGATCATCATGAGCTTTCAGGAGATCGTCCCGGGAGAGACAACCTTTGTCGGCCTGCGCAACTATCAGCGCCTGAGGAACCCCCAATTCGGGACGGCCATCAAAAACAGCCTCATCTATACCGCATTAACCATCGCAATACTGATCCCCGTACCGATGGTACTGGCGACACTTTTGAACAGCATACCGAAACGATCAAGTAATGTACTTCGGGCGATGCTCTTTGTGCCGGCGCTTCTCTCGGTGGTCGTGGTGGGAACCCTTTTCAGACTGATATTTTCTTCAAGCGATGTCGCCCTGGCAAACGCCCTTTCCGGTATCCTTGGATTTGAACCTCAGACGTGGTTATTGGGAGGGGCGAGCCACTCCATGGCGCTTCTCGTACTCATTGCGACATGGCGGTGGACGGGTATTAATATCGTGTACTTTCTCTCGGGGCTGCAGCAGGTTCCGGACGAGCTTTATGAATCGGCCGAAATCGACGGGGCGGGGCCGTTGCAGAAATTCTGGGGAATTACCGTTCCCCTCCTGCGGCCGACAACGATTTTTGTTACCGCCATCAGCATCTTCGGCGGGCTTGCGATGTTTGAGGAAAGCTTCATCCTCTGGACGCAGGGATCGCCCAACAATACGGGGCTGACGATCGTCAGGTACATATACCGACGCGGATTTGAAGCGGGCGAGCTGGGATTCGGTTCTGCCGTCGGTATTGTCCTCCTTGCCCTCGTGGTGATTATCAGCGCTCTCTTTCTCACGTCTGCGGGATTCTTCCGTCGGGAGGAGGCGTAGCGATGACTTCAATCGACCGTTCTTCTACCGGCAGATTTCTGAGTATCACGGCTCTCATACTTGTCGCCTTTATTTTTCTCGTTCCCGTCTACGCACTGGCCCTCGCCGCATTTCGTCCCGGCCAGGAACTCCTGCGTTACGGAATTACCTTTCAGACCCTCGTACCGACGGACCTCATTCCAGACAACGTTATAAACCTGATTTCGGCGCGCCGCGGCGCATATCTTCACTGGTTCCGGAACAGCGTTGTCATCATGGTGCTGAGGACCGGGTTGTCCGTATTCGTCTCCTCGTTTGTAGGGTACGGGCTGGGGGTGTATCGATTCAGGGGGCGCAACCTCGTTCTCTCCCTCGTTCTGCTGCTGATGGTCGTACCGATTCAGATTCTGATTCTTCCCTTGTACCGCCTTATCATCACGCTGCGTATCATTAACACGATCTGGGGCGTTATTTTGCCCTTTATCGTCTATCCCTTCGCAATATTCTTTTTTCGGCAATTTGCACTTACCTTGCCGAAAGATTTTCTCGATGCCGGACGAATCGACGGAGTCGGTGAATTCGGAATCTATTTTCGTATCATGATGCCCCTTATGGCGCCCGCATTTGGCGCAATGACGATTCTCATCTCGCTGCAGAGCTGGAACGATTTCCTTTGGCCCCTCATCGTTATGCGTACGGAAACGATGTTCACCATTCCCATCGGACTCAATGCATTGCTGACACCCTACGGGAACAACTACGACATGCTGCTCTCGGGGGCGTTCGTCGCGACGCTGCCGATAATCGTCGTCTTTCTGTTCTTCCAGAAGTATTTCATCTCCGGGCTCAGTGCCGGTGCGATAAAAGGATAGATACGATCAATACCAATGGATAGGAGATTTTAATGAACGAAGTAATAAAGACCCGCATGGTCGTGGACAGTGCATATCCGATATCTCCGGTGGATGACCGTCTCTTCGGTTCTTTTATCGAGCACCTTGGCCGGGCGGTATACGGCGGGATATATCAACCGGGACATGCCGACGCGGACGAGGATGGATTTCGTCGGGATGTCATAAAAATGGTTAAAGAGCTGCATGTGCCCCTCGTCCGCTATCCCGGCGGTAATTTTCTCTCCGGATACCGGTGGGAGGACGGCGTCGGTCCGGTGGAAGACCGTCCGAGACGGCTGGACCTGGCATGGAAGACGGTTGAAACCAACCGGGTAGGAACCAATGAGTTCATGAAATGGGCGAACAAGGTCGGCGCGGAGGTGAATCTGGCGGTCAACCTGGGCACCCGCGGTATCGATGCGGCGCGGAATCTCGTCGAGTACGTAAACCACCCCAGGGGATCTTACTGGAGTGATTTGCGGGTATCCCACGGTTTTCCGGAACCGCACCAAATAAAGACGTGGAGTCTCGGAAACGAAATGGACGGTCCGTGGCAGATCGGACATAAGACTGCCCATGAATATGGACGGCTGGCCGCAGAAGCGGGGAAGGTGATGAAGTGGGTTGATCCGTCCATCGAGCTTGTCGCGTGCGGCAGCTCCAACAGTAGAATGCCCACCTATCCGGAATGGGAACGTATCGTATTGGAAGAGACCTACGACCACGTCGACTATATCGCCATCCACAGCTACTACGGGAATGAGTCGGGCGATCTGTTGGAGTACCTCGCCCAATCGGAAGACATGGAACGATATATAAGAACGGTAATCGCCACGTGTGATTATATGCAGGCACGAAAGCGCAGCCCGAAACGGCTGAATATTTCCTTCGACGAGTGGAACGTCTGGTTTCATTCAAGTGAGGCCGACAAAAAACAGGAACCCTGGACAGAGGCCCCTCCGCTGCTCCAGGACATTTACACGCTGGAGGACGCTCTGCTGGTGGGAGCGCTGCTAATTACGCTGATACGACACGCCGACCGCGTGAAAATCGGTTGTCTCGCTCAACTTGTAAACGTCATTGCGCCGATCATGACCGAACCCGACGGGCCCGCGTGGGCGCAGACGATTTACTACCCCTTTCTGCATGCGTCCCGATATGGCCGGGGTACGGCGCTCGTGACGCCCATTTCCTCACCGACATATGAAACACGGCAATTCGGTCCCGTGCCATATCTGACCGGAACGGCGGTTCACAACACGGAGCGTGGGGAAGTTACCGTATTCGCCGTCAATCGTGATCCCGAGCGGACAATGTCACTGGAAATCGACATGCGCAGCTACAATAGGGCGGAACGGGTGGAGCACATCGTTGTTGACGGAAGGGACCCCAAGGCGACAAACTCCGCAACCGCCCGGAATGTACAGGCCCGGACGTCTCCAGCGTTCAGTGGTCCCCTCGACGGGAGGGCGGTGGTAGACCTTACACCTCTCTCCTGGAATGTCCTGCGATTTTCCGTCGGACAGAACATCGAGGTTGAAGAGGGATAAGAGAATAGGAAGAGAAGCCGCCGAATGACGCAGCGTGCTCATGAGACATACCACTTGAGCGGTACTGGGGAGATCCCGTAGACACTCCTGTTTTGGATAGTGGAACAAAAAGCCAAGCGTCGGAGTCGAACCGACGACCTGCTCATTACGAGTGAGCTGCTCTGCCTCTGAGCTAGCTTGGCGTGTGAGGCGACATCCTACCGAAAAAGGAACAGAATGTGAAGCCCTCAACCCTCGCTTCCACATGCCGATATTATCACCATGGTGCGAGGAGTATTTACCGCAGCGAGCGGTATGGTTGCACAGCAACATCGCCTGGACGCGATATCAAACAATCTTGCCAATGCAAATACGGTCGGCTACAAACGGGACGTCTCCGTCCATAAAGCGTTTCCGGAGCTTCTGTTGCGTCGACTCAACGACAACGGCGTCATTTCCTTTCCCTACCGGAACGAACCGGTGGGCAGTATCGACAAGGCGCCGGTTGCGGGTCGGCTGGGAACCGGGGTGGAACAGAATGAAGTCTTCACCATCTTTGAGCAGGGGGCGGTACGACAGACGGAAAGCCCCTTTGATGTCGCCCTGGAGGGGGAAGGGTTCTTTGTCGTCGATACACCGTACGGTGAGCGATATACGCGCAACGGTAATTTTACCATCGGTCCGGAAAGTCTTCTCGTCACGCAGCAGGGATATCCCGTTCTCGGCAGCGACGGAAATCCGATTGAAATCAAACTGAACAACTTTGTCATCGACGAGGATGGACGAATCTTTGCGAATGAACGCTTCCTCGACGATCCGGACCGTCTTGTCCAGATGATGGAAAACGAATGGGACGAGACGATAGAGGTTGGTCGGCTCCGCCTGGTGGGTATGGACGAAACGCGATACCTCCGCAAGGAGGGGGCAAATCTCTGGAATACCACGCGGGAGAGCGGGGAAGCGATGGACCTCATCGATGAAGGCAGGCCCGCCGTGCTTCAGGGATTTCTTGAAGAGGCCAACGTCAACCCTGTGACGGAAATGACACAAATGATCGAGGTCAATCGCGCGTATGAGGCGAACCAGAAAGTGGTGCAAAGCCAGGATCAGAGCACCGCGCGCCTGATCAGTGAAGTACTACGGATATAACGAGGAGTAACGAACCATGATGAGATCGCTGTGGACCGCCGCGTCGGGAATGATCGGACAACAATACAATATCGATACCGTCTCGAATAACCTTTCCAACGTGAATACGACGGGTTTCAAGCGGAATCGGGCGGACTTTGAGGACCTCCTTTACCAGACGACCCGTACCGCCGGTACGCCGGCAACGGAGCGTACCCTTGTTCCAACGCCGGTACAGGTAGGACACGGCGTCAAGGTGGCCGGTTCTTCCAAGCTGTTTCAACAGGGAAGTCTCCAGAATACCGGCAATGTCAGCGATATCGCCATTGAAGGTGAAGGCTTTTTTCGCGCCCTCGATTACGACGGTTCCTACGTCTATACCAGGGACGGAGCGTTTCAAATCGACTCCGACGGACAGCTGGTGACCAACAACGGATTGCGGGTTGCACCTGAAATCATTATGCCTCCCGATTTTATTCGTGAAACCGTAACGGTCACTGAGGACGGACGGGTATTCACCCAGGTTCCCGGACTGGAAGACCCGATCCAGGTCGGTCAGATCCAGCTGTATCGCTTTGTGAATCCCGCCGGACTGAATGCGACGGGACAGAACCTCTTCCGTCAGACGGCGGCAAGCGGAGAAGCGATCGGCGGTACACCTGGCGTTGAGGGAATGGGTCGTACCCGGCAAAAGTTTCTGGAAATGTCCAACGTCTCCGTGGTGAGCGAGATGGTCAATATGATTGTCGCTCAGCGGGCGTATGAAATGAACAGTCGGGCGATACAGACAAGCGACACCATGCTGGGTATTGCCAACGGACTGAAGCGGTAAGACAAACATGATACCCCGCGGCGGGATGCACAGTAGCCGTCGCGGGATGAAAGGGTAGTCACATGGACGGATCGATAGGAATTTCAAACGGTTCCGCCAACCTGGCGCAGCTGCAGTTACAGAACCTCCGGTATGAGCTTCCCCGGGGCGCCGATGAAGATCGTCTCCGTACAGTTGCCGAAGACTTTGAGGCGATTTTCGTCAAGCAGATGCTGGAGAGTATGCGCGGCACCCTCAACCCCGACAACAGGCTTGTAGATACCGGCATGGCCGGCGAGATTTATGAGGATATGCTCTACGACGAGTACGCCCAGGTCATGACCAAAAGCGGCGGGTTTGGATTGGCCGATATGATTGTGAAACAGTATCGACCGTGATATGTTCCCTCTATGAGGTGGTCTTGTTATCGCCTCTGTATGATAATTTGTACACCATACGGCTGTGATTGTATAAAAAAGAATACATTCTGATTATCCCCTTCCGCGCCCCCAGGTCATAAGTCCTGATATTAAAAGTAATTATAGTCAATATACCGCGTAAACGACCTCTTGGCACGGCTATTGCTTCATTGTATGTGGAGGATAGTATGGCTGAGAAAAGAATTGCGAAAAGTGCCAGGACCGATGCATTGCAGGCGTACTATGACCAGATACGACGCAGCCCCCTGCTCACCGCCGAGGACGAGCGGGAGTTGTCCATTCGTATTCAGCGAGGCGAGAGCGAAGCACGGACGCGTCTTGTGGAGTGCAATCTCAGGCTGGTGGTAAAGATCGCAAAGGCCTATATGAACCCCGATATTTCGCTTCTCGACTTGATCCAGGACGGTAACCTCGGCCTTCTCAAGGCGGCTGCCCGCTTTGACTACCGAAAAAACGTGCGTTTCAGCACCTACGCGGCGTGGTGGATCAAACAGGCAATTACCCGTTCGCTCGCCAATCGGCGTCGGACGATCCGTCTTCCCCATCGCAAGGAAGGAGCACTCAAGCGAATACAGAGGGCCTATAATTTCCTCAGCCAGAAACTCATGCGTTCACCCTCGATAGAGGAAATCGCCGACGAGGTGAACATGAATGCCGAGGATGTGGCGGAAATCATGCACATGGCGATTACACCGGTCTCCCTCGATACCGAAATCAATGAGGAGTCGGGGACGATCATGGATTTAATCGAGGACAACTCGTATGCCCCCGATCTCTTTGTCATGGAAAAAATGCTCAGGGATGAAGCTCGGGCAAGTCTCAAAGTACTGAAAGACCGGGAGCAGCGTGTCCTGCGGTACCGCTTTGCCCTGGACGGAGGAGAACGGTACACACTGAAAAAAGTTTCCGACACGATGGGGATATCCCCTGAAACGGTCCGTCAAATCGAAATGCGGGCAATTAAGAAGCTTCGCCGGGACGCCGATCATTTGAAGGAGATGATGGCAAACTGACCGGCGGAGGACCATGAAACGAATTTTCTACATTTTGATTCTTTCTCTCGTGCTCGCTTCCGCTGTGTCGGCAATTGCATTCCTTGTCTATCCCGACGCGGCGGTGAACGGTGACGTACGTGAGGAAGGCGATAGCGCCGGCGTTGAACCCGTTGAAAACGAGAAGGGAAGGAACGAACAGCCGGGGGCGGAGTCTGCGGTACCTCTGGGGCGACGGGACGATGAAACGCGGGAGCCCGCTGTACCCGAGGATGACCGGGAAGGGAAAAAACTCTACCTGATACTTGACGATGGTGGTCACAGCATCGACCAATTACGCCGGTTTACCCCTTTCCCCGGCGTATTCACCGTCGCGGTTCTCCCCGGACTTGCCGACAGTGTGGAGGTGGCGAGAATGACCGTCGCCCTCGGACATGAGCTCATCCTGCACCAGCCGATGGAGGCGCAGGGAGGCAACGACCCGGGGCCGGGTGCAATCTATACGGTGCAACGGGACCATCAAATACGGCGCGTTCTGCGCAGAAATCTCGCCCAGTTTCCCGACGCGATTGGAGTCAATAACCATATGGGCAGCAAGGCGACGCAAGACAGGCGGGTCATGGAAGCGGTCATATCGGCACTGACCATACGGGACCTCTTCTTTCTTGACAGCAGAACGACGGCGGAAAGCGTCGTGGATGGGGTCAACACATCCCACCTCCGACCTCCTCTCCGCCGGGACGTCTTTCTCGACAACGTGAGAACCGAAGAGGCGATATCGAAGCAGCTCGATCTGGCCCTTCGACTCGCAGATCGTCGAGGGCATGCCGTCATGATCGGGCACGTCACCTCCGGGGAGCTTGCCCGGGTGCTTCTCTCCCGATACGATGAAATAACGGCGGCGGGGTATGAGTTTTTCCCCATCAGCGATCTGGCCGTCGGAGAGGAAGCACGCCTGGCTCATGAGGATACTGGGAATTGAAAGCTCCTGTGACGAGACCTCCGCGTCGATCGTCCGGGACGGAACGACGATAGAATCGCTTATCATCGCATCACAGACGGAAATTCACGCTCGATATCACGGGGTGGTGCCGGAAGTTGCCTCCCGGGCACATGTGGAGCAGATACTCCCAGTGGTGACAGCCGCCATTGATGAGGCCGGCGGTATCCCTCCCGACGGCGTGGCGGTGAGCAACCGTCCGGGCCTGAGCGGCGCTCTTGCGGTAGGTGTCTCCTTTGCCAAGACGTACGCCTGGGCGACGGGGCTTCCCTTTGTCGCCGTTGACCATATGCACGCCCACGCCTACGCCGCATTTCTTGATGCAGAACCGGATACCGGAACCGAAGGTAAACGGCAACCGTTGACCTATCCCTACATCGTGCTTCTCGTTTCCGGAGGACACACGATGATCGGCGTGAGTCGCGGGCCCAGGGAGCTTGATGTGCTGGGGACGACTATCGACGACGCCTGTGGCGAGGCCTACGACAAGGTGAGCGCCTTTATCGGAACGGGGTATCCCGGCGGTCCCGTTATTGACCGTCTGGCGGCGGACGGTGATCCACGGGCGTGTGATTTTCCCCGTCCACGACTGAACCGCGCAAATGACCGGTACGATCTCTCCTATTCCGGTCTGAAGACGGCGGTGGTTCATCAGCTCGACCGCTTCTGGGACTCCGCGTATCCCCGGACACGGGAGAATCTCGCCGCCGCATTTCAGCACACCGCCATCGGCATGGTTGTCGATCGGGTGGTGAATGCAATGGACGATACCGGAATCAACACGGTTGTCGCCGGCGGCGGAGTTGCGTCAAACAGTGAGTTGCGCCGCCGTCTCTACCGTCTGAAGGACGAGCGGGGCGCACAGGTGGTGATTCCGCCGCCCAGACTGTGTGTCGACAACGGTGCGATGGTTGCCGGATTGGGGTACCAACTCCTCACCGCAGGCGAGAGAACGGACTGGGATGTGGGTGTCTACGCCCGGGTACCTGCATTTCGCGGGCGCTGACACAAACGTTCAGCTGCGACCACCGTGGGGTGCGGTAAAATCCTCGGCAAGTTCCTGCAGATCCTCGTCATCGGGATAGAGCCTGGGCGTCTCCGGCACCGGCTCCTCGATGAGCCGCCCGGCGCACTGACTGACGGCCAGGGAGAACTGGCTCTGCGGGTAGGTAAGTAGCGTTGGTGAACGTTCCAGAGCGCTTCGCGACGCAAGTTCGTCCTGAGGAAAATATGCGATAAACTCAACATCGCTCCTGAGATTGTTCCGTACGACCTGGCGCAGTCTGCCGCCGAGACGGATATCCTGGGGGTTGCGTCCCATGTTCATGATGATCCGCGGACGAAAGCCGTCAAGTGCCTCACGGGCCGTCTGCCCGCTCTCAGGATTGATGTCGTAGATCCGGGATACCAGGGTGTTCATCGTTGCATCCTGTCCTTCCACCTTTTCCTGCATGAAATCGAGGACGCATCGCCGCTCGTCGCTCTTGCCGGGGAAGGTGCGATGCAGGAGACGCAGCATCGCCGCCTTGAGAAAGGCGTAGGCGTTGAGAATGGCCGTCGTATCCGGGGTGGTGACGACGAGCCCGGACCGGGAGGTGAGAAAAAAATCGAGGGTGTTGTAGGTCGTACCCGAACCGAGGTCTATGAGGACGAAATCGGCGGTGAGGTTGTCCAATTCCTTCAGAATCGCCAGTTTACGCCAGTAGGGGAGGTTGGCGGTACCGCTGAAGAGGCTGTCGCCGGCGATGAAAAAGAGGCGGTCCTGGGTAGTGGGTACGACCAGCTGTTCCAGGGATTCAACCTTCCTGTTGATGAAATGACCGATGCCTTCGTGACGGTTGCGGATTCCCAGCACCGTATGGAGGTTGCTTCCCCCCAGATCGAGATCCACGAGAATCACCGTCTTGTTCTGCTGCGCCAGAGATATGCCGAGATTTGCGGTGACCAGCGTTTTGCCCACGCCGCCCTTGCCGCTTGCCACAGGTATCCGGTATTGCATCGCCATGTACTATATGCCCTCCGGCGGGGAGATGCAAAGGGCGGCGGGTCGACGACGGGTGGCGGAGAGGTATCGCAAAACGTGGCTGCGACGGAAATGACGGGTTCGTCGATATTGACCTCCCGGGAAATCCGTCGGATACTCACACCCGATGAAACAGGATCGGATTATCGACAATGCCATCAGGAAAGTCCCCAACTTTCCCAAGCCGGGAATTTTGTTTTATGACCTCACCAGCCTGCTTGCTGCGCCGCATGCATTTGCCCACACCGTAGACCGGATGGAGCAGTTGTACGAAGTGGAAAATCTGGATGCCGTGGCTGCTATCGAGGCGCGCGGATTTTTGCTGGCCGCTCCCTTTGCCCTCCGACAGGGGCTGCCTCTCGTACTGTTGCGGAAAAAGGGAAAGCTTCCCGGCCGTGTTTTGAGCAGGGAGTTTGAACTGGAATATGGCACCGATCGTATAGAGGTTCACCAGGAAGATGTCCCTCAGGGGGGACGCATCCTCGTTGTCGACGATTTGATTGCCACCGGCGGGACCGTTGAGGCGGCGTGTGAACTGATCGAGGAGGCGGGCGCCGTAGTGGCAGGCGTCTTTGCGGTGGTGGCGCTGCCGTTTCTCAATTTCCGTGAGAAGCTCGGTGGACGTACCGTTCACTATCTGCAGGAGTACGCGACGGAATAGCGGCCGTCTCCGCGTACGGCTCAGGCGTTGTTGCCGTCGGGAGCCGGCGTGGACGTTCAGTTGAGCCGGTGCGGGTTCGGCGCGGCGCAATTACGACGGCGGCCCTTCCCCGGGGATCATTCCCCGTGATTGGAGCAGGTAAAATACTTGACAGAGCGCCGGCGCGACGCTATAGTGCCACCGTTCAAGATTCCCGGTAGTGTAATGGTAGCACCACAGATTCTGGATCTGTTTGTGGGGGTTCAAGTCCTCCCCGGGAAGCTTCTTGGCCCCTTCGTCTAGTGGCCCAGGACGTGAGATTCTCATTCTCAAAACAGGGGTTCGATTCCCCTAGGGGCTATTCAGCCGGCAGTCATCGTACTTGCCGGCTTTTTTTATCTCGTTTGCGACCGTTTGAGTTGTCGGAGATAGAATGTTTCACCCCGGTATTTCTTTTCAAGGAGCTGCCCCGAGCTGATCAGGTCATCGACCAGCGACCAGGGATTCCCGCCTTTTGATACGAGCCGAACCATGTCGTCCCGGCGTACCGGGTGCACGGAGGTTATGGCGAGAATACCGTCGGCAACGTTGTCGCCGGTATTGAATTCCCCTTCTTCGTGGGTCACATTCAGTTCCGTCTTGATACCGCCGTCACTGAAGGTACGATATGCGGTGAGGATTTCCTGTTCGTCCGGTGGTTCAACCCACGACTCGGCGGGAGGGCGTGTCGGAATTGAGAGGTATGCAATATCGGGAGCGATTTGTGCGATCAGGCGTGCCAGCGCACTCACCTGTTCCGTTGTCGTGTTGAGACCTTTTACAAGCATCGTCTCCGTTGCAAAAACGCCTTGGTAACGTCGCCGGAACTCTATGATCCCTTCAATGACGGTCCGGTAGTCAAGGGACCGGGAGGGGCGGTCAATCAAACGCCATGTGTGTTCATCGGCGGCATCGATCTTCACGGAAACCCAGTCCGCCTGTGCTACAGCCGCCGTGACTTCCGGCTTGAAGAGGAGGCTTCCATTGGTAATGACCGCGCAGCGGACATCGCTTTCTTCACCGATTCCCTGTAGGAGGGAACCAAGGTTTGTGTCGAGGGTCGGTTCCCCGTCGGGTACGATCGTGACGTAATCAACTCCGTTCTCGTCGCCGTCGTCACGAAGGACGCAAAGAACCTCGGAAGCCACGTCCACTGGGGCATAGAACTCCTGCAGTTCCGTCGTGACCCGTTGCGGCGCGCCAAGCTGGCAGTAGACACATGCGTAACTGCAATATTTTGGAGGGATATTGTTGACGCCGAGACTACGTCCCAACCGGCGTGAAGGTACGGGACCATAAATATATTTCATTATACCATAATTGTAGTTCACCGGCGGCGGCTATGAAAGGGGCGCTTCGACTCCTCCGTCCATGCCGGCGCGTCTACAGGGTATCCAATACCGGTTCAACCCCGAATTGTTACGGTTCAGGCTACTCGTCCGGGCCGCGACGGATGGAGGACGTACAATGGCCCAACACATTTTCCAAGGAGGATTGTTCGATGAGACGAAACAGCATAGTACTGTTCCTGATTCTCACTGCGACGCTTGCCTTTGCGTCGGGAACCCAGGAAGGGGCGGCGGCGGACCAGCCGGAAGAACGGGAGCTTGTGGTATACAGCACCATATTTGCTGAATATGCCGAAGCGATGAAAGAGGGATTCGAGGCACTTCATCCCGGTGTCACCGTGCATGTACTGAACCCCGGTGGAACCGAGGCGATGTTCATGAAACTGGAGTCGGAGCGTGAAAATCCCCAGGCCGATGTCGTTCACGCCGGGTCCATGATCAACTACCAGAATGCGGTAAATCTGGGGCTTCTTGAACCATATGCGCCTCAGGCGCCGGGCTTTCAATCCTCCATCCCGGTTGGTGACGGGCAGCTGAACCTGAGTCATCCCGAAGACTACTACCACGTATGGTCGTTGATGTTTACGGGCATCATGTACAACCAACAGGTATTGGACCGATACGACCTCCCCGTACCCCGGACATATCAGGACCTGGCAAATCCCGTCTATAAGGACCAGATCATCAGTGCCGATCCCCTGAAGTCTTCCACCGCCAGCTCCAACGTCATGGCGATGCTGCAGATATATGGGGATGACGCTCCCCAACTCTGGGCCGGCATCAATGAAAACCTTCCGTATTACTCCGGATCGAGCTCTCGGATTTACACGCTTGTGAGCAAGGGTGAATTTGCCCTGGCGATCGGTCTCTCCCGACCGGCTCTCGTGGCGATGCAGGAAGGCTTTCCCGTGGACTTCGTTTTTCCCGCCGACGGAAGTCAGATTTACGACAACTCCATGGGTATCGTCGCCGACGCGAAGAACCCCGACCTCGCCAGAGAGTTTGTTGATTTCATTCTCAGTGACGAGATGCAGTTGAAGGGGTCGGAGTATCTCTACATTCCCGTTAAGTCCGGCGTCATCGATCCGTCGCTGCCGTTCAGTCTGGAAAGCGCCACCGCGGAGATAGGTACGATCTACTCCCCGGATCCGCAACTTGCGGACGAAAACCGGCAGCTCATCCAGGATACCTTCGGCGAGTACATTCGCAATAAAGGCACCCAATAATACGCAGCCTTTGTGAAGGTTCGCGCCGCTTGCCTGCTGGTCGGTCCGCTCCGGCGGCTGCCGGCGGGCACGGCGCGCTATTTTTACCTATACGGAGCACATGATGCGACTTTCTGTTTCACGTTCCTGGTTTTTTGTAGCCTATGCGGTGGTTACGATCCTGTTGGTGGCATTTCTTGTCGTACCCATCGGAAAGCTTTTTACCGGATCCTTTTCGATCGTTGCGGATCAATCACGGCCGCTTCCCGACGGCTTTTTTCTCTACATGCTGCGGGTTACCTGGAATACCATCCGCATGGCTATGACAACGACAATTTTGTCGGTACTGATAGCCCTGCCGTTGGCATTCATGATCGTCAAGCTGCAGATACCGTCTGCGGGCGTCTTTCTCGGACTGCTCTCGGTTCCCCTCATTACGCCTGCGTTTATTTCCAGCTTTGCCACAATCATCCTGCTGGGGAACAGTGGTGTGATTACCATGTTTTTCCAGTTGCTTGGTTTTGACCCGAAGACCATATACGGTTTCCGGGGGCTTGTTGTCACGCAAGTGCTTCACGCAATGCCCTACGCCCTGCTGTTGACCATTTCCGGCCTCAAGACGGTACCCCGTCATTTGGAGGAGGCGTCAATTTCGCTGGGTCACGGTGTGCTGAAAACACAGTTTTCCGTCGTGCTGCCCTATATCTTTCCTCATATACTCATGGCGGCGCTCATGGTCTTTTTGACCTCCATGGGCGATGTCGGCGGGCCCCTTATCATCGGCGGCAGCTACAAAGTTATCTCCACGGAGATCTATGCAAACTTCGTCACCTACATGGGAGACGAGAGAATACCGATCATCTTTGGTGCGTGGACGCTGCTTCTCTCGTTCATACTCCTTTTCATCGTGAATAAGCTGATGAAACTGACGGAAATAAAACACAAGTTTCGCCTCGGGATCATGACCTATGACCACCGGCGGGCGCGTCGTGGTGCGACGGCGGCACTCGTGGTCGTCACATTTCTCTTCCTTGCCCCCTATATTGCGATCATCGTCCAGTCATTCGGTACAATCTGGGCGTACGACTGGCTTCCCCGGGCGTTCACCGTGGACAACTATGTCACCGCCATTAAGGACTTTCACGCCATACGAAACACGATGATTCTCCTGGTGACGGTCACGCCGATCATTATCGTCGCAAGTGTCGTGTTTGCCCACATGTTCAAGAACCGGCGGGAGCTGGCGTGGATCAATTATATGACGCTGCTGCCCTTTACCATTCCCGGCGTCATCATTGCCGTGAGTCTCCTCCAGACCTATGCCGGCGTATCGCTGGGACAGCACGATCTCATTGCCACGATCTGGATTCTCATTATCGCCATCAGCATCAGGCGGCTTCCATTTGTCCTCAAGGTCATCGAGGCGGGCTTTTCGAAGATAGATGACTCACAACGGGAAGCGGCGTTCAGTCTGGGCGCATCGGAAGGCAGGACGTTCTTTTCCGTTATTCTGCCCCAATTGAAGCCGGCCATTTACACCGCTCTCGTCATAGGTATGATCAAGGTCGTTACCGAACTGTCGTCCAGTCTGATGCTCAACCCTCCGGGGTGGAGAAACATGTCACTGTATATCGCCTATTATGTGGAAGAGGGATTCATTGCCCGCGCGTCAGCCATGGGCATTCTCTTGATCATCATCGTCGGGATCGGAACCGCCGTATCCAACACACTTCAAAAGAGGGAGGCACAGCGTAATGGCTGAAATCGTGATCGATAATCTACACAAGTCTTTCGGCAACACCGAAGCCGTCCGGGGATTGTCCATCAATATAGAAAAGGGAGAACTCGTATCACTTCTTGGACCATCGGGGTGCGGGAAGACGACCCTGCTCCGGCTCATCGCGGGGTTTGAGACACCCACGGCGGGTAACATCTTTCTCCGGGATCGTAATATAACTGAAATTCCGCCGCAAAAGCGGAATATCGGGATCGTCTTTCAGGACTACGCCGTATTTCCGACGATGAACGTCTTTGACAATGTAGCATATGGTCTACGGATACGAAAGCTTTCGAGAGAGGAAATTACCGACCGGGTTCAGGAGTATCTGGAACTTGTCGGACTGACGGGATATGAAAAGCGCCTGCCCTCACAGTTGTCCGGCGGGCAGCAGCAACGGGTCGCCCTTGCCCGGGCGCTTGTCATCAAGCCGGATGTTCTCCTTCTCGATGAACCGCTTTCCAACTTGGATGCGGCCCTCCGCCTGAGCATACGCAAGGAGATACGGAAAATTCAGCAGTCCCTGGGAATAACGACCGTCTTTGTCACCCATGATCAGGAGGAGGCGCTCTCCATTTCAGACAAGGTCTTCGTCATGCGATTGGGCGAACTGATGCAGGGGGGAGGACCTCAGGAAATATATCGAATGCCGCGAAACGACTTTGTCGCCGGCTTCATCGGCAAGTCCAACATCCTCTACGGGCGATTGACCGACCGGGAAGGGGGGCTTTCGCGGATCACGGTGGGTGATACGACCTTTACGACCGCATTGGGAGAGGACATACCTGCGGGCAGCGATGTATGGGTCTCCGTCCGGCCCCAGTACATCAGGATGAACCACCAGGCACCGAAGGACGCGCCCAATCAAGTATCAGGCGTCATTACCTATATCGAATATCTCGGAGGGGTTGTCAAAGGAGAAGTTTCCGTATCAGATGACCTGATCCTGGAGTTCGAGCAGCCCATACAGGGCAATGACGGATCGGCACTCCGACTTCGCGACAACGTGACCGGTGTCGTCGACGTACGGGATATTGTGGTGGGGAGAAACATGAGACGCCTTGATTAGGCTCCGACGACTCTATAGATATCTCATTCTCGTCCCGCCGGTGATTCTCATCGGCGGGTTTCTCGTCTTACCCCTGGCAAGACTGCTCGTTCACGGATGGACCGCAGCCATCACGATCAGGGAACCGTTGCCCCCCTTTGTATGGCCACACCTCGTCTATGTCACGAAAAACACCTTTATCATGGGCGGCTTGACGACGCTGTTTTCCCTCACCGTCGCGCTCCCGGTCGCCTTCATACTTGCAAAGACCGACCTTCCGGGTCTCCGTTTCTGGCCCGGGCTGCTCACTATCCCCATGATTTCACCCCCTTTCATCATGGCCTTTTCCACGCTGCTGCTCTATGGGAGGAGCGGTGTACTGTCCTCACTCTTTCGTGAATGGCTGGGAATCAACCTTCCCCATATATTCGGTCTGCCCGGGCTCGTACTGACCCAGCTGGTCGTATCGATACCGTACGCCACGTTTATTCTCATGGCGGGGTTCAGGGGCATTCCCAGGCACGTTGAAGAGTCGGCATACGCGGTGGGCTCGCCGCCGATGCGCGTCTTTTTTGACGTCCTATTGCCGTGTATCTATCCCCATTTGATTATCGCCGGGCTGATGGTTTTTCTCATGTCCATCGGCGACGTCGGTGGTCCGCTGATTATCGGTGGTGGATATCCCGTCATCGCATCGGAAATCTACAGCAATTTCCTTTCAGTATTGACTGACGATCGCATTGCCGTAATCCTCGGGTCCTGGATCATCATTCTCTCGTTTTTAATGGTAGGCGCGGTGAATATTCTCCTTCGGTTTACGGTAAAGCGATATCGTCCGGGTTCCGATCCGGTGGTGTACAGACTGGGCCGTCGTCGCCCGCTTGCGCTCGTTTTTGTCGGGGCGGTCGTCGTTTGGCTGCTTCTGCCCTTTCTCATGGTCGTCGTCCAGTCTTTCGGCACGATCTGGACCGCCGAGCCGATTCCCCGGGGATGGACCCTGGACCATTACGTTCGTGTCTTTCAGGCACCCGGACTTGTGGTCAATACGCTGGTCCTTGCCGCGGTGGTGACGCCGGTAATCGTCGTGATAAGTATCATTCTCGGCCATTCCCTGAACATCAGACGGGGACGAAAAATCCTCAACGTCCTCATGGTCCTTCCTTTTTTGCTGCCCGGAGTCGTGTTGGCGTTGGGTGTGGTCGAAACGTATGCGACGCTCTTTGCTCACATGCGGACGATTCCCGTTTACGGGCTCTTGGCGGGGACGGTGATGATACGGCGCCTGCCATATACGTTAAAAACCCTTGAAGCGGGATATCTCGTGACGGACCGTCGTCGTGAGGAATCCGCTACCAGTCTGGGGAGTTCACCGTTGGCCGCGTTTCTGAAGGTTACCCTTCCACAAATGCAGCCCTTCCTGCTGGCGGCATTGGTTATCGGTTTTATAAAAGTCGCCACGGAACTGTCTGCGTCACTCATCCTCGCACCCCCCGATTGGCAAAGTCTTTCCATGGGAATCGTCTATTACATTGAACAGGGACAGCTCGGTCGCGCTTCGGCGATGAGCGTCGTGCTGGTCGTCCTCATCGGAACCGGCACTTTCACCGTGATGTACCGCCTTCATGGCGCGCGGGGTTATGAAGGCAATGACGGCGATCAGCGTGATCGTGAACACCTGCGGTCGGATGACGCTCTGGAAGGCATCGTTCTCGGTCGGACACCGGTGATCGTACCGACACCAAACCGGGGAAGAACCGGCATTGTTTCCGTGCGGCCCGCCTGGGGCCGATGGGAGCCCCGGCTCGTGGTGGACTCCCGTTATGGGATCGTCGATGCGAGCAGGGGATTCCTGCGGCTCGTCGGCGCCTCCACCGTCGATGAATTGAAACGGGAGGGTCGTTTCTCGGTTCTCTTCTTCAGTGACCGTACGTTACTGGAGATATTCTCCACGCGGGAGGCGGTGCAGGAGCGGGCGACATCGATCATGACCCTGTCGGGAGCGCGTATCCCCGTCATCGTCTACGCCAATGTGGTGGAACGGGACCAGGGTGATGTCATAGGATATTTTTACTGTCGCCGCGTCTCCGGGCGCTCGCGCCGTCTCCGGGAGTACCGACGTCTCAGGGATCGTATGGCTACGGCTGAACAGGAAATACTCAAGGCGCAGATCACCCCGCACCTCCTCTTCAACACCCTCAATAACATCGCCCACATGATAGGAGAGGAGCCTGAGGAGGCGCGGGATGTCGTTCAGAGTCTGGCGGACCTCTATCGATATACCCTTGCCGCCACAAAGAAGGAGCTCGTGCCCCTGGCGGATGAGGTGGAGACGATTCGGCGCTATCTTTCCATAGAGAAAGCGCGTTTTGGCGAGCGCTTGACGTGGCAGATCGACGTAAAGCCCGCCGCACAGGGCGTCTGGATTCCACCGATGATATTGCAGCCTATCGTCGAAAACGCCGTCACCCACGGCGCCGACGAGAGGGGCCGGATCCGGGTGGATGTTGTTGTCGCAAGGAGCGGTGATGATATCGTCATGTCGGTGAGGGACCACGGAGCTACCCCCTTTGACGAGGAAGCTCTCGTTTCCGGGAGCGGTACGGGATTGCGTAACGTGGAGGGACGTCTCTATGCGCTGTATGGGCGGCATCTGCAATTTGAACGATTCCCTGATGGTGGACTGAGGGTAATTATGACCCTGCCGGAACGGAAGGAATGACATGGAAAGACCGGTCATACGTATTTGCATTATTGACGACGAATTTCGTGCCCGGCGGCGCATCGCACATCTCCTTGAGGCCGAGAAACGGTGCACGGTGGTAGGCGAGGCCGATAACGGCGGAGACGCCGTGGAACTGATCGACCGGGAAAAGCCGGATCTGGTCTTCCTCGATATACGCATGCCCGGCCTGAGCGGGTTTCAGGTACTGCAGCGAGCTCTTCACCGTCCCGCGGTAATATTCGTCACCGCCTACGACGAGCACGCCGTACAGGCATTTGAAGTTCACGCGGTGGACTACCTGCTCAAGCCGTTTCCGGACGAACGATTTCGTGATGCCCTTAGGCGCGCGACGGAACGCGTGTGGCCGCCGTCGGGATCCGATGCGGCCGCACACAATACGGCAGCGTCCAATATCGCCGGCGACGAAGAAACTGACGGGCTCGTGCCGGCGTTGGCGGGCGGCGTGGGCGAGGCGCTCCTTGCGGAGCTGCAGCGGCTGACATATGGCCCCGACCGGCGCACCGCGGAGGACGGCAACGCAGTTCGGGAAGCGGAAACGGGACATCCCGTACTGGAACGTGTCCCGGTACGCCGGGGATTTGAATTTGAAATGGTACCCGTGGCCGGCGTTGACTACTTCACCGTTATCGACGGTCTCGTTTTTCTCGTACGGGACGGACGACGAGTCGTTGTAGACCATACGCTCTCAGAGCTGGAATTGCGGCTCGACGCTCGTAAATTCATGCGGGTCCACCGCAAAAGCCTGGTGAATATCAATAGGGTCGAACGCGTGGTGCCCTGGGGGCGTGGCCGCATCGCCCTCCATTTCACTGGTGAAGAAGAAGCGGAGCCCGTACACGTCGGTCGGGACCGCACCCAGGAAGTGAAGAGGCGTCTGGGAATCCCCTGACGTGAACCCCGAAAACCTTGTTTTCATCGGTATGCTGCAGGTACTATGCATCCATGAGCAGCCGGCCGGAACACCCCTTCGATGTCTACTATAAACGCGGATGGATCTATGTTGTGGTTCGTCCCGGCGAAGGGGGTGCGGAGGCCGTGCGGCCACCGGTTTATCCCGAGGACATTGAAAACCGCATGCGCCTTCTGGGAATGCCGAAAGTTCGATCGGGCGTGCTCCTCCGCCTCATCGACGAAGCGACGGGGGAGGCGGAGCGCCTTGTAAAGTGGCCGGAAGGCGAGCGCCTGGCTTCACGCATCTCCGTGGCGATATCGGACGATGAGATGAGCGCTTCCATTTCAGTAACAAAACCGCGTCGGGGCGCCGTCGGCCCCGACAGGGAAGACATCCTCAAGGCCCTTGACGCCGCCGGTGTGACATTCGGAATCGATGAGGATGCAATCGCCGAGTTTCTTGCACACCCTCGTTACGACGAAAAGACAACCGTCGCCGTCGGAGGCGAGCCCGTATCCGGATCGGCACGCCGCGTGGAATACCGCTTCAAAGTGGATCGGGGAAAACCGTACCTCCAGATGCCCTTTGACCGCATCAACCTGCGGGAACTGAACTTTGTGGACAACAGGAAAGAGGGTGACGTTCTCGCTGTTCTCCTTCCTCCCGTGAAGGCGAAGGACGGGAAAACGGTCACGGGTACCACCATTCCCGCCGCTACCGACGAGACCGTGGTGATCCTCCCGGCGGGAGAAAATACCCGCCTTGACGAGGAGGGGACCGAACTCATCGCCGCCTGTGACGGGAATGTCCGTTTTCACAACGGACTGGTGATCGTGGAACCGGTAATCGAGGTGGAGAACGTCAATTATGAGACGGGAAATATTCACTTTGACGGATCGGTGGTTGTTGCGGGAAGCGTCGCCGACGGCTTCATCGTGGAAGCGGGAGGATCTATACAGATCGGACGGGGCGTCGGACGGGCGCAACTCCGGGCAGGCGAAAATATACTCCTCACCAGCGGCATGAACGGAAACGGCGAAGGTGTTCTCGAGTGCGGCGGAAATCTCTTTGCCCGGTATATCGAGAGTGCGACGGTCCGGTGCAAGGGCAACGTTCTTGTCGAAGAGGCGATTCTCCACTCGACAATCACCGTCTGGAATCACTGTATCCTCAATGGACGACGGGCGGAGTGCATCGGCGGTGAGCTCATTGTCGGAGGAAGTCTCTGGTGCCGGAAGCTGGGTAATCGTAACGACGCACAGACCCTCGTCGCCATCGGCGTTCCGCCGGAACTCTTTGAGGAGTACCGCACCGCCCGGGGAGAGCTGGACGCCAAGGAGGATGAGGTGGAAGAACTTGAAGAAAAACTCCGCCGCATAGAACGGGCGATCGACGACGGCAGGACCGATGAAAAGTACCTTGCCGCCCGGGAGCAGCTGAGGATAGATCTCGCCCGGGAGGGCGTCCAGATCGACGTCCTGCGTCGCCGAGTGCCTGCTCTACGGGATCGCCTTGATCCGACTACGGCGAGTTTTGTCGTCGCCGAGGAGACAATCTTCAACGGCGTCACCGTCACCTTCGGTAAACAGGAGTATCGCGTGCCCCAGACGGGCACCCGGAAGGCACTTCTCCACGTCACCCGTGACGCCATCAAGGTGGAAGGATTCAACCGCCAGACACCACCCAAAATCGAGTTTACCCTGCCGGTGTAGCGTCGGCTGCATATGCCTCGGCTTCCGCCGTCGGGCACAAGTCCGCCGTTTCCGGACTTCCGTCGCGGACGTCGACCGTCCGATGCCGACGGTCAGACTTTGGCCCTCGACCCCGCACGCCTCGTAGGATACACTCACCGATAAACATGATAAATAAACTCATAAAAACAGGGGAAGAACGATGCAGGTAACCGTATTTGGAGCCACAGGAAATACAGGAGGTGCCGTCACCCGTCATCTCCTGCGCGCCGGCGCCACCGTCCGCGCAGTGACCCGGGACCGACGGAACGCCGAAGACCTCGGTGTACAGGAAATCATGGAGTGGGACTGGCAACGCCCTGGGGCGTTTCGGGAAGCCCTCCACGGCGCCGACGCCGCCTATTTCATGTGCCCTGTGGGATTACACGAGGGATCGCTGTACGCATTCCGGGATGAATACTCCCGTCGATTTGCCGCCGCCGCCCGGGCCGCCTCCGGTACCGCCCCAACGCCTGAGACTCCAGCCACACTCCGCCGCGTCGTCCAGCTTTCAAGCTTCGGTGCCGACATCGCCGCAGGATCGGGCGTCCTGGAAGGTCTCCACGCTGCCGAGGAAAACCTCGCCGGCTGTGTCCCCAATCGCATCATCCTCCGTCCCGGCTACTTCTGGCAGAACTTCCGCGCCAACGTGGAGGGCGTCCGGGATCGGGGCTTCCTCGGGGGGTATCCCATAGAGCCCGAAACCCGCCTCCTTTTTGCGGACACGACGGAGATCGGGCGCGTCGCCGCGGAGCTCCTCCTTGACGGCCCCCGCCGGGGTGAAGAGCTCTACTACACCGGACATCCCACTCTGTACAGCTTCCGTGAGATCGCCTCCGCGCTGGCGGACCATCTGGATCGTCCCGACCTTGTGTGGACCAACGTCGGCTATGACGCCGCCCGGGAGCACATGGCCGCCCGTTCCATGCCCGTGGACCTCATCGACAACTTTCTCGCCTTTTTTGCCGCCATCAACTCCGGTACAACCATGGAAGCCTACTCGTCGGACCTCCTCATCCCCCAGCACTTCGGACTGGATGACTTCCTTCGCTGGTTTGCCGACCTCCTGGCCGACGACGATTCACTATCTTCTTCTTCCTGAATTTTTGCTTCGCGAACGTGCGTTCTGCCCGGTTTGTACCGCATACCGCGGAAGCAACCGGATCGGCCGGCGGGGCGGGCGTTCACCCTCGCGCGGCAGCACCCCTCGTCCGATCCAGGATCGCCAGGATCACGGCAACACCGTACAACGATGCGCCGACGACAAAGACGATCCCGGCGGATTCCACCGCCTCGATGGCAAACCATCCCAGGAGGGGCCCGCTGGCGGCACCGAGGTCCGAGGCGGTCATCGTCCTGGAAAAGACTCCGCCTCCCGCGACGCCCGCCTCGGTGACGACTGAAATACGGCACGCCACGGTTGCGACAAAAAAGAGTACTACTGCGGCAATGAGCACCGCACCGTTGGCGGTGACGGCCGCCGTTCCAAGGGAAAAAATACCGACGGAAAATCCCGCAATCTGTGCCGCTGCGAGTCCGATCCTGTCTATCCACCGTCCCGCCAGGGGAGAACCGACGCCGTTGACGCCGTAGTTTACGGCGATGAGAAAACCGTTGAGTGCAGCTACACCGGTGACAACGGAACCGACAGCGACCCTCCCGCCAAAGCGCGCGTTCAGTACAAACCCGAGTGTGGAAATGACGAGCCCGGTACCGACACCGCTTGTTATGAAGGCGCGGACCAGAATGGACCAGTCCACCGCGGTTCGTACGTCCCCCGGTGCCGACGGAATACCCTGCCGTACGGGGAGGCGATGAAGGGCGGCACGGCCGGCCGGTATCGCGAGGAGAGAGAGCGCCGCGGCGGTCAGAAAGGCTGCGCGATACCCCCATCGCTCGAAGAAGAGGGCACCACCGAGAGTTCCCGCCACAAAGAAGATCGGTACCACTCCGTGATAGACACCCAGTCGGCCGCCGGACTCCTCACGCCTGCCGGCGTCGACGGTGGTGAGTACGCCTGCGTGACGAATGAAGGACCAGCAAACGCCCCACAACGCACGGGCCGAGAGAAAGAGGATAAAGGGGGGAGAAAAGGCGTATATCATCGTTGAAGCGGCGCCCACACAGAGTGCCGCAGAAAGTGTTGAAGTGGTATTCCGCCTCTCCAGGACGCGACGGGCGGAGCCGTTGGAGATAAGCCGCACCCACCGGTTCACCGAGAGAAGGACTCCCACCTGCATCGGTGAGAAGCCCAGAGCGGCTGCTTCAACGGGAAGGACCACATAGATCAGCATGTCGCCAAAGAGGGAGAGGCCCACCGCACCTGCCAGGACCATGACCCATGCGGTGCCGGCAGCGGGCGAAAAAACCGGTTTCATAGGTGACATCGTGACGCAGACCCCTGGAAGCGTCTATACTGTCCCCATCCACGAGTACCAATCTCAGCGGGAGGCTATGATGGCCAAAAAAAAAGTTGACAAACCGGAACTGACTCCTTCAAACAACCCCTTCAAGGGCACCGACGTGGAGTCTCTCATACACTCATTTGTGAATCACCTTGAATACAGTCAGGCAAAAGATGAATACAGCGCCACCAAGCTCGATCTCTACAAGAGTCTCGCCCTGACGATGAGGGACCTCCTCTTTGAACGGTGGATCGATACTCAGCAGAGTTACTATAAAAAACCGTCCAAGCGTATCTATTACCTCTCGCTGGAGTTTCTGATCGGGCGTACGTTGGATAACGCCATCATCAACCTTGGTATCCGCGAGGCGGTGGAAAAGGCATTGGGAGAGTGGAATCTCAACCTTGAAGACCTCGCGGAGATGGAGTTTGATGCAGGACTGGGCAACGGCGGGCTTGGCCGCCTGGCGGCGTGTTTTCTCGACTCAATGGCGACGCTGGCGCTGCCGGCCTACGGCTACGGAATCCGGTATGAGTACGGGATCTTCTTTCAGCGCATTCGCAACGGAGAGCAGGTTGAAACACCCGATCCCTGGCTGCGTTACGGGAACCCCTGGGAGATCGAGCGGCCGGAGTTTCTCTACCCCGTACATTTTTACGGTCAGGTGCAGCAACGGACGGACGAGCAGGGACGGCAGCGGGTTGAATGGGTGGACACCCAGGAGGTGATGGCCATGGCCTACGACACCCCCGTGCCGGGGTACCGCAACGATACGGTCAACAACATGCGTCTCTGGGCCGCCAAATCGACGCGTGACTTCGAGCTCAGTTACTTCAACCATGGGGACTATGAACGGGCCGTTGCGGACAAAGTTATCACCGAGACGATATCCAAGGTGCTCTATCCCAACGACAACATATTCGAAGGAAAGGAATTGCGTCTCAAGCAGGAGTACTTCTTCGTTTCCGCAACGCTCCAGGACATCGTGCGCCGGTACAAAAAGACGAACGGCAATTTCGGCCGCTTTCCCGATGAGGTGGCGATTCAGCTCAACGATACACACCCGGCCGTCGGCATCGCCGAGCTCATGCGCATATTGGTTGACGTAGAGGGGGTGACCTGGAACACCGCCTGGGATATCACTGCCCGCACCTTCGCCTATACGAACCATACGGTCCTTCCGGAAGCCCTTGAACGGTGGCCGGTGGATCTCTTCGGCCGCGTTCTCCCGCGACATCTGCAGATCGTCTTTGAGATAAACCAACGTTTCATGGAAGAGGTAGCCCGCCTCTATCCGGGCGATACCGGGCGAATGGCGCGCATGTCCATCATAGAAGAGGGGGCGTCCAAGAAAATTCGTATGGCAAACCTTGCAATCGTGGGAAGCCATTCGGTGAACGGCGTCTCCGCGCTGCACAGCGAGATTATCAGGAACGACCTCTTCCGGGACTTTGCCGAGATGTGGCCGGACAAGTTCAACAACAAGACCAACGGTATAACGCAACGACGATGGCTCAAGAGCTGTAATCCCGGCCTCTCGCAGTTGATCAGCTCAAGAATTGGAGACGGGTGGGTGACCGATCTGGAGGAGCTGGAAAAACTCCTTCCCCTCGCGGAGGACGCGGAGTTCCGCGCGCAGTGGCGGAAGGTCAAACGCGCCAACAAGGAGCGAATGTGCGCCTACATTCTCAAGCACAACAGTCTGGTGGTAGACGGGGACTCTCTCTTTGACTGTCAGGTAAAGCGCATACACGAGTACAAACGGCAGCTTCTGAACGTCCTCCACGTGATACACCTCTACAACACAATCAGGGACAATCCCGACGCGGAGACGGTACCGCGGACCGTCATATTCGGCGGCAAGGCGGCGCCGGGTTATCACATGGCAAAACTGATCATCCGCCTCATCAACGCGGTAGCGGAGGTCGTGAACAACGACGAGGCGACGGCGGACAAACTCCGGGTAGTCTTTCTGGCCAATTACAGCGTCAGTCTCGCGGAGAAACTGATGCCCGCCGCGGACCTCTCGGAGCAAATCTCGACCGCCGGCACCGAGGCGTCGGGAACGGGCAATATGAAATTCTCCCTTAACGGCGCTCTCACCATCGGCACTCTGGACGGTGCCAACGTGGAGATCCGTGAAGAGGTGGGCGCTGACAACATCTTTATCTTCGGCCTCAGAACGGAAGAAGTGGAGGCGACGCGCCGCGACGGCTACGACCCGTGGAAGTACTACAACGGTGACGCCGCCCTGCGGCGCGTACTGACGATGATCTCGACGGGCCATTTTTCACCGGACGAGCCGGGACGGTTTACTCCGATCATCGATGCACTGCTTCAGCATGGCGACACGTACCGCCTCCTCGCCGATTTTCGTCCCTACATCGAGGCACAGGAAGAAGTCTCCACCCTCTACCGCGACGAGGAAGAGTGGACGAGAAAATCCATTCTCAACGTTGCCCGGATGGGAAAGTTCTCCAGCGACCGCACCATCAGGCAGTACGCCGAAGAGATATGGAACACCAAACCGGTGCCGGTGAAGCGTACGAAGAAGCGTTCCTGAGGCGGTGTATCTGGGTGGGCAGGCGAGGCGGGTGGCCCTTGCCACTTTCACGATCGTACGCCTCAGATAACCGGATGGTTCGATCTAAAAAGTTTGATAAATTCTTGGTATCAAATATAATTCATTTCAAATGAAACGTTCATCGATTTTTGTCCTGCTGGCCATCAACGTCGGTGTGCCCCTGTTCTTCGGGGCTTTTGTTCGGGAGCAATTTGTCGGGCTCTTTAATCCGTATATTGAATTAACCCTGGGTGAACGAGTTCTCTTCTCCCTGCGGCCGGTGAACTACGGTGCGGTGGTCTTCTTCGGCGTGCTGGCTCATGGTATGGTCATGGGGTTGCTGCGACCGCTGTCCCGCTATTTAAAGGGCGACAACGCGTTGTACGACCGCGCCCGTCGGGCGGCGCTCAGGGTTCCCTGGTTTCTCATCGCCGTTCACATGGTGTTGTGGTTCATCGGGGTGACGGTGGTATATGGAGTGCTTTACAAGTGGAACGCTCCAGGCGGCATCGGTTATGTGAAATCCCTGATCAACTCTCTGGCGACGGGGCTGATCACCGGCATCACCTCGGCCCTGGCGATCAACATCGTCCTCGTACCCTACAAGCTGGCGCTGAAGATGGTGGATATTCGCTCCGGCGAGCGTGATCTCTTTCTCCATATCAAGGATTTTCTCATCCTTGGCGCCGTTGCCCTCAACATGGGCGTCTTCTTTGAGCATATACTCATTTTTTATCGCGACGGGACCAACATTCCGCCCCTCTATGAGAATCACGTTACGGCGATCGTTCTTGTGACCCTCTTTTATGTTCTTGTTCTTTCCGGGCTGCTCCTGCTTTCCCGGAAGGAGAGCGCCAAACAGTACGGCTATCTGGAGGAACGGATCGATGAGTTGCGCCGCGCCGGGGGAGATCTCTCGCAGATGGTCTATCTGGTAAACTTTGACGACCTCGGTCGAATTTCGGAAGGCATGAACGGGTTCATCTCGTCACTGGCGGAGATGATCGGAACCATCGTGGACCGGGTACAGTCCCTCTCCGACGTCGGCCACGCCCTGGAACGGTCTATCCAGGCCGTGGAGCGTGAAGTGAGCAGGGACGGAGCCATCGTTTCCGATACGACGGGAAAGATCGGGGAGACGAGAGACAAAATCGGAAATTCGACGGAATCGGTCCTTGCCATAACCGGACAGGTGGCTTCCCTGGACGTACAGGTCGCCGAACAATCAAGCGCCGTCGAGCAATCATCCGCAGCGGTGGAAGAGATGATCGCCGGCGTCAACTCAATCGGCACCCTCGTCCGGGACCTGGAGGCGATTTTTCAGAAACTTCGCCGGGCGATCCGGGACTCCCAGGAGCGCACCCAATCGATCACGGCAAACATGGCCGAGGTGGTGACCCAGGCGCAGGAACTCGGCAAGGCAAACAAGCTCATTCAGGAGGTCGCGTCCAGGACGGGGCTTCTGGCGATGAACGCCGCCATCGAGGCGGCCCACGCGGGGAGCGCCGGTCACGGATTTGCCGTCGTGGCCCAGGAGATCAGGGAGCTTGCGGAGAACAGCGCCGGCCAGTCACGACAGATCAGGGAAGCTCTGAAGACGACGACTCACCTCATCGAGTCGATCTCCCGGGAGGTAAACGCATCCGACGAAGCCCACTCGGTCATGGGTTCCCTCGTCGAGGAGACCCATCACATCGAGCAATCCGTCCTGAGCGCCCTCGAGGAACAGCAGGTGGGCAGCAACGAGGTACTCCAGACACTTGGTACGATGCGGGAGTCGACGTCGGCGGTAAAGGTTTCCGCCCAGGAAATGAACGCCCAGGCGACGACGGTGCAGGAACGGATGCGGGACCTCATGGAACTGAGCGGCTCGCTGGAGGACGCAATTGGTCGCGTATCCGAAAGCAGCGAAACCATCGGCGCCACAACGGCGGAAATGACCGGGCAGAGTACGGAAATGGGCGCCGCCCTGGAGCACATCAGGCACCTGGTAAGCCGGTTTTCCCGGTGACCAACGGGCCTTTAAGAGAGTGCGGGCCGGGAGCGTCGCATTGACAATTGTCACGTGACAGATTACAAATTGACGTGATAAAGACTTTCGCCGATAAGCATACTCAAGGGTTCTACGTTACCGGAAGGTCAAGAAAGATTCCTCCGGACATTATCCGAAGGGCACGGAGAAAGCTTGAGTATGTCGATGTGGCGTCCAGGTTGGAGGACCTCAAGGTGCCTCCCGGAAATAGACTCCATCTCCTTCGGGAGGATCGAGAGAGGCAATACGCAAATCGAATTAATGATCAGTGGCGGGTGTGTTTTCAGTTTGTAGATGGTGATGCGTATAACGTTGAGATTACTGATTACCACTCGTAAAGGAGTAACCAATGAGTATTCCAAATAATAGAGCAAGACAAATTAAACCAATTCATCCCGGTGAAATGCTAAGAGAAGATTTTATGTCCGATTTCGGACTGACCGTTTCTCAACTGGCCGCCGCGTTATGCGTTTCCCGGCAATCGGTGAATGAGCTTGTTCGCGAGCGCCGAGCGGTCAGTCCGGAGATGGCCCTTCGACTGTCTCGGCTGTTTGGTAACTCGCCCGAATTCTGGCTAAACGCACAGCGGGCAGTGGATCTTTGGAATGCCGAACAGGCGGCGGGTTCCGACATTAAACGCGTAAAACCTTTGGATGTTGCATAAGAACAACGTGTGATGAATTCGATGTAGCACCGGGACACTTTATTCAAATACGATTATCACCCCTTTTTACCGGAAGAAACGGAAAAGTGCGGGAGACGCGTGCGACTTTGCGCGCCGCACCCGGTAAGCGTCCGACAGAGAGGGCCGGCGCATAACGACACGTTAGAACGAGGCATCGGCGCAGATAGAAACGCTGATGCACCAGTTCAAGGCGGAAGATCCGGATATACGCGCCATAATCCTCATTGGCTCCCTCGCGTCGGGTGCGCCGACAAAGAACCTTACAGTAAATCCGGATACCGCTCCCGCAGCGCCTTGCGGAAAGCCGGGGGCTTCAGTCCCAACAGACGCGCCGCCTCCGCCTTGTTACCGTCGGCACGGCGCAATGCTTCGGCGTACCAGGCGCGTTCGGTATCCAAAAGGATGTCGGTCACATCCACCGGAGTGTCGCCGGTCCACATCGTGGATGGGGAAGGCGCGGGTGATACGGGGGAGGTCGGTTCGGGTCCGCCTGCCGTACCGGGTACATCTCCGTCGTAAAGAATTTCCTGCACCTCCGCTGCGTCGATCACATCCGTCTCGGCATATGAACAGAGTTGGCGTACCGTATTTTGCAACTGCCGCACGTTCCGCGGCCAGGAATAACCGGCCAGGACGGCAATCGCCTCCGGGGATAATTCATACTGTGTGTCGTGTTCAAGGTTCCACCGATTCAGAAACGTCCCGGCGAGGAGTTCAACGTCCCCGGCCCGGTCTCTCAGGGGCGGCAGGTGAACAGGCAGTTGCCGCAACCGTTCGTAGAGGTCCGCCCGGAAAGTGCCCTCTTCAACCATAGACCCAAGATCACGATTGGTGGCGACGATAATTCTGACGTCCACATGGACCGGCTTGTCGTACCCAACGGGGGTAATCTCCCGCTGGTCGATAACGCGCAAGAGGGCGGCCTGCACGGGCATCGGCAGTTCACCCACTTCATCCAGAAAGAGCGTCCCTCCCCGGGCGCTGCGAAAGGCGCCGGGGCGGTCGGCGACGGCTCCTGTAAAGGCTCCTTTCTTGTGGCCAAAGAGGGCACTCTCGACGAGCCCCTCCGGGAGCGCCGCGGAATTGACGGGGATAAACGCCTCGCCGCGACGACGGCTGCGATCGTGTATATGTCGCGCTACCAGCTCCTTCCCCGTACCCGTTTCACCGGTGATACAGACCACGGCATCGTCAAAACGGGCGGCACGGTTGGTCCGTTCCAGAAGATGGCCCATCGCCGGGGACTTCCCGACAATTTCCGGGCGCACCATAGTCCATGCATCGTCCCGGCCGGCTGGACCTTCCGTCGCGGCGGACTCGTCTTGCTTGTCATGGGGACGCAGAGTGATTTTCACCGGAAAGCGGGCCGGATCCAGCCGGACATCACGGCAGCGGTAATGGCCTCCGCCGAAGCGCGGGGGAACTCCCTGGAGAAGGACGGCCGGAAACCCGCCGGATTGTACCATAAGAAACCACACCGTCTGCATTTGCGGCGTCCCCGGATCGAGAAGAACATAATTGCGCATTTCCCTGTACGGCAGGGACGGGAGGACTTGTGCGAGGGAACGGGAGAGCGTGCGGTAGATCTCCTCGTAGTCCACTACGCTCTGGAGTTCAATATCCATAAAGGAAAAGGTGGGGCCGCCCGATGAATCCCGCGCAGCGTCGCGGATGACGCCGGCCCGTTCGGCATACTCACTGCGGGTAATGCAGAGGACCACGTGGTCAAAGCGACGGAACCGCAGCAGGGAGAGCACGGGACCGGGATCGTCCCCGGGACCGGGTATGTGCAGGGGATCGTGATTGCCCACAAAGGTGTACAAAACGTCGGCGTGTATTGTCGATTCAATCCCGTTCTATGCTCCGGAGAAATGTTCCAAATGCATCCATTTCCTGCAATAAAAGGGGATGCAGTTGGTCCAGTTTTGCGATAAGAAAATCCAGTTTGTCCCAGTCATATTCCACCCGGTAGTAATACCGTTTGAAATGCCGGAACCGCCGCAACTCATCCAGGTACATATAGGAATCATCACCAATCACACGGGGACGAATGCCGGGTACCTCAATATTCAATCGGTGTAACAGATCTGCATGCCAGCGTTCGGAATCCAGGTTATTGCCAAAGTTCTGGGCGATTCGGAACATCGTGGTCTCCGCAGCGGTATAATAATTCTCCAGCAATCCCGCCACGACAAGGCCGTTCTTGCGACTCTTTCCTTCCCGCACCACGTCATCGGTCATGATCTGTTGAAGGTAGTCATACAATTCGTTCAGAACCTGAATTTGTGAAGTGATTTCCCCTTCCAGTTCTGCAATCGGATCGTCATTCATTGTCGAATTTCCTTTCATACACAACGGACCCTTTCCGGAGAATGCGCGAACGGTGTTCCCGGTGGAGTTTCTCCAGGGGGACAAGATCCAGAGAAAAGGTTGTCCGTCCGAGGGCCCATCGTTCCATCTCCGACCACGCCTCCATATCGATAACGCCTTCGACGGCGATATCAATATCGGAATACTCCCTGAATTGCTCCGGATTGAGAAGAGATCCCCAGACGACGATTCGTGTTGGATTCCAGGTATCCCGTATCCCGGCAATGATGACATCCGCGTCCGCCCGGGCGGCCTCCCACCGTTCATGGAGTGTCTCCCTGCGGGCGCGCAGCCGTTGTCGATACGACCTTCGTGCGGCTTCAATATCAAATCCACCTGAAACACCCATACACCAAGAGTGCGCCGCGCGGGCGTGTCCGTCAAGGTCACCCGAAAGAGCTATCCGTGTACACCGGCCGGGACACGCATCTTGTTTCAATTTCCGCTCTGAGTCCATGTATTATCGTCACCGTATGTTGATTGCGGTGTATTGATCCCGTACACCACGTAGACCAGTAACTAAGCTAAATCCCGCAATCGAGGTGTCACGATCGTCGAGGAACAGCTCTCCGCGTTCAGGTGATAGAGAAGTGGACCGGAACACGGTATGTAGTGCGTGTATTTCTTAATAGAACGAACAGAAGTTGTCATGTTACTATGTTTTGATTGTATAGAAATCGTCTCAAAATATTATAATTGGAGATTAGTCATGGATATCAAGGCGTGGCAATGACTGCACTGCCCGGAAACGGATGCGCGGTCAGTTCCTGTCCAATAATGAATTTGACGCGTAGATCGAGGTGCTTAGCTTCCGGAGTATCCCGTGATGCGGGACACTCTATGACAATTGATCGCAACGGAGAAAACAGTAATGACTGATACTTTTGAACAACTTCGCCGATGGCTTTCATATTACAGAAGGTCCTTGGCCGATGCGAGATCGGGAGATGGCAGGATCAACGGGAACATCTTTGTCGAATATGGTACTGCCGGTTTTCTGGTACACGAGCGGATTCATCGAGTATTGGAAGAGGTCAAGGAACAAGGGCAGCAGACATCGCCCATGGATGTTGTTTGGGCACCGGGGTATTTCATAAAAAAGAAAGATACAAACAGCTATGGGAAGCGATACTGGCTCTTCCCATTTTGGATACCCGCGACGCTGACCGGGGAAATACAATTGGAAATACCTGAAAGTGGAGCATTACCGCGAATTCCGCGTGAATATTTGTCTCCAATCGCAAACGTCGGTCCATCTCCGGTTTTTGCCTCGGTGGATGATCTGGATCGAGCGCTGGAACGTTTTAATCCGCCTCGAAATTCTTGGAATGAGTACCGTGACTACGCATTGCAATTCTTTCAAACTGTTACCGGCACTAACTTCTTGTCTCTCCAGGGAAATGATTACCTCTGGGAGGCACGACCGGTTGTATACCTCGATGAAACGACAAGCTTTAATGATGCCCCACTCGCAATATACGACCATATCCTCAGCGAGTGGGAAAATCGTGGCCACCTAACGCGGACGGAATCTCTTATAGGGAACCTACTGTCGCACCAGGAACCAAAAGAACTCCGACCATTACCCGAACGAAGTGAGCTTATCCTCTGCTCCCGGCACTTAGGTCAGATCACAAAAGAGTTTCCTTTAAGCCCGTCTCAGCGTATCGCTCTTTCGTTACATTTGACGTCCGGCCTGGGCGAAGTGTTGGCCGTGAAAGGTCCCCCGGGCACCGGAAAGACTACATTGTTGCGTTCTGTTTTTGCTTCCGAAATCTGCACGGCCGCAGTAAAAGGAGACTCGCCGGCGACGATATTGGCTACCTCGGCTAACAATCAGGCAATAACTAATATTCTCGATACAATCGAGTTTACCGGTCCCGGTGATCGTATAGACAATCGATGGTTGGACGTCGCCGGACCCTTGGGGGTCTATGCGACTCGCAGCGACACCAATGCAACCGTTTATAAAGAAAAACACCCCGATGGATGGACGCTGAACCTTACTATGGGTGAATTTTACGGGGATTATTTCAATGCGTTGGATCAGTTGAATATTGTCGAAGAACGCGAGCGATTTTTCGCTCGGTTAAGCGGGCATATCCCACGCCATTCAATAACATTTCTATCGGATGCTACTGAGGTACTTCACAAATCGGTTGTACAAATACACGATCGAATCGTGCGCGTAATTAGGGACGGCCGTGGCTCCGTCTCCGTGTTTGCCGAGTCGACACCGATAGACGTGATTTTGAAATGGGATTCTCGAGAGTATGATGATCAAATCGAAAAGCTTTCGGCAACGCGACGTCGATTGAAACGGATTCTAGGAATATCGTTGTTCGGACGCAGCCGCCTCAAGGCGCGGTATTTCAAAGTATTGAGAAAACTCGCCAAGAGAAAGGTACTCAGAGAACATGTACTGGGGTTGGTCTCAGGTCTTTCCAGCCTGACTGACGAATATCCGGAAGAGTATCAGCAGGTCAATCACGATCGTGATTGGTTTTCTCTTACTGCGGATCTCCTCGATCTGACCCTTCGATATCGTTTGTTCTGGTTTTCCATTCACTACTGGGAAGCGCGGTGGTTGCAAGAAATTAATCACCGCATAGATGACGGGATAACATATGACAAAGGGGCAAAAGGACGCGCGGCGATATTGAAGGAATTTGCCTATCTTGCACCCATAATGGTAGTGACGATGTACAGCATACATCGGTTTGTCACGTATTCTTCCCGAAACACTAAATTGGGATGGCATGATGTTCCACTTAAAGGCTTCTTTGACCTCTTAATAGTTGACGAAGCGGGGCAGATTGGACCGGAGGTGGGAGTCATCACCTTTTTATACGGGAGACGGGCACTAGTGGTTGGCGATGTGTACCAGATTGAACCAATACCGAGTGTAGAGTCAGCCGTTATTGACGCAGGGAACATTGGTAATAGGGGTCTCCTTTCAGAGGATATGGACTATTCCATATACAAACGAGAAGGCGTGACAGTTGCGGGAGGCTCACTTATGCGGTTGGCGCAGATTGCAAGCCGTTATTCCTATCCGGCTGACCGGAACGACACGCACGAACGGGGCACCCTCCTGATTGAACATCGAAGATGTTTCAACGAAATAATTGAATTTTCGAATAAATTTGTCTATCGAGGATTGTTGCGACCCATGCGCGGTAGTGGCCAAAGACAAGGCGATATAAGTAATTCCACTTTTGACAAAATTACCCCTTTACCACCGGTGGGATACATGCATGTTGAAGGATTCTCGATAAAGGCAGAAGGCAGCAGATTGAACCGAATCGAAGCCGAAGCAGTTGTGACACTTATCATTTCCCGAAAGAACCACTTTGAACGGATATATAACGAAGACATCGGCCGTATTGTTGGTATAGTGACACCGTTTCGACGGCAAGCGTTGTATATCCGCACACTGCTGGAAACACATAATATTAACAATATCACCTGTGGAACGGTACACGCCCTTCAGGGATCTGAGCGAAAAATCGTTTTCTTTTCATCGGTATACGGCATCAATGAGACGGGGAACAGTCTGTTCTTTGACAGATCCTTTAACATGCTTAATGTCGCCCTCACAAGAGCGCAGGATCACTTTATCACGATTGGTAATATGAGGCTCTTTAATAGATCGGAGACTACGCTCCCGTCGGGAGCATTAGGGTCAATCCTCTTCAGTTCTCCCGAAAACGAAATTTCCACAAAGGATCTGTACTACCGGGAGGATCATGACACGAAGGAACCGCTACTCGTGAGAAGGTATCGTGAAAGCGACAACGGATCTGGTTTTACGGTTGAACCGCAGGAATTAAATTTCAACCGCGTTTCCACACCGTCCGGACATCATCGTACACTCGAACGGGCCGTCGAAGGAGCAACAGAACGCGTCGTTATTGTGTCACCCTTTCTATCGATACGGGTTCTCGAATTTTGTGTGGACGGTCGGCCTACTATCGGTCAACTCCTGAAAAAGGCTGTGGAGAAGAATATCAGTGTCAAAATCGTAACTGATTGGCGCCTGGATTACGACCAGACAACCGGGTCGCTCAAGGAGAATTCCAAAGCGGCGCGGGAGTTTTTACAGAACGTAGGTGCCGAACTCATCGTGAAATGTGGAATCCACAACAAGACAATTATACGGGACGACGATCTGATTGCAGAAGGCTCATTTAATTGGCTTTCCGCGAGTCGTGAAGGAGGATCACGTTATTCGAGATACGAAACCACCCAAGTGCTTCATGGACCAGGGGTAAAGAAAATCGTAGATCGCTTTCTCGAAGAACTAGAATCCATTCCAACGTCGAATGATCCATGAGGAGCATGTCTTATCTTATTATCCCCCGATCGACCCCGTAGCCGCTTCCTGCGAGGCGGGTGGCCCTTGCCACTTTGATGAATGTAAACCGCAGACAACCGGATGGTTCAGTTTAAAAGATACGGATTGTAGTACCCATGTCCGATTGGAGATTTTCGGGTATACTGTGTCCATATGAAGCGCGATCGGATTGAGTTTTTCGGGGCGGCCGCGGGGGGCGCCATTTTTGAGATCATCAGGCGGGAGGGGCCGGTTTCCCGGGCGCAGCTGGTGCGGACCACGGCGCTCTCAAAGAGCACCGTTTCGCTCCATGTGGACCGCCTGCTCAAGGTTGGGGTCATTAAGGAGGAGGCGCGACAGACCGATTCCGGGCCGGGACGGCGGAGCCTCCTGCGCTTTGCCGCCGACCGGGGCATCGTGGTGGGTATCGAGCTGGGTGTGACGAGCATCGATGTGGCCGTGTGTGATCTCGATGCCGCCGTTCTTGCCTCCTATTCGGAACCGCTTGATATCGCCCTGGGACCGGTACCGGTACTTGGCCGGGCCTACGAGATCATTGACGACCTTCTTGAAGAGGTGGATGACGGACACGGACCGTTGACGGGGATTGGTATCGGTCTGCCCGGGCCGGTGAACCGGACGCTGGGGTGCGTGGTAAGTCCGCCCATCATGCCCGGCTGGGACCGCTATCCCGTGCGGGACGAGGTGGCGTCCCACTGCGGGGTGCCCTGTTTTGTGGACAACGACGTCAACGTGATGGCCCTCGGTGAGGCGCGGGCAGGGAGTGCCTCCCACGCCGAAAGCTTCCTTTTTGTAAAGATCGGCACCGGCATCGGCGCGGGGATCGTCATCGACGGCGAGCTCTACCGCGGCTTTAAGGGGAGCGCCGGCGATATCGGCCATATCGGTATCGACGGGGAGACGACGCGCTGTTCCTGCGGCAATCGGGGTTGTCTGGAGGTGGTCGCCGGGGGCGGCGCGATCGGCCGGAAGGGACGGGAGCTTGCGGAGAGCGGTGAGAGTTCCGTGCTGGTGGAGACGGCGCGGCGCCTGGCCGCCGAGGAGCCTCCCCGGGAGATTTCTGCGGTGGATGTGGGCGTTGCGGCGCGGCAGGGTGATACCGCAGCCCTGGAGCTGGTGATCGAGAGCGGGCGTCATGTGGGTTCCGTCCTGGCGAAGCTGGTGAACTTCTTCAACCCCGAGATGGTCGTCCTGGGCGGCGGCACGGTGAATATCGGCGACGCCTTCGTGGCGGCGATACGGGAGATGGTAATCCGCCGGTCGACGCAGCTGGCGACGGTGGACCTCGTGGTGCGGCGTTCCGCCTTCGGCGAGCAGAGCGGCATGGTGGGGGCGGCGTTCATGGTGGTGGACGAGCTCTTTTCGACCCGGGCGGTGACGGAAATGGTGCGGGAGTACGATGGGTGAGGTCGGGGTGAAGCGGAGAGTCGCGCGGTGAGGGCGAGGCGATAGCGACGAGGGGCCGCCGAGGTGCGGGTCCGACAAGGCGATAGCGATTAGCGGCGGTCGCGGCGCGTGACGCCTGTAAAACCACCCGCGACACCGCCTGCTCCCCCGGCGTTCTTTTTTTAGCGATAAATGTCCGAAATTCGAACAAAATCGTTTGCATTGCGGAAGAATCAGGTGTAAAATCAAGCGTCAAGGAGGTCATGCATGCGATTAGGATTTATCGGAGCGGGGTTCATCTCCACCTTTCACGCCACCGCGCTGACGATGGTTCGCGGTGTAGAGGTGACCGCCGTGTTGCGCCGCTCCCGTTCGCCCCGGTTTGTACAGCACTGCACGTCCCTCGGGGTAGGTACTCCCGTTGAATATGATTCCATCGCCGATGTGGTAAAGAACTGCGACGTTGTCGCCATTTACAACCCCAACTACCTGCGCATCGAGACGATGGAAGCGATCGTTGCCGCCGTTGAAGGGGGTGCCAAGCTGACCGGTGTGATCATTGAGAAGCCCCTCGGCAGGACGATGAAGGAGGCGCGGAAGCTTGTGGACCTCGCAAAGCGGGCGCGCCTGAAGACCACCTATTTCGAAAATCAGATTTTCATGAAAGCCATCGCCGCCCAGCGGGAACAGCTGAAACCGTCCATTGAGGCGATGGGGGCACCAAGCCTCGTCCGCAGCGCCGAGGAGCACGGCGGCCCCCACGGCGACTGGTTCTGGGATCCCGTACGCCTCGGCGGCGGCGTGCTCATGGACATGGGCTGCCACAGCATTGCCGTGGGACAGTACCTCCTGACCCCGCCGGGAAAACCCCTCGGTTTCCTCAAGCCCGTATCCGTAAGTTGCGATACCAGCCTTCTCAAGTGGGGCGAGTCGCCCTGGCGGGAGAAGCTTCTGAAAGAGCGGGGTATCGATTATGCGAAAACGCCGGCGGAGGACTTTGCCACCGGTATCATCACCTACCGCAATCCCGAGACGGGGGCGATCGTGAAGTCCCAGTTTACCGACTCCTGGATGTTTGAGAAGCAGGGGCTGCGGCTGATGATGGACGGTATGGGTCCGGGCTACGCCTTTGAAATCAATACCCTGCGCTCGCCGACGGAGATATTTATCGGCGACGCCGCGGCGGAGTCCCTGGCGGACGCGGAACTGGCACTGGAGAAGTCCACCGCCACCCGGGGTCTGCTGCCCATTCAGGCCAACGAGGCGGACCTCTACGGCTATGTCGATGAAAACCGGGACATGGTGGAACGCTTTTCCCGCGGCGAAGACGGCATGCTCAACTGGGAGTATGGACTGGAGATTACTCGCCTCCTGATGGCGGCGTACTACTCAGCCGAACAGGGAAAGGTGGTCGATCTAACCGATCCGAAGATAGATGCAATTCTGGAAGAATACGTTCCCGCGATCCAGAAAGGTGAGGGGAACGGCGTCCTCAAGAGGGGCGCAAAAAACTAAGGAGGGCCGTATGGCTAAGAGACTTATTATTGTTGGGCTGATCCTGCTGATCAGCGTCGGCGCGGCATTTGCCGGTGGACAGGGTGAGTCGGACACCAAGTCGATCGCCGTGATCATGCCCGGGGCGACCCATGGGTTCCTCGGAGAGAGCATTCGCCACGCAGAGGACGCCACCCAGGCGATGGGCGAAGCCCGTGGATACGACTACCAGTTCCTCATCTCCGACGACGTCGTACAGCAGGCAAATCAGATCGATACCGTCGTCTCCCAGGGAGTGGACGTGGTCGTGCTGTGGCCCCACAACGGCGATGAGCTGCGTTCCGCTGCACAACAGATCGTGGACGCCGGGATTCCCCTGGTCATCTACGACCGGCTGATCACCAACTTTGACGAAACCGCGGAGCTCATGGGTGACAACGTAACGATCGGTGAAGAGACGGGCGAGTATTTTAACGACTACTTCGCCGATGAACTCGCGGCGGGACAGGTGAATATCCTTGAGTTCAAGGGTGACAACTCCACCGTGCCGACCCAGCGGAACGAAGGCTTCTGGTCCACCGCCCATGATAACTTCAACGTCGTAAATGAGTACGTTACCAACTGGAGCCGCGACACGGCGCAGACGCAAATGGAGACCTTCCTCAACTCAAGCAGCCGCGAGGTGGTTGAGAGCATTCAGGGTATCTTCACCCACGACGCCGAGGTCCAGGCGGGCGTACTTGCCGCCATTGAAGGATACAGCGGAACCTTCGACCTGAACATTAAACTCGTCTCCGGCGTCAGCGCACCCCGGGAGCTCCTGGAGAACTTTGACCGCTATGAGGAGCTGGGAATCGATCAGGTCACCTTTGCCTTTTCACCTGCGATGGTCCGTGATGCAATCGAGCTGGGATACGACATCCTCGATGGTGAAGAGGTCTCGGGCATGCACCTCGTGGAGACGGAGATGGTCGACAACTCCAACTACCGCGAGTTCATGCAGGGAGACGTGTTCACAACCCGTTATTCCGTAGAATAGTATTAGACGGTATTGAAGGTTGAGCGGGCCGGCGCCTGACGCGCCGGCCCGTTGTCTGCTCCACCCCGTACGCGGAATGTGGTCCTCATTCAACGATGTTGGGCCGCCGGGTCGGGGTTGGCAACAATAAGGCGGTCCCATGCAGTTAGAGATGAAAAACATCTACAAGAGCTTCGGCGCGGTGAAGGCGGTGGTGGACGTCTCCTTTTCCGTCGGTGAAGCGGAGATACACGGCCTCCTTGGTGAGAATGGTGCGGGAAAGTCTACGCTCATGAATGTCCTCGGCGGCGTCCTGCCCCCCGATTCCGGCACGATTCTCATTGACGGTGAAGAGGTTGCCCATTTGACGCCGATCAAGGCGTCCAGACTCGGAATTCGGTTTATCCATCAGGAACTCAACCTGGTCAACGATCTCAAGGTCTTCGAAAACCTCTTTCTCCGGAACGAAATCGTCACCGCCGGTATGTATCTCAACAAGCGGGAAATGATCCGTCGCTCCCGGGAGATCTTTGAAAAGCTGGGGCTGGAGATCGATCCCACCGCCTACGTTCGAGATCTGGATACCTCCCGGAAGCAGCTTGTCGAGATCGCCCGGGCGCTCCTCTTCGACTGCAAGCTGATCATCATGGATGAGCCCACCACCGCGCTCACCAACGACGAGATTGAGAATCTCTTTGAGATCATGCGGGGCCTCAAGAGCCACGGCGTGAGCTGTATCTACATTTCCCACAAGATGCCGGAGCTTTTTTCAGTCTGTGACCGGTATACCGTGCTCAGGGACGGGCGATTTGTAGCAACCGGCAATTTCGCCGATATCAACGAGCAACAGGCGACGGAAATGCTCGTCGGACGGAGTATCGTCGACGACGTGGTGGAAAAGACGAACAAGGTCGGTGAAGAGCATGTCCTTGAAGTGGAACGGCTCACCTGCGAGGGCCATTTCGAGGAGGTGAGCTTCGGCCTTCGCCGGGGTGAGGTCCTTGTCTTTACCGGTCTCTTCGGCGACGGTCGAGGGGCCCTTGCGGAATGCCTCTTCGGCGCCCGACGCATCACCTCCGGGACGATTCGCCTCCACGGGAAGGAACTGGATACCAGCTCCATCCTCAAGGTGATAAAGTCAGGCGTTTCCATGGTTCCCCGAAACCGCAAAGAGCGTTCGATCCTGAAGGACCTCTCGGTAAAGGACAATCTCTCCATGGCGTACTTCACCAGTGCCCACCGGGGACTGGTGATCAGAAAAGCCGACGAGAATAGCCGCTTTGAAGAAAACCGCCGACAGACCAATATTCGCGTGGGAAATCCCAACGACCCCATTACCTCCCTGAGCGGGGGAAATCAGCAGAAGGTCGTCTTTTCACGCTGGTTCGGTCTGGAGAGCGATGTCTTTATTCTGGATAATCCTACCCAGGGGATCGACGTAGGTGCAAAGTTTGAGATCTATCAATTGATCAACAAGCTTGTGGAAACGGGGAAGAGCGTCATCATGTTCAGCTCCGAGTTTCCCGAGATTTACAAGATCGCCGATCGCTGCATCGTCATGTACAAGGGTGAAATCAACAAAGAATTTGCAAGAGAGGAACTCAACGAGGTGGATGTGATGTACTACGCAACGGGATCCAACAGGAAGGCCGGCTGAATATGAAGAATCTCCTTGAAAACCGTGACTGGAAGAGCGTTCTTAAATACCTCTTTGTAAATTACAACTACGTCTTCTCTTTTGCGCTGCTGTTGATCGTGGGGCGCTTCGCCAGCGATCAGTTTTTGTCCGTCGCCAGTATTTCCAACCTGATTCGCTCGTCCGTTTTCATCGGAATCATCGCCCTGGGAATGACCCTCACCATCATATCGGGCAATATCGACCTCTCGGTGGGTTCCATTCTGGCGTTGGCGGCGGCACTGAGCGTGAACACCTTCAACGCCTCCGGCAGCGTCCTCCAGGCGTTGCTCGTGGCGGCGGCGGCGGGGGCGGGACTCGGTCTGATTAACGGACTCTTTGTGGGGTACGCCAGGATGGCGTCGTTCATCGTCACCCTCGCAACGATGACCGCCTACCGTTCACTCACCGTCCAAATGGGGCAGGGCGGCCCTCTTCTGACGGACAACGCCATTTACTTTGAACGGCTCCGGTGGATCGGCTACGGCCGCCTCGGCGGTCCCCAGGGGCTGCCGTATCTGGCCATTGTCTTCATTGCCCTCACGGCGGTCATGTGGTTTGTCATGAACAAGACGAAGTTCGGCCGTTACGTCTACGCCGTCGGCTCCAACGAGAAGGCGGCTAAGCTCACCGGTATCGGCGTCACCCGCGTCAAGGTCGCCATTTTCACAATTACCGGCTTTCTCACCGGTATCGCCGCCTTTCTCTATGCCGCCCGCTTCGGTTCCGTCGACGTCGCCACGGCGGGGGCGCATGTTTGAACTCGATGTGATCGCCGCGGTGGCTATCGGTGGTACCATGATGTCCGGCGGACGCGGTACCGTTCAGGGTACCTTTTTCGGCGCCGTGATTATCTATTCCATCGACGCCATTCTCTCGGCCTATCAGGTACCTGCATTCGTCAATGACTTTATCAAGGGCGTCCTCATTCTCGGAGCCGTTCTGTTGCAGAAAGTTCTCGACCGCACCCGGGACGAGTAACGACGTCGGATCGCGTCGGCATCATGGGATTCGCGCGCCTCGCGCGCGGCCCGCCGCGATACCGATCGTCTTCCCCTGCACGTACAGCTTTCTTCGACGGAGACTACCGAATATGCAGGTAAAATAAAAAAAATAATTCCCGCAATGGCGGTGAAATGATAGTATGCCTTTGATGGGTGGTATGAACTACGAGATTTTTACAGATGGAGAGGGGAGCTATCTTCGCGTTGTCATTGAAGGTGAAATAGACGTGAAAGATCTGGATACTCTCGATGAAAAGCTGCGCCACGCCGCCCGACAACACGGGATTCCGGCGCTCCTGATCGACGTCAGAAAGGCACGCAACGTGTCGCAAAAACCGAAAATTGTGGAGTACGGCAGAGAACCGGCGGTCGCCTCCGCGGGATTCCCTCGGGAGTGGCCGCGGGGTGGTTCTTGTGGATCCGACGGGACCGCAGTCACGATTTTATCGTCGACTCTCTCCGATTTCGGGGACACAGGGTGAGTCTCTCCCGGGATGAATCGGCGGCCGTTGAATGGCTGTGTCGGGAAATGGAACGGACACCGCCATTGTGACGGCGGATTACCGTTTTTTTACCGGGTGGAGGGAAGCGACGACGGCAATGAATACGGACGCGCCGTACCGAAGGAGCCCCCTGTTTCCCGTTCTTCACTGCGATAATCTGGGCAAGAATACTGACGGCAATTTCACCTGACGATTTTCCGCCGATGTCGAGACCGATGGGTGTGGTGAATGGGCCGGAGCGGCGACAGATCGACGTCTCCCTCCGGGCGCGAGCGTCACGTTCTATCGCCCGTTGGGCCTTGCCGATTGCACCGATATAGAAGGGACGCCGGGAGAGCTCCATCGTACCGTTCTCCATTCCCCGGAGCAGCGCTGTCCACAGGGCATC
>CBDESZ010000021.1:0-126782 GCA_965242725.1 Alkalispirochaeta sp.
GCAATACACGGACTACCCATGCGGCCCTGGGCGGAATGGATCCGGCGCTGCGCGTCGCCTTTTCAGGCGGCGCCGTCATGGGAATGAGCGTTGTGGGACTCGTCCTGATGGGCATATCCGTCGTTCTGTGGATCGCCATTCGGCAGATCGGGAGCAGTGAGGCGATGATGGTCCAGTACGTCCTGCCGATCATGAGCGGATTCAGCCTCGGCGCCTCTTCAATCGCCCTCTTCGCCCGCCTCGGCGGCGGCATCTATACAAAGGCTGCCGACGTCGGCGCCGACCTCGTCGGCAAGGTGGAGGCGGGAATTCCCGAGGACGATCCCCGCAATCCCGCGACGATCGCCGACAACGTGGGTGACAATGTGGGAGACGTCGCAGGTATGGGGGCAGACCTCTTTGAGTCCTTTGTCGGCTCCCTCGTGGGCGCGATGATACTCGCCTTTTCCGTCGACGGCACGTACGACCTCAAACTGCGACTCCTCATGTATCCCGTGACCCTCGGCGTCATAGGCATGGCGGCGTCCATTATCGGTATCCTTCTCGTACGCACCGGCGGGAAACGCACTCCCCAGGGAGCGCTCAATTTCGGAAGTTTCGGCGCCGCCGTTCTCGCCTCGATCGGGGCGATACCCCTGGCCCTCCTGCTCTTCCGCGGACAGACCCTTCCCTCGGAAATGGCGTCACCCTGGCACCTCTACTGGCCCGTCCTTTTCGGGCTTGCCGCGGGGATCGGCATCGGCTACTTCACCGAGCACTTTACCGGCACCGGAAAGAAACCGGTCATGTCCATCGTTCGGTCGGCGATGACCGGCCCGGCGACAACAATCATTACCGGCATGGGCGTGGGAATGCTCTCGGCCCTCTTTCCCATCGTCCTCATCGCCGTCGCCATTTATGCGGGCCACTCCTTTGCGGGCCTGTACGGCGTCGCCGTCGCCGCGGTGGGAATGCTTGTAACCCTTGGCGTACAGCTCTCGGTGGACGCCTATGGTCCCATCGCCGATAATGCGGGCGGACTGGCGGTGATGAGCGACTACCCCAAGGAAGTGCGTATGATCACCGACGAGCTGGACAGCGTGGGGAATACCACCGCAGCCGTCGGGAAGGGATTTGCAATCGGTTCCGCGGCGCTGACGGCGATCATTCTGCTCTCCAGTTTCCGGGAATCCGCCGGCGTGGCGGTGATCGACCTGGCAAACTCGGATGTCCTCATCGGCGTCCTGCTTGGAGCGGTGATCCCCTATCTCTTCAGCGCCCTCGCCATGAACGCAATCGGGAAAGCCGCTTTCGAGATGATTGAGGAGGTCCGCCGGCAGTTCAAGGAGTCCCCCAAAATTCTCGAAGGTGAGGAACTGCCGGACTACGATCGGTGCATCGCCATTTCCACAGCATCCGCCCTCGATCAGATGCGCCTGCCCGGCTTTATCGCCGTCGGTTCACCGGTTCTGGTCGGCTTTCTCGGCGGCATTGAGATGCTCTTCGGCCTCCTCGTCGGCGTGACCGCCAGCGGCGTGGTCCTGGCCATCTTTATGGCGAACTCCGGAGGTGCCTGGGACAACGCAAAGAAGATGGTAGAGTCTGGTGAAGGCGGCGGCAGGGGCAGCGAGGCCCATAAGGCGTCCGTCGTGGGCGACACCGTCGGTGATCCCTTCAAGGACACCGCAGGTCCGGCGATCAACATCCTTGTCAAGCTGATGTCCGTCGTCGCGTTGGTAATCGCCCCGATACTGAAAACAATGGGAGGATGATATGAGCACGAACAACCACTACGACCTGCACCTCTACGTTATTCTTCACCCCGGTCCGGCGCTGATTGCGTCGCAAATGGGGCCTGAACAGTTTGCCCGGCACTACCTTGCCGGTTCCATTCGACACTATTCAGGAAAAGTGATCTTTGCCGAAATGGATCCAACCTTCCGCAATCCCTACTTTCACATCGATGAATACCTCTCGGACGTGCATGAGCACGAAGACGGTAGACCAAAGGCAACAAAGTTCATATCCGTCTACCGCGTCCTGGAACACCTGGACTTTTCTCTGATCAGGCACCTCTATCTGTCCACCCCGGAAGGGGCGGTACTGACGCTGGACCCAGGGGAAGACGTGCAGACCCGGGAGCCCGGTCTCCTGCGGGTCTATGCGGAAATCAACCCGGTACGGATGCTCGTACTGACCAGGATGAACTTCATGGAATTTGGAGATCTGGTTACGAGTCCTTCCATCCTCCGCAGCGTTCCGGCGATGGTATACACCCAGCTTGAGTTTGACGCAGAGGCATTTCTCAACGACTTTGAGCTGAACCCGATGCTTCCGTCGCCCCTGCCCAAGGTTCATCCGTCAAAACTGCGGGACGCAATCTATGAGCTCCAGGGGTCAAGCAGAAAGCCAACCAAAGGTCTCCTCCTTGACTCGAGTTTCGACTCCATTCCCTACAAGATGGTCCGCCACGGATTCATGTTTGCCCGCCACGGGGAGTATCGCTTCTTCCGCATGCCGGCGATGCAGGAGATCGAAAAGTCGAACTACAAGTTCTGGAAGGCGATGTAGGGAGAAACCAAATGGTAACGGCGCCCGCTCCGCATCGGCCGCTATCCCGGGGCGGCCACGGTCGTAGACCCGCCGCTACCCCGTAACGGCGAGCCCCGCCTGGAGGAGAGCCCAGTAGCCAACGACCCGCGGCGCGCGCCACAACGCCGCCGCGAGAAAGCGTCGGAACGGCAGGCGCATCATCCCGGCGATCCACGAGATCGTCGAAAACGGCAGAGGAGTCAGGGTCGCCGCTACGACTCCCCAGTAGCCGTAGCGCTCAACGAGGCGGGCGCCCCGCTCATAGTAGCCCGCTACGGTGCGCTGCACAAAGGGAAGAAAATAGAGCCCCCTGCCGATCCAGTAGCCCAGCACCCCGCCGAGGATCGATGCCGCGCTCACCACGAGAAGCAGTGGCAGCGGCTGCCAGTCGTGGGTAAGGGGAAAGACGATGTCCAGCGTCGCCGGGACGATGAAGGTATCCACCGTCAGGACGAAGGCAAAGACGCCCGCGAGTCCCGCCCGATCGATAAGGCGCTCCGCCTCCGCTTCAAAGGGGAGCTCCAGACGAACGAATGTGACGGATACGACAAGAAACAGAAACAGTACAACCACCGTCCGCCCCGCGAGCTTCCACGTGTCGATGTGGACCGGCGTCGGACGGTCGTCGGCGCGTTGCTTCACTCGACGAGGACGATCTGTATATCGCATACGTTTGTGTTTGTCGGACCGGTCATGAGCAGGGCGTCCACCGACTCCAGCAGGTGATAGGCGTCGTTGCGGGCAAGGGCGTCTGAAATCGCCTCACCTGTCGTTTTTTTTGCCACATCCCGTGCAGCCCAGCCGCCGGCGGCGTCGGTGGGACCGTCATTTCCGTCCGTCCCGAAAGAGAAAAAGGTGACGCCGCCGTAGCTTTCAGGGTGAGAAGCCATTTCAGACAGGACCGCCAGCGCCATTTCCTGATTCCTTCCGCCCTTCCCCTCGCCTCGGAGCGTAACCGTCGTCTCTCCCCCGGCAAGGATGCACGCCGGTCGGGGAATCGGCACATCTCTTTTTGCGCAGTCCGCGGCGACGGCGGTGAAGAGGCGCGCCATTTCCCGCGCTTCTCCGGTGAGCCTGCTTGTCAGAACGAGGGTATGGTATCCGAGTGCTTCGGCGGTGCGACGCGCCGCATCAACGGCCTGTGCGTTTGTCCCGATGAGGACGGGCCTCACCCTCTCAAAAACGGCATCACCCGGTTTGGGTGTGTCAAGGACCTCCCCGCGTACACCGCCCTCCAGAAGCGCCCGGACCCGTACCGGCAATCTGTCGAGAATTTCGTATTGCCGACAGATTCTCATGGCGTCATTGAAAGTCGTGGGATCGGGCGCCGCCACGCCGGAGGCAATGCTTTCAAGTTCATCACCGACAACGTCGGAAAGGATTAACGGTACCACCGTTGCGGGAGCGGCGAGGCCGCAGAATCGGCCGCCCGAAATGGCGGAGAGGTGCTTTCGGACGCAGTTGATCTCACCGATGGGCGTCCCGGCGCCGAGGAGGAGTTGTGTCGTTTCCTGAATATCCTCGAGATTGACGGAAAGCTCTCCGTGCTCCGCAGGCAGCGTCAGAAGAGAGCTTCCTCCGCCGGAAATAACCATGAGTATGAGCGTCTCCGCGCCCGCCCCGCGGGCTATATCCGCGATCTCCGGGCGGCGGCGAGACTGTTCTCGTCCGGGACGGGATGCCCCGCCTCGACTAGCCGAATCCTCCGGGGATGCTGATCCGCTTCACCGAGATGTCCGTATTTCACCGCGACGACACCGCCGTCAATGCGGTCGCCAAGGACGGCTTCCAGGCCGTACGCCATCGTTGCTCCCGCCTTTCCCGCTCCGACAACGATGATTTTCCGAAATAGAGCGAGAGAGACCGAAAAGGAGTCGTGTTCCGTGGATATGTGCAGTTCACCGTCCCGCAGGGAAACGCAGTCGGTAATCATACGTACGGGATCGACGCGACCGATTGCCGCATCCATAATCGCCTTTCCGGCGGCATACCCTCTTTGCATATTCCTCACTTCTTTCGGGATTCCCATTTGAGGCGGGTCTCCGCCTTGTTCAGATTGGACCGAATCCACGGCACGTCCTGCAGCTCCAGAGCCTTGTGAAACGCCGCCACCGCTTCCCCGGGGACGTTCAGATGGTCCAGATAGACGACTCCCAGATTGTTCCACCCCGAGACATTTGTCCGGTCAAATTCCACCGCCTGCTGAAACATGCGAGCCGCCTCTTCATGGTTCCCGGATTCCAGAAGGCGGTTACCCTCCAGGAGGGTATCCCGGGATTTCAGGGCATCCTTGAAACGCAGGGGATCTCCGGCGACGGCAATCCGTTCGGTAATGTACATGCGGTCGGAATCGGGACACTCCTCCGCGAGGGCACGGGTGTACATCGCAACCGCTTCATCGCGCTTTCCCCACTGATAATAGAGATCTCCCAATACGCGCAACCGGGGATAGTGTTCTCCAAAGTCTTCCAGTTCCTTCAGGAGGAGCGGCTCGGCCCGTTCAAAATCGCCCCGGGCCGCCCAGACCAACGCGAGATGGTGATGGATTCCCGGTCGCGAAGGTTGCAGCTCCAGCACCGCCTGAAACGCTTCCTCCGCCCCGGTGTAGTCACCGGCGACGTACTTGTTGAGCCCTGATCGTACCAGCATTTCCACCTTGAAACGGGTAAATATCGACAATTTCACCGCGGAATAGTACCACGGAAGGGAGCGCCCGTTCCACGTATAGCCGAGGGACACATCGCTCTCGGCGACCTAGTTTAATATTTCGTATAACATTTTTCTTGCATATTCGCCGGAGCGTGGTATGATAAAAAACACGATGTATCCTATATCGTGTTTTTTATCAAAGGAGGAACGAATGAAACGTTTCACACACATTGTCGTGTCCCTGGCCATTCTCCTGATCGTCGCAAACGGCGTCGTCTTTGCATCCGGAGAAGCGGAGATGCCTGCCGGGTCGGGTGAGGGCACTCAGAAAACGGTGGATTTTCCCACCCGTCCGGTGCAGTACATCGTCGGATGGTCTGCCGGCGGCGGTTCGGATATCGTCAGTCGCGTACTGACGGCGGAAGCGGAGAAGTTTCTCGGCCAGCCGATCACCGTTGTCAATCACTCCGGTGGCTCGGGAGCGCGATCGTACACGGAAATCGCCAATGCCCCGCCCGACGGATACACAATCGGAAACACGACGGGCACCATTTCCACCCACGTCTTCATGGGCAACCTCGATTTCGGTCATGAAGCGTTTGTACCGATCATTACGATCAATTCCGACCCCGGTGCGATCTGGGTAGCCGATGACGCGCAGTGGCAGACGTTGAACGACCTCGTCGATGATCTGCGGGCAAACCCTGAATCGATTACCATCGCCTCATCCAACCCCGGATCAATCACCCGCTTCGGCACCGTCCTTCTTGAACAGGCCGCAGGCGTCAAGTTTCAGATCGCAAGCCAGTCGGGTGGAGAGTCCGCCGGACCGGGACTCGTCGCGGGAGGACATGTCGACGCATGTCAGGCCGCACCGGTAACGGCACAGGCACTCTACGAAGCGGGAGAGATACGGCCCCTGGGCGTCATGGATGAAGAGCGGGTGCCGGCATTCCCGGAAATCCCCACCTACAAAGAACAGGGTTTCGATATCACCATTTACAACATGCGCCAGATCATCGCTCCCAGGGACACACCGGAAGAGATCGTAAATATACTGTATGAGGCGTTCCGCCAGGCGGCAAACTCGGAAACGTATCAAAACTTCATGCTCGAATCCGGCTCAACGCCCCTCGACTGGGGCCCCGAGCGCTCACGGGAATATCTCATCGAGCAGGACGAAATGTTCAAGGCGATGATCATCGAATCGGGCCTGTACGTTGAATAATCGCATCAGGTAGGAGAATGCAGATGATTACACAAATTGATCACATCGAGATCATCGTCAACGATGTGAAACGACATGTAGAGTTCTACCAGAAGCTTGGATTCAAGCTTCTGACGTGGACGGACCATCACGGCGGGTCGGCGGAGCTGCAGCTCCCCGGCCCCAATCAACCGATCATCGAGATGCACTCGGTGATCGATGAAGAAAACATCGGTGTGAACCACATCGCCTTCCGCGCGGACGACGTCGTAAAGACCGCGGACGAGCTGAAGGCGCAGGGAATCACCTTCCAGAAGGACCCCTACCGCAACCGCCACACCGGTCGTGCAAATGCCCGCTTCCGCGATCCCGACGGGTGGCGTCTGCAGCTGTGCGACGAAAAACGCAAAGAGCCGGAAAAAGGCGTCGAAGAGTCCGACGTCGTGGCGGAACTGGAATGAACGTTCGGGAAGTGAGTCCCTTGCGCAACAAGGCGACATTCCTTGGGACGGTGCTTCTGGTGGCAAGTGTGGTATTCCTTATCGGGGTATCCCGGTTTCCCGATACTGCGGCGCGTTACCGCTCCATCGCTCCTTCTTTCTTCCCCAATCTGCTCGGGACCGCACTGGCGGTCCTGAGCGTGCTCCTTTTCATCGAGGGCGTCCGGTCCGCACCGGCACCTGTTTTTGACATACAGGGTGAAAAGGGAAACGGGATGAAGGCGGGACTCCTCGTGGTGGTTCTCATCGTCTTTGTCTCCCTCTTCCGAATCCTCGGTTTCGGGATCGTTTCCTTCCTGCTGACCGCTACGCTGCAGCTGCTGCTCGGTGAGCGGCGGGCGCTGCGGGTAACCGGTGTTTCCCTTCTGGTGGCGGGGTCGCTGCATCTCGTCTTTGTCGTACTCCTCCGGGTTCCTCTTCCGGTGGGACTGCTCTTTCGGTAATCGGGGTACCTATGGAACTGTTACAAGCACTTGAACTGGTCATGGATCTCCAGGTGATTCTCCTCGTCTTTGGAGGCACCGCTCTGGGGATTCTCGTGGGAGCCCTGCCCGGGCTTTCCGCAACGATGGGCCTCGCCGTTCTTCTCCCCATTTCGTTCTACATGACCCCCGTCAGAGGAATTCTGCTTCTCCTCGGCATGTACACCGGGGCGATATACGGCGGGTCCTTTTCGGCGATTCTCCTCAACATTCCCGGAGCTCCCCCGGCGGTCATGACGGCACTGGACGGCTACCCCATGGCTCGCAGGGGTGAGGCGGGACGGGCGATCGTCATCTCCACCCTCTCCTCCTTTGTGGGAGGTGTCTTCGGCGTTATCTGTCTGATCATTATCGCGCCGTGGCTCGCCCGCTTTGCCCTCGACTTCGGCCCCGCCGAGTATGCCCTGCTTGCCCTCTTCGGTCTCTCGACGATCGTCGCCGTGGCGGGAAAATCGATGGTCCGCGGTTTTATCGGCGTGACAATAGGTCTCATCCTGGCCATCGTCGGCCTTGACCAGTTCACCAATGTACCGCGGTTCACCTTCGGACGATATGAACTGATGTCGGGAATCAGCTACATTCCCCTGGTCATCGGTGTCTTCGGACTCGCGGAGGTGATTACCCAGGTGCTCTCCCTCCACGATGGCGAAGGAACGGTACAGAAAGTGGGTTCTCTCCAGGCAAACAGAAAAGACATCGGTGCAATTCTGCGCAAATTCTGGCCTTCAAGCATCATCGGCACGATTATCGGAGTCCTGCCCGGTGCGGGTGGTACGATCGCGTCGATCATTTCCTACAACCAGGCGGTGCAGACGTCGCGCCACCCCGAGACATTCGGCACCGGCGAGCCTGAGGGCCTGATAGCCGCAGAATCATCCAACAACGCCGCCGTCGGCGGATCTCTCGTGCCGCTGTTGACACTGGGAATCCCGGGCAGCTCCCCCGCGGCTATTCTGCTCGGCGCCTTGATGATTCACAACCTCCGGCCCGGACCGATGCTCTTCATTCAGCAGCGCCCGATGGTGAACGCCTTCTTTATCGGCCTGATGGTTGCGCAGGTTGCGATGGTGGTGGTCGGTCTCATTGCGGCCCGTGTCGCACCCTATCTGATATCGACAAGCAAGCGGGTCATGCTGCCGATCATTTCCCTCCTCTGCGTCATCGGGGCATTTGCCTTGAGCAGCAGTTACTTCGATGTGACGCTGATGCTGATATTCGGAATAACCGGATTCTTCCTCAAACATCTTGGCATTAAGCCTGCCCCCATCGTGCTCGGCCTTATCCTGGGTCCCATGTTTGAAAGTAATTTTCGCAGCGCCCTTGAGCTGTCCCGAACGGGATATCTCGTATTCGTCACCCGGCCGATAAGCATCGTTCTGATCATTCTCATCGTCATGGTCATCGTGTGGCCCATCTTCCAGAAAAAGATGATGGACCGGAGACGCGCAGACGGAGCAGGTAGAGACGGTTCCGTGTAAACTGATAGCGATGACGCCGCACAGGAACAGCCTCCCGTCCGCCGGGGATTTCACATTGAAATCCCTGGTACTACCCTTCTATCTTCCCTCTGCCCTCGCCTTCATCGGTGCGGGCATGGTCATGCCTTTGCTCGCCATCTTTGCCCGGCAGGTCGGTGCGACCGTTGCCGGGGCGAGCGTCATCGTGGGGTTGTTCGGATTCGGGAGTCTGCTCTTCAACGTACCGGCGGGACTCATTATCACCCGCTTCGGCAAACGCCCGGTTATTATCGTCGCAACCTTCTGTGAGGCGACCCTGGCCGTCATTCTCAGTTTTGCCCGCACCCCCCTCTTTCTCGGTACATTTGTCTTTCTGCTGGGCTTTTCCCACACCGTCTTCTTTGTCTCCCGTCTCTCGTTTTTCCGTACACTCGTTCCCCTGGAACGTCGGGGGCGGGCCCTCGCCCTCATCGGGGGCGGCAATCGCCTCGGTCAGTTTATCGGTCCCATTATCGGAGGCTTTGTCGCCCAGCAGTGGGGGCACCGATACGCCTTTTTGAGTTTTGCCGTATTGCTTTATGTAAGCCTCTTCTTCCTGTACCGGTGGGTTCCGTCGGAAACCGGGAGCGATGAAAAACGCATTCCGGGAAGCGGCGGTGCAGGAAAAAGTGCCTTCGGCTCGGTCGCGAAAATTGTCGGGGAACACCGGCGCGTCTTTGCCACCGCAGGGCTTTCGGTCATAATCCTGCAGCTCATGCGCACGGCCCGTCAGGCCCTCGTTCCCCTTGTAGGCGAGTCGATCGGTCTTTCCGTTTCACAGGTGGGCATCGTCGTCGGGATCATGTTCCTTGCGGAAGTCATTCTCTTCTATCCCGCCGGAATGGTCATGGACCGCTGGGGCCGGAAGGCCACCGCCCTGCCCTGTCTCCTCATCGTCTCCGTCTCGATGGGCCTTCTGCCGCTGGCATCCTCCTTTTCGGGGCTGGCGGCGATCGTGCTCCTTGCGGGAATCGGCAACGGCATCGGAAGCGGCATCAATATGACTCTGAGCACCGACTTTGCCCCCGCGAGAAATCCCGGCGAGTTTATCGGCGTCTGGAGATTGATCGTCGATCTCGGCACTGCAGGCGGCCCTTTCCTGGTCGGCGCCCTGGCGGGAGCGGTCAGCCTCGGCGGTGCCGCTGTGGCCGCCGCAGCCGCGGGGCTTGTGGGAACGGCTGTAATGGGACTCCTCGTACCTGAACCGCTGTACCGCCCGCGGTCATCAGGTGGCGTCGGCGGCCCCGGCCCGGACGGCAGCGGCCGTTAGAAGCGCACGGTCGGATCGAGCTGCACCCCGATCCATCCGCCGATATCACTCATATCCTGGGCGATCTGACCGATGGCAACATTCTCCGTCAATTCAGCAACCAGCCATTGTCGCCCTGAATAGGGAAACCGTGCCCCGTCACCGCCGATATCGACGCCAACCATCGCGTGGGCGTATTCCATGCTTACCATGAGGATCGCGTCAAAGCCGAGATGGTGAAGAAGGATCGCATAGGTGATCCCCAGGGAGTCACAGTCTCCCGCAAAGTCCACCAGGCACGCCGAGGGGCTCATGAGATCGCTCAGGGACGGTGTCCTCCGGTATTCGGCACCCTGGAGCCAGGAAAGAATCGTAGCCGGCATCTCGTCCCGGGGGACACCTTCCCGGGAGAGGTCCATGAAGAGCGCCTCCGCCACCGGTTCCAGGCGGGAATAGTTGTCGCGGTAGATCATGCGAAAATACCGCCGCCACGCCGTCGCCCAGGGGGGAGGCGGCCCGTCGCCTATGCGGAGAGAATCACCCGCTTCCGGCGCATAGGCGCTGAGAACGCGCGCCTCCCGTTCAATCAGCGTCTCCGCGGCGTCTCTCACCTCTCCAGAGGCGACGCCGGCGGACAGGCTGAACTCCCGTCCCGACGGGAAGGTGAGAACCGCCCCGTTTTCAGTCCGCTCCCCCGTCGAAGGCAGAAAGAACTGGCTCACCGGTCCCGGATAGTTTCGGGTTACACCGTCGGGAGAAAAACTGTCCAGGGCGGAGAGCAGCAGATCGTGGTAGGCATCGTAATAGTCCTCGGGGACAAAGGTCATGACGGCAAAGTCGAAATCGTCGCGATTGAGAAAGGCCATGTATCCCCGGACGTCGTATGATCCGGTTGAAAAACGGTAGTCCGCGAAGATTGACGGTCGGTTGAGATACCGGAAGGGCGCACGATCGCCCTCCGCTTCATAGCTGACGCGGATGTACCGTTCCAGCTCCTCACTCGTCGCAAACTGATGTCCCGGAAAGGCGATAATCTGAAAGACCGCCACGTGGTCGGAATCGGTAAAGCTGATGAAGTCCGATCGCTCCCCGTCGAGGATTTCCCATTCCGCCGGAATGTCGATTATGTATTTGAAGTCGGGGTTCTGAAAGACCGTTTGCGCCGCCGCCGTCTGGACGAAGAACGCCGACAGAACGAGGGTGAACGCGAAAATAGTTCCACTTCGGAACCCCATCGATTTGATTCTCAAAATAGTCGTCTCCTGCTACTATATTCGGAAGATAAAGGGGATCAAATTAGCATGCACGACGACGCCTCGACTGTCACTATCTCACCGGCATCCATTACAGGTTCTTCCATTCGTGTCCCGTCGTCCAAGTCACACTCAATTCGGGCATTACTCATCGCCGCCGTCTCCGATGGTGTGAGCTCCATCCGCAATGTGCTGGACAGTGCCGACGCGCAAAGCTGCATCGCCGCAGTTCGCGCACTCGGCGCCGGCGTCACTGTTGAAGGCCGGTCCGAAACCGGTCTGGATGTGAGCGTGCGAGGGTCCGCGGAGACGTTCTTTACCTCGTCGGCACGGATCGATGTGGGAAACAGCGGCACGACGCTGTACCTTCTCACGGCGCTCGCCGCACTTTCCCGCAGGGAGGTCTGTTTTGACGGCGACGCGTCTATTCGCCGCCGCAGCGCCTCCCGGCTCCTTGATGCCCTGCGGACCCTTGGGGCCCGTATCGACGAGAAGGCGACATCGCCCGCGGGATGCGCCCCCTACTGCGTCGGCGGCCCCCTCGGGGCGGGCCGGAGCGTCACCGTCTACAGCCCGACGAGCCAGTACCTGAGCGCCCTGCTCCTCGCGACCCCCCTTATCCCCGGCCCCTCCGCCGGAACCTCCGCCGCGAAAGGGGCGGCAGACGCGACACCGACGGTCATTGATGTCGCACTCCTCAACGAGCACCCCTACGTGGACATGACGTGCTGGTGGCTGGATCAACAGGAGATACCCTATCGCCGCGAGGGATATGCCCGGTTCATCATACCGCCGGGACAGCGATACCGCCCCTATTCGATGCAGCTTCCCGGCGACTACAGCTCCGCGACATTCTGGTTTTGTGCCGCCGCCGTCACGGGAACGGCGGTCACCGTAGAGGGGCTCCTTCCCGACGACGTGCAGGGTGACCGGGGCGTCCTGGACATCCTGAAAACCCTCGGGTGCACCGTGGAATGGACGCCTTCAAAGAGTGGCGGCGGTGAGGTGGTCACCGTCTCGGGTTCTCCCGTACGGGGCGGTACCTTTGATCTCAACGCGATGCCCGACGCGCTTCCCGCACTTGCCGTCCTTGCCTGTTCCGCTCCGGAATCGATCACCCTCACCAACGTTCCCCAGGCTCGCCACAAGGAGACCGACCGCATCGCCGTCATGGCTACGGAACTCACCAAACTGGGCGGGCTCGTCCATGAACTTCCCGACGGGTTACAGATCGAACCAAAGGTTCTGCGGGGCGGACGAGTGATGAGCCACGGTGACCACCGCGTCGCAATGGCACTGGCGATTGCAGCCCTTGGAGCCGAGGCGGCGGTGACCATAGAAGATGCTGAAGCCGCGGCGGTGACCTATCCCGCCTTTTTTTCTCATCTCCATTCCCTCGCACCCGAAAGCGTGTCGCCACGATGACGACGCAATTCGAAAGGCTCATTGAAATGGGGGATGTCCACATATTTGACGTCGACCATACCCTCACCAGCCACTCCACGGGTCGCCGCTTTGTCCAGGCGGGATATCGGGCGGGCGTCTTCACCCTCGCCCACATTGCAACGTTACCCCATTTTTACCTGCGATACCGCCTGGGCATGCTGGATATCAAGGACATCACCCAGGAAATAAAGGGGCTCACCGGGCGCAGTCGGACGGAAATCGACGCGATCTGCCGCGCCGCCTGGGAACGCTACATCCACAACGACATCTATCCGGCGGCCCATGAATACCTCAGGGAGTGCAGGAAACGGAACAAGACTGTATTTCTCGCCAGTGCGAGTTTCGATGTCATCCTGCGCCCCCTGGCCGCCCATGTCGGCGCGGATGAGGTCATTTCATCGATACTTGAATTTTCCGGAGATCGCGCCACGGGTTGGCTGGAGGGCGGCCCATGCTACGGGGACGTCAAGGCCCGGCGTATTGAGGCGGCACTGGAGAAGCACGGATTGACGCGGCAGCGTAGCGTCTTTTATTCGGACAGCTTTCACGACCTGCCGAGCCTGCGCCTGGCGGGCAGCGCCGTCGTCGTCTATCCCGATACGCTTCTGCGCAGAACAGCGCGGCGCAACGGATGGCCAGTCGTCAAATGGAACCGCTGAAGAGGTAGACCGCAAGGCCCACAAAAAGCGGGATGGTAACCAGGGAAACGAGATACGCGAAGAGTATCATGGAACCGGTATAGTGAATTTGATCCCTTTTCCCATAGACCCTGGTTGCGACAAGGACGAGAGAAGCCGGCGGCATTGCCGCTTCCAGGACCAGGACGAGGCGAATCCCCCATCCCAGCGGGCCGGCAAAAATCGGTAAAGGCAGCGTGGCAACCGCAAGCATTGCCAGCGGAAACAGGACCAGCCGCCATCCCGCAAAATACCAGTGTTCGCGGTCAAATTCCACCTTTTCACGGATACCCGCAAGGGCACCGCCCAGCGCCACAATTGCGAGATCGAGCCCCAGTTTTCCGAGCGTACCGCCGGCAGCCATGATCTTCCCGGGAATGTACCGATACGCCCCCGACATCGCGAGAAACAGTCCCGCCGCGAGTCCGATCAGGGGAGCGTTGATCCTGATCCTGAACGGCCGGAGCCGAAAACGACCGGTCTGTATCACCGATACCGCGACGGTCCACATGACCATGTTAAAGGCGAGCACGTAAAAGGCCATACCCACGATGATGGGCCCCGGTGTGAGACGGGCCAGAATGGGTAACGGGACAAAACCGGCGTTGTGTATCGCCGAAAGGAGAACAAACGACGTCGGCTCCTTCACCCACTGCGGCCGCAGGCGGACGGCAACGTGGGCGAGCCACGCCTGGAGAGCCATCGACACGAGACTGAGTCCGAACATACCGAGCAGGAAGGGCCATCCCAGCTGGAGGGCGTCGTTCCATCCCCTGGGTATGGAAAAGACAAAGTACAGGGGAAAGAGAATGTCCAGGACGAGGACGAGAAATTTCGGAAAGAGGCAGTTCTGCATTTTCAGGGGACGAAAGACGACAAAACCGGTACCTGCCAGGAGAATGAGAAGCGCCATCGTTTTCAAAAGCGTCTGAAACACTCCGAGACCATACCGGGCTTATCCCAGGATGACAATATCGCCGGCTGTTATTACTTTTGTGGTATGGATATAAAACATACGATCACACTGAATAACGGAGTGGCCATGCCCGTCTTCGGACTGGGCGTATTTAAAGCGGAATCCGGCCGGGAGACGGCGGACGCCGTCCGGTGGGCCCTTGAAGCGGGTTATGCCGCAATCGACACTGCGGCGTTTTACGGAAATGAAGCGAGTGTCGGCAAAGGAATACAGGAGTCGGGTGTCTCACGGAGCGATGTCTTTGTCACCACAAAGGTCTGGAACACCGATCAGGGATACGACGCGACGATGAAAGCCTTTGATAAGAGCATGTCCGAGCTGCAGATGGACTACCTCGACCTCTATCTGGTTCACTGGCCGATCAAGGGGAAATACAAGGAGACGTGGAAGGCGCTGGAGGAACTCCACGCCCAAAAGCGTATCCGTTCCATCGGGGTAAGCAACTTTGAGCCTCACCATCTGGAGGATCTCATCGCGGACGCTAAGGTCGCCCCCGCGGTCAACCAGGTGGAACTCCACCCCTATTTGCAGCAACGCCACATACGTGAAGCGTGCGCAAAACACAACGTAGCGGTGACCGCGTGGAGCCCCATCGCCCGGGGAAAGGTTCTCGACGACGACGTCATCAAGGGCGTTGCGAAGAAACACGGCAAAAATCCCGTACAGGTAACGCTCCGGTGGGAACTGCAGCATGGGATCATAACCATTCCCAAATCGGTACACCGTGACCGCATCGTCGAAAACGCCGACATATTCGACTTCACCCTCTCCGATGAAGAGATGGCGCAAATCGACGCCCTGGACCGGGGCAACGACGGCCGCATCGGCCCTCACCCCGACTCAATGTCCTAAATCAAAGGGATTGTCGCGATGAAGGGCGATGACGTTCCACACGCGGCAATCCCGGAGCATCTCGCCGTCGTACAAGAGGCGATCGTGATTCCTGAACAGCCCGTACACCTCGTCATAGCCACAGCGCCGTAACTCATCTATCAGGTCATGCCGGTCATACCCGGCGTTCTCCGTATTGACGCAGGAAAACTCCATGAGTACCGGAGGACGATGGGTCCGAAGGGTCTCCCCGCCGCCCCGCAGGACGGCGAGTTCCGCACCCTCCACATCGATCTTTACGATATCCGGCGGCGGTATGATCCCTTTTGCGAGGAGGTCGTCCAGGGGACGCATGCGGACGGAGATTCGTTCAACCGCGGTCAAATGGTAGCGCTCCCGTTCTTCCGGAGAGCGTTCATAGAGTGATGAAAAGGTATCGTCATCGTAGACATCGATTTCGATCATCCGGTCCTCATCACCAAGCGCAAGCGGCACAATGGTAACGTCCGCCTCGCCCCACAGCGCAAACGAGGCATTTCGCGTACCCGCCCCGGCGATAAGACGGGAACGGGCTGCGGGCAGGGGCTCAAAGGCGACGATCCGCACGCCGCCCGCTTCGGTAAGGGCAGGGAGCGTTATTTCCCCGTCGTTGGCGCCGATATCGTATACCACAACGGGACCGCGGCGGGTTTCGCCCCCGGAACGCCCACGCCCGGCTGCCTCTTCTACCAGTCGGCCAAGCCAGTAGCGGACGTTGTCGTGGATGTCGTCATATCCGTCGATGGTGTTCACGGCGCAACTATATCAGCGGAAAGGTGTGGGCTCAACCTTGCCCGACAGCCCGTCTCCGGCGCACAATAGCCCGATGAATGAATGGAATGTGGAGACCATCAGGGATCTCCTTCTGGAAGCGGGGCGCATAGGCATGCGCCATTTTTCCGCACCCGAGACGGTTCACAAGAGTGACGCCTCCCTGCTTACGGTCGCCGACGGCGCGATCGAGGACTTTCTCACCGCCGAACTGGCCGGTGACGACGCGACGGTGGTCGGAGAAGAGCGCGTCGACGGGACAACCCCGGAAATGGTAGACGCAGCGCTTCACGGCGCAACGTGGGTAATAGATCCCATTGACGGGACCGCGCCGTACGCCAACCGCCTCCCCAACTGGGGGGTATCAATCGGTCTCCTCCGGGACGGCGCATTCACCCACGGAGCGTGGTTTCTGCCCCGACTGGGAGAAATGTATATAACCGACGGTGACGAAGTTCTTTTTAACGAAGAAAGTCGTGATCCCCCATCGTGGGACTTTACACGGCTCCAGCCTCTCACGGCACCGGCTCCGCCCTTTTCAACGACGGGGATGATCAGCCTGCCCCACGACGTGGTGCGAAACAGGCGCTTCACCGGCAAAAACCCCATTCAGTCGATCGGGAGTGCCGTGTACGCTTTTGCCCAGCTCCTGCGGGGCAGATATATCGGATGCATCACCAGCCTGAAACTGTGGGATATCGCCGGCGCCGTACCGATGCTGCGACGAAGGGGGTACCACATCCGTTTTTCCGACGGGCGGGAACTTGGCGATACCGTCTCCGCCACGGACTGGGATCTTGACGCCGCAAGCGCGCGCCTCTGGAAGGCCCGAGGCGCGCTGTACGTCGCGCACTCTGAAGAAACGCTTTCACATCTGCAGAAGCACTATCGGGACCGTTGAAATCAACAGGGTTTTGAATACCTGAGCAAAACCGCCCGCTCGCAGACGCCCCCACCCCGGGTCCACCGGGGGTGACAGTCCGGTCCGCATGCGCCGGTGCCGATCCCGCGATGGAAAAAATCAACCGAAAGGATCGTCTCTTCTCTCATTCTGATTTGATGGGTATGAGAGAGCGAGTCCAGGTCTTCCGGTGTCGTGTGCAGGGCGGAGAAATGAAAACTCTCTCCGGCGAGGGCCGTCACTTCAAGGGCGTAGGGACTGCACTCACCCCCCGTGTCGGATCGACGGGAACCCGCGTCCGCCCGGAGCCGTACTGACCGCGTCTCGCTGTGTCCTCCGTGTTCCTGAGGCACAACGTACGGGACGTACTGTTCCGATACGGTACTCGACCACAGACCAAGGGGATACCCCGCGGCGCGGTCGGGGTAGTTTTCCCGGGGCCCCCGACCGTACCATTGAAGATCCTCCCACGACGAAGGCAGTACGAAGCGCAAACCTATCCTCGGAAGATCGGTAATGGACTCATCAATGACGATCGCAGAGGTGAGGAGACTGTACTCCTCGTTGTGGGGACGCAGACTCAGGGTTATCCGGGCGCGCTCGATGTCGCCGGACCGATATATGCCGGCAAGCTTCCCATCGTCACCGACATGCCATTCCGCGGTCAGCCGGTTCAGGCCCCAGCGTATCCATGCCGCTCCCGGTTTCCCGTCCTGACCGGGCATTTTCCGTATGATGTCATTCTCCGTGGGAGCCCGCCAGAGTGAAAGAAGGGGTCCCCCGATCGTAAGAGCAGGATCGCCGTCTGTGATAATCGTCGGTGAGCCGTCACGAAGTTCGAGCTTCATTCCGGTCCCACCGACTCCGGCGCTCCGCCACGTTGATACGGGTTTTTCCGTGGACGGCGTCTCGATCCACTGTTCCCACGCCACGACGTGACCCGCCGGTGTGAGGGCTGTCGCCTCGTCACGGACGATGTACACAGTCAACGTCACCTCCCGGTCCGAAATCCGTCCGTCCTCCCCGACGGGATGTATGTCAAACGCAAAGGAGTCGTTGGTCGAAAGGGGCGGAATCACCGTTGTTCCCGATGTCACGGGCAAACCGTCGGCGCCAATCTCCCACTTGACGGAGTACCCCCGGGCGACGACAAAGTCCGTACCGGAACGGCAGATCAGGCGCACCCCCGCCGTCGTTCCAGCCGCCGACTCCCGCGTGATCGTCCACGTCTGGGCGAGCTTTCTGAACTCCCACATCGCCGGATGGGGTATCCCGTCGGGACCGATCAGTCCGTTGATGCAGAAGTCCCGGTCGTTCGGCTCATCCCCGAAGTCGCCGCCGTAGGCAAAGTACACCCCGCCGTCGGCATCGGTCCGGCGGATACCCTGGTCAATCCAGTCCCAGATGAAACCGCCCTGGAGACCGTGACGGCTGCGAAAGGCAGCGTAGTAATCGGCAAGCCCGCCGTTTGAATTTCCCATCGCGTGGGAGTACTCACACATGATAAGCGGGCGATCGTCGTTGTGGCGGTCCGCACCCGAGGTCGCCCATTGGACGATCTCCTCAACCGGCGCGTACATCGGGGCGATAATGTCGGTAACGCTGCGGCCTCGGAAATACTCGTACCGTCCCTGGCCCCACTCGGTGCGCACGGCACCTTCATAGTGCAAGGGCCGAGAGGGATCGATGCGGCGAACCACCGCCGCTGCGGCGTCGTGGTTCTGTCCATATCCCGATTCGTTTCCCAGCGACCAGACAATGACCGACGGGTGATCGTAGTCCCTCTGAACCATGCGTTGCACCCTGTCGACAAAGGCCGCGGTGTACCGTGCATCGCGGCAGATTTCGTTGTAATAGTGGTGGGCTTCCACGTTGGCTTCATCCCAGAGGTATATCCCGTACCGGTCGCACAGGTCGTACCAGTCGGGATGGTTGGGGTAATGGGCGGTCCGGACGGCGTTGAAGTTGAACCGGCGCAGGAGTTTCAGGTCCCGTATCATTGATTCTCTGGTGATCGTCTTGCCGCGCTCCGGATCGTGTTCATGCCGGTTCACGCCGTTGATCATGACGGGACGCCCGTTGATGAGGAGCTGCCGCGAGACGACTTCCACGCGGCGAAACCCGACGTAGCGCCGATAGACGGCGATGATGCGCCCCCCGGCGCCGTCCGTCTCCCGCAAGGTGATCGTTACGGTATAGAGAACGGGAGATTCTCCGCTCCAGGGGCGGATCGGCACCACTCCGGTCTCCAGCCTCAGGCGATCCGCCCGGTCGGCGCCTTCGTGGGCGTGTCCGTCGGTGGCGGGGGCGCCGGTACAGACTCCGGACACGGCAGCACACCTGTTCCATGCGGCAGGCGCCTGGAGGCGTTCCGCATCGTTCAGCATATCCCCGGGACCCTCGTACAACGCCACTTCGACCTCGACGGGAGGCCGGGGAGACTCGGCAACACCGCCGGTGGAACGGGAACTTCCGCCGGGCGCGATATCAAGTCCGCCGACTTCAACCTCGGCGACAAGGCGGCCTCCGGCGTTGTCTCCGGTGAGAAGAGGCCTCAGGCGCAGTTGCCGGATGTGTATCGCCGGTTCCCGGCGGATATAGACATCCCGGTACAGTCCGGCCATCCACCACTGATCCTGGTCCTCAATGAACGAGGCATCGGAATACCGTACCACCATGACGAGCAGCTCGTGCTCCGGGGCCTGCCCCGATACTCCTTCCGTCGGGGCGGCCGCCATGGCGGAAATGTCAAACTCACTCTCCAGGCGCGTGTCTTTCGCCAGGCCGACAAACTCACCGTCAAGCCATACAAGTGCGACGCTTTCCGCGCCGCCGATATGCAGTATCAGACGCTCTCTTCCATCGTTCCGGCCAGCTTCCCCCGGAATGGTAAACTTTCGACGATAGAGGCCGGTCGGATTGTCCCGTGGAGGTTCCGGGGGACTTTCCGGAAAGGGCATCTGCACATTTGTGTAATGGGGTCTGTCCCAGCCCTGGAGCGTCCAGTTGCCGGGCACCGTAATCTCGTTCCAGTCACCATCCCGGGAAGGCGCACCTTCTCCGTCAAACGGTTTGGCACCGTCGGCGTCACCATTCCGCTCCAGAAAATACCGCTTCATCCAGTCGCCGGCCGACTCGGGATCGGGAAACCACCGGAAGTCCCACCGCCCGTTCAAGTCCACCAGAACTCCCCGATCCAGGGGATCCGTCGCCAGAGCGGACTCCACCGACGGGTACGCGACCAGTGACGGTCGCATCGGAAGACGTCCGATGCCGGTGATTTCCGGACGTGCCCACGGTCTCAGCTGCAGGAGGTCATTCATCGCGGGCCACCCTTCACATACCGCCTCATTTCACACCTCCCGTTGTTCCCTGAGATGAAAGAACGCCGCCTGGTAGTCCCCCGTCGGCGGGGGCAGGGGCAGTCCCGCCGTCTCCAGATAGACCGTCTCGTAGATCCGTTGAAGATCGGACTCCGCCGAGGGACCGCGGGTTTTGGTGATGAATTCGTTCCGGGCCGCCACGGTATACGCCGGCAGGCGAAGGCCGTGCAGGCGGAGCCGACCTACCGGACGCACGCCCCTTCGGAGCGGCCGGAACCAGAAGACAAAGGCTTCGCGTTCGTCGGCGGATACAACCATCCAGGAAAAGTCGCCGCCCCCCGGGGACCCACCCCGGCCGTCGGCAAGGGGTCCGGAAATCCGCACAAACCGCCCCCCGACGAGGGTTCCGCGAATACGCTTGTACACTTCTGCCCCGCCCAGATAGATCGCCCTGTCTTCCTCCGTCTCCCGGGCGGGATCCAGTTCAAACCCGAAGGAAAAGGCAAGAGCCGTCAGAACCCGCGTCGATGCGGGTGTCACCCTCCCGACCTGATGGTTTGGAGCGGTTGAGACGTGGGCACCCATCAGCTCCGGCGGGAACAGGAGGGACGTTCCATACTGAATGGGGAGGCGCTCAACCGCGTCGGTCTGATCGCTGGTCCAGAAACGGGGAACGTAGTATGCCAGCCCGAGGTCCAGCCGTCCCCCTCCACCGGCGCACCCTTCAAAGAGCACGTCCGGGAAGCGCCGGGTCAACCGGTCCATGAGATCGTAGAGCCCCAGAACGTACAGGTGCAGCATCTCACCCTGACGTTCCGGAGGGAGAAGGGGCGAGGCCGCCTCGGTGAGATTCCGGTTCATGTCCCATTTCACGTAGTCCGGTCGCGCCTCACGGAGAACCGCCGCGACGGTCTCTTCAAGATAGTCCACCACCGTCCCGTTGGAGAGGTCGAGAACGAGCTGATTCCGCGCCAGCGTGTGTTCCCTCCCCGCAACACCCACGACCCACTCCGGGTGCTCCCGGAAGAGACGACTGTCGGGGGAGACCATCTCCGGCTCGATCCACAGTCCGAAATCCAGCCCTTCCCGGCGTACCGCATCGCCCGTCGCGCCGATCCCGTCGGGAAACCGCTCCTCGTTGTACCACCAGTCGCCGAGCGACGAAGTGTCGTTCCGCCGGTCGGAAAACCAGCCGTCGTCAAGGACAAGGAGCTCCGCCCCTATTTCCCGTCCCCGTCGCGCCAGCTCGACGATGCGCTTCGCGTCAACATCATGGTACATCGCCTCCCAGCTGTTTATGACCACCTTCCGCGGCTCATCGCGCCATCGGGGCGGGACGACATTCCGGCGTACAAATCGATGAAAGGCATCGCTCATCCCTGAAAAACCGCCGTCGGAACAGACGAGCACCGCCGGGGGTGTATCAAATGACCCGCCGGCCTCTACGGAAGCGGCAACACCGCCGATCCCCGCGGTCAAACGGGCGACCTCAAAGGGATCGGTGTCGCAGGCAATGCGAACATTTCCGCTGTAGGCCAATGCGATCGCCCGTACAAGACCGCGTCGCTCCGTCGCGTCCCTGTCGGCCAGGGCGAGAAAGGGTCCTCCCTGATGTCCGCCCGCACCGTTCCGGGAAGCCCGTTCAAAACGTCCCTCCGTCACGGGACGACGTACCACATGGCGTTCCCGCCCCCAGGCGCCGGAAAAGGAGATCACGTCGTGGTTGTCCCCGTCGAGGTCCACAGAAACCGATGCGGGATCGTGGAGTACAAACCCGTCGGCAGAGACATTTGAAAAGCGGCACCACCGTACGAGGGCGCTCTCCTCGTCGCCGACGAGGTAAAAGAGGTCAACCGCAACGTCACCTCTCGGATCTTTCAGTCGAACCCGAAGGGTTCTGAAGTGCCCGGCCTCTCCCCCGCCGGCAGTACCCGACCCGGCATGAATCACAACCATGCCGGGCGGCTGGATAGGTCCCTCAAGTATTTCATACGACTCGTACTCCAGGCGGCATGCCGTGGTACCGTCGACAAAGCGAATGCCGAACGCCCCGGAACGGCCGTCTCCCGTACCCCAGGCGGGATACTCCCGGGGCAGGCGTTCCAGTGAGAAAGGGACAGCTCCCTCCCGTCCCCCCGCTGAGGGGGCCACCGTCGGGAGGTATTCTCCCCCGGTGGGAGTGACTGCATACCCGGGGTCAACACTACCCGCCAGGGGCGGTCCCCAGTACAGATGGGTCAGGAAACGACCGTCCAGGACGGCACAGGAATAGGAAAACCAGCGGCTGGTGAGGGTGAACTGCGGGCCCCACCCGTCCCGATCGATGACCGTGATCATGGGCGACTACTCTTTCACACCGCCAAAGGTGAGGCCTGCGATGAACTGCCGCTGCAGCATGAAGAAGACGATCACCGACGGAATCGCGGCGACGACGGACCCGGCGGCGATAAGGTTCCATGAAATGGACCATTGTCCCCGCAGGGCCTGAAGGCCAAAGGTGATGGGCCGTGCCCGGTCGCTCTGGACGAGGGTGAGAGCCCAGAAAAAGTCGTTCCATACAAAGGTGAAGAGGAGCACCCCCAGTGACGCAAGGGCGGGTCGTATGAGGGGCAGTATCACCCTGAAAAAGACGCCCATTTCCGTCGCCCCTTCAATCCGGGCCGACTCGATTAACGCCATGGGAAGATCGGCGATGAAGTTTCGCAAAAAGAAGGTGGCAAATCCGATTTGAAAGGCGGTGTGGAAAATGATGAGCGCCCAGAGGGTATCAAGAAGACCGATGGAGCCAAAGAGCGTCCGTACGGGGATCATGAGAATCTGAAAGGGTACGAAGTTCCCGGCAATGAACATTGCGTACAGGAGTATCCGCCCCGGAAAGCGGTGAATTGCCAGGGTGTACCCCGCCATGGCGCTGAAAAAGATCGCAGAGAAGACCGACGGCAGGGTAATGATCACCGAGTTGGTGAAGTAGAGCAGCATGGGGCTGCGGTCCGGGTTGAAGACCTCCCGGTAGTTCTCCACCAGGTTGAATTCACTCGGCCATCCCCAGTAGTTGCCTGCGATGATATCGGCATTGCCCCGTATGGAGGTGATCAGGATGGCGAGCATCGGCAGAAGCCAGAGAAAGAGAAGGATCGGCAGTGCCGTGGAATAGAGAACCCTCGTGACGGGGCTTGTTCGTTCTATGGGTGTTGGAAACATCACGTCACCTCTCGTTCCGTACGACCGAGCGCAGAAAAAACGCGATAAAGACCGCCATGATGAGAAAGAGGATTACCGCGATGGACGCACCGTATCCCATCTTGAAGTTGAACAGCGCTTCCTGGTACATGAAATAGGCGAGGACGTTGGAACTTCCCCATGGTCCGCCGGCGGTCATGATGGCAATCAGGTCGAAACTCCGCAAGGCGCCGATGACGGTGACAACCACGGCAATAAAGGATGCGCCCCGCAGCTGGGGAAGGACGACATTCCAGAGCATCGTCCACCCGTAGGCGCCGTCAATTCGTCCCGCTTCAATGACCTGGAAATTCATGCTCGTCAGACCGGTCAGGTACAGAATCATGCAGTACGCCGTTTGGGGCCACAACGCGGCGACAATGATGCCGTACGTTGCAAGAGTCTCATCCGCGAGGATCGGTATCGGCCGCATTCCCAGACTCCGTGTGATCTCCGCGAGCAGTCCCAGATCGGGGTTGTAAAACCACGAGAAGATCAGACCGATGACAACGAGATTGATGACAAAGGGGAAGAAAAAGAGGGATTTCGCCAGCCTGATGCCCCGGACATTCTGGTTCAGAAAGAGCGCGATCGCGAGTCCCCCTACCGGAGCAAGGAGCATCAACACCAGCCATCGGGCGTTATTTGCGAGGGATACCTTGAACTCCCCGTCATCAAAGAGACTCCGGTAGTTTTTCAGGCCGACCCACGTCATCTCTCCGAAGCCGCTCCACTCGTGGAAACTGATCCAGATACTCTGTGCGATCGGCCAGAGCACAAAGAGTGAAAACAGCACCATCGCAGGAGCGAGGAAATAGACGGGAGCGAGAGTGTATTGCAGCTTCAGCCAACGGTAGTGGATGCGTTTATTCACGGTGGAGTTCTCCTTCGGCCGGTACCGTCGGCGCAGGAAAAACAGCGCGCCCGACGACAAGAAAAGGCCGCCGCGCTCCCGTGGCCGTTGGCCGGCGGCAGGGAATGCGGCGACACGTGTAGGCCTGGCGTCGACTACTCGCCAAAAATCGCTTTCCGCTCTTCGTCCAGGCGGGCGCGAATCTGATCTACCCTGCCGGGATTGACCATGAACTCCTGGAAGCCCTGCATACCCTTGCTCGCCATTTCCGGATTGGTATCGCGGTCATAAAACTGGGCGAGTCCGTCGGCTTCATTGAGCATTTCAAAGCCCGCGATGGTAAAGCGGTCTTCCGGCGGGCGGCTGTTCTTGTTCGGCGGAATATTGCCCACTTCGTAGGCAAAATCGGCGAGGATTTCCGGGCGCGAGACAAACTCGATAAAGAGCTTCGCCTCTTCTACATTTTCCGCGCCCCGGGGAATCAGGTATGCTTCGGTCGGCGCGTCTTCATACATGCCGATTTCCGGATTGATTGCGGGAAACTGGAAAAAGCCGACGTTGTCAATGACACCGGCGCTCTCAAGATCGGGGACGATGAAGTTGCCGATGAGATACATCGCCGCACGGCCGTTGATGAACGGCGCCTGTGCTTCCTGCCATGAGTAGGTTGCGTGGTTCTCAAGAAAGAAACCCCGATCGATCAGGTCCGCCCACGTTTCAAACACGGCGTCCAGTTCCGGGTCGAGATAGCTCGCTTCACCGGCGGTGAGGGACATGTGATAGTCAAATCCGTTGATCCGCAGATTCAGGTAATCAAACCAGCCCGCGGCGGTCCAGAGAAACTTGGTACCGATCGTCACGGGGGTGATCCCGTTTTCCACGAGGGTGTCGCCCACCGTCAGGAATTCGTCCCAGTTCTGCGGAACTTCCAGACCGTAACGGTCAAAGATGTCCCGTCGATAAAAGACTCCCCACTGGTAATATCCCCAGGGGACGCCCCACTGTCGACCGTCGGCGGTGAATGCTGGACGGCTGGACGCCATGGAGTCGTTGAATCCGGCCTCTTCCCACAGATCGGTGACGTCCATGATCAGACCCTGATCAACAAAGAAGCGCATCCGATTGCCGGCAAACCACAGCGCCACGTCCGGCGGGTCGGAAGCGAGAAAGTTCCGGATCGCCGTCTTGTACGCTTCGTGGTCAAATGTGTTGAGGGTAACGTCAATGTCGGGATACTCCGCTTCAAACTTGTCGACCATCGTACGGAAAGCCGTCCGCGGCGCGGGGTCGGAAAGGTTGGAGTTGATAATGAGTTGCCGTCCGCCGCCCGCGCCTTCGCCTTGTCCGGTGGCAAACAGAACTCCCGGGAGCAGGGTTAAGACAATAATAAATGGAATAAGTCGTCGTACCATCAATGTCCTCCTTCTTATGGACTGTTGAAATATTGTCATGCCCTCGTGAACAACGGTCAATCACAAGATTTTCGCGCCACTTTTGGATATTTCGGTTCTCCCCTTTCCCTGTCCCCAAACGGGCACGGAACGGCTTCATATGTCAAATTTGTCGTTCGAATGTTCAGAGATTGGAAGAAATGCACCCGTGAAGAGGTGATACAGGCGCCGCCGGATTCGGGAGACTTTCGTAATTTTCCGGTAACTTGTACAATCCTCGGAGAAGTTCGGAGGAAGTGTGAAAAACCAGCACGATCAGGGACGCCGCGACGGAGATTTCGTCCTCTCAACACCGACGGAAGTTGAGAACGAACTGCCCTTCCAATTGATCGGTGTCGGTTGTGACTTCTATCAATATCCAATAGAACGTCCCTTCGGTTTTCCCGTATTTCAGTGGATTCAGACCATTCGGGGATCAGGAACCCTTCACGCCGGGGGAACGTCCCATACCGTCGGTGAAATGGAGGGTATGCTCCTCTACCCCGACGAGCCCCATGGCTACCACGCCGCCGAAGAACCGTGGTACGTCCACTGGATCTCATTCAGCGGACACCATGTTGAAAACATGCTTCACTATCTGGGTATGGCCGGGACCGGCGTCTATCGTCTTTCAAATCCAACATACGTGGAAGGTATCATCAGGAAAGCACTGAGCACCCTGAAGAGTGACAATCCCCTTCGGGGAATCGACGGTTCTGGGCTGGTCTACATCCTTCTCCTTGATTTTCTGAAGTACATCGAACGGGACGGAGCGGAAAGCCACGGGGGCAATGTGATGCGCCTCAAACCGGCACTCGACCTCATTGAGCGGGAGATGCACCGCCCCCTGGGGCTGGAGGATCTTGCGGCTTCCATCGGGGTGACTCCCCAGTATTTTTGTGAGCTCTTCAAGTCGGTAACGACCCACAGGCCCACGGAATATCTCAACCAGCGGCGGATTTCCCGGGCCAAGGAACTCCTCCTCCAGGAACCTGACGCACGTATTCACGACATCGGCTCCCGGGTCGGATTTGAGAGCGACAGCTACTTTGCCACCGTATTCAAGCGATACGAAGGAGTCAGCCCCCGCCGCTTCAGGGAGGCAAACGGCTGACCCGCCGGAGCTGAAACTCTATGACCCTTCGGACCGCAGGGCGTCGCAGGACACCCTGCGCCGATGCGGTCCGCTATAGCGCCCGGGCCATCACCCGGTTGAGACGTTCCACAAAGGTCGCCGGGTCCTTGAGTTGCACTCCCTCGACGAGGAGCGCCTGATCGAGAAGGAGGAAACTGGCGTCGGCAAACTGCTCGTCGTCTTCCAGCTCCTTCATGTGACCGACGATGGGATGGTCCGGATTGATCTCTAGGATCGGTTTCACCTCGGGAATGTCAAACTGCCCCATGGCCTTCATCATTTGCGCCATTTTCATCGTCGGATCGTTTTCATCAACCACCATGCAGCTGGGACTGTCGGCAAGGCGGACGGAGGTGACCACATCCTTTACCCGCTCGCCAAGGACCTTTTTCATGCGTTCAATGACCGGCTTGAGCTCCTTGTCCTTGGAGGAGTCCTTCTTTTCCTTCAGGTCGTCGCCGGCGTCGGAGCGGTTGACCGCCTTGAGTTCCGTCTCCTTGTACTGACCGATGCTGGGAATGACAAGTTCATCCACGTCCTGGGCCATAATGAGAACTTCGATATCCTTCTTCCGGTACGCTTCCAGGAGGGGTGAGCGCCGCAGCGTCTGCTCGTTGTCGCCGGTGATGTAGTAGATCGCCTTCTGGTCGGGGAGCATGCGCTCCTTGTATTCGGCGAGGCTCGTCCATCCCTCGGCCTTGGTGCTCTTGAACCGGACCAGGTCCATCAGCGTTTCCCGGTTGGAAAAGTCGGAGTAGAGTCCTTCCTTGAGGGGGCGGTTGTACTGCTCGATAAACTCCTTCCACGTTTCCGGCTCTTCCTGGGCGATCCGGGAAAACTCGTTGAGCAGCTTCTTCACCGAGCTGTCCTTGATCTTATGGAGGACCCGGTTCTGTTGCAGTATTTCCCTGCTCACGTTGAGGGGCAGATCCTCGGAGTCTATGACACCCCGGACAAAGCGCAGATAGGTGGGCATCAGCTCCTTTTCGTCGTCGGTGATGAAGACGCGCTTCACGTAGAGCTTCACTCCGGGACGATAGTCGACCTGGTACATGTCAAAGGGCGCTTTTTTAGGCACATAGAAGAGGGTCGTGTACTCCATCGTACCCTCCGCCTGGGTGTGAAGATAGATCAACGGATCGTCGGTGTCGTGGCTGACCGTCCGGTAAAATTCGTTGTACTCCTCCGCGGAGATATCCGATTTGCTGCGCTTCCACAACGCCCCGGCGTCGTTTATCTGTTCCGTCGTGGGAGTCTTTCCCTTTTCCTTGCCTTTGTCGTCATACTCGGTCTTCTCATAGTGGAGCCAGATGGGAAAGGCGATGTGGTTTGAGTACTTCTTGACGATCTGTTCAATCTGCCACCGTGACGCATATTCCGTGCCCTCTTCGCCGAGATGAAGGGTGACGGTGGTTCCCGGTTTGTCCCGCTCCGCTTCGGCGATTTCAAACTCACCCTTTCCGTCGCTCTTCCAGAGCCACGCCGTATCCTCACCGGCCCTGCGGGTGAGGACCTCCACCGAGTCGGCGACCATGAATACGGAGTAGAATCCGACGCCGAACTGACCGATCAGGTTGCTGTCTTTCCTGGCGTCGCCGGTGAGCTGTCCCAGAAACGCTTTGGTACCGCTCTTGGCGATGGTACCGAGACTCTCCACCAGATCGGCGTCGTTCATGCCGATTCCATTGTCCGTGACGGTGAGGGTCTTGCCGTCGTCGCCTTCGCTGAATTCGATATCGATACGCGGTTGAAACTCCATCGACTTGAACGCGTCGTCGGTGAGAGTGAGGTACTTCAGTTTGTCCAGGGCGTCGCTTGAGTTTGAAATGAGCTCACGGAGAAATATCTCTTTGTGGGAATAAAGTGAGTGAATGATGAGGTTGAGGAGCTGATTGACCTCCGTCTGAAATTGATGTGTTGCCATGTGAGATCTCCTTTTACGCTATGTGTGACCCTTCGACGTCACGGGGACGGACGGAGGATCGATTGATTTGAATAGTGTGATGATTCCCGCGAAATATACCGATTATGGGCCGATTGGGCAAATCGGAGCGACCCTAAAACTGATAGCGCAGAATGATGCTGTTCCGATCCACGTCGTAGCGTTCACGCTTTTCTTTGGGCAGGTCCTTCACGCCGATGCGGCGATATCCGATGCTCTCAAACCAGTCACCGGTGCGGGTGGTGAGGACAAATACCGCCGGAATACCCTCTTCCCGCGCCCGGTCCATGAGGTAGAGGACGATTCTCCGGCCGATTCCGAGTTCCTCATACATTGCATCCACGGCAATGGCGGCGATCTCCGCCTCGCCGTTGCTGTACCGGTGGAGCGCGCCGCACCCGTGGATGCGCCCGTCCGTCTCATGGACGACGTAATCGGCAAAGTGTGCGGCGATCTCATCGGGAGTGCGCCGTATGAGCACGCCTTCGTCGGCCAGGGGCTGGAGGAGGCGATAAACCTTGGCCACATCTTCAAGCTCCATGGGACGGATACTCTGGTAGACGTTTGCATATACCATCGTGCCGGCGCCGAGGTTGCTGAAGACCTCCACCAGCACGACACCTTCCATTCCTCCGCCGACGATATGGACCCGGTCCACGCCGCTTGCCGCCGCGCGATGGGCGAGACGGAGGAGCTCAACGCTGTCGCGGGTACCTTCGTAATAACCGCTGGCAAGTCTGATCGCCGCACCTCTATCGTCACCGTCGGCAGCCGCGGACTCCGACTCGCCCTCGGGAGAGAACCCGTTGGCTGAAAGAACCTCCGCCGCTTCTTCAACGGTGAGACGACTGATACGACCGCCTTCGGTCGCGTCGATCTGGTCGGGAACTGAGAGATCCGCCGTGGTGAGTCCCATTCTGTCGCTGATGAAAAAGAGCTTGTCCGCCTTGATGCTGACGGCGATGCGGTATGCCAGCTCCCGTGATGAAATGTTATACGGTTTCCCGCTGACGCTCCAGCCGATGCAGGGAAAGATGGGTATGAGTCGTTCCTTCAGTGTGCTTTTCAACAGCTCCAGCTGTACCCGTTCCACAACCCCTGTGTGCTGATAGTCCACACCATCGACAACCCCGATGCCCCGGGCGCGGACCCAGTTACCCACAACCGCGTTGGTGTGGTGGGCGCTCAGAATTGTCATAAAGCGGTTGCTCACGTCAAAGGCAGCCATCTTGATGAAGGGTATCGCCTCCCGGGAGGCGATTCTGACGCCCCGTGAGCGCTCCCAGGGGATGTCGTAGCGGCTCAACACCTCATCTATACGCTGCCGCGCGCCGGGTACGAGAATGATGCGAATCCCCGACTGATGCAGGAGTACTACGTCCTGGACGAGGGCGTTCAGTCCGTCGTCATCGACTGCACCATAATCAACGTGAAGGACAAAGGTCTTTTCCCTGAAACGGTGGGCGTAGGAAAAGACCTGTCTGATGAGATCTACCTGGGCAAAGATGTCGTTGCTGTTCATGAGCGCTGTCCGTTAAAATCTGCCGCCGATGCCGACGCCGAGCTGAAGCCACGAGTGGAGATCTCTCTCCGAAGGCGAGTACACGCCGAAGAGGGCAGTCTGAAGTGAAAGCCGGCCATATTTCCCAATGCCGAATCCAAACTCGACGGTACCGTTGAAGGCGGGATCGCAGTCGTCCATTTTGTCCTCTCCGACCACCATGCCGCCATACTCGGCCGTCGCCTCCACGCGGTACATCGCAACGCCGGCACCGACGCGGGCGACAAAGTCCACCCCGGAGACGGGTCCGACGGTGACGCCCAGAACACCGAGAATTGAATTTGACCGGATGTCCAACAATATATCGGGATCGCCCGAAAGCGTGTCCCCCCGTTCCACACCTTCCCAGTTGAGAAACTCAGTCTCCACACCAATCACCAGATTGCGAAAGGGTACGTGACCAAAGAGCACTGTTGCCGCCGTCGCCCAGGAAACATCGGTGGACGCCTCTTCAAAGCCCTCAAGGGGCAGCATCCCCACGCCGCGAAAGGTCACGATGCCGCGCCATCGATCATTGGGGTTGGTGAGGCGCAAAAAGCCGGGAACCGGCGGTGCCTGCCTGGCCATGGAAAACTCGATTTCCAGAAAGTCGTCGTCGGCGAGCCGGACGGTACGCCGGCCAACCACGTGGGAGAATCCGTCGTCCCGCCGGCGAATTTCTATTGTGTACTCCCCCACCGGCAATTCAATTTCCGTGATATTTGCACCAAGGAACGTATCGTCGGCGTAGACGTAATAGTTATGGGGAAATCCGCTGTTTGTGAATCGCAGCCGGCCGAAACCGGGGAATGCGGAAGCAACCGCCGATGCGACATCGGAGGCGAAGGTGTCTATCCGGGGAAAGAGAGCGCCGTCGCCCTCGACGGGGGTTTCACCTGAGCGCACAAAGGCGCCGTCGGCGTATACGTCGAACTCGCCGCGCAGGGTGTCGTCAAGACGCCGGGACTGGCGGATGAAGATTATGGCATCGTACCCGGACATCTCCTTCCGGGACACAACATCCTCCGGTTCCATATCCGTTGTCGATTTGGTGATGCTGTACCGCCGCTGTGCGGCCAGTCGCGCTTCAACTGCGGCGACGATCGCCGGCGGGAGGCTCCCCTCCCCTTCCGAAATCAGGACAATGTGGATCGACGGCTGGACACCGGGCTCTTGTGCCGCAACCGCCGCAACGATTACACCCCACAATACCACGCCCAAAAGGAGTGATTTTTTTACCGACCGTCCAGTTGTACGCCACATTCTACAACTACTGTACCACAGCTGCGTACTATTTGCATCGGGCCGAACCATTTTATACAATTCTCAAAGTCCGATGGGAAAACGTCTCGTCCCGGCAATTTTCATTTTCCTTCTCCTCTTTGCGGTAACGACGATGTTCTTTTCTTTCCCCTCCCTTTTTCGTCCTTCACCGGATCCCGACACGGTGCGGGGAAATATCCAGGAGCTGCAGACCCTTGCAACAACGCGCTATGAATACCGCGAGGTCGTCTACTTTGACCAGCAGACACGGCTCCTGGGAATACCCGCAGGTACGAAGGAAATGCTCTTCTCCGTACGCATAGACGTCATTGCGGGGCTTGACCTCGACGAATCAGTTACGGTAGAGCCCGGAAATCGGCGAAAAAGGGAAGTCTTTGTCACCCTCCCCGCTCCGCGAATCCTGAGAGTGACGGCACAGGAGGATACAATAGACCAGTATTTTGTCCACTCCGGACTGGGAACGATCGACTGGCTGTACGTCACGGATCTCCTTGAGGCGGCAAAGGAAAAGAACAGGGACGACGCGGTAAGCCGGGGCATCCTGGACCGCGCCCGGAGCCATGGTGAAGTTGTCCTGAGGGGACTCCTCACCGCTGCGGGGTATGAGACGATCCACATTCGATTTCGCAGCGCCGGAAGGGATGAATTGCGGGGATAGGTATGAAAGGGAGTGATCGTGACGGAAACACCAGCAAGGGTAACGCCGGGCGAAAGGGCGGATTCCGCTCCCGTGCGGGGAGCTCCCTTGTCACAATCCTCGTCATCGCGCTCGCAATCGCGATCCTTGCCGGAGGAGCGTATATTCTCGCAGGACGGACCGGCTTCCTCCCCTCGGTGGTGAAGCGCACCCAGCGGGGAGGTTCTCAGGGACTCCTCACCGCCGTCGCCGACATATCGGAACTTGAGACGCTGGCCTACGTCCGGCGGACCGTTTTTCCCCACGACTACCTCCAGCCTGATCTCACCATGACCGCCCTGGTTCGCCTCATTACCGCCCGGGGCGGCGATGCGGAATCGGCGCTGACGCCGACGGAGTTATCCCATTTTCACGCCGCAAACCTCGCTTCCGAGCTTGGACTCGCGACGCGGCGCGATCAGGGTGGTTACGTTGTTGTCACCGCGGTGTACCGGTTCGGGTATGAAATAGAGACACTGATGGATTACATTGAAACGGTGGATTTTGAGGAGGAACGATCGCGCATACTTGGCGATCTGCCGAAGGGAAGCCTCCTCTCGGTGGAAATCGAGGATCTCCGCAGGGACCGGTATCCCTATGGTCCCGTTCCGGTGGACGCCGACGGATGGCAGCGCCTTACCTCATTTGTTGTGAATGAGGGGCTTCCCCCGGAGCGCATGGCCGAGATGGAAGAACGGAGCAAAGAACAGGGTGCACACATCCTGAGGCGACTGATGTGGTGACAACCGCGTATATAGAATCGTGTTGCGCCGCCGGGGACATGACGATGTCGCAGCATATACGTCACAATCCAAAGAAAGACGATACGGGGGGTTGTCAATTCCGCGTAAAGTTGATATTTTCTATATATAATTTTTTAGATGACTGGAGATGACTATGACTGAGCATTTAACCAAACAGACCTTCCTGGACAAGGTTTTTAACTACGAAGTAAACAAGGAGTGGAAGTACGAAGGTGACAAACCCGCGATTATCGACTTCTACGCCGACTGGTGCGGACCGTGCAAGATGGTAGCCCCCATTCTGGAGGAGCTCTCCGACGAGTACGCAGACAAGGTCCATATTTACAAGATCGATACCGACGCGGAGCAGGAACTGGCCTCGGTCTTCGGGATTCAGAGTATTCCTTCGATGCTCTTCATTCCCGTGGGCGACAAGCCGCAAATGGCGGTGGGAGCCCTGCCCAAGGACTCCATCGAGCAGGCGATGCAGGAAGTTCTGAAGGTAGAGACCGCATAATCGCCGGTTATCGACGACACATAAAAAAAGCCTCCCCATGGGGAGGCTTTTTTGTACATGCAATCCACGCCGGCGGGACAAGACGGACGGGCGGTCGCGGACCGTCCGCCGTTATTCATTCCGCCGTCATTCTTACATCCCCCGGGAAAAGGCAAAATTGATGCCCGTCATGAGGCGGGACGCGCTGTTAATCCATGTATCGCCGCCGATGAGGAGGTCCTGCTGATACTCCACAAACCAGCTCATGATCGGATGAACCTTGACGCGCATCGCACCTTTCACATAGGGGCCCATATAAAAACGGAACTCCTCTTCTCCCGTTTCATGGGTATTGATGTTGAAGACGGGCGTCAGACCGGTCCCGAAGAGGAAGGTCACCCGATCCTGGGGAAAGGTGAAGTTCAGCCCCACATTTGCCGGAAGAACGAGGCGCGGCCTGACCTCACCCGCTTCATCCTTTGCGGTTGTGATATTGAACTCTCCACCGACGTTCAGTTCCAGACCATCCTGCAACTCATGGAGATATGTCGCCGAAAGGGCGGTAAGATACGTCGTTTCATATCGAAAAAAATTGACGCCGATTCCGGCTGAAAATGAACTCTGCCCGTAGGCGGTCGCCGTCGATATCATCACAAAAATGACGGCCAGAAGCGTCACTCCCTGCGTGCGTTTCATGTATGTTCCTCCCGTTGCACGTTCCTGCACATATAGTGTAATTGTCGACAGTATATCCCGGAGCGTTAACGATCTCATTGACGGCGCCGGAACGCATTGGGTACCATGCCGCCATGAAGAAATACCCCTTTCGCGAAATTGAACAAAAGTGGCAACGCTACTGGAAGGAGAACGGAACCTTCAAGGCGACGGAAGATCCGTCGATACCGAAGGAACGGAGACGGTACGTTCTGGACATGTTTCCCTATCCTTCCGCTGCAGGGCTCCATGTCGGACATCCCGAGGGTTACACCGCGACGGATATTTATTGCCGGTTCCTGCGAATGAAGGGGTACAACGTTCTCCATCCCATGGGGTTCGACAGCTTCGGCCTGCCCGCAGAAAACTACGCCGTCCAGACGGGAACTCATCCAAAGACGACGACGGAAGCAAATATCGACCGCTTCCGCGAGCAGATACAGAGCCTCGGTTTCAGCTACGACTGGGACCGGGAGGTGAGCACCCATCGGCAAGATTACTACAAGTGGACACAGTGGATCTTTCTCAAACTGTGGGAGAAGGGTCTCGCCTACGTCGCCGAGATTCCCATGTGGTATTGCGAAGCCCTCGGCACGGTACTCGCCAATGAAGAAGTTATTTCCACGCCTGAGGGACCCCGGAGCGAACGGGGGAACCACCCGGTGGAGCGGCGTCCATTGCGTCAGTGGATGCTCAGGATCACCGAATACGCGGACCGCCTCCTGGACGGACTTGAGACGCTTGACTGGCCGGAATCGATCAAGGCGATGCAGCGGAACTGGATAGGCCGTTCCGAAGGCGCAAACGTCACTTTCCCCCTTGCGGATCCGGAACGGGCGGAACTGGCTTCGGTCCCGCCGCAGGAGAGACACATAGAGGTGTACACCACCCGCCCGGACACGCTCTTCGGGGCGACCTACATGGTCATGGCCCCGGAACACGCCCTTGTTCCCGCGCTGACCACGCCGGAGCAGGCGGCGGCGGTACGGGCATATGTCGACGCGACGCGCCTGAAAAGCGATCTGGAGCGTACGGAGCTTTCCAAGGAAAAGACGGGAGTCTTTACCGGCTCCTATGCGATCAATCCCGTCAACGGCGTAAAAATACCGATCTGGATCTCAGACTACATTCTCGCCAGCTACGGGACCGGTGCGATCATGGCGGTACCCGGCCATGATGAGCGGGACTGGGAGTTTGCCGTCAAATTTGACCTGCCCATCCTCAAGGTAGTAGCCCAAAGCAGGGAAGAAGACCCGACGGAGCCCCTCATCCGAGCGACCCCGGAATACGGGTATTCCGTGAACAGCGGACAGTTTTCCGGGTTGCCTACCGCGGACGCAAAATCGGCCATTATCGACTGGCTGGAAGAGCGGGGCGACGGCCAGCGGGCAGTCAACTACAAGCTCCGGGACTGGATTTTCAGCCGCCAGCGCTACTGGGGAGAGCCGATTCCCCTGGTGGAATGTGACGGCGAGTATTACCCCATACCGTATGATCAGCTGCCGGTGACGCTGCCTGAGGTTGAAAGTTATAAACCCACGGGAACGGGTGAAAGCCCCCTTGCCACCGTGACGGAGTGGGTGGAATGTCCATGCCCCGACGGCAGCGGCCGCATTGGACGACGGGAGACCAACACCATGCCCCAATGGGCGGGAAGCTGCTGGTATTATCTGCGCTACCTCGATCCCCGCAACGAAACGGAATTTGCCGGCCGCGACAAGATCGACTACTGGATGCCCGTTGACCTCTACGTGGGCGGCGCGGAGCACGCGGTGCTACACCTCCTGTATGCACGGTTCTGGCATAAGGTGCTCTTTGACATCGGTGTGGTGAATACCGATGAACCCTTCATGAGGCTGGTAAACCAGGGGATGATCCTTGGCGAAAACGGCGTCAAAATGTCGAAGAGTCTCGGCAACGTCATCAATCCCGACGACATCGTCACGGAATTCGGCGCGGACAGCATGCGCGTCTATGAGATGTTTATGGGACCGCTGCAACAGGAAAAGCCGTGGTCTACCCAGGGGCTCACCGGCGTATACCGCTTTCTCGATCGGGTGTGGCGCCTCACGGAGCGCCCGGTGACCGACGACCACCCGGATGAGGAGCTGTTGCGGGTCCTCCACAAGACGATCAGGAAGGTTGGAGCGGACACGGAGAGGCTCACCTTCAATACGGCGATCAGCCAGATGATGATTTTCATTAACGAGCTCTACAAGAGGGACAATCTTCCCCGGCTTGTGTGGGAGCCTTTTATTCAGCTCCTCTCGCCCTATGCGCCGCACCTGGCGGAAGAGCTCTGGGAGATGATCGGCAACACCGCGCCGGTATCGCTTTCTCCCTGGCCCGGGTATGACGAAAAACTCACCGTCGACGATGAAGTTGAGATCGTTGTGCAGGTCAATGGAAAGATTCGCGCTCGCTTCTCCGCCGCCGCCGGTACGGACCGGGAGGCTCTCCAGGAGACCGCCCTTCAGCTGGAGCGAATACAGGCGTTGACCGAGGGGAAAAAGCTGGTCAAGGTGATCGCCGTTCCCGATAAACTCGTCAATATCGTGGTGAAGTGAGACCGACGGAAAAGACGTGATACGATCCATGACCCTCCTCGTCGCGAGTGAGGGTCATTTTCTGTATGACCCCCTGAACGCGCGGATGGGGACGCCACAGCGAACGGACCTCTCCCGTCGCGACGGGCACCGTCCAGAATGTGTAATCTCCCGCCACTACAGGGCGGCATACCGGCGTCCGCTGATCGTCGGTGAACCACGCCGAAGGGCCCGCCGCGGGTTCCGTTGACGCCGCTGTTGTCGGTCCGCCTCCGCCGCTTGTCCCGCCTGCCGCCCCTGAGGGTTCCCGCACGACCAATGGATATCTCTCCCTCCGGCGCACGTGATACCGGCGGAACGCGAGTGATCTCAGACCATTCGCCACGCGATCGGTATCAATCAGCTCCGCTCCGCCTGCAAGCTCCTGGTCGACGGCGTACTGAAGACGCTCAATATTCACCAGTTCCGGGGCAAGACCGTCCGCAGCCACCTCGAGGATCGCATCCGCGATGAATCCCCGGGGCAGGGACAGGACGCACTCCGTCTCCGGCGGAAAAACCCATCCGCCATATCCACACAGCTCAGCCTGTATCGATTCTATGCGCGGGACCGCCAGAAAAACGAGGCATTCCGCGCCACCCCGGGCGGGCACGATCTCCACCACATGTTCAGTGTCGATCCGGCGACGGGAGAGCACCGATTTCCTCACGCGGCGGCCGTCCCACCACGTGAGCGTCCAGTTGAGGCTGCGGGGAAAGGTCTTCGTTCCCTCGCCGTACCCCGTTACGGCAGGAAGGGTCACCGTTATTACCGCCGAGGGGTCGAAGAATGCACCCGGTCCGACAACGAGGGGGCATGCCGTCACAAGCGACACGGCCGCCACAAATCCCAGGAAGGCAGAACACCGGCGGGCACTCAGTAAATTTCGTACCATTTCATCGAAAAAGAGGGGGAAATATGGCGTCCCGCTTCACCAGAAACGCAATGGGGAAGTGACAGAGACGGTCCGGTCAATTACTATGTCCCTATGGCCGACTTAGATGAGTTCACCGCCCAACTGGAGGGGGCAATTACCGCGCGGGGGGAGTATATTCAATCGCAGGTGTACCCGCAGCTGAAAGAGCATTTTCGCACCATGCGATCCAGTTTTGAGGCGATTTACAACACGTTGAAAAAGAAAGGACTCATCGCCGATGATCCCTACCGCTATGAAGAACGTGTTTCCGCGCTCGATGTTCCCTCGGACGCCCCGTACCTGGACAGCGAGAAGGACAAGGAGCTCAGCAATCGTCTGAACCAGTATCATATCCGTCTGGAGTACCTCACGGAGTACTATGACTTCTCGTCGAACAGTCTGACACTCAAGGAGCTGAAAGAGCTCGTCAAGTTTGTGAAGTACATCAATTGGCGCAATTTTTCGGAAACCGCCACCCAGCCGACGACGAGAGGGCTGGCGGAGCAGGTTCTCAAGGTGAAGCGGGGATCCGACCAGCTGTCCATAAACATTGTGAAGGACTCCCAGGAGCAGCTCAACAGGGCCAGCGGCACACTGCAGAAGCTCCTGAAAGAGATCACCACCTATTATCGGGAGTGGTACAAGTTCCAGATTCGGGTTTTTATCCTCGGTCGCTACGACGTTCCGGAGGCGCCGGACAGCAGCGGATACGACGCCGCTGCGCGCGCCGTCAAGGCGGCGCTCCCCAAAGCGCTGCCGGGACAACCCTACGCCCGGGACCTGGTGCTTGAGATTTTTTCCGAGAACGATCCCGTCGATGGGGCGGCGTCGCGGGAGACCCTGCTGGACGTTCTCGCCGTCCCGGATACCGGCGAGACGAAGAAAAAAGGTCCCGACCTCAAACCGCTCCTCCTCGACGCTACGCGGTCCCTCGCCGCATGCAGCAGGTCCCTTGATGAGGCGGCACAGAAAATGGAAGACAACGCCCTCGTCCTTGAGAGCCGGAAACTGAGCTTCCGGGAAATGCTCCGCCGCATTTGGGATTATATGCGCGGGCGGGAACAGGACACCCACGTATACCTCGTCGACTACCTTGATGAATCAACAAACACCCGCAAGACCGACGAAATTTCGTTTGAGCCCTTTATCGCAACGGTACGGAAACGGGCCCGCATCTATGCGGGTATACTGAGCAAAGGCGGCCAGCCATGGCGCAAGCTGCAGAACTCATCGGAAGACGCGGTCCTGAATTTCCTGCGCAAGGATATTCAGGAGATCACCGTCATGGTGCGTCGCTTTGAGTCACTGGACACGTTCTTTCGTGCCGAGGTTCCCCGGGACCAGCGATCCCAGCTGCGGGGTATCAACGTTGAGGTCATGACCATAAAGGACAATATCGTCCGGACCCGCAAGAAGACGCAGCAATACGTTGCAAAGACTGAAGAGATACAGCAATTGCGCAAACTCGGCATTGAGGACGTGCAGTAGCGCCCGCCCGCCCGGACTTACATGCGCGCCGAGCGGTAGCGGCCGAGAATCTGCAAACCCCTGGACACCTTTTCCATCTCCGCCATACCGTCGGAAAACTGCTTTTCCTCCGCCGGAAGTTCGACATCGACGTAAAACATATACCGCCACGGCTCGCCGTGTATGGGTCGCGATTCAAGCTTTTTCATATTGAGTTCCCGGTCCGCCAGAATGCGCATACAGTCAAAGAGGGCGCCCGGTGTATCGGGTGTGGAAAAGACGATTGTCGCCATATCGGGATTCTGGGCCTGTGCGTTCTCTTCCCGCGCCAGGATGGCAAAACGGGTGTAATTCCGCGCATTGGTCTCAATGCTTTCCCGCAGCACCTTCATACCGTAATACGCCGCCGTCCGGGCGTGGGCGATCGCCGCCAGCGAGTCGTCACCGGCGTCCCGTACCCGCGCAACGGCACCGGCGGTGTCGTAAAAGGGCTGAATCTCCCACTCGGGATGGCGGTCGAGGAAGTCCCTGCACTGTTCAATTCCCGGTCCCTGGGAAATGACGGTCCTCACGGATTCCATCGTTGCCGTCGGGGTGCCGATGAGACTGTGCTGAATTCTGATTTGCGTCTCACCGACGATGCGCAGATCGGGGTATTGAAGAAGAAGATCGTAGTTTTCATGGATCGAACCCATCAGGGAGTTCTCCAGCGGGACGATGCCGAAGTCGGCGTCCCCTGCAAGGACCGTCTCAAAGACGTCGCGAAAATGGCGCCGTGACAGCGCCTCCACGGTACGTTCGTTCAGATCGAAGTAGCGCATCAGAGCGATCTCACTGTAGGCGCCGCGAGCGCCCTGAAAGGCGACGCGCAGGGCGTCATCGTCACCACGCGTCGCTTCATGTTCGGAGGTGCGAATGTAGTGGTCCGTCGGGGCGATACGGTGGCGGTGGGGCAAACGGGCAACCTCCCGGCCGACCACCGGCGACATCGCCTCAATATCCCGCATGAGCTTTTCAAACTGCTCCGGGTAGAGCGTCTGGGGACCGTCGGAGAGCGCCCGGTCCGGCTCGGGGTGAACCTCCACGATCAGCCCGTCCGCCCCGGCGGCAACGCCGGCAAGACCGACGGGCAGCACCTTTTCGCGCAGCCCCGTGGCGTGGCTGGGATCGACAAATACGGGGAGGTGGCTCAGCTTTTTCACGACGGGAATTGAGGAAATATCGAGACTGTTGCGGGTGTAGGTCTCAAAGGTACGGATTCCCCGCTCGCAGAGAATGACGTCCTCCGCCCCGTGGGCCAGAAGGTACTCCGCCGCCATGAGCCACTCTTCAATCGTCGCCGCAAGGCCGCGTTTCAGCATGACCGGACGGTGCTCCGCACCTACCGTCTTGAGAAGCTCGAAGTTCTGCATATTCCGGGCACCGATCTGGAAGACGTCCACCAGATCACGCATGACATCGGCCTGGGCGGGAGAGACGATCTCCGATATGACGGGCATGCCGTATTGCTCGCCCGCCTCCTTGAGATACTCCAGCCCCTCCCTGCCGAGGCCCTGAAAGGCGTAGGGAGAGGTACGGGGCTTGTACGCGCCGCCCCTGAGCATGACGCCCCCCGAATCTGCGACGATCTGGGCGGTCTCCATGATCTGGCTGCGGCTCTCAACGGCGCAGGGGCCCGCTATGACCACCAGTCGATTGCCGCCGACCTTGACGGGGCCGACCTGAAAAACCGAATCATCCCGTTTGAACTCACGGGAGGCAAGCTTGTATGGCTTGGTGATGGGGACGACTTTGGCAACGCCGGGCTGCATTTCCACTTCCCGGATATCGATCTGAACGTTGCCGACGGCACCGAAAATCGTTTCCGCCGCGCCGACGACCTCTCTGACGGTAAAACCGTGGTTCTGCAGGAAGTTGCGCAGACCTTCTTTGTCCCGCTCTGAAATACCCTGCTCAAGTACTACTACCATTGGAGTACTCTACCATCAGGCGTTACGGATAGGGAACTCGGCGGTCATATATTGGCGAAACTCACGTTCCAGGGATGACCGGAACTCTTTCATTCGTTCCACATAGATCAGGGTGGACCGCGGTGTCCGTCCCGCCCGCACCCGCGTGAGGCCGGCGTTATAGACCGCCACCGCCTCCCACTCACTGTCGGTGTGGGTAAGGCACCATGTGAGATACTGAATTCCGTGGTAGGTATTGGTGTCGGGGTGGAAGAAATCCTCTTCCCGCAGCGTCACAAAGGTACGCGAGTTGAGCTGAAAGAGGCCGCGATCAACCGACGATGCGTTCCTGTTGACCGCCGCCGGTACATACCTGCTTTCCACCCAGGCGAGTGAAAAAACGAGGGAGAGGGAAATATCGGCCCTGTCGGCATGGTAGAGGATGGGCAGGGCGATTTCCGGCGAGCCGGTGAGATCGATAAAAAAGTCAACGACCGCATCGTGGGTGAGATCCTCCCGATAGAGCGCCAGCATCGGTTTTTCACCCTCCAGGAGGTTGAGGACATTGGCATAGGACTCGGGATCATCGGTATCCATCGTCGCCGGCTCCCACGAAAAATTGAATCGCGGAACCGCCGATTCCTCTACTTCGGTAACTGCTACCGTTGTGCTACAACCAAGGACGGCACCTGCCGCCAGTAAAACGAGAACTTTATTGAGCATTGTGATGTACGCCTCTCTCTTGAGTACGAACGATCACCGCATGGCCGTTGAGGTTCCCGATCACAACTCCGTCGGTACGTGACCTCAACTCGTGAATCAGGGCGGTTACACCCTCGCAGCCGTAAAAACCGTAGTCGTCAAAAACAATAATTCCCCCCGGGGGAATGCGAGGCCACACCCACTCAAAAACATCCTTTGCCGACTGATACACGTCCACGTCGATATGGCAAAAGACAAACTTCCGATTTGCAATGCGATGCGCCGTATCTTCGGGGAAGACCCCCTCCAACAATTTGAAATTTTGCAGTGCCAGACTATGAAGAAATGCCCCCACACTGTCAAGGCTCGTATCGGCGTGCTCACCTCCCCGATAATAGGGGTCCCGCTCCCCCGCCTTGGCGACTCCTGAAAAGGTATCCGCCAGAAAGAGGGTCCGTCTGCCCGGAGGCGCGGAATCGGTCGCACCGTCCGCATCATCCGTGTTCGCGGTATCCCCCGCCTCCACCGCGCCGTCGGAGACCGCGGCGTCCGTGACCGCGGCGTCGCGCAGACCCATGAGAGCGGCACTCCCGCCGCGCCACACACCGACCTCAAGAATGTCGCCGTCCAGGTGGGCAACCTGGGCAATCAGCTCCCAGAGTTCATAGAGCCGGGACTGGTCAAGGAGTGTATTGTTCCGAATCCGGTCCCATACCCGCAAAAACTCCATATCTCCCGTCCACGGCCGATAGTCCGCCGCAGGGGGCCAGAACCCGTATCCCGGTGGAAAAACTCTGATCGGCAGGGTCTCGGAATCCATATTCCCATTCTACTACGTCCCCGGAACTCGATAACAGCCCTTGTCGCAACGGACGATCTTCAGTATATCCAAAGAATGAAACGTTCCTGGCGCCTCGTAACATGTATTGTCCTCGCCGTCATTGCCGGAAATGCGGGAGTATTCGCACAGAACGGCGGAACCGACGGTGGAGGTGATGAGTTCGTTCTCTCCTTCCTCACCGGGGGCATACAGCTCAACCCGATTTACAGCTATACCTCAAGTGAAGCGCAAATCTACAGCGGAATCTATGAAGGTCTCGTGGCGTACCATCCATTGACGATGGAGCCCGTTCCCGCCGTCGCCCGGTCCTGGGAGGTCAGCGAAGACGGCCTGACCTATACCTTCACCATCCGACCCAATGCGCGCTACTCCGACGGCACGGCGGTGACGGCGGAGGACTTCAGGGAAACGTGGTTTCGCCTCATAGACCCGCAGAGTGATGCGGCATACAACTTCCTCTTTGACGTCATAGAGGGTGTCCGGGAATATCGCGCGGGAGCGACGGAAGACCGGAACGACGTCGGCATAAGGGCACCCGATTCCCGGACACTGGTGGTGACCCTCAGAAATCCGGCGACCCACTTTCTTCGCATCCTCTGTCACCACGCCTTTGTCCCGCTCCACCCGCGTCTGCGGGAAACCGACGACTGGTCCGGCATCGATCCTCTGCCGGTCAACGGACCCTACCGTATCGCCAGCCGGAACGAAGAGGAGCTCGTCCTCACCCGGAACCGCGACTACTGGGACCGCCGGAACGTTGAGATTCCGCGCATGCGCGTCCTCTTCACCCAAGAAGACGAGGCTGAAGCGGTGACGGAACGGTTCAACCGGGGACAGATAGACTGGGTAACGGGCGGCATGGATCTTGGCAGCGTCCAGTTTCCCCAGACGATCGTCATTCATCCCCTCTTTGCAACGACCTACTACCTCATACGGTCCGACAGGGAACCCTTTGACGATCCCCGGGTTCGCCGGGCACTGGCGCTCCTGTTGCCGTGGCCGGAAATCAGGAGTGAAGACGTCCAGTTCATCCCTGCCACCACACTGGTTCCGCAGATCCCCTACTATCCGGAGGTGCAGGGCATCACGGAACCCGCCCCGGAAGAAGCACTTGATCTCCTCAGGGAAGCGGGATACACCCGGGGCGTCCGCATTCCGACTATTGAAATCCACATTCCCCAGGGCGAGGAGTCCGCACGGGTGGCGGGACTCATGAAAGAAGCGTGGGAACGTCACCTGGAGGTACATGTGGAAATCACGGTGACGCCATACCCGGCGTACTTTGACGTCCTTGGAGAGAGTGACTTCACCGTCGGGACGGTGAGCTGGATCGGTGACTTTGCCGACCCCCTCACCTTCCTGCAAATGTGGATCTCAGACAGCAACGTCAACGACGCCGGTTTCTCCGACACCCGATATGACGAGCTCATAGACCGCTCAATGGTCATTCGCGGCCGGGATCGCTACGAGCTCCTCGGTGAGGCGGAGGAAATACTCCTCCAGAGCGGAACGGTACTTCCCGTCAGCCACTCTCCTTCCATAAACCTCATCGATCTCAACGCCGTGGAAGGGTGGTACCCCAACCCGCTGGACATTCACCCAATGAAGCACTTCCGCTTTTCAGAGCAGGCTCCCCTGCCGGGGCTGATTCGGTATCAGGAAAATTAAGATCGAACCTGACGGTCACCGCCGCGCCGTCACTTCAGGTGTGCCTTGAAAAGCCCGGGGGTGGCGCGGACAACCTCCATGAGATCGGCAACTTCCTCATCCAGGGTGCGGCCGTCGGTACTGACGATGTGGTCCGCCGCCGACCGGTAGACGTGGCCGTGTTCGCGCCACATGCGTCTGATATCACCGGCAAGATCGGTATCGGGGTTCACCCTGGGTCGGTCGGCGATACTGACACGCTCGATGAGGGTCTCCTCGCCTGCCTCCAACAGCACCACCGGCCCGGTACCGGCTATGGCATCGCGGTTCCACTCATAGCGGATTGTACCGCCGCCGAGGCAGACGATCCGGTCCGTCAGGCGTGCAAAGTCCTTGCAAATTGAATACTCAAGCTCCCGGAAGGGAATCCATCCCCGTTCCCTGACGAGGCGATGGAAGGAATACCCAAGCCGGCCGTCCATCTCCCGATCAAGGTCGACAAATGGCACATCGATCCGCCTGCTCAATTCCTTTCCGACCGTCGTCTTGCCTGACCCGATCATGCCGCATAGATACAGATTCACCGTTGTACTCCATATACTTCAGAGATCCACTCCACCCACTCTTCATAGAGTCGTTCATACTCCCTGCGCTGCGTCGAGAGATCATCGGGGGTTTCCGAGTAGAGGACATCGCCACCCACACGCCTGCAGCATGCGAGAAGCACCGCGTCCCGCTCCTCCTGATCGGCGGCGAGGCAGGCTGCGGCAAATATCGCCGCGCCGGCGAGGGAAAGTTCCTGATCCCGCCGCCATCGCAGCGGCCACGGAAGGATCGCGCTGCGCAGCGCGTCGAGGTGAAGCGTCCTGTTCCCCCCGCCGCCAAGGAGTACCGTATTGCGACCGCCGGGATAGAGCTGCAGCAGTCCCTCAACAAGAGAGCGGACCCGGAAGATGTTGGCCTCCATAAGGGCCCGAAATATGTGGCTCCCCCGATGGGCCGAAGTCAGACCGTCCACGCGGCCGCGGCATCGCGCCTTGTTCCAGGGCGCTCGCTCACCGTCAAAACCGGGAGCGACCCGTACACCCTCGGCTCCTGCAGGCACAGCGTACCACCCCTCGCCGTCGCGCAGGATATCCTGCATCCACATCGCCGCTCCTCCGGAGGATGATGTGGAACCACCGAGAAGGTCAAAATCGCGATGTACCGCCGCGTTCCGGGAGAGTCCGCGGGCGGGGGCGACGAAATATTCGTCTGACAGGCGGGGAACGGCACGCATGACCACGTCGGTCGTGCCGAAAAGGGTGACAATCCCGCCGTCGGAGAGAACGCCACCCCCGTACATCGCCGTGGTACCGTCGGTGGCGCCCGTCGTCAGGGGGATACCCGGTGTCAGTCCGAAACGGTGTGCAAAGCGGGGAGAAAGCGTGCCCGCCGGGGTGTGGGCGGAAAGTGCCGGAGGCAGTAGTGACTCGGGCTCTTCATATCCCTCCCGTTTCAACAGCTCCACGATCGGTGTAATCACCTCATCGTTCCTGTCGCGAATCAGGGAGTAATCACGGAAACTCCAGTCGGTGTACATCGTTACCGAGTCCGCGGAGAGCATTGTGCGGATCACATCCTTGAGACAGACGATCCTGACAACCCGCTCCGGAAAGGAGGGATCACTCCGTGCAAGGGCGACCAGCCGGGGAGCAAGAAGCTCCATACTTACCGGCCGCTCAAGCTCCCACCCACCGTCGTCACAGGCGGCTACACACACTCCCAGTGCCTCCGCACCGGGCTGAAAGGACCACGTCATGAGGGGCGGTACACATGCTCCCTCCTCATCCAGGGCGATATGGGAGAGAAAGGAGGTAATCCCGATCGCCGAGACTCTCCCGATGGGAGCTCCCTGGGGAGAGGGCCGTCTCAGAACGCGGGGAATGAGTTTTTCAAGAACGGAGAGGATGGCGGCGGCGTCAAAGACGCCGCCGCCGATCCCCGGGGTCGGTTCGCTTTCAACCGCCCGGGGCCGAATGGACTCGTCGTACCACCCCACCTTGGTGCGGGTCGTACCGACGTCTATGGCCAGGTACGACACGATCTTCAGGGGGCGGTTGCGGACGCCTTGACCGCCTGGACGATCAGTTTCCCCGATTCCGGATACATCCACGTGGGAAAACTGCAGCCTGGAGCGAGGAAGAACTTCGTCGGGCCGCCCGCGGCAATCCCGTCCAGGGCGTTCTGCCGCGCCCGTTCGGGGGTGACCCGGGTTACCAGATTCTTGTCCATGCCCGCCATGATGCTGCCTGACCACTTCTTGCGCAGTTCAGGAATCGTCGGATTGCGGGGGTCCGTATCTTCATAGGAAATGATCTGTGCGGGCACCTTCACCATTTCGTCCACCCATATTCCATAATCGTGGAGGTGGATTGTATTCATGATCCCCTTGCCCTTGAGCTCCTCAAAGAGGCGCTTCACAAAGGGATAGGCGAATCGCATGTACACATCCTTGGGAAGCTGCTTTTCCGCGGAAAAGGTGGAGACAAAGACACCGGCACCACCCCGTTTGATCACCTCCTTGCAGTAGGCGACGGTGTTGTCGGTAATGACCTCCAGCGCCTCCAGAATCGCCTCAGGTTCCGTCTCGACCAGCGTCATGAGATGCTCCCCGACGAGGTTGCGCAGCAGAATCTGCCACGGGTCAAAGACGGTGTCTATGAAATAGACCTCGTCCTTGAGTTCCCTGGCGAGGATGTCCATCGCCTTCAGCTGCTCATTCCACGGGCTCTCTTCGATTCTGAAGGGCTTGATCGCCTTGAGATCGTCCCGCGTCTTGAGTTCAGTCATTCCCTCAGGCATGGGATAGTAATAGTCGTTCATCACCTTCAGGTAGTCGAGATCGTAGTAGCGCAGGAACGCAAGCTCAAGCTCGGCGATGCGCTCCCCCGATTCATGCTGGGTTCCGAAGTGGTACCAGAACGATACGGGCGGCCGGTCAAAGGGCTTCCCCGCCAGGCTCGCTTCCACCCGTTCTTTTTTTGTCATTTCTTTCTCCTTTCGTCTCATGTAATACGAAACTATCGCGCTCCGGTCACGTGACGCCGAGGTAGGCGTTCCGCACCGCCGGATTGGTCATGAGGGACGACGCCTCGTCGGCAAGTGTTATTGTCCCCGTTTCCAGAACATATCCGAATGACGCGGTGTGCAGCGCCATGTTGGCGTTCTGCTCCACAAGCAATACCGACACGCCAAGTCTGTTGATTTCCGATATGAACTCAAAGACCGTCTCCACAAGAATCGGCGCCAGCCCCAGACTCGGCTCGTCAAGGAGGAGGAGCGTCGGATCCGACATCAATCCCCGGGCGATTGCAAGCATCTGCTGTTCTCCCCCCGAGAGGGACCCGCCTTCCTGACCGCGGCGCTCCGCGAGGCGGGGAAAGAGCTCATAGTTGCGGTCTATGAGTTCCCGTATCCGTGTCTTCTCCTTCTGGATGTATCCGCCGACCTCCAGATTTTCCTCAACGGTGAGTTCACTGAAGATCTTGCGTCCCTCCGGGACGTGGGCAATCCCCATGCGGGTTATCACGTGAGGCTGCTCGTTGAGTATTTCCTCTCCCCGAAACCGGATGCTCCCGCCGCTTCCGGGGACGGCGCCGGAAATCGTATTGAGGAGCGTCGTCTTGCCCGCACCGTTTGCGCCGATAAGTGTTACCAGCTGCCCTTCCTCAACGGTGACGGAGACGCCCTTGAGGGCGTTTATTGCGCCGTAGTGGACCTGAACGTCCCTGACCTCCAACAGGCTCATGCGCCCTCCTTCTGTTTGCCCAGATATGCCTCGATGACCTTGGGATCGTTCTGCACCTCCCTGGCCACGCCCTCGCTTATCTTCACGCCGTGATCGATCACCGTGATGCGATCGGCGATGCTCATGACCAGCTTCATGTCGTGTTCGATAAGGAGGATTGTGAAACCCTCCCCGGCAAGGGAGCGGATGATCTCATCCAACCCTGCCGTTTCCCGGGCATTCATTCCCGCCGCGGGCTCATCAAGGAGGAGCAGCCGGGGTTGCGTCGCCAGTGCCCTGGCTATTTCAAGTTTTCGCTGCTCCCCATAGGGAAGATTGCGGGCAAGGGTGTCGTGTTTTTCGACCAGTCCCACTTTCTCCAGCAGCGCCATGGCGGACTCGCCGACAGCCTTCTCTTCCCGCTTGTACCGGGGGGTACGCATGATCGCGTCAAAGAGGTGGTAGCGGTTCCGGGTATGGGTCCCCACCTTCACGTTTTCAAGTACCGAGAGATAGGGAAAGAGGCGGATGTTCTGAAATGTCCGGGCGACGCCGATCTCGGCGATGGCATGGCTGGACAATCCGTCAATGCGTCGATCAAGGAACGTTATTGAGCCGGCGTCGGCGGGAACGATCGCGGTGAGGGCGTTAAAGAAGGTCGTCTTGCCCGCACCGTTGGGACCGATGATGGCGTGGATCGATCCCTTTTTCACTTCCAGATCAACGTCGTTGACCGCCACCAGACCTCCAAAGGCCTTGCGGAGTTTTTCAACTTTCAGAATCATCGCCCACCTCCATTTCCGGAGCCAGACGGCGACAGGGCGCGCAATTTCCGCCTTGGCGGCCGTTTGGGGAGTTTCGGTTTCTCAAAAATACCCTTCACATTGGCAAGACCGCCGGGACGGTAGACGATGACGACGATGAGGGTGAGCCCGTAAATGACGCCCCTGAAGCGCATGAGAACACGGAACACCTCGGGAATCACCACCAGGATCGTCGAGCCGAGGACGGGACCGATGATCGAGCCGGTACCGCCGAGGGCGAGCATCGTGATGATTGAAAAGGACTCAAGGTTGGCAAAGGAGTCTGCGCTGATATAGCGCTGAAAATGGGCAAAGAAACTGCCGGCGATCCCGGCAAAGAAGCACCCCACCGTAAAGGCAAGAACCTTGTAGCCGAACACGTTGACGCCCATGCTGTGCGCCGCAGTCTCATCCTCACGGATCGCGATCAATGCACGTCCAACCCGGGAGTGGTACATCCGGTACATCGTCGCGACGGTGATCACCGAAAGGACAAGGACGAGGTAGTAGTATCCCCGACCGTCAAAAGTCCATCCAAAGAGTTTCGGAACGGGAATTCCCGATATGCCCATGGGACCACGGGTGAAGGAACGCCAGTTGAGTATGACGATACGGGTGATTTCACCGAATCCGAGGGTGGTGAAGGCGAGAAAGACGCGCCGCAGCCTGAGCGTGGCAAGCCCGATGAGGGTGCCGAAGAGCCCCGCGACGATTCCCGCCATCGGCAGGGCAATCCAGAAGTTCCAGCCGGCCATGACGGTAAGCATCGCCGACGTATACGCTCCGATGCCGTAAAAGGCGGCGTGACCGAGGGAAAACATGCCGGTAAATCCGATGATGACGTTAAGGCCCGAGACGAGGAGGACGTAAATCCCTACCAGCGTCGCGATGCGCAAATGATATCCGCTGGTCAGAAGCCAGGGAAGCGCGACAAGAAAGAGCGCCGCCACACCGGCGAGCACGTATTTGTACCGTCCTGCCAATGCGGTGGTGCGTTCTCGTATTGAAGAAAAAGTAGATGCCATTGGGTACCCCTCAATCCGACTTTTTGCCCAACAGCCCCTGGGGCCGCAGAAGCAGGAAGATCACCAGAATGGAGAAACCGATGATGTCCCGATATCCCGACGAAATGATCTGAACGGCAAAGTTTTCGATGATGCCAAGGAGATACCCGCCGAGAATGGCGCCGGGTATCGACGTGAGACCGCCAAAGACCGCCGCGGCAAATGATTTGAGTCCCGCCATGTTTCCCATGAAGGGAAAGAGTGCGTTGTAGTATGACGCCGCCAGGACTCCGGCAATCCCCGCCACCGCTCCGGCGATGGAAAAGGTGAGAGAAATGACGCGGTCCGTGGGGATGCCCATGAGACTCGCCGTCTTGAAATCCAGAGAGACCGCCCTGATGGCGAGTCCCAGTTTGGTGCGGTAAATGAGAACCTGCAGCAGGATCAGAACGACCGCCGCCACGATGATCAGAATGATCTGCAACCAGCTCACCGGTATGCCCTGAACGGAAAAGGCAGTCTCCGTATAGAAGGCGGGCATCGATTTCCGCTCCGCCCCAAAGAGGACGGACATCGATTCATTGAGAAACATTGAAAAACCGATTGTACAGATGAGCGATGCGATACGTGCAACGCCGCGGAGGGCGCGAAAGGCAAACCGTTCCAGGACAAACCCGACGCCGAAACCGGCGGCACCGCCGGCAATAATCGCCAGAAAGAGGTTGGGTGTAACGTAGTTGATGATCATCCACCCGAAATAGGCGCCGACCATATAGATCGATCCGGTGGCGAAGTTGAGCAGTCGCAGCGTGCCGTAGACTATTCCGAAAGAGATCGCCAGGAGGGCAAAGAGACTACCCTGTGTGATCCCGTTTATAAGTTGCTGAATAAACACAGACGCCCTCCATCCTTTTAAAAAAATGACGCATCTACAGAACGTCCGCCCTCGATGGGGCGGACGTTCTCAATGAGTAACTCTGTGCAGCCTACTCGTCGTACAGGACAAACTCGCCGTCCCGGATCGTCAGCATCCGGTATCCCTTCACCGCGTCACCTTTGGGTGTAAAGGTGATACTTCCGGTAAGTCCGGGGAAGTTTTCCGTTGCGGCCAGGGCGTCACGGATCGCCTCGCTCTCGGTGGTTCCAGCGCGCTCTATGGCGTCCGCCAGAAGCATCATCGCGTCGTAGGCGAGAGCGGCGTGGAAGTTGGGTTTTGCGCCGTAGGCTTCCTCAAAGGCTTCCACGTATCGGCGGACCTGCGGATCCGTATCGGGAGTGAAGAAACCGGTACCGGTGTAGAGGCCTTCAACGGCTTCACCGCCCAGTTCTATCAACTGGGGAGAGTAGAGCGACGTGGGACCGATAACGGGTACATCCCATCCCAGGCGCGCCTTCTGGATGTTGATTGCCGCGCCGTCGTTGTAAAAGGAAGCGATAAAGAGCCCATCCGCCCCGGAGTCCCTGAGGGACGTCAGGACCGCCGTAAAGTCACTTTCGCCGTCAAAGTAGAATTCCGTGGCGGTGACATTGCCGCCCAGATCTTCAAAGGCCTCTGAAAAATAGCGTGCCGTATCGATTCCCCAGTCATTGTTGAGATGGAGAATTGCGATGTTGCGAATACCGATCTCGTTGTAGGCGTAGTTCGCGTTAAAGGGACCTTCCCCCGCCTGGGTTCCAACGATACCGAAACTCCAGGGAGAGCCGCCTGCATATTCAGTGTGGCTCGCCGTGGGAGAAAGCTGCACCATTCCCGCGGCGTCATAAATCGGCTGTGCCGCCATGGAGGGACCAGACGCAAAGGGTCCGATCTGGGCAACTACCGTGGGATCACTTGTCCATTGCTGGGCAAGCGTCGCCGCCTGCTGGGGATTTCCCTGGGTATCACCCACGGAAAGGCGAACGGGGCGGCCCAGAATTCCGCCTTCCGCATTGAGCTCGGCGATGGCAAGTTCCAGTGAACGCTGAAAGTTGACACCAAATTCCGACCAGTCACCGGTGATCGGTGCGGAAAGGGCGATGTGGATGGAATCATCACCTTCCTGTTGACCGCCGGAAAATACCGGCGCTGCAAAAACCAGCACCATCAGTACGACACATAGCGTACGCAGACCGTCTCGCATACATTCCTCCTTGCGATAAGACTCAAAATACATGTTTCTACAGTAATTGTTATATGTCAATTGCAATAATGAAAAAATTTTTATTTTCGACAACTTTATTTGAATATTTGTTGACTTATTTTACAACCACCGGTTACGCTGAATGAAAGAGGGCGGATGTGACGAAGAATACCATGTACTGTCTCGACGATATCATAGACCGGCGCAACACAAATTGCATTAAATGGGACGGCGTTGTCGACGCCGTCGGTACGGAAGCCTCCGACATTCTCCCCATGTGGGTCGCCGACATGGATTTTCAGGCACCGCCGGTGGTGATCGACCGCCTGCACGCCGCCGTGACGCACGGAATCTTCGGGTATACCGCCCTGCCCGGCCACGTGTGGGACGCCGTTGCGTCGTGGACAATGCGTCGCTACCGGTGGCCCGTCAAAGTGGAGTGGATGTCCTATACCGCCGGCGTCATTACCGGTCTCAACGTTGCGATTCAGACATTTACCCGCCCCGGAGAAAAGATCATCGTCCAGCCCCCTGTCTACCCGCCCTTTCACAGCAGCGTCCTGTCCAACGGCCGACAGCTCCGGTACAACCACCTCGTCCAGGACGAAAAGGGGGAGTATCACCTCGACGTGGAACAGCTCAAGTCGATTATCGACTCGGAAACGAGGATGCTCGTCATATGCAATCCTCACAACCCCGTCGGTCGCGCCTGGTCCAAAGAGGAGCTTGAAGAACTTGCAGCGGTCGTTCTGGAGCACGACCTCCTCGTCTTTTCCGATGAAATACACGCGGATCTGCTCCTCCGCGGGGGCAGACATGTGCCCTTTGCCTCCCTCTCACCCGAGATCGCCGCCCGTACCATCACCGGAATCGCACCGAGCAAGACCTTCAATATCGCCGGACTCAAGGCGTCGGTCATTATCACATCCAACGAGCGGATGAAGCGCGCCTTTGACGCGGCCCAGGCAAAGACCTTCGGCCTCTACGATGCAAACACCTTTGCCATAGCCGGTATGGACGCCGCCTATTCAGAGGGAGAGCCGTGGCTGGAGACGGTGCTCCAATACCTCCGGGACAACAGGGACGCCGCCATGACCTTTTTTGCCGGGGAGCTGCCGCAGCTGCGCGTCGCGTCCCCGGAAGCGACCTTTCTCTTCTGGCTCGACTTTTCCCGCATCGGGCGCAGCCACGACGAGGTGGCACGAATCCTGAAGGATGATGCCCGGGTGATTCTCAACGACGGTCGATCTTTCGGACCCGGCGGGGAGCATCACTTCCGACTCAACTTCGGGTGTCCCCGGTCGGTTCTCATTGAGGGAGTGAAGCGCATCGCCCGCGCCTTTGCCGCGGCACCGGCTCTGCGGGAGGAATCCGCCGCCCCGGGGCGCGCGACCGGCGCGGCGAAGACGGCGGCACAGGAGGTACTGCCGTGAAGACAGACGCATTGGATTCCTGGACCGGCCGTACAACCAAGGAAGCCCACTTCACCGACGAGGACCGACGTATTCTCACATCAATGGCGCCCATTGTACGGGGCTTTGCCGAGTTCCTCGGGCCCCATTGCGAGGTTCTCCTCCACTCCCTTGAAGACCTCGCGGAATCGGTTATACAGATCGAAAACGGCCACGTCACCGGTCGTTCCGTGGGGTCGCCGGTGACAGACCTTGCGTTGAAGATCCTCAGGTCCACGGAAAAGGGCTCTCCCGAAGGGGTGGATCGGGATTTCAGGATATACAGAAGTTCCACCGCCGACGGACGCCCCCTGCGAAGCGTCACCGTCGTAGTCAGGAACGGTCAAAAACCGATCGGAATGCTCTGTGTCAACTTCGATCTTTCCATTCCGGTCCATGAAATGGTGCAGTTGATAGCCACCACCGCAGGAACCGCCCTTGACGGCGACCGGGAAGAGTCGCCGGAACACTACATGATGAGCGCCGAGGATCTGGTCACCCGGTCGCTTGACCTGGCGATACAGAAGGCGACGGCCCAGCGCGGCGTATCACCCCAGACAAAGAACCGCACGATCGTCGCGGAGCTTCACTCCCAGGGCATCTTTGACGTGAAAGGGGCCGTCGAGATGGTGAGCAATGAACTTGGCGTCTCCCGCTTTACCGTATACAACTACCTACGAGACTTACGTAACGATGGAGAAACACATGAAAACGAATAAGGAAATTATCTTCACCGACAAGGCTCCGGCACCGGTCGGCCCCTACTCACAGGCAAACAAGGTGGGAAACCTGCTCTTTATCTCGGGACAGCTGGGGTTGAAGGCGGGAGAAAAAACGCTGGCCCCAACGCTTGAAGAACAGACGTCGCTCGCACTTGAAAACCTGGTGAGCATCCTCAGGGAAGCGGGCCTCGGCCCGGAACACGTCGTCAAGACCACCTGTTTTCTCGCGGATATCGCAGATTTTCCCGCCTTTAACGGGATTTACGGCAAGACCTTCACCGACAATCCGCCGGCACGATCCTGTTTTGCCGTCAAAGACCTGCCCCTGGGTGCACGTGTGGAAATAGAGGCGATAGCGGCGGAGTAGCGGAAACGCGCGTCGAGTGAACGAGGTCATCCGGTCACACGGGTTCACCGGGATAGGACAACCGCCACTCCCCGCGCAGGGCGTCCATTATTTTCAGGATATGGATCGTATCGTCGGGGGGCAGCTCCGGCGTTTCCAGTCTTCCCGACACTATTGCATCCCGTACGGCCCGCACTTCGTGTACATAGCCGGTGTGGTCGTAGGGAATGGTTATCGTCTCCTCATTGCCGTTTGACCGACGGATGGTCAGATCCGTCGGTCGAAAAAAGATGTCATGGATTTTTATATACCCCTCGCTGCCGGCGATGTACGCTTCCCGCGGTTTATACCCTGAAAATCCGCAACTCAGCATCGCCATGGCGCCCCGCCGGTAGGTCAGGGTAATGACATCAAGCTCATCTATTCCGGTCACCCCGAAAAAAGCGTGGCTCAGGTGTCCGTCGGGGTGTCCCAGGACCTGGAATGCCAAATGGAGCGGATAGACCCCCAGATCCAGTAACGCGCCGCCCCCCAGATCCCGTCGAAAGAGGCGGTGCCCACGGTCAACGGGACGGGCGATGCGGAAATCCGCCTGAACCACCTGCGGTGTCCCGATACGTCCCTCCCTGATCCACGCAAGTGCCCGGCGGTACGCCGGAATAAAGCGCATCCACGTCCCTTCCATGAGAAAGAGCTTCCTCTCCCGTGCAAGTTTCAGACACGCCTCGGCTTCCGCCGCATTGTGGGTCAGAGGTTTTTCACAGAGGACGTGCTTTCCCGCATCAAGGGTGGAACGAATCTGTTGTCCGTGGAAGAGGTGCGGCGTGGCGATGTATACGATATCCACCACATCCGAGGTGATCAGTTCTTCATATGATCCAAACGAATACGGAATGTTCCACCTCTCCCCGAAGGCCCGCGCCCGAGCGCCGTCCCGTGACGCCACTGCGGTAATGCGGCAGTCATCGACGCGGGAAACGGCCGCAGCCATATTGGACGCCATCTCTCCGGTGGAGAGTATCCCCCACCGCAGGGTGTTCACGTAAACTCCGGAAGGTAACGGCCGTGGGCTTCAATCAGGTCGTCGCACAGCGCGCGAATGTCGTCGAGGGGGAGTTCCGCCGCGGCGTGGGGATCGAGAAACGCCGCCTGATAGAGGGCGTCCCGCTTGCCCGTGAGCGCCGCCTCGATGGTCATGAGGTGAACGTTGATATTGGTGCGGTTCAACGCCGCACACTGTTCCGGCAACTCCCCTGCATAGACACCCTGCACACCGTTTCCGTCGACAAGACACGGTACCTCCACGACCGCCGACGCCGGAAGGTTCGGAATAAGACCGGTATTGAGGATATTTCCGTGCATGCGGTACGGCACATTTGTGGCAACGGCGTTCATGATGTGGGCGCCGTACTCGTAGGACATTGTGTGGCTCAGCGCCGCGTTGTCCACGATCTCCGCCTGCCGTTGCTCCCACTCGGCGATCTGCGTTTCACACCGCCGGGGATACTCATCAAGAGGAATGTTGAACTTCCCCACCAGGTCGGGATAACGCTGTTTGATCCAGTAGGGCGTGTACTCGGCGTTATGCTCCGACGACTCCGTCACGTAATACCCGAAGTGGCGCATAATTTCATAACGCACCATGTCGTTGTGCTTTTTCCCCCCGGGGAGGCGGGCGTTCCGGTTTGCTTCCGCCGCACGACGTTTGATTTCCGGATAGAGATCCACCGCGCCGTCTCGAATTTCAAGCAACCATGCCATGTGGTTAATGCCGGCAATCTTCCATCGAAGATCCTTCACCGCCCCGTCCATGTCCAGGTTTTTCAACAGGCGATCGGCACATATCTGCACGGAGTGGCACAGGCCGACGGTTTGCACCGCCGATCCCTTCAGCATTGCACCCGTTACGATGGACATCGGATTTGTATAATTCAGCATCAACGCGTCGGGACAGACCTCTTCCATCTCCCGCGCTATGTCCATCATCACCGGAATGGTACGCAAACCGCGAAAGATTCCGCCAATGCCCGAGGTGTCGCCGATCGTCTGCAGCAGGCCGTACCGCCGGGGTATCTCAAAGTCGATCACCGTCGACGGTTTGTACCCTCCCACCTGTATGGCGTTTACCACAAAGTCCGCGCCCCGCAGCGCCTCCCTGCGGGCATCCACACCGTGATGGACGGTGATCTCCCCCCGAACTCCGTTTATGTTTGAGTTGAGCGCTTCCAGCATGCGTCTCGAATCGGCAAGACGCTTTCCGTCAATGTCATAGAGGGCGAATCGGGAATCCCGCAACGCGTCGGTGAGCATCACGTCACCGAGAATGTTCTTGGCGAAGATCGTACTCCCCGCTCCGATAAATGTGATTTTGTGCATGAACACTGACCTCCAAACGGATATATCCTACTACTTCTACACCCGCACCTGTTATGTCGTTTTGTTGTTTTTCGTGTCATTATGTTGCTCGGAACATGAATAAAAAAAGAGATTTCCAACAAAATTTTAATCGCGTTCAAGAAGATCTGCCGTTATCAGTTCTGTTTTCCGGGCGAGAGTCTTGCGAACCGGGTCATCGTTTTGGCGGTGAACGAACACACTTTGTGATCCACTACGTTTTGGCGGGTAACGGAACCGTACGGACATACAGTGAGGGCGGCACGTTATCCAAAGGTGACATTTTTTTACTCTTTCCTGGAGTCAGAAATCGATATCGGGCGGATTATCGAACACCGTGGACATACGGTTGGATCGGATTTTCGGGCACCCATGCCGCCGCAATCCTGAATGCGCACGGGATTACGGCGGAGACATGTATCATACACGGTGAGTTCTCAGTGGAACTCGCGGGATACTTCTTTGCCGTCTTGGATATTCTCAAAGCTGATTTCCCGGTTCCGTTCAAATCCGAGGGGTACTTGTACCTTGTGCTATCATCTATCGCCGAACGATTGCGCCCTGCAAGACGGGAACCATCCGGAAAATGGGATCACGTACACGAAGCGATCCGTTTCATTGAAACCAACTTCGGGGAACGAATTAATGTTAATGACGTAACGGACCACGTCGGCCTGGAGAGAGCCTATTTTTCAACGCTCTTCAGCAGTACCACAGGTAACAGCCTTCTGGACTACCTGACAACAACTCGGTTGGAAAAATCGAAAATCCTCCTGCAGAGAACCGACTACACCGTCGGAGACGTTGCCGCTTCCGTCGGTTACTCGAATTACGCCACATTTGCCCGGCGGTTCAAAGACCGATTCGGAATTACCCCTGGATCGTACCGTGACGGTATTCTAAGAATTACCGAATGATCCCGATCCGGCGACCGATTTCATCAGCATTCACGGGACGACCGGAGGCAAAGCTACGGTTGGCCGCAATTCCACAGATAATCGACCACGCTCCGGCCCGGTAGTCCGCGGCCCGCTCCAACGGGTCCGGGCCGGCCTGCCCAAACGCGTCATCCAGCAGGCGGCGGTCACCGCCGCCATGCCCGCCTTCGCCTTCTTCAATTTCAATTCGCTCCGGTTTCCGCCAGTGGGGTCGTACTAATAACTTAACCGGCTCACTGACGTAATCGCCGCTCCCCGCCGCGTGTACAGAAATGCGATTGATATCCCCATCTCCTCCGGAAATATAACTGTTTTCTGCAACCGCATACTCCAGGCGGCCCTTTGAGCCGGTAAAAGAAACGCGATATCCCTCCCAGGGTGCATATGCCGATAGGTGATACGTCAGTACAGCGTCATTTTCATATCGCACCATAACAGACATATCATCTTCGATGCTTACTCCGTCGGCAAAAACGTTTTGATCCCGGAAATATGCATCCTCGTGTTCCGCCTGAAGATACAACCCCGTTAAATGTTCGCTTTCATTCAGATCCAGGGCAAAGGGGTCCCCTTCTGCCGCGGGACTACCGGTGCTGCGGTGATATGGGCGGTAAAGGGCGTTCCGTTCCCCATTGTCTCTACCATAAAAAACGCGCCGGCCCATGCCGAATACCGTGACCGGTCTCGTCTGTAACCACCAGTTTACGAGGTCGAAGTGATGGGATGCCTTATGGACGATCAGTCCTCCGGAGTTTGATTTGTCCCTATGCCACCGACGAAAATAGTCCGCACCATGACGGGTGTCCAACATCCATTCAAAGTGTACCGAATGAACCGTACCGATCACGCCGGCGTCCAGAAGTTCTCGCACCTTGCTGTGTCGCGGCGCATAACGGTAATTGAACATGACCCGGAGCGATCGTCCGGTGCGCTCCACCGTTTCACAAATCAGCTTTGCTTTGTTCATATCCACCGTCATGGGCTTTTCCGTCATGACATCACAACCGGACTCCAATGCTTTGCAAATGTACTCATGGTGCATGCGGTCGATGCATGTCACGATTACGACGTCCACAGCCTCATTACGCAACATGTACTCAAACTCGTCCGGTCCATACGCGGGAACCGGAGTGATGTCGTATTCCCGGGACAATCGACGATTGTAGTAGTCCATTCGCGTCCGGTTGGAATCACAAAACGCGACAAGTGCACTACTATGGCTGTAGTCTTTTAAAATGGCAGTTGAGTACATCTCCGATCGCGATCCCGTCCCGACAATTGCATACCGTTTTCTGGTCATGTCATGGTTCCTTTCAACAACCGTTGAGGTTTCCTCCGGCTGCTCGCTGCAGCAAGGTGAAATACTGTTGTGCATCAACGGGCAGATTGACCCAGCTGTCAGTCCACGCCGACATCTGCATTGCATTTGATAGTTCCAGACTTCGTATTCCCTCTTCTCCCGATATAAACAGGGACTCCCGGTTTCGTATTGCTCCTATCCAGTTGCGCAACACGTCGGCACACTCGTCACCGGGTGTGTCTCCTTCTCGCGGTGTCGAGAAAAGTTCACGGGTTGGTCTGTTTCTCTCGTGAAGGGTAACCACTCCTGATTCAGACGTCAGCCGGCCTCGTTCGCCCGATATTTCGAGTCTGCCCGCACCGTGCAACTCTCCGGTGGACGCGATGAATGTCGCCGATGCACCGTCGGCAAATTCCATATATGCGGTGCAGTCGTCTTCTCCTTCAATGCGGTGGTATCGGCCACACCGGCAGAACGCCATGACTCGTATGGGCAAACCAAAAAACCACTGAAAGAGATCAAGGTCGTGGGAACATTGGTTAATCAACATCGCCCCTCCCTCACCGGCCCATGTACCGCGCCACGGTTTGGCGTCGTAATATGTCTGCGGCCGATACCAGTTGGTGGCAACCCATAGAATCCTTTGAATGGCACCGATTGTGCCGGAGGAAATGCACTCTTTGATACATGTATTGACCGGATTCAATCTCTTCTGAAACATAATCCCGAAGGTACGGCCGCTACGCCTTGCGACTTCATTCATTGCACTGACATTACCGGTCCGGATTCCGGCGGGTTTTTCAGTCATAACGTGCTTTCCCCTGGCAAATGCCTCGACAGCCAATTCCGAATGGGTCATATGAGGTGTAGCTATGACCACAGCATCGACCATTTCACTGTCCATGAGATCAACGGCATTTCGGAACAAAGGGATATTCTTCCCGCCGACCAAGCCGTCAATATCCCGCCGGTCGATGCTTCTGCTGCAAAGGGCGCTCAGGACGGCACCACCGATCTGTCCATTGGCAATTGCCCGAGCTCGTTCCATTCCCACGCCCAGACCGATGACTCCAACACGAACCGGATTGTTCACTATCTGACTCCAGTAATAATGTGGTTATACCTATTCACGCTGAAAGACAAACTCCGGTTGCCCCACCTGCATCTCCCCCGGCGGCAATCCAGCCTCCATCGCCTCCACATCGTCGGTAACCATTCGCCCGATACGGAGCATCCCCTCCGGTACCGGTCCGGCGAGGTGAGATGTGAGCACCACATTTTCCAGGTCCCGCAGGCGGTGATCGCCCGGAAAGGGTTCTTCCGGAAAGACATCGACAGCCGCGCTGAACCGCTTCTCTTGTAGGAGATCCACCATTGCCTCAAAGTCCACAACATGGGCACGGCTGATGAGAACAAACACTGCGTCAGGCGACAGCTGTTGCAGGAGCTCCCGCGAGACCATTTCGCGGTTGTATTTAGTCGCCTTGGCGAGCACAAAGACCACCTTCGTCTCAGACATCACTTCCCGCAGCGTGGCTGGCGTGACTCCGTGACGTTTGAGGCGGACATCCGGCAACCATGGATCGTAGGCCATATAGCGGCATCCGAAGGGATCGAGAAATGTCTTGAGGTGGAGCGCAATATTCCCGAAGCCGACAAATCCGATGTTCTTTCCAAACAGAGAAAAGCTGCCCTCGTTACCTTCGAGAGAGTAAATCTCCCGGTGATGTCTGAAATCCCTATCAGTTGCGGCGATCTTTCTGGAAAGGGAGAGAACCATACCCAGCGCCATTTCCGCAACATGGGGCGAAAAGGCCGGCGCGCAGCTTAAGACCCGGATCCCGCGGCGAAAGCATGTCTGGTAATCGAGAAGTTGCGGACTGGGGTGTCCCCCGGCAACCTCCAAAATCGCCTGAAGTTGAGGGGCGCCCTCGTCCGTCACGGCGATATTTCTGCACGTCCCGGACACTATGTATTTCGCCCGGGCAATTTCTTCTCGCAGCAGACCGGGGGGCATCGGCCGGTCCTTTCCCCACACAACGTTTACCACGTCCTTAAGCCGCTTCAAATCAGCGGAAGAAAAAATCGAATCGACACTTCTCGGGCTTGGGTCGAGTATTAACGTATTCAAACTTTTGCTCCTATTGCGGCTATTCTTTTACGCCGCCTTCACTGAGACCGCCAACGAGGTTTTTCTGGATATTCATAAAAATTACAATGACTGGAATCGCCGTCAGTACCGAGGCCGACATGATCCGATCCCAGATGGCGTTCTTTGAGAAAAACAATGTCTTCAGTCCGATGGGCAAGGTATGAAATTCCTTAAAACCGCGGAGAAAGACCGATGCAAAGAGGTATTCGTTCCAGGCAATCTTTGAAGGAATAGACAAATACCGTGGTAATTGCCGTCCAGGAAAGGGGCACGATGATTCGCCAGATTGCTTCCAGACGGCTGGCACCTTCTATCATCGCCGCTTCCTCGATGGAAAAAGGGATAGCCCCGGAAATAGTTCCAAGCATATAAGGCATACGGCACCGCAGCGTCTTAACCATATATACGATGATAAGAGACAAAATGCGCTGACCGGAGTACTCAACATCCCGAGACCGACAAACATCTATAGAGAGGAATGACGAGCACAATACGCCGAACATATATACAAACAGACACTTCGCTGGATGGCGGAACGTCCGCGATAGCGCAATCGACTGAACGAGTAGGCACCCGGTATGGCAAAACAGACCGACAACAACGCCGCCGTCAAGACAGGATCGAGGAGTTGCAAAATTGTGAAATACGGAAACGCATCGCTTGTATCGCGGTACTTGGCGATAAATGGCATCCTCTGTGCCCGGGTGAGATCCGGAGATTCTTCCAAAAGATTTACGATCGCTTCCCGCAGATCTTTTGTCTGCTGATCGATGTTCAAAAGTTCTTTGTAGGCGTCAAATTTAACCGGTCGGGAATGAGAGACGGATTGCCCCAGTCCCATGGATCACTTCAACGACGTGGAGACCATTTGAACAAAGGGAAAAAATCGAAAAGAAGACGATCATCAGAATCAGGAATAAAAACCACGTGCGTTTGTATATGTTTGTCCGTACTACCATTTGAGCACCCTTTTGACGTACAGGAAATGAACCCCATTAGGAGTATAAATTGAATGACCGCCAGCGCCGCTCCCTGACCCAATTCCATCGCACCGGTAAATGCGCCCATGAAGTATGTGTAAATAGACAGGACGCGCACAATTTCCGTTAAAAGGAAAATCTCCTCAAACTTGTTGAAGTTCCAAATCATTCGCAAGAGGATCACCGCACTGACGACGAAGTAAATCTCCGGAAGGGTAATGGCTTTAAACTTCTGCCAGTCACCCGCTCCGTCTATCTCGGCCACTTCGTACAGCGTCTGATCGATGGCCTGTAACCGGGACAGAATCATGAGGTACGAAAAGGGAAAACTCTTCCAGATACTGAAGACGATAGCCACCCAGACCGCCGCCTGGGGGGAGCCCGATCAAATTGAACCGCTCGGCAAAAATGCCCAACCGATTGTGGGCGATATCCATAAAAATACCGTTGACCGGGTCAAATATAAACTGCCAGGAAAAGACGACGGAAATGACCGGCGCCACATAGGGAAGGAGAATTATACTTCGTACCAGTCCACGGAAAGGAAAGGTCCTATTCATGGCGAGGGCGACTATCAGTCCCGTCATCGTAGTACCGACGGGTGGTCAGGACCACGTACAGAACGGTCGTCACCATTGACGACCAGAAAACATCGTCAAAAAGGATCTTCCCGGTGGTTTTCCAGACCAACAAAGGTGTTGCCACCACGCATATTTACATCAAAGAAACTGAGATACACATTGTAAATGATTGGATAGAGGATGAGCCCCAGAACGACGGCAAATGCCGGAAGAATTAAACGCCCATCCCAACACGCCTTCTCGCTGTCGATTGCTCAGCCGGTCACCGATACGGAATTTCAGAACGTCCATGTATGCTCCAACGAAACGCCCGGGCCAAACCCGACCCGGGCAACGCCATTTTTGAAGTGGATTATTGGATTACTTTTCCTCATTTCCGCTTCCGCAGCAGCCATTGCCGCATCTATACGCTCCCCTTCCTGGGTAATTTCGTAAAGCATACGGGGAATAATTTGCTGGGCGGTAATGGACACTCGCCGCTTCTATGCGGTTGCCTTCAACGATGCTGAAAGGTTGAATGTTTTCAAGCCCGCTGATAATTTCCGCCATCTTTTCCGGGCCGTAGTATTTAAACAGTCCACTCGGATCGTTCTGAAATCTGGCATTCGTCGCAATTTCACGAAGCATGGGATTCATACCGCCCGGTGCCATATGCAGAAATGTGATATACGCGTTCTGGGTGTAAAGGTACGCGATAAAGTCGGAAACCGCCTCGGTTACGGCAGGATTGCTTTGTTCAAACATCCCCAGGCCGATAATGGACCCGTAACCCGCGTCGGCTTTATGACTGACGGTAGTTGCGACTCTGGTGTTCTTTACCAGATCGGGATCAAATCCGGCGCCTTCCAGCTCGGCGAAGTTACCGCCGGTCAGGGAATCCGCCGCTGCTTCCTGAACAGCCAGGTCATCCATGATATAGGTGGAGTAAAAGAACATTGCAAGCTTGCCCTGGAGATAATAATCCCGCGCCCTCCAGGTCTGCGGCCCCGGGGGGTTGTACTGGGCTAACTGAGCGTAATATTCCACCGCTTCTTTCATTTGAGGAGAGTTGAAGATCAAATTGCCGTCGGCATCAAAGAGTCCGGCGTTGTTTGACATTGCGATGGGCGTAAAACACTGCTCCGTATAGTTCTCGGCAGTTGTCCCCACGAGGATGCCGTATTGATTTTGATCCGGCTGGTAGAAATACTCAGCAGCGGCAAGAATGTCTTCCCATGTAGACGGTGGATTGAGCCCGGCCTCTTCAAACCAGTCGGCCCGATACCAGATACCCTGAACCCATCCATGATAAGGCAAGGCGTAATAGCCGTCCCCATCACTCGTTTCCATGACCCGTAACGCTCCCTGATAGAAGCGGTCTGTGCCAATGCGATCGGCGAGCGCTGTCGCTGCTTGGACATCCAGTATCCCCTCGGAACCGAAGGAGACGACCGTCTCGGCGTTACTTTCAAACATTCCCGGCAGGGTTCCTGCCGCTACCGCCGTCTGGACATTGGTAACCATGTCATTTTCATCGACTCCCACCAGATTGATGGTCACATTCGGGTTCATAGCCGTATATGTGTCGATCAACACTTGAATAGTCGCCATCCGGTCGGATTGCGTCTGGGTTGTCCAAAAATCAAACCGCACAGGTTGTTGATCCTTTGCCGCCGGCTCTTGAGTACCACCTGCAAAGACCAGCCCTCCGGTCACCACAACCGCCAGAAAAACTAAAAACAGTTTCTTCATAGCCTCTCCTTTTCAAGAAATATTGGTTAATTCTTGGCGTGTTTTTCCGGCCGGTCAATCTCGATCTGGTACTAAAATGGTACTGTCGACAACGGTATTTGTACTAGTCGGTACGGACACGATTACGGTATTTCTTGTCAAGACCTGCGGTGATACCCAGTTTCATTACCGCCCGACGGTCGTGTATGCCCAGTTTCGCATATATTTTACTGATATGGTTCTTAACGGTCTGCTCGGTAATAAACATACGATCGGAAATCTGGATGTTATTCAATCCTTCGGCAAGATGCCCCAACACCTCCAACTCCCGGTCACTGAGGTTCTCGATTTTTGCCAAAGCCTGTTCATACTCTACGCCCGACTGGCGGTCCAGAAGGATCGAAAAGACCTGGGGAGACACCTGCACCGTCCCTGCCTCCATTGCGCGTATGGAATTGATTAAATCTGTCGGGGGCACATCCTTGAGAAGATAACCCGCCGCGCCGTGTTCCAATGCCTCGTGCACATACTCGTCATCGTCAAAAGTCGTAAGCATCATCACCTTCACCTGGGGATACTCACGGCAGATGAGTTTCATCGTGTCGACGCCGTTCATACCGGGCATGCGGACGTCGAGAAGAACGATGTCGGGCGTATTTTCAGCAATGCATTGCATCGCCTCTTCACCGCTGTGAGCGAGTCCCGTAACCTCAATATCTTCGGCGATAGTCTCTATCACCGTCTTGAGGCTCTCAATAAAGAGAATTTGATCATCTACCAACAATACCGTTGTTTTGCCCATGTGCATCCTGTATCCAGGGGATTTCGGCGTTGACCTTAAACCCGTTTGTCAGTTTTCCAAAAGACAGAGTCCCTCCGACGGACTCCAGACGTTCCCGCATGCCCGCGATACCAATGCCTTCCACAATCGCGTTACCACCGATTCCATTATCAAACATATTTATGCGTATCGACCGGTCGGAACACCAGAACTGAATCCTGATCTTCGTCGCCATTCCGTGTCGAAAGGCGTTGGTCAGACCTTCCTGTATAAAGCGGAAAATAACGGAATCGATCGCTTGATTCACGTAATTCGGCATGTTTCCGAATTCGACGTCGATCTCTATTCCGGTTGCACTGCTGAATGCGGTGACGAGCTCGTGGACCATATTAATACCCCGGGACTGGACTACCGACTCGTTTCTGATATGCCGGAGGGCCGTCCTTGTCTCATCCAGCCCGCGCTGCGTCTGCACTTGGGCCATTTTCAGCGTTTCATTCCTTTTTTCCGGGTCGTTGATCAACATCGCCGCTTCCAGCATGACGATCACATTGGTAAGGGCATACCCTACCGTATCATGAATTTCCCGGGATACACGCTTGCGTTCCTCCACCAGCACCTGAAGTTCCAGGTTGCGAACGTAACTTTGAAATCCAATGTTGGCGTCGGATAATCGGGTAACCACCGAATCGAGATGTATGATCCTTGACGTCCTTAGATCGAGATTGGCCGCAGCGGATGTGAGAACGTAGACTAAAACGGCAACGACGGCGACCAGGACTAATCCGGTGACCAGGGTCACCGGCTCCGCCGGCGGCACCATAATCTGGAAGACCGAATGCTGCCCCTGAGATAGGCTGAAGAGCACGAAAAAGACAACAAGCGCGCCAAGGCGGGCAATGCCGCCCAGGTAACCGGCCGATTCGACAATCACCGAGGCAAACAACAATAACTCGAGTTGAATGTCCCGTCCCATAGGATAGCCCACGAGAAAGACGACGGTATAGCGAGAGAGCAATAGGACGCACACTACTACTGTTGACCGGACGGTCCACAACGCGACGGAAACGATGATAGCGATCGAAAACAAAATAAAAAACTGCCAGTTAAAGAGGACCCTGATTTGCCCGTACTCCGGCCGTATCAGGTAGAGTACGACGGCGACAAACTGCAGCAACAGGGAAACCGCGAGAAGGATACGGCGCAGGGAGACGTGGGGATGTTGGAATACCGTGTCCGTCATGGTGAAAAGTATTGTACAATATGATTTCGCATTGAACCCATATTTTCGTCGCGGACACGGGAAGGAGCACAAGGAGATGCCGACGGTACGCCCATTTGAAACGACTGATTTTCCGGCCGTTCAGGCAATATATCAGGAAGGAATCGATACGGGAAACGCCACCTTTCAGCAGACCGTCAAGGAGTGGGAGGAATGGGACGCCTCGACGCTCTCCGCCTGCCGGCTGGTTGCAGAGCTGGACGGGAAGGTCGTCGGATGGGCCGCGCTTTCCGCCGTTTCCTCGCGCTGTGTCTACTCCGGCGTCGCGGAGGTCAGCGTCTACGTCGCCCGTTCCGTTCACGGGCGCGGCGTCGGCAGCACGCTTCTGACGGAGCTTATTCAGGCGTCCGAGGGCGAGGGAATATGGACGCTTCAGGCGGGAATATTTCCGGAAAACGCGGCAAGCGTCGCCATCCATTTGAAGAACGGATTCCGGCACGTCGGGGTGCGGGAAAAACTCGGCGAAATGAATGGAACTTGGCGAGACGTGCTGCTCCTGGAGCGGAGAAGCCGCGTCGTCGGTGTGTAGAAACTGCACCGATAGGGGACCGACAGACGGAGCATGATCGCGCTGACACCTGCCGATACCGACCTTTCTGCAGTGAAAATAGATCCGTGGTACAGTGAAAGGGCTATGCGTATACGGTCAAAACTTCTGACGGCCTTCGGCGTCGTCCTAATAATTATTGTCATAGGCGGAGGATTGAGTCTCTTTCAGGTGCGGAGTCTTTATGAAGCCGGCCGGAATCTCGGGATAATCGGGGCGCGAAATGTTGACGCCGCCATGGAAGCTAAAAACCTCCTCACTGAGGCCCACCTCTGGCTTGAGGAAGTGCTTTCCGGCGCGGAAGACCCGGGTCAAATGGCGGCGATCGAACGCCGTATTGAGGACGCCGGCTGGTATCTGTCGGCCATGCTCGAGGGTGGCACCAATGAAGAAAACACCTTTTTCGCCGTCCCGAAAGAGCAGATTGAGTTGCGTCGTGCCCTGACCGACGCGGGGCGTCAGGTGGAAGAACTTCACCAACTGGCGGTCCTTCGGTTCGAAACGGCCATTGAAACCGGTACCTTTGACCAGGATCTGGACGATCAATTCGACCGCGGCTACGAGACGTTGATAGCAACCGTGGACCGTGTCGAAGAGCTCGTGAAGGAACAAATGGTGATAAGTGAGTCGACGATGACCCGTGTCGCGATGACGGGACAACTTGCCATAGTCTTCTCCACTTTGATCGGCCTCATTGCCGCGATCATTTTGTCTCTCTTCGTATCCGGACAGTTCTCCCGGCGCATCACCATGATCGCCCATCTCTCCGAAGAGGTTGCCGCCGGCAACCTCACGGAAACGCTGGATGTTACCGATACCGACGAGATCGGCGACATGGCAGGCAGCCTGGACAGTATCGTCACGTCCCTCGGAACGACACTGAGAGAGGTCCAGCATACGGGGAGAACCCTCAATGAAACGACCGCTGATCTCGCGTCAAATATGGAAGAGACGGCTGCTTCGGTAAGCGAAATCACCGGCCACATTGAAGGGATCAAGCAGCGTATCATCGATCAGGCGGCCAGCGTAGAGGAAAGTTCGGCATCGATAGAAGAAGTGGTGCGCAACATCGAGTCTCTGAACAACCAGATAACCAACCAGTCGTCGGTGGTCAACGAGTCTTCCGCAGCAATCGAGGAAATGGTCGGCAACATTCAATCCATCACCCGCAACATCGGCAAGATGGAAGAACGCTTTCAGGAGCTCCAACGCGCGGCAACGACGGGACGGGAGATGCTGAACCGGACGGACTCCACGGTACGCGAAATATCGGAGCAGTCCGAGGCGTTACTGGACACAAACAAAGTCATTTCCGGAATCGCCGCCCAAACCAACTTACTTGCCATGAATGCCGCCATTGAAGCGGCCCACGCGGGTGACGCAGGCCGCGGGTTTGCGGTGGTAGCCGGAGAAATCCGTTCTCTCGCTGAAGATACCGCACAGAAATCCCGTGACGTCGACACCTTTCTGAAAACGCTGAAACATCAAATTGAGACGATGGTCAACGCATCCGCTCAATCACAACACTCTTTTAAAGAGGTTGAGAACAGCATTACCTCCGTTGCGGCTCTCAGTACGGAAGTACGTTACAGCATGGAAGAACAATCTACCGGCAGCACACAGGTTCTCCAGGCGCTTACCCAGATCAACGGCATAACAGAAGAAGTCAAAAACGGCTCCGACGAGATGAAAACAGGCAGTAATACCGTCCTCAACGAGATGTTGCGCCTGGCGGAGAGTTCAACGGAGGTCACAGGCAGCATCACGGAAATCCTTCATGGAATAGAGGAAATCAACAGCGCCGTCCGCCACGTGACCGGCATATCCGATCGGAACAAGGTGCTTGCCGCCGGCCTGGAAGAACGAGTCGCCTTTTTCCGGCTCAAAGAGTCGGAATCGGATCACGACCCGGAGGCGGAGGCATAATACGTTATGTGTTTGATGACGAGCGACCGCTACATCGATTCAACCCGATAAAAAACCCTGATTGAGTTGCGGCCGCCCGTTGCATCCAGCCAGGTGGTGTCAAAACTTCCCGATCGCGGGAGGCCGCGCAATCCTTCATGAGAAAGATCGATATCCACGGAGCCGAATCCAGGATACCCGTAGTCGTCATATCCGAGCTCGTCCTCGCACAGCTCGGCCTCGATTTTCAGCACCCGGGACGCATCGGCAAGGGGCACCGTGACGCGCCAGTTCAGGTTGAATGAATCTCCCTCCTCCAGCGAAAGGTAGTCGTTTTCACTCCGCATGCGCCGTATCGAGCGCTTTTCACCGTCCAGGTAGAGGCGGAAATAACCGAAGTACTCGGCGTAGTCGTCGGCAGGGTTGAAGAGACCGTCCCCCTCGTCCTCGTCGACCACCTCAATCTTCTCGATCGTTACCGCTACTTCTCCGGCTGTACCACCGGCAGAACCATCGGGCGGACCATCAGACCGGCCCGCCGTCGTGCGGATTCGACGGAGAAGATCCTCCCTGAACGCCGCAAACATGACATCCGCATCCCGTATGAAGTCCTGGGAAAGGTAGTCTCCGTACGCGGAGGTGAGGACGGAGGAATCGACGGTGGTGAACTTGTGCCAGTACACGGCGTCAAGGAAGTTGCGGTTGGAGTAGGCAGCGGCGGTGGAGTACGTCGAGTCCGTCGGCAGGTCGAACATGCCTTCGTCGATACGCACGTCGGAGACGGCGATACCAGGCGGAACAAATCCGGCGACGGGACCGGAAATGAGATCTCCCCACGCCCAGTAATTGACAAATTGCGCCGCCGCCGGTCGCATGGAGCCGTCACTCACAAATGAGAGTCGTTCAAACCAGTCGTCCACATAGTCGCTGATCACACGCTCTTCGGGATAGGTTGAACCGTGGCCAAAGCGTGTCCCCAGGGGTGTGCTCAGGGTGATATAGAGATCCACCTCCAGCGGATCCGCCTCTGCCGCCTCGAGGGAAAGGGCAAGGTATGTCAACACGGTGCCCCAGCTGTGGGCAACAACGACAAGGGGCTTGCCAACCCGGTCGGCGTAGGCCTTTCGTTCCCGGAGGTATGCCCTCAGACTGTTGTCCCCCGAATCCCGGAGTATGACGCCGGTGTCGCTCGTCGCGTCACCGCTCCAGCGGAACGATTCGGTCTCATAGGAAGCGTCCAGGAGCGACCTCAGGTTGGCGGTGAGGTAGGTATCCCGCTCCTCGATGTGAACCGGGTCCACCCCCGAGAGGGAAGCGAGCTCCCCCGACAGGGTATTTGCAAAGGACAGCCCCTCCACGGCGACGATCACCGCGCCGGACGCCGTTCCGGCGGCACGTGTGTCCGCCGTGTCAGGCGCGACGGGAAGCTCACACCCCCCGGCAAGTGCAACCACAATGGCGACCAGAACGGCCGCCCCGGTGGCGGTACCCGGAAAGGTACGTGTCGGAACGGAGCGTCCCGACGCAGCGCGTTCGGATGCCCGATACCGCGGCTCGGTCATCTGACCACCTTCACCCGGTAGGCTACGCGTGCCTGGGTACCGCCGTTGCGGAAATAGAGGAGAAAAAGCGTCGAGCCGTTCCAACCGTCACGGATGTAGATATCCTTGCCGTCAAAACCAAGGTCGTCGTCGCCGCCGGTGTCCTCCTCCTTCAAGAAACCCCATATCCGCACGTAGGAGGTGGACTCGTCAAAGTTATTGAATGTCCCGCGTATGGTGCGATGTATCGGTATCGTCTGTCCCGGAGAGACCGTACCATATGCGTCTGCATCATCGGCGGATATATCCCAGATGGCGTTGGGGCCGAACTCGAGTCCGCCCCCGGTGCGCCCTTCCGCACCGAGGGTACCGAAGAGTTCTTCCTCACCACCGGCATCATCTTCGCTCACCAGATAAATATCCACCAGAGTGATTTCCACGGTGACTTTGTTGTCATTGGGAAGGTCCTGACCGTCCGCAAGCGTGTTAAAGGCGTTCTGGAGCTCCGAAGCCCGCACCGGGTCGTCTGCAAACTCCCATAGGGGAATGAGCGCTCCCGCGACGGACTGGTTGGTCTGGGGAAAGCCGACAAAGTGACGGTTGGCATCGACACTTGCGATCCACGCGTCATATTGATCCTTGTTTGCGATATCCAGGGCCAGTTCACTGGCCCCGCCGTATACGTTGAGGCGCTGCTCCGAGTTGGCCTCAAAATGGGAGCGATCCTGGTCCGAAACGTATTCGCCGTCGGCGGAGAGCGTCCCGAAGAGGGCGTCAAAGGATGCCGAAACCATCACTGAAAGGGAGCGGCTCGTCGTTACCTGGGTCATGTCCGCCGCGCGGCTGTAATCTACCCTGCCGCCGGCGTACAACCCCCGAATGACGTGGGTGCCGTAAATGGTGAACAGATCCTCCGGGGAGAGGAACGAGTTGTTGATGTCTGTCGCCGCCCGGGGGGTGAGGTAGCGCTTCAGGTCCGACGACTGGGTAACCGCAATGGTCGCTTCAGACTTGTAGATCTGGCTTTGCACAGTGGCAAAGGAATATTCCGCCCTCTGGGTGGTGGTGGTACTGAAATTTGTCCGCACGGAGCCGCTGAACGCCTTGATACCACCGGAGACACCCACCGATGAGGCCATGCTGTCGGAGTACTCCGAAATGGAATTCCCGGTAAACTTCACATACGCGGTGGATTCCACGTCCCGTACATCGATGTAGCCGGCGCTGTTCAACGCCCCATAATCGAGAACTGCGGCGCGTACTTCACGGGTATCCGCATAGTTGCCGAAGACGTTGTAGCCGCGCCCGAGATTCTGGTGGGGATCTATCGTTGCACTTCCTGCGCCGCCCGCTCCGGTGCCTCCGCCACCCTCAACGTCCTCCATAAACCCCGTAACCACCTCACAGGAGGTGAAAAAGGCCGCTACACACAGGGTTATCACAACCGCTCCATAGTTCGTTCTCATGTTCATCCTTTTCTCCCTATTTCGTCTTCGCACGCCCGCCGGTATGCGCCGCGGCCGGCGTGAATCCGACGCGGATTATGACTGTTATAGATACGCGCCAATGGCGGGCACGGAATGTTCATCGCAGCCCCGCAAGGTCGGGGTAGCCCGGAAGGTTCAGATCCGTCGCGGGTCGCAGATAGGTCACCCGGCCGTCACGGACACGGAGGTCAAAAGGCCGGTACCAATAGGACTCGGGTGCATTCTGCCGCGTAAGGGAATCGGAGGCGTGTGTTTCAAACCAGTGGGGCATAAAATTGCGAAGCTCGCCATCCGCATGGGCACTGACAAAGACCCTGGAGTGGAGAAGGGAATTGGGAAAGTGTTCGGGCTCGTCCATATCGACGCTCGCCACGGCAAAGACGTAGTAGCCGTCGGGAGCGTCGTACAGCGTGAAAAGTTCCGGACCGTATCCACCGGCATTGGTGATATTCATATTGGCGTAGGGATTGACGACGTCGCCGGAACCGGCTCCGGATCCGCCGGCGTTGTGCAGCATTACGGCATCGATAAAGGAAAGGGAAAAGTCCGTTGCGGGAATGCCGTCGACCTCTTCTCCCGTGAGGTTGATCGTACCGGTGGCAAGCCCCTCCTCGGAAACGACGACGTCGATCGTCGCCGTGACGTCTGTGGGACTGGCAAAGCCGAATCCTCCGCTCGCAAAGAAGCCGGTCGCCATGGTCGGGACGCCGAGATCGAAGCTTCCCGAGTCCGTGCCGTTCCAACCGTTCCGGGAGCGGCCCATTGCACCCTCCAGATCAAAGACGACATTTCCGGCGTCACTCACCGACAGTTCGTAACTCCCCGTTTCCCCGTCAAGTACGAAGGAAAGCACGGCCGGTGAAGCGTCGTAGAGAAAGGAGACTTCCGAGCCGTTTGTGTGTCCAATGACGCCGCCCCCGGAAACCAGACCCGTACCCACCGCGTCGGGCGCACCGGGAATATCGCTGTTCCGGGATTCCGCCAGCCATCGCGCCTCGCTTGACCCGTCCGGTGAAGAAGTATCGAAATACCAGACAAAGAGGTCCATGTTACTTGCCGGCCAGTCCCAGGTCACACTTGTATAGAGATCCGGTCCCGGTCCATCGGGAGGCGTAAATCGTACCGTACGCGACGTCGAGATCGTTGTGCCCATCGACGATACGGCGGTCAATTGAATGTCATTGGTTCCCGGCAGGAGGTTCACGACCTTTTCAAACCCGGCAGTACCTCCACCGTATTCGTCCCAAACCACAAGAAGATACCGGTTGTTTACGCGAAGAGCGGCGACGGCTATGTCTACCTCACCGATATCTCCGCTCACCACGACAAATGGATCGGATACGCTCGTCGAATCCACTTCGAAGGAGTAAATCTCAGGCGGCCCGGAAAGGGACAGCTCCTCGTTCACCTCAAGGGGCACATAAAAATCCTGGTACTCGCTCCAGTCAAGTTCAGGGATACCGGTGTACATATTCGTTGTTTGACCGGGGACGGCGTCCACCAGGGCAACACCGGCGTACCCGACGGGGCCGTCAAAGATCGGCGGGTCGGAATAATGAAGTTCGCTGAAGAGAAAGACCGGCACCGGTCCGTCCGCCGGGACATCCACCTCAAAGGGACCGTCAAGGTAGTAATGGTTGAAGAAATCAAACCCCGAGGCGGGAACGGAAAAGGACGACGGCCCTGCATGGAGATCCACGTAGCCGGAAAGGTTTGCCGGCGAGTATAGATCATGGGTATTCCAGGGATAAAATCTGGCGGAGCCGGCAATGGAGGCGACGCCTCCGGCGGCATCACTCTCAAACTCCGTCCTGCCGGGTGACGATCCCGAACCGGATCCTCCGGCACCATCGGCTGCTTCCTCACCCAGGGGCAACTGGCATCCCGTCAAAAGGATGACCACCGCCAACACCGCCCAACCACTCGCATTCCACACCGCGCATACCTCCCGATTGTCTTTTCAGTACCTGCAACGGGTGAAACGTAGCCCCGGGAGGGAGGGTAAACCATATACCATCCGATATATTTTGACTAAATCACTCGTATTTTTTCACGAATTCCATGGCGCTGGGGTGTGTTACGTACGAAAATATCACGAACCGTGGACGATGCGGTGGGTCAACTCAGTCCGGTTCCGGACGTCCATCTTCACCATGATGTTGTGTAAATGAACCTTGACCGTCCCCTCTGAAATGAACAGAGCGGCGGCAATTTCCTTGTTGCTGGCGCCGCGGATAACCAGTTTCACAATTTCCGTCTCGCGCCTGGTCAGGTTGAAGGCGTCCAGGGAAAGGGGCGGTTCACTATCCGTCCCGGGAATGACGGTTCGACTCAACCCGAGGATGATCAGGGTATTGATTGTCGATATCAGCCCGAATGTAATCAGCGTCGTCACCGTGTGAAAGGCAGAGGGGTTGACGGAACCTACCGGGAGGAGACCGCCAAGAAAGCCGAGGGGGTCGAGGTCACGGGAGAGAATCCATTCCCGATAGTGGGCAATCTCTCCGACAATGATGAGGGCAAAGATGGAGAGCCCGGCAATGATCGGTAGCAGCTCCTTCCTGCCCCGGAGGAGGAGAAGAACGAGATGGACCACCACAAAGGAGAGGGCGCCCACGATGGGAAGCAGCACATACAGGATGATGCGGGAGTACAAAAGGACGGAACCGGCAACGATGACGAAGGTATTGGCCAGTACAAATAGAAGAAATCCCCTGAGGAAGGGGCGGGGAATCGAACGGGGATAGAAGAAATGCGTGGCAACGACAAAGAGCACCGGCGTCCAGTTGGCAATGAGATACTCCGCCTTGAGCATGAACGTCCACGGGACGGAGGCAACGAGCCTGGTGAGCAGTATCTGCCCGAGGAGCGGAACCCGCAGCGCCAGGAGCATGAACATAAGGGCAAAAAACGAGAGCACCCTTCGGTCGCCGGGAGGTGGAAAAATAGAGAATCACGTTGTAGAGCGCGACAAAGAAGAATCCGCCGAGTAGCAGGAGGTCGTACGCCGTTTCCGCCGTATCTCTTGCCTCGATCTGTCCCTCCGTTCCAAGGAGTATGGGCTTCCACATCCCGCCGCGGCGATGGTGATAGTTGGAAACCTGCAGCACCAGAACCACCCGCCCTTCCCGGACGGGGGCTGAGACGGTGCCGACGCGGTAGGATGGCCGCGAACTCTCCCTGTCTGTACCGACCCGGCCCACCTCGGCGACGCTTGTCCCGTCAATCCACAGGCGGTACGCCGTCGACGCATTGGGCACGAGGAGCGCCACCGTCTTCATCGACTCCGGCAGGAGGACCTCCAGGGTGAAAGTCGCAAATCCCCTTCCTCCCGCCGTGCCTCCTTCCACCAGATGGTCGTTCCAGGTGGAGGGCATTTCAAAGACACCCGTCGGCACCGCGTTTTCTTCAATATCCTGCGGCGTCAGAAGACGATTCCAGTAGAAGAGCCATTCACCGCGCAGTTCCACCGCGCCGGCACGCTGAAAGTCACGGTCCCGCAGGTCCAGTGTTCCCTCGGTCGCACCGGGAGGCACCGAGGCCGGAGCGCAGCCGACAAGCACCGAAACGGCGAGGACGATACAAACAGAGTACACTTCGTTTATTACGCGTCCGTCCCTCGGGAATCTCACATACCTGTCCTTGCGATCGTATTGGACAATGTTTATATGAAGAAAATAATAGCACGAAACACCGAAAGGGGAATCGTCCCGGCACGTCGTGCCCCCTCGCGATCACGGTGAACAGCGGACGGATACCGAAGAGACGTCGCCGGAACGTGCAAATATCCGGGCGGACAGATCCGCCGGAATTTCGAGCATATTACGCTCCGACAGGGGAGCGCCCGCTCCGTCAAGAACGGTGATACCCGGGTGGTCCGCTCGTTCTACAGAAAAACGGACGCCGCAAAAGGTAAAGACGTAGTCCTGTGTCTCCGATCGCCACTGGTCGTCAAGGATGAGCTCCGGAAGAAACCGGATCATACCGTTTCTCACCACCAGCCCGAGTTCACCGAAACGGGTAATGATCTCCTCCTTGACCTGCCCCGTCATTCCCGGTTGTCGCGCCCCTTCGCTCCAGGGCGTATGAGAGTAGGGATCCGTCGGGATTGCTCCGTACTCGGCGGGAGTCTTGTTAAAACCGAGTCCCGACCGGATTTCGCGATACCGCGCTTTCAATGCCGCAACGATCTCCGTTGAATCCTCACGCAAGATCGCTTCAATGAGCTGTTCCTGAACGGCGAGGAGCAGCTTCGCAACCATATGCCAGTACACACTCCCGAGTCCCTCATACGCGAAAAACGTCCCCGATCTGCCGGTAAAGGAGGCGTGATGAAATGTATTTTCAAAGAGGTCCAGGAGCTCTTGAACTTCCGCTGTTCCAAGATGGGCGGCGGCGGCGGCGACGTCCCGGGCGTTGTGAAAGCTCCCGTTGAAATGCCACCGTCCCGTCTCGTCCCGTTCCAGTATGTGATTCCATTCCTCCCTGGACCGGCGGTATATGGAAAGTTGTTGAACCGCATCGTCGTCTACAGTGTTCTTATCCAGGAACCCGGGAATGTCCCGATTGGGGTAGAGCATGTACGTGTGCTGATCCGCACGGTAGAGAGGCCCGTTCCGAAGGGATTGAAGGACACCCTGCACCTCTTCGTCGTTCAGAATGCCGCTGGACAACCCCGCTACCTGGCCTTCAAGCATGGGGTACAGCGGTTGAATACGCGCAGTGGAGCCCTGCATTCGCAGGAGCTGATAGGACTCGAAACTCCCGTCCTTCAGCCGCGTGGAGCGCAGCGTATGAACGAGATGGTCCCGGAACAGCTGCAAATAGCTCAGCACCTCCGCGGAGGAGAGCGCCTCTACACCGGTCAGCCCCCCTTCATATACCGCTGAGCGATACCGCGACGCCCCCCGTCCAAGGCGCGACAGGACGACAAAGCGCCGTTCCGGTGTCCCGCACCCATCGGGCGCCTCTTCCGCAAGGGTTTGCCGCGTCTGCCGCAGCCATTCGGCAACTTCCGAATGAAGGGTAACGTTCCCGTTACCCGATGCCTGCACCAGTCCCGAAACAATTTTAATGAAACGTATGAGATAGGAGACCGTCACCACCGACAGCCCCCATCCGGCCAGGGCGTTGTTTGCGTCGTTCCACTCCGGCCGCTGGGTGTTGAGCCATATCCCGCCCCCCGGCACGTAGTTGGCGGACTTTGCCAATAACAGGATGAGGAGTTTTTCCATGAGCGTCGTCCGTTCCGGCGTTCCCCCGGCAGTCACGACCAGCCGACCGTCCGCACCGGTCTTTGCGACGCGGTCGAGTATCTGTTGATTTCGGTCGTGATCAAAGGTTATCGAGTTCCGGGGATCTTCAAGGAGGTTCTCGAACGGCTTGATTCTGTAGGGGACGTCGGCAAAGACAAAGCGGGGATCGTCGAGCCACCGGGCAAGTACACCCGGTGCATAACACTCGCTCTGTTCCATGAGGCGGCTCAGGTACACGATTTGATGGTCCCCCCAGTAACCGATATTCGCCCAGGGATCGTCGGGTTCGGGGACTTCCCAGTCGACGCCGCCGTCGGAAATTCGGTACGGATTGTATCCATCGACGGTCGTGGCGTTGAGGAACTTGGTAATGACCGACGGGAAATATTCGGGAAAGGAGAGACACAAGGCCTCCCAGTTCTGAAAAATGTCGCGCCAATTGCCCTGATAGCCGATGATCGGTTTGCCCGCAGCGTCGTGGGTTCTGATAAAGAACTTGTTCCATGGCCGGCTTGGATCTCCGTGCCGTCGGCTGAAGGTAATGGGGAGATACTCAAAGGCGAGTCGTCGCAATTCAGGGTGTTTATCGTTGTCGCACCACGCTCTTAGTTCACGTATATTCATCGTCTCCGGCATGCCGGCAAGGTAACTCTTCACGGCATTATGGACCGGCCGGTTCCAGCTCTCCACAAAACGGAGAAAATCCTCTCGACGCAGGGTGTACCCGTCCACAAAGTAGCCCCCCCGCATGATGTTGAAGAGCACGTTGGATAGGTGATGGTATTTGCTCTCCTGATGACCGACGTCCTGTATTCCGTCGTTCGACGTGAGAATATCCGAGAGGCGCGCCCGGGCGCTCTCAATGTCCCGGTGGAGCTCCCGTACGAGGCGGTCCTTGTCTCGATGCAGCCGCTCCCGGAGGGACCATACCGATACATGGTCCTGTTCCACCTCGGCACAGAGCCCCCATTCCCGCGTTTCCGACGGCGCCACAACTGCTTCGGTGATACGAAGATAGGCACCCCGTTTTCCCTTGCTATCACGCTCCGCCGTAACGGCAGCCTCCGAACGAAAGGCGGCCACCTGCCCGTCGGAGAGAAGGATTACCGCTTTGTCGAGACCGTAGGACCAGATCGTCGTCGCCCGGAGACTCTCGCTGGGCTCGGCGGTGTCCGTCGGTGCGGCGCTGAGGGAATAGACTCCCAATCCGGTGGTCGGATCAACTTCCGACCGTTTGTAGGCATCGAGAAGATTGCTGAAGGATGACTGCATCCGGGTTGAAACTCCCGCCGGCAGGACGTTGCGCACGCCGTCGAGGAGGGAAACCGTTACGGATGACGTACCGATGTTGCGGAGAGCGGAAAAACGGTGTACGCCGAAACCGGGGGCCCCCTCCCATCCATAGCGGTACTCCAGACCGAGTGTGTAATTGGTCTCGCTGAACATCACCCCGTCTCCCTGAACGGTCTTGTAGAAGGAGCGTTCTGTCTCATATACACGAGGACCGCACCAGCCAAGGGGTTCCCAGAGACGGGACGCTCCCTCGGTGTGGACAAGAAAAACCGTCAACGAACCGGTATGCCCGTAACCGTCGGCGATATTGTCCTCCGTCAGATAGGGAAAGAGGGAGGAGTCGGAGGAGGTTCTGCCGGCGGTAATTCCTCCCGTAGTCGTTACAAACATCCAGATATTCCCGGGATTACTGACGGAAACGAGAAAGGGTTTCATGGCGTCATAGTTGGCGATTCGGTACCAGGTCCGCGGGCCTTCGACGACATAACCGCCGGCCGGTGGGCGTCCACCTCTGTGCAGGGGGGTGGACCCCAATGCGATGGATGATTTCATCAGCACCTCCTGTTCAATTGTATGAACATAATAAAGGAATATGTTGACAATTCCAAGGGTGAAAGTGATAATAATGTACCAACAATAACTCGTATTGTTGGAATGAATCATTAAAGGAGGCAGACGATGAGGAAAATTGCGCTGCTGTCTATGGTCGCCGTGGCCCTGCTGCTCGCGCTTGCGGGTTGCGCGCAGGAAGAGGAAGTTGCCGTACCCGATTCCTTTGAAGGAATGACCCTTTCAATCATCACCTTTACCGGTGAGTGGCAGGACCAGGGCGTCGTCGAGGACTTTGAGGAGCGTACAGGGGCAACGGTGGATATACAGATCGTTCCGCTGGCGGATTATGAGGCGAAGATTCGCCCCCTTCTGGCAACGGGACGCAACGTTCCCGACATTTTTGTCGGTGAGGCCGCATACGTTCGCCAGTTTGTGGAAGCGGGATACTGGACCAATCTCAGCGAGGCTCCCTTTAACGCCGACACGAGCGATATGTTCCCCTACGCCGCGGAAATGGGTACCACCGAAGATGGCGACGTCGTCGCCCTGACGTGGCAGACGACACCGGGCGGTTGGTTCTATCGGCGCAGTCTTGCCCGGGAGTACTTCGGCACCGACGACCCCGAGGAAATCGGAAAACTCTTTGCCGATTGGGACAGCGTCCTGGAAACGGCAAAACTGCTCCATGACGAGAGCGGTGGAGAAGTAAAGATGTTCCCCGGCACCGGCGAGACGCTCTTCAGAATTTTCTACTCCGCCCGTACCACGCCGTGGGTGAACGGGGACAACGAATTTGCCATCGATCCGCAAATGCTGGATTTCATGCGCATTGCCAAAGAGATACGCGACGCCGGATATGACGCCAAACTTGACGACTGGTCGGGACCGTGGTTTGAAGCGATGAACACCCCTCCCGGGGAGGCGGAGGTCTTTCTCTGGGGTTGGCCCACATGGGGACTCTTTTTCGTCATGAACGGACAGACAAACTCCCTGGGAGACTGGGCCGTTGCGGCGCCGCCGGATCCCTTCTTCTGGGGAGGCACCTGGGCCGGTATCTACAAGGACAGCCCCAACAAGGCGCTCGCATGGGAGTTCATCAGCATGCTGACTCAGGATGAAGCGTGGATGGAGGAGTACGCCCTCCGGGCGGGTGAGTTCATGTCAAACACAAACGTCATGGAGAAGGTCAAAGACGACTACGCATCGGAAACGCTGGGAGGACAGAATCCCCTCCAGTACTTCTACGAGCAGACTCCATATATCGATGCCTCCGCGATTCAGGGATATGACTACCAGATCAACAACATCTTCGCCCAGGTTCTCAATGAGTATCTTGACGACCAGCTCACCTTCGACGAGGCGGTAGCCGCGGTTGGACAGCGGGTTCAGGAAGCGTTACCCCAGGTAACGATTCAATAATCTCAGGAACAATTGCATTCGACGTACTTCCGCAACGGACACTTGCGGGGTGCGTCGAAGTTGTTCTCCAGGGGGGAACAGATGACGGAGCGAAAATATGCACGGTACGGATATCTCTTTATTCTACCGTTTTTTATGGCGTTTACTGTATTCTGGTTGTATCCGGTGATCAGCACATTTGTGACGAGCCTTACCAACGAGGACTTTACCCGGGCCGGCAGGTCCTTTGTCGGTCTGTCCAATTATGCCGCGGAAGTTGTCAGCCCCGGTTTCTGGCGATCCTTTCTCAATACCTGGATTATCTGGTTACCGAATATCGTCCTTCAGCTTTCAATCGCCCTCTTTCTGGCGGTCATTCTGACCAACGTACAATTGAGAATTAAAAAGGCCGGAGTCTTTCGCGCAATATTCTTCTTTCCGAACCTGGTGACCGTTGCGTCCATTGCAATCCTGGTCTACGCGGTCCTGGATTGGCAGAACGGCGTCCTCAATCAGGTCATCTTCGGTACCGCACCGGGCGCGCAGGAACGGTATATCTTCTGGCTCAACAGCCCGATAGCTTCCCGGATCGTCGTATCCCTTGTACAAACGTGGATGTGGTTTGGATACACAATGATTCTCTTCATCGCGGGAATCCAGTCCATTTCAGCGAGCCTCTTTGAGGCGGCCATAGTCGACGGCGCCGGCCCCATGCGGACGTTCAAATCGGTAACCCTCCCCCTCCTGAAGCCGGTCATGATTTATGTGGTCATAACCTCCCTCATCGGCGGGCTCAACATCTTTGACCTCCCATGGATCATTACGAGAGGCCGTGGCGGCGCGGATCAAAGTCTGACCACCATAGTTGTCTACCTGTATAACCGGGCGTTCCGCTTCTATCAGCTCGGCACAGGAGCGGCGGTGTCATATCTGTTGCTCATATTCACCGGTGCTTTTTCCTTTATCTATTTGAAGTTTATCGGATTTGGAAGGGAGGAATAATATGCAGCGTATTGCCGGTACCACCAGCAGCCCCGTTAAAAGAGTCACATCCCGGGTGAGTGTATATCTCGTGCTGATTGTCGTCGCCTTTGTCTGTATCGTTCCCTTCTACATCATGCTCGTCAATGCAACAAGAACGAATCAGGATATCAACCGAGGGCCCACGCTTATCCCCGGTACGGCCCTGGTCGAGAACTGGGAAACCCTTATAAAAGGACGTATAGATCCCAATACCGGACTCCGTTCCGGCGGCCTCAACATCCCCGAGGGATTCATCAATTCACTGATCGTCGCCCTCAGTTCCACCGTGCTGGCCGCCTATTTTTCCGCCCTCACCGCCTACGGTTTTGCAATGTACCGATTCAAGGGACGGGGGATGCTCTTCGGTCTCGTGTTGAGTGTCATCATGCTGCCCCCGACGATCATGCTCGTCGGACTGTTCAAGCTATCTTTGAACCTCAACCTCTATGATACGCGGATGATCCTCATATTGCCGGCCATCGCCAGTCCGTATACCGTTTTCTTTCTCAGGCAATACACCCAGAGCGTGGTGAATCCGAGTCTCGTGGAGGCCGCCCGGATAGACGGCGCCGGTGAGTTTATGATCTTTCACCGCATCGGACTTCCCCTCGTCGTACCGGGAGTCGCAACCATGTCGATATTCGGTTTTCTCGTGCAGTGGAACAATTATCTTGTGCCTCTCACGCTGCTGAACAGTCAGGAGAAGTACACCCTGCCCCTCATCATCCAGCAGCTGAACACCACGACCTATCAGCGTGATTTTGGCGCGATGTATCTGGGAATCGCCTTGAGTGTCGTGCCTATTATCATCGCATTCGCCTTTCTCTCCCGCTATTTAATAGCCGGCATTGCATTTGGCGGAGTGAAAGAGTAGAAACGGGCTGGTATCGCCCTCTGATCCCGTCGTCGCCCTGGACGGCTTCACGTGCCGTTCAGGTCTGCGACGCTGCCGCGTTCGACTAATTCCAGTTGCATTGTGACCGTATATTCGCTGTGGTACGTATAGGTGCTGAGCCGTGCGAGCATCAGTTCCGCGGCGATCTTCCCCATCACATATTTTGGATGGTTGAACGTCGTGATCGGCGGGGATACCAGAGAGGATTCCCGTATGTTGTCGACACCGATCACCGAGACATCGTCGGGAATGGCGATATTTTGCGCTGCAAAATAGTCGTATCCCTGCAGGGCGATTTCGTCGTTAAAATAGAAGAAGGCCGTCGGTCTGGTCGATGCCGATTCAAATATCTGTTCCGTAAGGAGCGAACCGGGGCGTCTCGCCTCGGTATTGTCGTCGAAACTGCGAACCAGGTCGGAGTCATACTCAACTCCCGCCCGTTCCAGAACCGCGCGATATCCGTCGTGGCGCAATACCCCCGAACGGGTATCAGATTTATAAATGCAGGCGATTCGTCGGTGCCCCATTTCAAGGAGGTACTTCGTTGCGTCTTCACCGATCCGATAGTCATCAATAATGAGTGCCGAAGCGCGCAAGTCTGAAATGAGATTGTTTGTTATCAGAATCGGGACATCAAGATTGTTAAGCGTCTGTACGAGGGTGTCCTCGGAATCCAGCCTGGCACTCATGCTGGGCTCTATGATAAGTCCCGCGATACCCTGTTCAATCATCCGGTTGATGGACTCCCGTTCCTTCTTTCGATCGGAATTTCCGTTTGCCAGAATCATCGTATAGCCGCCGCGATAGAGCCCGTCCTCAAGGCCGTGTATCAGCTCGGGGTAAATATTATAGGTTAGCCAACTGCTGACAATTCCGATCGTTTTGGGAGGGGGATCTTTCTCTTCGTTCCCGACGTACACCGTGCCCTTCCGGCGCGTCCGTTCCACGATTCCTCGTTGGACGAGTTCACTGAATGCGTGACGAACGGTGTTTCTGCTGACGCCGAGCGCTTCAGCCAACTCCATCTCACCGGGAAGATTGTCTCCGACCTGCACCGAACCGTCTTCTATCAGTTGCAGAATATGGGCGCGTACAATTTCGTACTTCGTCAGACGTGATCCACTGCCAGCCATTGATGGATCATATACCACAGTACATAACGAGTCAAATGTTCTTACAAAACCGGAAATGGCGGCGCTGAATACGTTGAGATTAATGGGATAGCTCATCAAACGCTAACAAAACGGACATAGTATTCTCCGATCGTGACCGCAACATACTTCAGCGACCGGAATCTCCACTCTCTGTACGAGCGATCACCGATACGCTCGTGTGAGGATCACCATCCACTCGTTATTTTCAGTGATTTGCATATGGGTAACGGCTCGGGCACTGATGACTTTCTCCACAATGCGGATCTCTTCTATGAAGTGCTGGAGCGATACTATTTCCGGGGCGATTTTCATCTCATTCTGAACGGCGACGTGGAAGAACTCCAACGCTTTTCACCGCGCACGGTCCGGGCGCGTTGGAGCAATTTTTTCGATCTCTTCTCGGCATTCGCTGCCGACGGTCGATTCACCAGGATCGTCGGAAATCATGATCTCGCGGCGTGGGATCCGACGAAAAACGGAACGGACAAGCTGATAGAGTCTTTGCGTCTGCGATGCGGAGACGGCGAAATCTTCATATTTCACGGCCATCAAACATCCCGGTGGTACGAAAACCACAACCATTGGGCGCAGTTCGGGCTGCGGTACCTCGCAAATCCTCTGCGGATCAAGAATCGGACGGTGGCCCACAACAGCCGCAAGCGATTTCAGACGGAGGAACTCGCCTATAATTTTGCCAGCCGCGAAAAGATCCTTGCCGTTATCGGACATACCCACCGTCCCCTCTTTGAGTCGATGTCAAAGATCGATTCAATCCATTTTGAGATCGAACGTTTGTGCCGGAAATATCCGAAGGTGAAAAAACAGGACAAAATCGAGAAACGAATCCACCGGCTCACGGAGGAGTTGATGGAATTGACGGCAAAGGAACGGAAACAGAACGATCGGGGCAGCCTCTATCGGGAACACCTCCTCGTTCCAAGCCTGTTCAACTCCGGATGCGTCATAGGAAAACGAGGAATCACGGCGCTGGAGATAGAACGAGGCAAGATCCGCCTCGTCCACTGGTACGACCGGCATCGAGTGGACGTCCCCGACGATCGAAAAAGCACAAGCCTGCCTGGAACAGACTATTACAAACAGGTAGTCAAGAAGGAAAATCTGGATTATGTCTTCAGCCGGATCCGGCTTCTGGCATAGTCACACGTGAACGGATCTGTCCCGCGATGACGGCGGCACTCCCGGAATACACGGTATGGTGATGCATATAGACTCCCCGACCTCAGCGGTTGTTGAGGCGTCCGTCGTTGAAAAAACTGATAATCCGTGGCGAGGCGGGTGGTGCCACGGGGAGGAACCGGTATCCCCGGTGAACGCAAGTTCATTATAAAAACAACAGGGAACATGCGAGTTTTCTTGACAACGCATTCCGGCGGCAGTATCATTGCAACCGGTTGCACCAAAATGAAGAAACTGCGGTCCATTGAAGAACTTGCCCGCCTCGCGGGGGTCTCAAAATCGACGGTCTCCCGGGCATTGAACGACAGCCCCCTCATTTCCAAGGAGACGACTGCGCGGATAAAGGCGCTCGCGGAGGAGCACCGGTTTCGTCCGAGCGCCAGTGCAAGCAGGTTGAGTCTGCAGGCAAGCAAAACCATCGGCTTTGTCACTCACCCCATCACCGCGGACGCGCTGTCGGTGTGTGACATTTTCAGCATTGAGCTTATGAGCGCCGTGGCAAAAGCGCTGTACGCCCGGGGATACGATCTGTTGATGGTGCAGGTGGGACCTCGGGACGCCGACTGGGTGGAGCAATATCTCCATTCCGGAAAGGTGGACGGCTTCATTCTGATGAGTTCCGACCGCAAACGGAAACATATCGAATACCTCCTGCAGATGGGGGCGCCCTTTGTCGCCACGGGAAGGGGCGGCGGCCGCTTCAGCTCCGTCTGTGGCGACGACTATCAGGGCGGACGGATTGCCACGGAGCATCTCCTCTCCACGGGGAGGCGTAAAATCGTCTTTGTCGGTGGACCGGAGATTGAAACGGAGGTGGCCGAACGCTTTCGCGGCTATGCCGACGCGCTGAGGGAAGCGGAGATCGCCGTCAATCACGATCTCGTTGCGTACGGAGATTTCACGGAGGCGTCGGCGGTACAATCGATTGAGAATGTGATGGATCGCGAAGAGTTTGACGCGGTCTTCGCAAACAGCGACCTCATGGCAATCGCCGTCATGGAACGCTTACGGCGCGGAGGAATTCGTGTTCCCGATGACGTCGCGGTTGTCGGCTATGACGATGTATCGATCGCCGCCCGCTCCGTTCCGCCTCTCACAACGGTGAGTCAGAACATTCCGACCATCGGCAGGTTACTCACCCGGGACCTCCTCTCCTACCTCGACAATCGGGTCATCACGGAGACGACGGTGCCGGTCGAGCTGGTTAAAAGAGAATCCGCATGAGTTTTTTTTGCACATACATGCAACCGGTTGCATGAAAGGAGTTGTATATGAACGTAGTTGTCACTCCCGGCGAACAAAATCTTTATGAATGGTTTACTGCCCGGGCACAGGAATCCGCGGTACGCCGCTCTCTTCTTCGGTTGCGGTTCCTTGGATTTATACGGAGCCTCCTCATAATACGAAAGAGTGTGAAGGGGGAATGGCGGGAGTGGTCATATCGCAGGGATACGGTACGAACTGACTCGGTCGTTGGAGTGTATTCCTCCGACGGCCGCGCACGACGGGGGGTGATCGTACCACGGCGGACGTGGCAACGCCCGTGGAAGGACCTTTTTTTTGCTGAACCCGAAGCCTTTCCGACCCTCGTGGCTTACGAAATTGAATCGGAATGGTACCTTCCCGATGAGGACCGCTCCATTCTCGCCTACGGCATCATGCAAGCTCGAGGTATTGTTTCATTCATCGCCGTTGTTGCCAGAGCGAAAAGGCGCGCTATGGACGTCGCGTCGTCGTTCGCCCCGGGAATCCCGGACCGCTCGATTCAATGGGCGGGAGAGAGATATGAGAGTGGTACCGCCGGGCGCCTCTGAACCGCGTCGCCGTCGCAGAGGTTCCTTCACTCTTCGGTACGGGCCGATCCGCCGGATGGGCGTGTCACGATTTCCAGTCTCAGCGGATCGCCTAACGCCTTACAAACCCGTGCTTCCGTCATTTACGTCGTCTGGAAGTGTTTCTCCTGCCGGCCGGGCATGTACTCCCACCCTTCACTGTTCTCCTTGAACGCCTCTTCCACAACGTCCGGTGGAAGGGCGGCAAGGCCCGATTCCGTCACTGTAACGGTACACTCGCCGTTTCCTTTTTCTTATATGCAACATTTATGTTGTATTTCTATCCGCCAATAATAAGTCCCGTTCCGTACATCACCGCGATACCCGCCAGGACGCCACCCACACCGTGCGGCGTAAAGAGGGAGTCTTTTACCTTCCGGTTCATATAGGCAATGATCTCAATGACGACCTGGAAGATGGCACCCCCACCGATACCGAGAAAGAAGACGCCCCAGACCGGGGAGAACGCGTACCCGCCGATAATCGTGCCGATGATGGCGGGCGCGCCCGCCAGAAAGCCCATGCGTACAAGGAATCCCACCGGCGCCTTCCCTCGTGCCACGGGGGCAATGAGGGGAAGTCCCTCGGTGATATTGTGAATCATGAAGCCGACAATGAGCGTCGCGCCGAGGGAGACGTTGCCGACGGCAAAGGCGCTGCCCACCGCCAGACCTTCACCCAGATTGTGAACGCCGATGCCGAAGGCCGCGGCAAAGACGATTGTCCGCGCCCTCGTCGCAGGATCGGCGTAATCCCGTCCCGCTCCGTTTCGACTGATACCGAAGAGGACCATGAATGAAATCGCAAAGCCGAGGAGCAGCACCCCCACCCCATTCAGCGATTCCGGTACGCTGTGGCTCAACTCCAACCCCTCCTGCATCGTGTCGACGCCCAGGAAGATCAGGAGGCCCACCGTGACGGCCATAAAGAATCGATACCACGAATCACGAACCATCCGCACGAAGGGAAACCAGATCAGACCTAGAAAGACGGGGACCACTCCGATAAGCACCCCGATGAGGGCGAGGATTCCCGCAAAGTGCCGGTCCGGACGCGGACTTTCCACGGCGGCGGGTATGGTAAGCGGAAATGTCACTCCCGTCGAAGTGACCATCGTAATGTGCTGATCGTCCCCCGTGTTCCAGGGATATTCTATGAGGACGGTACGGCGGGAGAGGCGTCCGAGGGTGGCACCGTCTTCCACGGTGAAAGCCCAATACGATCCGTTGACCAGAACCTGGCTGATGGTGACCGGATCCGGTCCGTCATTTACGATGTCAATGGATATGAGGTTCTCCTCCATCCGTACCCGCTGAATCGCGATCTCCTCGATGGGGGGGCGATCCCCTACGAGAATTGATTCCCCGAACGGCAGCGAGCCGCCTCCCGAGAGGAACCAGCCCACGGGTATCGCCAGCAGCAGAAGTGGAAGAATACCGAAGAACAATTTACGCATATCCACCCCCTATTCCACGACGCGAAAGAGACCCATCCAGCCCAGCTCGGCAAATTCAGTCTTGTGGGCGTGAAACATGTACTCTCCGGGAAACTGGAAATCTATTTCCAGAATCGAACGCTCGGCCTGGCCAAAGATTACCGTGTCCGTAAAGGTATCCGGCTCAAGGGAGGTTCCCGTCCGGTACTCGTTGAAGAAGTTTGCGTGCAGGTGAAACGAGTTGGTTTCATCAAACTCAAGGATGTTCACCAGGTACAGCCGGACCGGCTCGTTCAACTCAACCTCTATCGGGTGGTTCTGGTAATAAAACGCAATCGTGTTGACCGCATAAACCTCGTTGTCTTCGTCGAAATTGGTGTCAAAGCCGTTCATCATCATCACAAACTCCTGCGCCGGTGGTCTTCCCTCCACGGGATCCACGATAAATACGCCGTACAGTCCTTTGTGGATATGCTGCGTCAGAGGCGTAGAATGGCAGTGGTAGAGATGAATGCCGAACGGCGCGGCATCAAACTCATAAATGAATGTTTCGCCGGGATCGACAAATTGATTCGGCATCGATCCATCCATTTCCTCCGGATGGTAGCCGTGGAAGTGCATCGTATGCGGCCGGCTGCCGGAGTTGGTGAAGTGGACGCGGATACGATCGCCCTCGGTTGCGCGAATGGTCGGCCCCGGCACCTGTCCATTGTATGTCCAGGCGGGAAAGGTAACGCCCGGAGCGATTTCTATCTGCCTGTCCCGCGCGTAGATCCAGTACTCCCGGAGGAGTCGACCGTCGGGAAGGAGGGACTCCCGATAATATGTTGCACGCTCATCGGCGGGCAGATTGTTGAAATTCCACGTCGTCAGGTACTCCAGGGGGTCAATTCCCATTGCGTCCACACCGACGCTGCCTGAAACACCCATGCCGAGTCCTTTATTGCCGCCGTACCCGCTCCTGCTCTGGGCGGCGGCTGCGACGGTTATGAGCACCATCGTCACCGTGACGGCAATTATGGTCCGAATAATTTTCATGTTCATCACGAAATCAAGCGTAATATTGCTTATTCAAATAGTCAAGTTTGATTAATCAAAATATTGCACTTCTTGACCGGCGGGACCGTCACTGATAGGCTCACGGAAATTGTTGATCAATTTACTATTTTACATCTTCTGGCGATCGGACGGACATATCGCTCGTCGCGAGGCGATGAAGGAGATACCTCCATGGTTCACATACGGAAATCACTTGTATTTTGGGCGATCCTGCTCCTCGTACCGGCCTTCGGGCTCTTTGCCGCCGGCGCGGGTGAAGCGGGCGCAGACGGCACCGGCGCACCCGGCGACGGGTCGGAAGGCGGCGGGAGTTACGTCGTATCCCACGCGAGGGGCGAAACCACAATCCCGTCGCAGCCCCGGAGAGTGGTGACCCTTACCCAGGGATCCACGGAAGCGGCACTTGCCCTCGGCATCACACCCGTCGGCGCCGTACAGGGCTGGGGTGCCGATCCCTGGTATCCCCATTGGCAGGAAGCCCTTGCGAATACGGAGGTCGTCGGCGGCGAGACGCAGCCGAATGTTGAGGCAATCGCCGTCCTCGCACCGGATCTCATCATCGGTGCCGCCCTTCGCCACGACGAAGCGCTCTACCAACAGCTCTCTTCAATTGCACCAACGGTCTTCACCGAAGAGATCGGGGAGACCTTTGTGGAGAACCTGAGTCTCATTGCGGACGCGCTCGGGCGTACGGAGCGCGGCGAAGAACTGATAAATGACTATGAAACAAGAACCCGCGCGATCGCCGACGCCCTCGATGCGGAGGGACTTGGAGACGCGACGGTATCCCTTGTGCGGTTCAATCCCGGTCAGGTCCGTATTTACAACGGCTATCCCGGCGCGATCATGAACGATATCGGACTCTCCCTTCCCCAGGAGCAACTGGATGTGCTCGGCGAAAATCAGGTCGTCACATTCACCTCAAAGGAGCGTATTCCCCTCCTCGACGGTGACTACATGTTCATATGGTCCACCGACTGGTGGGATCCGGGAATGGCGGAAGAGACCCACAATGAATGGACACAAACCGAGTTGTGGGAAAGTCTCGGAGTCGTCCGGTCCGGGAATCTCTACAACGTAAACGCCGTTTACTGGAATCTTGCGGGAGGTATTCTTGCCGCCCATCACGTTCTCGACGACATCGTGGACACCTTCAATTTGCAGGTTGAATAGAAACGGTGCCGGGAACACTTCCGCTTCGGGATTTCAAGGTCCGGCTTCTCCTCCTCGTCGGACTCGTCTGTCTCGTTGGCGTTGCATTTCTCTCGAGCGTCCGTTTTGGAGTCACCCCTTCGTCGTGGAATACCGTCGTGGCGAGCTACCTCGCGCCCGACGATTCCACGGCGCAGACGGTGATCCGAACCGCCCGGGTACCCCGGGCGATTATCGCGCTGGTGATCGGCGGTAATATGGCGATCGCCGGCGCCCTCGCCCAGGCGGTGACAAGGAATCCCCTCGCCTCGCCGGGCGTCTTCGGCATCAATGCGGGAGCCGCCGCCGCGGTCGTGACGGGTGTCGTTCTATTCTCGGTTTCCTCCTTTGGAGGACTCGCCCTCTTTGCCTTCGGCGGCGCATCAATAAGTACACTCCTTGTATATGTTCTCGGCTCCGTTGGCAGGGACGGTCTCACGCCGGTCAAGATCACGCTGGCCGGTGCGGCGCTCGGGGCATTCTACGCAAGCCTGACCAGCGCGGTTCTCGTTGCAAATGAACAGACTCTGGGAATCGTGCTCTTCTGGCTCGCCGGATCGGTTGCGGGAGCCGAGCTGTCACATCTGTCTACGGCGCTCCCGGTCTTTGCAGCGGGCTGGCTCATCGCCGCCCTCCTTGCCCGGCCGGTAACGACCCTCATGCTCGGCGAGGATGTCGCCAGGGGACTCGGGTTGCGGACGACGCTGGTGAAAATCGGCGTGGGCGGTGTCATCGCCCTTCTTGCCGGGGGATCAGTTGCAATTGCGGGACCGATCTCGCTCATCGGCCTGATCGTACCTCACGCGGCACGGACGATCGTGGGCCACGACCAGCGATGGGTGCTTCCCTACAGCTTTGTCCTCGGTGCGGGGTTGCTCTTGACGGCGGACATCGGATCACGGTTTGTCGCGCAGCCACAGGAAGCACCGGTCGGGACGGTGACGGCCGTCCTTGGCGCGCTGCTCTTTGTCCATATCGCCCGGCGGAGGATACCCGGATGAAGCGGTTTGTTCCGTTCCGCAGCGTACGTCCTGCAATTTCATTTCTTGTCGACCGACGCGCCCTGGCGGCTACAACTGTTCTTGCGGCGGTGGCGATCGTCGTCGCCGTCGTGAGCCTCTCCTCGGGTGATTATCGAATCGGGGTGTTGGGGGTGATTAAGAGCCTCGTCGGTCTCGGGGAAGCGAGGGAAACCCTCATCGTCACACAGTTCAGGCTGCCCCGGATTCTCGTCGCCTTCCTCGTGGGAACAGCCCTTGCCGTCTCCGGAGCACTATTGCAGGGGATTGCCAGGAACCCCCTCGCAAGCCCCGACATTATCGGAATTACCGGCGGTGCCGCCGTTGCGGCGGTTGGAATGCTCGTCTTCTTTCCCGACCTGGAAGGGGCCTTTCTTGCACCGGCGGCGTTCGTCGGTGCGGCGGCGGTGGCGACACTGATGTACCTCCTGGCCTATAAAAACGGCTTTTCCCCCATCCGTCTGGTCCTCGTCGGAATCGGATTCGGTGCGGCGGCGCGAAGCATAACTACCCTTCTGATCGTCATCAGCCCGATGTATCAGGCGAGCAAGGCGCTCCTCTGGCTCACTGGTAGCGTATATGGCACCTCCTGGAAGGATGTCGCGGCGATCGGACCGTGGATTGCGCTCCTTCTTCCCGCGTCATTCCTGATCAGCCCGCGGATCAATGCACTTCAATTGGGTCGGGAAGTTGATATTTCAATCGGTGGACGGATGGATCGCGACGTACTGCTGGTTACGGCGATCAGCGTCGCCCTTGCCGGCAGCGCCGTTGCCGTGGCAGGAGGAGTCGCATTTGTGGGCCTGATGGCGCCTCATATGGCGCGGCTTCTCGTCGGCCCCGTATTTGAGCGCCTTCTTCCCGCGGCGGCAATTCTTGGAGGAACACTCGTAATGGGAGCCGATCTTATCGGCAGAACCGCAATCGGAACGCTCGATCTGCCGGCGGGTATCTTCACCGCGGCGATAGGGGCGCCCTTTTTTATCTTCTTGCTTTACAGAAGCAGGCAAACTCTTTGACCGCAGGAAGGGTACTATGGAAAGCGTAACGACAAAAAATCTGACCCTCGGATACGACGACAGGATCGTCATCGAGGAACTCGATCTATCAATCGAAGAGGGAAGCATCACCGCCCTCGTCGGGGCCAACGGCTCGGGCAAGTCTACTCTCCTGCGAGCGATCTCGCGTCTTCTTCCGGCAAAATCGGGATCGGTTCTCCTCGACGGCCGGGACATTACGAAACACTCCACCAGGGACGTGGCAAAGAGGCTCGCCATTCTGCCTCAGGGTGCCGTCGCTCCCGAAGGATTGACCGTCGTCGATCTGGTCAAACAGGGACGATACCCCCACCAGCGCTTCCTGCAGCAGTGGAGCAAAGATGACGAAAGACGGGTCTACGAGGCCCTTGAAATGACGGGCGTTGCCGAACTGGCGGAGCGGCCCATGGAAACGCTCTCCGGTGGTCAGCGACAGCGCGCCTGGATCGCAATGACCCTCGCCCAGGACACTCCCATACTCTTTCTTGACGAACCGATCACCTACCTGGATATGAACCACCAGATCGAGCTCCTCGATCTTCTCGTCAAACTGAATGAAGAGGAAGGACGGACGATTGTGATGGTGCTCCACGACGTCAATCTCGCCGCACGTTACGCCCACCGTATCGTCGTCGTCCATGAGCGGTCGGTCTACGCCCAGGGCGCCCCCGAAGAGGTGGTTACACCGGAGATCATTCAGGAGGTGTTCGGCATTCGCGCCGACGTGAGCCGCTGCCCCGTCTTCGGAACTCCCCTCTGTGTCGCCCACGGCAGGATGGCGCGACGCATGAAGATCGACGTTGCCGGAGAGGGCTGACCGTTTCAACGTAGTCGGCGAATGAATTGCCTCTTGGAGTATTCATCGCCCGTTGACAAGTACAAAGGAACGGAGCCGGGTGCGGAACCAAAGCCCGATGGAGCGTGGAAGTGTACCACCTTCACGCCCCACCGGATGAAGCACTATTTTATCAATCGAATTCAACCTCGAGAGCGGAGAAGGTACCCGCGGAAAATGAGCCTTCCGCCTCGACAATGACGCCGGGGCTCACCATCGCTACAAACTCACCGATCGTCAGCATCGGTCCGTCGTCGTCGGAGAAAACGGTCACGTTGGATAGGTCAACCGTGACACCGAGGATCTCAATGGTGGTGTCATCGACGAGGACGGTGACGGGTCCCTTGAGGACATGTTCGTCCGGGTCGAAGGGTTCGGTCATTCGTTCAATCGAAATTGCCTCCACCGAGCCGTCGCCGAGGACAAAACCCTCTATAGACAACGGATCCCCGCCGGCGATGTCCGATACCCCAGGCAGGTTTTCAAGTTCCGTCAGGGCCGAGGCATGAATCGTGATACCCAGCGCACTTGCCCCTCCGTCACCGTCGGCGGTAGCGACGATTTCGACGTTATCCTCAAACGAAACCTCCCGTACGATCAGCGTTGTACCGCTGTACCCACCCTCCGCCTCGACCATCACGCCGTTGCTCAGGTTATCAATGTCACCACCGTCAAATTCGGTCGTTGCGATGAGCTGGACCCTGGTGGAACCAACGAAAAAAGACGCACCGGCGCTTGTAAATCCGCTGACGACACCTTCCACCTCGACGTCGTCATCGTGGTAGTATTCAGCGTCCTCAACTTCTTCAAGCTCTATTGCCGTCGCGTAGAGGGTGCTGTCGAGCTCTGCTTCGACAAGGTCTCCCACTGCTATGCTCGTTCCACCTTCAATGACCGTCGAGCCGTCATAGGTGAAGTCGATGGTGCTTGCGCCGACGCGAAACGTTGTCGCGGTGACGTTGGAGATGATACCCCGAATCTCGAGATCGTCATTGGACCCCTGTTCGTCCACACGGGTTGCGCGCAGGCGCCCGTCGCCCAATTGAAATCCGTATACTTCCACAACGTCATTTATCGCGAGTGTAGCAAATGATTCGCCGTCGTCGAAGATCGTTTCACCCGATACAACAACGGTAAATCCGAATATATCGAACGTACTCGCTGCGGCATCTATGGAAGTTATCGGACCGCGCAACTCATTCTCCACCTCAACGACGGTAGCCACACCGGTTACGCCGTCCGCATTGACCGTACCGATAAGGCGGACGGTCATACCGTTCTCCAGGTACCCTTCAGCCTGGGCGACTTCGTCGGCCGACACGCTGACCTGGGAGTCATCGAAAGTGATACCGCCGACGATAATGCTGCCCCGCGTGATCGGCCCGGCAACACTGACGGGCGTAACCGTCGATCCGCCCCCTCCGGTACCGGCTTCCGTACACGACATAAGAAACATACCGACGACGATCGCAGTCACCGCCAATTTGATTTTCACACCACTTTTCATCTTGAACCTCCTGATTCACATTTTCCGGGTGTAATCTATGCCCCGGAACGGCGGTAATCAGTGTGAAAATGTGAAGGTTTCGTGAAGTTACCGGCCCACTGCACGCTGGCAGGAACGGTGGAGTGTGCTATTGTTGACGATTATCGAGGTACGGCATATGGCACGAATTTACCTGATAGAAGACAGCGATGACCTCCGGGAAGCAACGGCGGTCTACCTCAGGCGTGACGGCCACGATGTTATAGAATTCGGAAGGGCAGACGAACTTACTCACTATGAAACGGATCGTCCACCTGACCTTTATATCCTCGATATCATGTTGCCCGGGCGGTCGGGATTAAACCTCGCCAATGAGATCCGGTCTATCAGCCAGACCCCGATTATTTTTATTTCAGCCCGATACGACGAGATGACAAAGACAGCAGCCTTCGGCGCCGGCGCCGACGACTATGTGGTGAAGCCCTATTCCCCGCGGGAACTCGCACTCCGTGTACGTGCCGTACTACGACGGTTCGGAGCGGAATCGGCGACGCCCCTCGGCAGACAATCGGTCGTACGATGTCGCACTAATAATCGGACGATGACCGTCCGGTTCGACGCGCGTCGGGTTGATATAGACGGAAACACAGTCTCGCTGACGAAAACCGAGTGGAAAATCATTGAGACGCTGTGCCGAAACGCCGACGTGGTGGTGACTCGAGAACAGCTGCTTCATCAGGTATTCGGCTACAATACGACCGTCCGGAGCCGCGCCGTCGATACGCACATCAAGAACCTGAGGCGCAAGCTCGGATCAACAGATTGGTTTGAGACGGTGCACGGACAGGGGTATCGCATCATTGTCGAGAGGGAATCATAGCGATGGCGGTCCGATTTCGTACCCAACAGGTGCACACCGCCGTCACAATCGTACTGGTATTCGTAATCGTTACGATGGGTATGCTCTCAATCGGCCTGCGGAGCAGTCTTGAGCGTTGGCGAGGGGAGCACGGAGTTGACTTTGATGCCTTTCTCACGGATCGATTACAGGGGCTTCTCGAAACCGGCGGCGACGTTGATCCGGCGATGATCGCCGACTATCTGACCCCGTATCTCGATCCGACGCTCTATGCGATCGTCTTTGATGATGACGACCGACTCATCTTCTGGACGTGGAAGGGCGACAGCTGGTACTGGCGGAGCGAGACGACATCACGACCCGGACCGGATGCAGCGGAACGTCTGCTCACAAAAAAAGTCAGGGACGATCTCAAAATCGATCCCGAAGGAATGAGCCTTGCCGACCAGTTCCGTTTTCGCGGGGTACTACACGATGTATCGTCCGAAGGAAGAAGACTCGGATCATTTGTCGCAGGAAGCAACGGTTTCACCGTGAATCGTACCAATCGCCGGTTGCTTGAGACACTCGCAAAAAGCACCTTCTTCGGCCTCGGAATCGCGATAATCCTCGTTCTCCTTCTATCCACCTTGTGGGGGCGGCGGGTAGACGCGGCGATCCGTGCAATAACCACGGCGATGCGTCGGATAGCCGACGGGAGTCGCAGCGAGTCATTCCCGGAATCAAATATTGTGGAACTAGGTGAAATCGCCGCAAGTGCCGAATCCCTTCAGCGGGAGTTGGCGCGGGCGGAACAGCTGCGACGGCAGTGGACGATGGACATCGCCCACGATCTGCGCACTCCCGTTGCCAACCTGCAGGCGCAAATCGAGGCGATTAGCGACGGGCTGCTCGAGCCGACGCCGGAACGTCTCGCGGGATTCGCGGTGCACACACGGAAACTTTCCGTTCTGACCGATGACCTTCTCCTGTTGTGCCGCGTCGAATCGCCGGATTATCGGCCGGAAATCTCTAAAATTCCACTGTATCGAATTGCAGAACAAATCGAGACCGGCTTTGGCGCCCGTACCGCAAAAGCAGGTCGAACTCTTGAGATCCATGCGACCGATGATCACGTCATCGCCGACGAGAAACTCCTGGAGCGGGCAACGGCCAACCTGGTAGAGAACGCGCTGCGTCACGGTACCGGTACAATTCGTTGCCGATTTACCGCAGGTCGGATAGAAGTGATCAACGGTGGAGCAATCTCGCCGGAAACGCTCGAACGCATGTTCGACCGGATGTACCGGGAATCACCTGATCGCGGAGGCGACGGCCACGGCCTCGGACTTTCGATTGCAAAAGCAATTGTAGATTTACATGGCCATAGATTGACGGTAAATAACATTGATGCCGAGGTAGTGGCGTCAATCACCTGGTGTCATGAATAATTGAAGAAGCTGCGGCACGCACGAGGTTACCGACCCTTGTTATATCCGGCTCGTCCTTAATCGATACATACACCGCAGTCACCGCTGCCTGACAGCGAACAGATGGAATCGGCAGTGATACTTCGCCGCCGAAAAGATCCGAAAAAGTCCTTACACCTAATCTACAACAGCATGTCACCGGGCCGGTCTCTACTCCAACGAGAACAGCCTATTCTCGACGACGGACCTATCACTTCGGCTGAGGCATACTCATTTCCCTCCTACCCCGAGGATCTGGAGGTAATCCGGTCTTGAGACGCGGTGGCGTATTTTACACTGCTCTTTAGCGTCACGCCTCCGCCACCATCAGAAACAGCGGAAAGTCCCGCTCTCCCTTCTCAGTATCTTTGGTAATCGTATAGGGCGTGTGAAAAGCGACCGACCGAAATCCTGCGTCAACGGCTGCCCGGCCGAGGGTTTCCCGCTCAAAGCCGAGATGAGGCACCTCTACATCTGATCCGTGAAACAAACCGTCTTCCCGATCGAGATCAACCAGGCAGAGTGTCCCTTCGGGTCCAAGGCTCTTCCGGATCGCTACAAGAGCACTGTGGTAATCGACGATATGATGAAACGCCATCAAAGAAACGGCAAGATCAAAGGGACCGCCGTCGACCACAGGGCCACTGGATATGTCATGTTCCAATGCCTGAACACCGGACAGTCCCGTAGCAGTGACCTTCTTCCTGAGCTCGGCGAGCATTCCCGCCGACGTGTCGATACAGACGATAGTGTCCGACAGGTCATAAAAGGAGAGTCCGAATACGCCGGTTCCCGCACCGATATCGAGCAATCTAATCCCCGGAGAAAGCTTGAGATGGTTCCGGATAAATTCCGCCACCTGTCGCGCCCGCTCAGTGCGCATCGGCGAATCCCATTCTGCGGCATGGGCATCGAAGTCGCTCATGAGATGAGCATGCCAGTTCAATAGGGAATCGGCAAGTACGAAGCTACCGGTCCGAGTGCAACCCCACGAGATTACCTTCGGAATCGATGAAATGACCGACGAACCCGAACTCGCCGATCGACGATTTGGGATTGAAGACCTCTCCGCCGTTCTTTTTGACATGCTCAAGGGCGACGGCAACATCATCCACGTGAAGATAGACCATCGTCCCTTTTTGGGACGGAACGTAGTGGTCTGCCTTCACCAGACTTCCCGTCGCCCCGGAGCCATCCGGCTCAGCGGGAAACCATGCCATCCTGAGCGCACCCATTTCCTGCTTCCGGAAGGTGAAACCCAGGGCGTTCTCATAAAAAGTAATTGCCCGCTCAAGGTTTTCAGTCGGGATTTCAAACCAGTTGACCGGATTACCCATCTCGATCCTCCTTGTGTCCGTTCAGTTGTAATGAATGTACCTACATGGAATAAGAAAGACGAGAAAATACCGATTCCCGAGATTTCTGGCGAGGGCGGTACGGGCATGGTATCATCGGATGTATGTCCACATATGACGTCATCGTAGTGGGTGCCGGGCTGGCAGGCGAGGTCTCCGCCGGGTACCTTGCCCGGGCGGGGAAAGGGGTTCTCCTTCTGGAGCAGAACCATCAGACCGGCGGCAACATGTCAGGATTTCAGCGCAAAGGATTCACCTTTGATGCGGGGGATCAGTCTTTTGAGAGTCTCGGCATCGTCTTTCCCATCCTCCGTGACCTCGCCGGATTCTCTGAAGATGACTTTGTCAAAGCGCGCTATCGGATGGTTTCAAAAGACTTTGATTTTTTCATCGACAGCCCGGAACAGGTGGAGCGGGAGCTTCGGGCCGCCTTTCCCGACGAAAAGGGAATTGCACCCCTCTTTGCGGAAATACGGGAGGTTCAGAGCTTTCTGCGGAACAACTACGGCCCCTGGGACTTTCCGCTTCTGAATAGACCGGGGTTTCGCCCGGCCGCCCGCATCCTTCCGTGGCTTCCGAAACTGAAAAAGTGGTCCACCTTCCGGTACCGTCAACGGGCCCTGCAAAAGGTGGGGCATCCGGGATTGCGTAACTGGCTTACCAATGTCGGATATTACCGCATGCCCTTCCTCTTTTTTGCCGGGTTCTGGCATTTGTGGTCTGAAGATTACTGGTACCCCCGCGGGGGAATGCAGCATCTTCACGATCGACTCGCCGAAGCATTTCGGTCATCCGGCGGCGAGTTGCGACTCAACAGCGTGGTTCGCTCCATCGACGTGGAAGGGGGACGGGCAACCGGCGTAACGCTGGCGTCGGGAGAGCGGATCAGGGGCGATTCGGTTGTCTATGCCGGAGACTACAAGGCATTGGTCAACGACATCCTCGGACCGGAATACCTTCCCCGCCGCACGGTCCGGAAGGTCAACGACTCGCGTCTCACGGAAGGTCTCGTATCGGTATATCTTGGTCTGGATTTGAGCGACGACGAACTGGCGACGACGCTGGGGCACGCACACCACCCGTTCTATTTTCCCAACTACGACGTCATTTTTCCGGATCGGAGGTCACCCCGGGACGTTCATCGTCACATGTGGGTGGCGCTGAACCACTTCGGTACAGCGAGTCCCTCAGCGCCTCCGGGAAAATCGACCATGACGTTACAGACCTTCAGCTCCTACGAGTGGGAGAACTACTGGCGCAACGGAGGCGACCGTTTCCCGCGGACCTCGGCGTACCGCGAATTGAAGGAAACGGTCGCCATGGAGCTTGTTGAGCTTGCAGAGAACCTGGTGCCCGGACTGAGAAACCACATTGAATACATGGACGTGGGCACGCCGTTGTCTCTCAAGCGATTTACTTCCAACACCGACGGTTCCAGCGGCGGATGGTGCTACGATGACCGGCAATCCCTGGTCTGGCGGCCGATGCGGGGACTCAACCGCATCACGACACCTATTCCGAATCTCTATGCGGCGGGCCATTACGCTCTCTGGCCGGGCGGTGTCATATCCGCCGCGCTGTGCGGGCGAATCGTTTCCAATCTGGTCCTGAAACGCAACCCGCTCCATCCACTGGCGGCGCCATAACGTACCTAACGGGGAAGATTTGACAGCGGGCCGGCGTTCAGAACGTCGGTAAACCCCGCCGATCGAAGGTGAGAAACCGCCACCCGCGACCGCGAACCGGTGGCGCAATAGACAATGATGTTTGAATCTCTTGAGCCGAGTTTTTTCATGCGTTTTGAGATTTTGTCGAGGGGAATATTGATCGCGCCGGGAAAGTGTCCCGCGCCAAACTCGCTCGGGGTACGGACGTCCACGATCCTGGGATTGGCCGCAAGTTTCTCCCCAATGAGTTTTCTCTTTCGTTTTCCGTCTATCCTCCGCTTCAAGACAATGGCGGCAAATGCGACGATGCCGATTACGATACCTATCTGCTGCTGATCCATACCGGTCCTCTCCAAGAGTCGTCTCACGCACTCTATTCAATGATTTGTATATTTTGTGGGCGCAATATAACCGGCGTCACCTCTTCAATCAAGGCCGCACGCATATCAGACAATATTTCTGTATTGCAACACAGAAAAATATTGCGTCCGGGTAAAACATATCTTACACTCTGCACTATATATTTTCGTATTGAAAAAAGAGGCCTTCCGTGACAACAACCAATCAACAGGCAGTGATCGATATCGTCGCTGATAAATGTGTGAATTGCCATCGCTGTATCGAGGCGTGTCCCGTCAAGATGTGCAACAACGGTTCCGGCGACCACGTTACGGTCAATCACGATCTGTGCATCGGCTGCGGGCAGTGTATCGATGCATGTGTTCATGACGCCCGGCGGCCTCTGGACGATTCGGCGGCCTTTTTTTCCGATCTCCGTAAGGGGACTCCGATCGTCGCAATCGTTGCGCCCGCGGCAGCGGCAAACTTTCCCGACCAATACCTCCAGCTCAATGGATGGCTGAAATCGCTTGGGGTGGCGGCTAATTTTGACGTCAGCTTCGGCGCGGAACTAACGGTGCGCTCGTATCTGCACCACATCAAGAAAAACTCGCCGGAGATGGTCATAGCCCAACCATGTCCGACGCTCGTTTCGTTTATAGAGATATACCGTCCCGAACTCATTCCCGCCCTGGCCCCGGCGGACAGTCCGATGGCGCATACGATGAAAATGGTCCGGCACTACTATCCTCAATATAAGAAACACCGTTTTGCCGTCATTTCTCCGTGCCTCTCAAAAAGAAGAGAATTCAACGATATCGGCATCGGCGAATACAACGTCACCATGTCGGCGATTTCAAATATCTGTCGGACAATAACATCGACCTCTCCCGGTTTCCAAAGACGGAGTTCGACAATCCGCCGGCGGAACGGGCGGTGCTCTTTTCCTCCCCGGGCGGGCTTCTTCGCACGGTGGAGCGCTACAATCCGAATGCTTCCCGTGTGACCCGCAAGATTGAAGGGCAGCCGGAAATCATTCATTATCTGTTCCACCTGCCTGAAGCGAGAAAGACGCCCAATACAACCACTCCGCTCCTGATTGACTGTCTGAACTGCGAGATGGGATGCAACGGAGGTCCCGGCACCGACAACCGGAATAAACACCCCGACGTGGTCGAGAGCAGCGTGGAACGACGGGCAGAAGAAATGCGCCGAAAATACGCCCCGAAAGGGGAACCCGCCACCAGAGGCGGAAAGAAACGGCGTCTCAGGAAGATCGACAAGATCCTCGACGCGTACTGGTCTCCCCAACTGTATCATCGGAGCTATCGTGATCGTTCGGCGGTAAAGCGGCACGCCTACCGGGAACCGACCCAGGCCGAGTTTGAAGCGGTCTATCGGCAGACCCACAAGTACGCTCCGGAAGACTTTCTGAACTGCGGCTCCTGCGGATACAACAGCTGCGAGCAAATGGCGTTTGCAATCGTAAACGGTCTCAACCGCCCCGAGAATTGCCGGCAATACATGGAGTCCGACCTCAGGCAGTACGCCACCCATGCCGACGATCTCTCCCGGCAACTTCGCTCGATTGCCGAAGAGAGCGCACAGCATCTCAGACACAACCTGAGTGATACGAGTGAACTCTTTGAACGGGCACAGCAGATGTCGGCGGCAGTTGAGCAATCTTCATCCGCGGTTGAAGAGATGGTCAGCCAGATACAATCGGTCACAAAGATCCTCTATACGAACTCCGAATCCGTTGCGCAGCTGCAAACTGCGTCTGAAGAAGGCCGTTCCATGCTGGAAGAGGTCACCGAATCGATTCGCAGTATCATGGCCAATTCCGAAGCGATGGTCGAGGCAAGCCGGGTCATTCAGAACATTGCGGAACAGACGAACCTGTTGTCCATGAACGCATCCATAGAGGCCGCCCACGCAGGAGATGCCGGGCGGGGCTTCAGTGTGGTAGCGGAAGAGGTACGCAAGCTCGCGGAGGGTTCCGCCGAACAGGCGCGGTCGATCGCGGCGGTCCTTGCCGGCATCAAAAAAGCGATCGAAGGAGTAGACCTTTCTTCACATGAGACATCCCGAACTTTCCAGAAGGTGGAAGACCTGACGTCCACCGTTCGAAATCAGGAAGAGACGATCAAAAACGCTGTATACGAGCAGGGTGTCGGCGGAAAGCAGGTAATCGAGGGACTGCACTCGATGCGGGACCTGACAATCGGGGTCGAGTCGAGTGCCAGATCCATACTTCAGTCCAGTCAGTCCGTTCTCGATCAGGTGACCCGACTCACTCAAATGTGAGACGGCCCGGGAGATACTCAACTTTTATTCAGGTCTTCGTCGACGGCTTCAAAAGGTTCATCGGGATCTTCCGCCTCCGATGGATCGATGCGCATCGGCACGACGTGCGTCGTAAAATCGTCTGAAACGTACTCAAGTCGTTTTATACCGCCGGCATCGACGATGAGCCGATATCGCCTCAGGAATTGTTCTCCGTTGCGGGAAAACTCCACAAGCATATTGAGATGGTATATGCGCTTGACGACGCGGGGGCGGACGTGGCGCTTGTCCCGGACCATCGGTACAAACCCGAATTGCACCCCCAGCTTCCGGAGGAAGGGGCGAACGTCGATCGTCGTGATATCGGCCACGCTGTTTACCCGGGTATGCAGTGCCCCGAGATTACGGCTCTTCAGTCGAATGCGCTTTTGATAGACAAGGGCGCTCTGATCGTCCATAGAAAAAATGACCCGCTCAAAGTAGCCGCGGTTACGGAGTTTTTTCACGGTATCCGGAAGATGTCGTTCATCCCGAAAACCGACCCGTTCCGAGAGAACGGCCAGGCGCCGCCGTGCCCGGGAATCACGAATAACCGTTTTACGCACCGGAAAGACCGATCCTATGCGCTGCATCAGAACGGCCCGGAAAGAGTCTTTCACTCGATCTTTCACCATATATCCAAGCACCAGGAGGACAAAGAGGGCCGTCGTGAAATTGCCGTATCGAATCTGACCGAAGAATGCGACGCCCGTCGCGACGACCATGGCGATTCCTGCAGCGATGGCATAGAGGAGATGCTCGGTCCGCTTGGCCGTGTTTGTACGATCAACACCAAACAGTAACGCCTCGGTTACATAGTGTTTGAGCATTTTCTCCCGATATACGTACTCTTCCAGCTGTCGTTCCGTCCGTATGTGGGTCGGTACACTTGGATACCCTTTTCGCGCCCGGTACTTCTCTTCCTTCAGGACGATTTTTGCAATTCTGCGATACTGTCCATCCGGCTCCGTCCCACCCCACAGGCGAAGGACGAGGGTCAGATACTTGCTGACCAGCAAAGAAAGGTGCTCGTCGACAATGTCCAGGTGCTTTCGCATCACCGCGTCGTCCTGATCCAGCTGTTCGAGGACCTCATTGCGAAGGACGTGAAAGCGCTTTGCAACCTGATGCAATTCCTTTGCGGAGTCGTCGATACCGGCGGGAGGAGGGGTTTCCTCTCGCCGCACGGAAAGGTAAAAGTCCCGGAGGATCGATTTATAGACGCACCCAAGCAATTTTGATTCGTGAATAAACGAAGATCTATTGAACCCTTCGTCCCGGATCGCCGCATTCCTGACCATCCGTTCCACTCTGACCAGCGGCGACGCGTCGGATAACGGATCAAGTAATTCCGCCACACCGATATCCGGTGTATTGAAACGCAAATGGACCCGCAGCTGATCAATCACGTCACGGGGATCGTATGTTGTCCGGGAAATTTCGAAGACTTTCGGGAAAAAGAAAAAGAATCGAACGGTGAACGTGTCCGTACGGTTTCTCTTCACGGCGTCATACCGGAATTTGGTCTCGATGGAGTTCCGGTCCCGTTGTTTCACGACCATTGGATCTAACATATTCTGCCTCTGCGCCGGATCATCTCTTCATTCTATACCGAATCGGGACGGTCCAACACGCCTCCCCGGATTGTGCGGCAATTCACTATTTGTCCTACCGGACGCTCAGGTCAGGTAACGTTCACCCCAATCGAAGGCGACAATCAGTGCAGAAGACAGCCAGAACAGACCCAGTACGATCATATACGGTCCGAGCAGTCCGTCCGGGACCCAGAGTCGGGTCAGCAAGTCGGGAGTAATCGGAACCAGTGATTCAGGTGGAAGAAAGTTGGTTGTAGAGAGCATAACTCCGTGCAGTCCATGGAAGAGTATCGCAATAAAGATGCTGTGATTCGATCGTTCAGCAACCCAGGTGAAGACGATTGTAAATGCGATTATATACAGTATCGACCAGATCGCCGGGACGTTGTGCATCCCCGTACCCAGAAAAAAGGTCGGCAGGTGCCATACCCAATGTATACACCCGAGAATGAGACTGGCAGGCAGCGGACCCATACGACGCAGTAACCTGGGAAGGGCAAAACCTCGCCATCCCGGCTCCTCTCCGAGACCCGGCAAAAGAAGTTGGAACAGCATCACCTGGAAAATCACCGAGAACGCGGGTGTGCTTCGATTCCATTCCCCGCCAAATGTGCGCCATAGAGCGACCCCGGCGAATCCCGCAGCCATGAACCCGATTGTGATGATCCCGTAGACATACCACGGCGCTCGTACCTGTATGTATCGCCGAAACAGCGCTCGGAGTTCTTCCCCGCCGCCAAGGATCCCCGTTGTGATGATCGCGCCGAGAGATGGGCCAAAAATGATCCCGAGAACGAGTGGTACTTCGGGACCGCCGGCGAGGATGAAGCCGGCCATCGTCCAGCTGATCGCGAGGGTGACCGTAAAGAAGACGATCAGTTCCCTGGTTGTCGAATCGTTTTTTGTCATGGTCACTACTATAGTGCGGAAGTGCCGACGGCTGATGTTACCCGTTATTCCACAACCGGTTATGAAGTGAATTTTCTGGATCGACGTTTATATTCGCTCGGGGTAACTCCCACCTGCTGACGAAAGACGGTATTGAACCGCGGCCCGGAGCCGAATCCGCTCATCGATGCGAGTGCAAGAATCGTGTACCGGTCATTCTCGGGGTCGGCAAGTCTCATCTTTACGTCCTCGATTCGGTATGTACGGATCAGCTCAGGGACCGACTTGCCAAGCTCGGAGTTCACCACCGACGATACCAACTTCATAGGAATGCCGAGGTCCCCGGCGATTTCACGGACCGTCAGATTCTGCCGACGATACGCTCCGGCGTCCAGGTACTGCGTGATCGCCGCGGCAACAACACGCACCTCTGCCGCCGAATCCAGGCGGGATGGGGGTCGGGGTCGCAGAGCGTCGGATGTTCCGCCGTTACCCAACTCATCGAACAGGAGCGCAAATATCGGTATGGCGAAAAGCAGCGTTGTGTTGAGCTCAACAACCTCACTGACCGGAAACACGGCTTTCACGATCCCATGTAATACAACGACGGTGCCGGTGGAGATGATCGCCGTCACTAGCCAGGCAGAGGTCGCCTCCGCATGCCGTACGATTACCAGAGTGGTTACTACCAGGTACGTGCCGATCTGGACAAAAACGATAGCCGGCAGCGGGATCGCATACCGCGCAGGTAGAGGTGTGTGGATGAGCACTACGACGACAAGAGCCGGGATGTAGTGGACAAGATCAACGCAACGTACGGTTCGCCGCACTCGGTTTGTTGTATGCAGGAACAGTGCCGGCCCGATCGCGGCGAGCATGCCGTTACTGAGATTCTGGAGAACAGTGTCGCCGGAGGCGATACCTGAAAGAAGGGTAAAGGCATTCAGTGGATGCAGTGAGAGTGAACAGATGAGTATTACGATATTGTTTACGGCGATAACCGGGATGTGACGACGGGTGGCGAAGTAGATCATCAGTATGACGCCTTGCAGCGCAACGAGCAGGTTTACAAGCGCGGTTATCGAGGCCACGGTCACCGTCATCGGGACGATTGTACATTGAACGCGGGCAAAGTGTCGCTTTTACCGATTTTTTTCTTGACAGATCCGGTGGACCATTCGATAATACCAAATGTTATAAATGATTTTATAAAATATAAAACAAGGAAGCGCCGGTGTATAAGACAAAAGCTGAACATGTATACGAAATGCTCAAGAGCGACATCATTTCAGGCCGCTACTCGCCAAAAGAACCGATGCGGCTGAACAGGCTCAGCCAGGACATGGAAGTAAGCATCGTACCGGTGCGGGAAGCCCTCGTTCAGCTCGAGCGGGAGCGTCTGCTGGTACAGACGCCGCATCAAGGCTACACCGTTGCACCCATGTCGATGTCCGAGTTCAAAGAGCTCGTCGCACTCCGGCAGGCACTTGAGGAAATGGCCATTCCGTATGTTCTCACACAGATTACAAAGCAGGCCCTTGACGCCTTGTCCGACCTGGTAGACCGGATGCGGTCACAACTGGAGACCGACACTGGCACGGGTACAAAAAGCGATCGTGATCGCTATGTGGTGTTTATGTCGCTGAACCGCAAGTTCCATCTCGGTATTGCCAAAACCGCCGGTTTCACCCTCCTGCCGCAGATGCTCGGCAACCTGCTGGATCTCAGTCAGCGTTACATCAATACAATTGAAAGTCACTACGGTATTCGGCAGGTCGACATCGACGAGCATGAAGCTATCGTGGAAGCGATTCGGGCCAACGACGCAGACACGCTCAGGGAACTTTATGGCCGCCATTTCCAACGGATTCTCGATGAATTTACCTCGTACATGAACGTGAACGGTATCCGGACGTTTGATTTACGGGAAAGGGGCATTCATGAGTAAAGGTTTTACCGGTCTTCCGGAATCGACATTCAGGCAGCGGATTCAGCAGATCTGCGTGGAATTGGAGGAGAGACGTTTGGACGCACTGTTCGTCTTCTCCGACGAGTATCGTCCGGGGTCGACGCTCTACCTCGCCGATTACTATCCCATCAACGTCATAGAAGAGTCGCCACAGGGCGTCTACGTTTCTGCAAAAGGTGACGTCGTCTTGTTTCTCGGTGCCATTAACGCAGTTACCGCGCGGGAGATCAGCTGGATCGAGGATATTCGGTTCATCGATACCCTTGATGACTTCTTTGCGGAGGAAAAGGCACGCCTCGGTCGACCAATCCGTGCGGGACTTGCAGGAGAGGCGCTTCTGCCGGTCAAGTACCAACGACGCCTGACGGGAATCCTCGAAAACAACGACTTCATTGTCGCCGACGACATCATCCAGCGTATGCGGTTGATCAAGAGCCCAGACGAAGTTGAGCGAATGGAGGCTGCGGGCAAGCTGGCAGACGCAGCGATATCCGCCGCAATCGAACGTCTCCAGCAGGGCAACACGAACGAGGTTGAGGTTGCGGCGTACGGGGAGTTTGTGATCCGAAAGGCCGGCGGCGGCATCGGGAGCGCAACAGTACTTGCGTCTGGAGTGAATACTGAAAAGCCGACGTGGCGACCAAACCAAAAAAGAATTGAACCCGGTGAAGTGGTGCTCCTCGATTTCAATCCGAGCTTGCAGGGATACTGCGCGGATACTGCCGTGACGGTCATTCACGGTGAAGCACCGGCCAGACAAGCCGACATCGTCCGACTCGGCGTTGAGACGCTGCAGGGGGCGGTCGAGTTCGCCCGTCCCGGCGAACCGGCCTCGACGATTTACGACTACTTCCTGAGAGAAATGCAAAAGGCCGGGTACGAGGAAGAGTTCAGACGGTTTGCCCAGGGTACGCGGGCGGTTGGCCACAGCGTCGGCCTGGACGTAGTCGAATGGCCGGACCTGGATAGGGATTCATCTCAAATTCTGGAGCCGGGAATGGTATTTGCCGTGAAATTCGATCTCCACGGATTCGATTTCGGCGGCATTCGCCAGGAGGTGGAAATGGTGGTAGAGAAAAACTCGTGCCGGTCTTTGAATCAGATCATCTACGAGATCCTCCAGTGATCGATGGTACCGACGACCGGCATCTTCTGTGGCAGAACCCGAACGGCGCCGCGCGGTTCAGCCGACAGAAGACACGGCTTACCTGTGAAGTCTTTGGCGGATCATTGTTGCACGGTGTTTCGTACCGAGGCGACTCAGGGGAACCGTCGGCAATGGTGGTCGCACCATACCGAAGGAGGTGCTGAATCATAGAAATGTTGTTTCTGAGTGAAGGAATTTCGGATGCACCTACGCATCAAAGGAGTAAGAAATGAAAAAGAGATGGTTGGCTGGAGCACTCGTACTGCTGGCAGCCCTATTGCCGGTTTGGGCCAGTGGTTCAACCGAAGAAGGACAGGAAACATATACCCTGCGATTTGCGATCGTTTCAGGCCCCGCGCACACCCATAACCGGGCAATTGCGGCCTGGGCCGAACAGGTAGCCGAAGAGACCAACGGACGGCTTGAAATCCGCCTGCTCGGCGGCGGCCAGCTCGGTGGTGAACGGGACTACATCGAAGGGATGCAGCTCGGCAATATCGACATGGCACAGGTGTCGACAGGACCGATTGCGTCGTTCGTCCCGGATTTTGCGGCGCTGTCACTGCCGTACGTCGTGACCAGTTACGAGCAGATTGAGTCGCTGGTAACGGGACCGGTCGGTGATTATCTGTTCGCAGAGCTGGAAGAGTCCGGCGGAATTAAAGGATTGACGTGGTTCACCAACGGCTTCCGTTCGGTGTTTACCCGGGACGTTCCCGTCGAAAACCCTGAAGATCTCGCGGGACAGAAGATTCGCGTCATGGAAAGCCCTCTTATGGTCTCCACCCTCAACGCGATGGGCGCGTCGGCGACGCCGATGGCCTATGGTGAGTTGTACACCGCGCTGCAGCAGGGCGTTATGGATGGAGCGGAAAACGCTCCGGGTAATGTACTGAACGACCGCTTCTATGAAGTGACCAACTACTTCTCCGCGACACGGCACTTTGCCCCGCCGGGAGTGGTGGCGATCAGCATGAACGCCTTCAATTCACTGCCGCCGGATCTTCAGGAATATCTGGTGGAAGCTTCTCTCGAGCTGGGACGAATGGAGCGCGCCCTCGATGAGGAAGAACAGGAGCGGGCGATCGCGGCACTCGAAGAAGCGGGTATGACGGTAATTCGTAATCCCAATGTCACGGCTTTCCGGGATTCCGTCCGACCTGTGGTGGAGCGGTTCGGCAATGAGCTCAACCCTGAACTGATGGCCCTTCTCCGGGAAGAAATCGGCATGTAGCCGGGCATGGGTCATCCTCGTCCTTCCGTCGCCCGCGGCGACGGGGGATGGGATGATCCATTCATACATTGACCTACGTGAAAGGGGGTATACCGGATGCGTAAGTCCATTATTTCGATAATAGATTCCGCAACGATAGTGACGCTGGTTCTGCTTGCAATAGTCATGGTCAGCATTACCTTTGCCCAGGTGTTTGCCCGGTATGTCCTTTCCGCACCGCTCTTCTGGTCCGAGGAACTGGCCCGATACTGCTTTGTCTGGATCGTCTTTATCGGCGCCGGTGCGGCACTCAAGCGGGGCGCCCACATTGGCGTCGATTACTTCGTGCAGCATCTCTCGGAAAAGGTAGTCAATCGCATTGCGATTCCGGTCCGACTGCTGATGATGTTCTTTCTTGGGACGGTCATTGTGAATGCGATACCGGTGATCGAGAGGAACATGTCTCAACTGTCACCGGCTGTCGGACTTCCCATGGGCATTGTCTACCTTGCCATCCCGATCGGATCGGCAATCATGCTCATTTACACGTTTGATGAGCTGATCGACCTACTGCGCCCGAAAGGACCGACAGATTCCAGGGAGGAAGCGTAACCATGCTCCCGATTCTATTCATCACATTTATCGTTCTGGTGTTCGTCAATACTCCGGTCGCATTTGCAATGGGCATCGCGTCTCTATTCGCGGTATGGCTGGGGGGCTCGTTGCCGCTCAATATGCTCGTCACACGAATGTTTGTTGCCGTCGACTCGTTCCCGCTGATGGCGATTCCTTTTTTCATATTGGCGGGAGAACTCATGAACGCGGGCGGCATCACCCGACGCATTGTCGAGTTTTCGCGGGCCCTTGTCGGCCACATCCGCGGGGGACTTGCCCACGTCAATATCGTCGCCAGTATGTTCTTTTCCGGCATCTCCGGCTCCGCCACCGCCGATTCATCGGCCCTTGGTTCGATGCTCATTCCCGTAATGGTCGAAGACGGGTACAGCAGTGAGTTCAGTGTCGCCGTCACGGCAACCTCCTCTACCATCGGTCCCGTCATTCCGCCAAGCATCATGATGGTGCTCTTCGGTGTCGTTGCAAATGAGTCCATCGCGGCGCTTTTTCTCGCGGGAATCGTACCCGGTGTGAGTGTCGGGATCGGACTAATGGTGACTGCGTACATAATTTCCGTACGTCGAGGCTATGGTTCCACCACAAAGTTCTCGTGGTCAACGCTCTTCCGATCGCTGCGCCACGCGGTATTACCGCTCATGATGCCCATTATCATTCTCGGCGGCGTACTCTCCGGCGTTTTTACGGCGACAGAAGCGGGTGTCGTCGCGACGGTATACGCCCTGATCGTCGGCCTCTTCGTGTATAAGACAATAACCTTCCGCGAGCTTCCGGAGGTCATCGTGAGATCGGCGATTACAACAACCATCGCACTGTTCGTCATCGCAACCGCTTCGATCTTCGGCTGGCTGCTAGCGTGGGAAGGCTTTCCGCAGATGATCATGGAAGTCCTGCTCTCAATTAGCCAGACCCCGGTAGTTGTGGAGCTCTTGATTATCGGGATCATCCTTCTCCTCGGCCTCTTTGTCGAAGGCATCCCCGTTCTCATCATCTTTGCGCCTATTTTCGTCCCAGTCATCGGAGCGCTCGGTATAGATCTGGTGCAGTTCGGTGTGGTTTTTGTGATGGCGGTACTCGTGGGATCGGTGACGCCGCCGGTCGGAATTCTGCTTTACATTTGCTGCGGGATCGCCGGTATTCCGGTTTCGCAGGCAAGCAGAATGATCTGGCCGTTCGTACTCACGATGGTCCTGGTCATTGTGCTTTTTGTCCTGTTTCCGGGTATCGTTACGCTGATTCCCGATATGGTGCTTTAGGATGAAGGGAGCGGATATTCGGCACTCCCCTTCAACACTCAACCGTTGCTCGTATGGAGCAGCTTCCGCAATCGACGGACCGGGTTTTCCAGATGGTGGAGCATCGCGACAGCTGCGCCGGTCCCGTCGCCCGTTTTGATTAAATCGAGAATCGCTTTATGCTCGTGGAGTTCTTCCACAAGCGTTTCTTTTTTGTTGACCTTGAAATAGACGTCACGACGGGCGAGTGCGAGTTTATCCCGTATTCCGGCAAACATTTCTATGAGAATCGAATTTCCCGACGCTTCGTACAGTTTCTCGTGGAATGCCATGCCGAGTTCAAAATGGTATTCGTTGTGGTCAACCGCGTCGAGGGAACGGTTTACTATGTTTTCCATTTCCGCGATCCGCTCTTTGTCGGGGTAAGCCGCGGCATGCCAGCACAACCCCGGTTCGACAATGAGCCGCGCCTCCAGAAGTTCGATCAGCGCTTCTTCCACGTCCGCGGCATCAAGGGACGATTGAAAACGAATCAACCGGACGCGCTCCGAAGCGTTCTCCGCGACAAATGTTCCGCGTCCCGGCATAGAGACGAGCAACCCGACGATCTCAAGTGCCTTTATCGATTCACGAACGGAGTTGCGACTCACCTCAAACTGTTCGGAAAGAGAAACTTCACCGGGAATCTTACCGCCCCGTGCCCATTGTCCGCTGGCGATGAGTTCTATCATTTGAGTTGAAATTTCTTCGTGTAATGTGCGACGACGGGCCGGCTGTATCATAGTTCCTCTTTGTGGTTATCCAGAGGATAGAGCATTCAGCCGGCCCGAACAAGGGGAGGATACCGGTACCGATACCTATCCTGAAATCATTTCAATCAACTCCCCCGCAGATAATCCGTCGATTCCCAGGTTCTTCATGGTACGGCCTTCCGAAATGAGATCATGACCAATCAGATACGACCCGAGACGACACGTTGTCTCCATCATTTTGGCATCCAGCCCGAGCTGAGCCGATAGAGAGACCATCGGTACCAGTCCGGTTGGGATATCTTCAAGGATGTATCGTGTGTCGAAATGCTTTTGTCCTTTGATACCGCGATATGCGTCGACACTTCTGACGATTTCCGAGAGCGTCTCAGCCTCAGCCCCGTAGAAATCCTTATACATTTCCTTTACGTCCTTCAGCTCCAGCCCAAGCGCCTTCCCGAGGGCGACGCGTTCCTGGTCCATGGCCTCCAGAAATTTCCCGATCGTCGGCGTGATTCCGTCACGGTAGTATTCCCAATCCCGTCCGGACTCAATCAGCGAAATGTTGAGAATTGACGGTGCAGGGTGCATAATAGCATTCAGGTTTGTGAGGCTCGTCTCGAAGACATTGGATGCGGCGTGCATCCTGGGGAATGCGTCGGCGATCTGTGCCGTCGCTTCCTCCGTCTTTGAGGCGGGCACCGCTGCTACCGCCAGACGTTCTTTAATTCCGTTGATTGTAGCGTGGCCGGGGGTGGTCACACGGCACGCGTACATGAGCGACTGCGCCTCTGCAATCGTCATTGCACCTACGTCCAGTCCGGCCTGTTTGAAAACCTGCCGGAACTCTACGGCGCCGAGGGTTGCACCGGGATGGATGAATACGATCTGTGACGATGTAATCGATTTTGCCATCTCCCCAGCGATCGCCCGGTGGTAAATGGCCGGAGCAATGACCATGATAATGTCCGCCCCCTCAATCACTTCGGCCATCTCGGTTGATGCACAGGATACCGGTCCGAATCCCTCGACGGCCCCCTTTACGTGGATGCCACCCGCTTCAGAGATTGCGTCTACCGTCTCCTGAACGACGTCATATAAACGAACATCGTATCCCATTGTTCCCAGGTGGCCGGCGGCGGATTGACCGCCGTTGCCGCCACCGATTACCGCCCAGATATTTCGTGTTTTTGTTCCGCCCCTCACGTTCCAACCTCCACCTGCAGTTCAGTTGGTAATGCGGCGAAACAGCTCGGCGCCGTATTCGTCTTCGATTCGGGGCCACACCTCTTCACGCACTTTTTCAGCAATTTCCGCACGATCCGCGTCGGTAAAGGGGATGATTTCCGCACCGATTCCGGCGAGCTGTTCTTCATATGATTGCGTTTCATCCGGCGCCGCTTCCCAACGAGCCGCTTCCATCTCACGGGCCGCACTCATGACGGCATCCTGCTGCTCAGGAGAAAGCTTGTCCCACAGACTTTTATTTATATAGAGAAACCACATTTCGAAATGGCTGTTTACCGGCAGATAATAGTTGGTCAGATCACGGAAACTGGACCAATACCCTTCCGCTCCGGACCCGATGACCCCGTCGACAATTCCAGTCTGCATCGCGGTAAACGCTTCGGAAAAGGGAATCGGGGTTGCCAGATATCCAAGGGCGGTCGCCGTCAGTTCAAAGGACTTGATTCCGGGAACCCGAATCTTCAGTCCCTGATCGGCGTAGGGATCGGTCGGCGCGGCAGGTTCTTTTGCCAGGGCGATCCCACCGAAATATTTCGGATACTGTGCCAGTACTTTGATATTTTCGCCTTCAAAGAGCTCCTCGACGGCGTTCATGAGGTCGCCGCCCCAGGCAAATGTCTCCTGTGCGTCCTCCCAGCTTGTCACCAGGTACGGTGCGGAGGTAATTCCCAGCGCTTTGGTGACACCGTTGCTTGCCGGCGCGAGTTGCATTTCTATGTCGCCGATTCCGACGCGCTCCTGTACGACCGTATAGTTTCCCAGCTGGCTCGCCGGAAAGACATCGATTGTTATCTGTCCCTCCGAGTTCGCCGCAACCGCTTCGGTAAAGGCCGTCAAATCCACGTCCGTCGAGGTTCCCTGGGGACGCACATGCCCGACTTTCCACGTCTGTTCGCCCTGACCGCCCGCAAACACGACACCGGTTACGGTACACAGTATCAACAGAATGATACCAATTTGCTGTGCTCTCATTTTCCCACTCCTTTGATTCTTTTTTCAGGGGACTACGTCCCCTGTCTTTTACGAAATATCTTTCCAGGCTAGGCCAGACCAAACAGCCGCGGCAGAAAGAGCGACAGATCCGGCCAGAAGGTCGTAATGAACACGACGGGGACGTATCCGACCAGGAGAAACACCATCGTGGGTCCAAGGATGCTGTGAAACTCCGTCTTGCCGATGCGCATACCGAGGTAGAGGATGCTCGCGTACGGTGGGGTCACGCCGCCCATTGCCAGGTTGACACCCATAATTGCGGCGAAGTGAACCGGACTGATACCGAGCTCGAGTACGAGGGGAAGCAGCAGGGGTGCAACAAGGATCATTCCCGTGACGTCATTAACGATCATACCGACGAGAAAGAGGAAGAGATTGATGATGATCAGAAGGACGATCCGGTTGCTTGTGATGCCGAAGAGGATATCGATAATCGCCTGGGGTACCCGTAAAAGCACATAGGTCTGGCTCAGCATCAAGGTAAAGATGATCATCGTCATGATCGACCCGATTGATGTTCCGGCCTGTCGGACCACCTCGGTGATCGCAGCACGATTCAGGTCACGGTACAGCCATACCCCGAGGGGTATTGCGACCAGCGCCGCGACTGCGGCAGCCTCTGTCGGTGTAAAAACACCGCCGTAGATTCCTCCAAGGATTATCACCGGCACCATGAGGCCCGGGATCGCCCAGAGTATACGCTTTCCGTTATAGCGCCGGCGTTCTCTCGGATCCGCGATCACTTCCTCAAGGCGAATATCTTTGAACCGTCGCGTCCAGACCATATTGATTGCGGAAAACAGGATGATAATCATGATTCCGGGACCGACCGTCGCCAGAAATGCCGCAAGAATAGAGGTCTCCGTCACCCATCCATAGAAGATCATGATTATGCTGGGCGGTATAAGGAGCCCGAGGACGGAGGATACGGTAACCAACGCGGTGGCGTATCCCCGTGGATACCCCTGTTCTACCATGCGCGGTATGAGAATGGGACCCGTTGAGGCGACCCCGGTGAAGCCTGACCCCGAAATGGCACCGACAATACCGGAAGTCACGATCGCGACGACGCCGATTCCTCCCTTGATCCGTCCGACAAATACATCGATGAAGTTCAGCAGATGTTTCGCGATGCCGCTTTTTGCAATTAGCAACCCCGCAAGAATAAACAGCGGAGAAGCGAGCAGGACCAGACTGATCGATTGATTGAACGCCCAAAGCATCATGCTCGTCATCGACGCGCCGCCAAAGAGAACCATAAAGGCGAGAGCACCCCCGAAACAGTACGGCAGGGGTACGCTGAGCATCAGCAGGATCACGAGAACTGCGACATCAAGTCCGACGATAGTAAGCATAGACATATACAGGCTCCTCAGGATTGCGACCGGGTTGGCCGACCAACCGCGTTGTAGCGATCTACAAGTTCCACAAACGTGAAAAATGTCATTGAAAGAAGACCAACAAACATGGCCGATTCACCGAGAAATAGCGGTAAATACAGGAGGTTGCTCAGTTTCCAGACTCTCATCGAATAGAGGAAGTATTTGAACGCCCAGAAGGTCAGCCATATACTGATCAATGTTGAAATGACGGTCCTGACGAAGTAAAAAATCGCCAGGCGTCTCTCATTCTTGATATACAATGCGAGAATACCGGCCTGGATATGATCACGCTCATATGAGGCGACCCCGCCTCCAAGCATGTATAACCAGATCGTCGGAAAGAGCATGATCTCTTCAATCCCCATCAACGGCATCTGGAGGACGTACCGAAGGATCACCTGGATCACGACAAGCACCGGAATGACTGTAAGGAGTACGAGTACAACACCCTGTTGTACCCGCGCAATTCCTCGCGTTACTGCTGAATCGGCAATACTTTTCATCCTGCACCATCCATCTCAAAGAGAGTCGAGTAGTTGTCGTGTTGAATGTTCAAATGTCCAACAATTAAACAACAAAGTCAGTGTCCCACGAGGGAAGTGAGCTGTCAAGAAAAATCAATTGAAAAAACGCGGAAGCCTACATTGACCGGCGAATCCGATCGGTTGATGAAAATGCAAGGTTATCCGACGACTATGTTTCTGCCGGCATTCTTGCCGCGGTAGAGGTTCCCGTCGGCGGCACTGATCACGCGATCAATGTCGGCGTCCCGGTTGAAAAGAGAAACGCCGGCGGTTACCGTAATCCGAATCTCCTGCCTGTTGCAGGTGATCGAATGTTCTTCGAGAGTAGTCCTTAACTTCTCGGCGACGGCCATCACCTGGTCCCGGTCGACATTGATAACCATTATGAGAAACTCTTCACCACCCCATCGGGCACAGCTGTCTTCCGCACGTATACTCTGCGTGAGGACCCGGGCCACATCGACAAGAACGCAGTCACCGATTTCGTGACCATAGGTGTCATTGATCCGCTTGAAATGGTCAATGTCGCACATCACAATGCCGAAAGTGGATTCTTCCCGCCTCGCCCGTGATATTTCCAGTCGGATTCGATTCATCATGGCCCGTCGATTCCATAAACCGGTCAGGAAATCGGTATAGGCAATATCCTCTATTTGTCTGACCGCGTTTTCCAGTTTGGCCTTTTCTTTCCTGAGTTCGTTATTGGAGGTGCGCAGGGCTTCGGTATACACGTTGATGAATTGCTGAATGCGTGATTCAAACAGTACCGTCACGACCAGCAGCACCAGGATGGTCACGAGGACGGTGATCCCGATGCTCCGTATCGTCCTGGTCGTGGACATCCGCATTTTATCGCTTTCCCGTGCTACAAGCGCATCCACGTCGTCCAGGTAGACCCCCGACGCAACGATCCAGCTGTAGGGCTCGTACAACCGTGCGTAGCTCAATTTGTGCGAAATCACATCGGAGTTCATTTTCGGGAAGTAGTAATCGAAGAAGACTTCACCCCCCGCTTTTACGCCCTCAAGCTCCTCGAGATACGGCAGATTTCCTGCAATATCAGTCGTGTATGTGGACAGATAATCACCCTCTGTTTCGGGGAGATTGGGGTGGGCAAAGCGGACAGCGTACGCCTCTCCGCCGTCAAAATCCACGATCTCGTTGATCCAGATATACCCGTCGTCAGGGAGGACTGTTGTGTGTATGAGCTCTTTCACGGCGGTACGAAAGCGGATTTCGAAATCCTCCGCGTCGAGGGAGGACGCGGACTCTCCCAGGTTTGTCCGTATCCGTTCAATGTCGCCGATTTTCTCAACGATAATGGCCCGAAGGAACACCTTTTTCTGTTCAATGATGCTTTCCGACAGCTGCGAGATTTTCAGGGACAATTCGGCACGAGTTTCCAGAACAGCGGGAATAATCAGTGAGACAACGATCAGGACGAGTGTTGCCCCGGCACCCACGTAAAAGAGACGTCTGAATTTTCGCCTCGCAAGCGTTGGCGTACCGTCCATTCCCTCCAGTATACAGTATTTCCCGGTCGTCGGAGGTACCACACGGCATATTGGAGACAATACCGCCTCGGAAGCACTACACTTCCGGGTATGAACAGACGAGCCGTTCGTGCCGTTATCGCGGTCACTCTGATCGCCGTTGCGGGCCGTCTCCCGGGGGACGACGCCTGGCTGGGCTGGAGTCTCGGTTCATTGTCCGCGGGATACGATGTGTACCACCAGTCCGAGCTCAATCGGATCACGCTGGGCGAGGTCATTTGGTACAACGAAGATAAACGGGCAGGATTGACTATCAGCCCCCTTGAATTTTCTTTCGGGAGTCATCGTGAAAATGATCACGTCGCACTTCCGATTGAAGGGCGCTACTCCTTTCTCAGGCTGCGTGAAACCGGCGGTATCGAGGGATACGTCCGCGGCGCTATACGCCTCGACGATCCATTCGGGGAGTTTCGTTTCGAAGGGGGAATCCGGATCGGAACGACCCTCCGTTCGGACAAAACGTTGTGGTGGTACAGCCCGTCATTTTCGGTTTCCCAGTTTGTCACGACAGATTCCGAAATCGTTTCGGCGGCGGAGATCGATCTCGGTTTTCTCCTGTATGCCATTGGACTGGCTGAAACGGAGCTATCCAGGGAGCGCTATTCCGAAAGTTCCGGCCGAGGCGTGTGGTGAGACGATCCCGTGAAAGCTCTTATCCCCGTGAGTGAGTACCATCCGCGCCGCTCCGGAATCCGGCCCAGTCGACATGCAGTTTTCTCATACGGGCGCGAAGCGTGTTGGGGTTGACGCGCAGGAGTGCAGCCGCCCCACCGGGCCCTTCCACCCGCCCCGTACTGAGTTGTAACGCCGCCTCAATGTGATTTCGAACGAGTGTATCGAGCGGTAAAAAACGGTTCGTATCGACGGCACCGGCTTGAAGATTACCGGCAGGTCCATTCTCTTTGATTGCGTCGCCGTAATTCGACGCCGGTCCGGAGAAGACACCGAGAGCGGCGGCGATTTCAAGTCCATCACCGTCCCCTAGGATTGCGGCCCTGTCCATTACTGCCGCAAGCTCCCTGATATTACCCGGCCAGTGGTATTTCAGGAGAATATCGATATCCTCGGGCATCGGCATCTGCGCTTTCAAACCGAACCTCCGTGCCGCCCTCGCGGCAAAATGTTCGGCCAACGCGGGAACATCATCAAGTCGTTCCCGCAGCGGCGGCAAAACGAGAGGGAATCCCGCAATTCGGTACCACAAGTCCTCACGGAATTCACCCAGCTCCACCATTCTCACAAGGTTGCGATGGGTAGCCGCCACCACCCGTACGTTCACATGTACCGCGTTCTCCCCTCCCACCCGCTCAAAAAAACCTTCCTGCAGAACTCTGAGAAAGCGTACCTGCGCCGGCATAGGGAGTTCACCTATTTCATCAAGGAACAACGTGCCTCCATCAGCCCGTTCAAACCATCCGCGCCGTCGAGAGGATGCTCCCGTAAAGGCTCCCTTTTCGTGACCGAAGAGCTCGGAATCGATCAGTTCTGACGGGATGGCTCCACAATTGACTCGGATAAAAGGCCCGTTTTTGTGTTGCGACTGTTCGTGTATAGCCCGGGCGATGACCTCCTTTCCTGAACCGGTCTCACCAAAAACGAGCACCGGCACATCCAGGGGCGCAACCTGTGCAACTCGACGCATAACACCCTTCAGCCCCCGTTCGGCACCGATAATCGTGGTATGCAAATCCTTTCGCCCCAGGCGGACCAGCGCAGATTCCCTGTCCGCCTCTGCGGCGTCACGAAGAGACTTCAGCTCGTGAATTCTCCGGTCATTTCCGATGGCGACAGCCAACGGCTCCAAAAGCGTGGCAAATAGATTTGTATGGAGACTATCGAATGTGGTCCCTTCGGAAGGAACAAAGTCCACCAACCCGACGAGTTCACCGTTTAATATCAACGGCCCCCTGATACCATGCTCCGCCGGCCATACATTGAGGGTTCCGATGCCCATTGCCGAATCACCCCCGGCGCATCGTTCCTGACCCACCTGCTCCACCATCCGCCTCTCGGTGGTCGTCAAGTTCTTCGTTTCCATCACCACCGAAGCATTTTCGAGCGATACCGTTACCGAGAAGACGGTACCGGTTACAAGATCCGGTCGTTGAACGACTAATTTCCCGATCGGGACATGTCGACGAATTAAATCGCCGATGGAATATACCGATTCCTTCAGGCTCAGATGTCGTCCAACTTCCCTCCAGACATCACCGATCAAGGGGTAGAAACGGTTCATGGCACACCTCTTTTACCGCTAAATACCATAGCTTTCCTTGTTATATGGTAGCACATACCGGTCCACAACTACCACATATGGCAGGCGCAAGCCAGGCCGGTTTCACCGCAAAACCGACAAGTTGATATAAAGAAGAGACTTACGCGATCCTAGCCATTCTGGCACGGCGTTTGCTGTTAACGTTTCGAAGCCACGAATCAAAGGAGCCTTCATATGCCCATAAAGAAATATGTCTTTCCTGGATGTCTTACCTTATTGCTTTTTTTCACAATTATGGTCGTCCCATCGGGAGGTAACCTGGAAGACAAGACTGGCGGCGATGCCGGGAAAACACTCCTCAATGTCTCCTACGATCCGACCCGCGAGCTTTACAGGGAGTACAACGTCGAGTTCAGCCGGCGATGGGAATCGCTGCATGACTATCCGGTAACGGTCAGACAATCCCACGCCGCCTCTGGAAAACAGGCTCGCGCGGTCATAGACGGCCTGGACGCGGATGTGGTAACTCTTGCCGTCTCAATTGATATAGACGCCATTGCCGCCAACAGCGGATTCATCGCCCCGGACTGGCAGACCCGCTTTCCTGACAACAGCTCTCCCTACACGACGATTCAAGTCTTTCTTGTCCGGAAAGGCAATCCCCTTGGTATCCGTGATTGGGATGATCTCGTCCGTCCGGGTATCGAGGTTATCACCCCCAATCCCAAGACATCGGGCGGCGCAAGATGGAACTTTCTCGCCGCCTATGGCCATGCTCTCCTTACATCCGGCGGCGACCACCGCGTTGCGGAGGATTTCGTCGGAAAACTGTTTGCCAATGTTCCGGTCCTGGACACCGGTGCCCGGGGTGCTACAAACACCTTTGTCCGAAACGGAATTGGTGACGTGCTGATCACCTACGAGAATGAAGCGCTCCTTGCACAGAAGGAACTGGGAAGGGAATTCGAGATTGTGGTACCGCCTCGGACGATTCTTGTCGAGACGCCGGTCGCAGTGGTAGACGCGGTTGTCGACCGGCACGATACCAGGGAACTTTCGATCGCGTATATCGGTGGGTTGTACGAGGATTGGGGGCAACGAATCGCGGCGAGTAACTTCTATCGTCCCCGCAACAGCGTCATCCTCCAGGAGTATTCCCGACAGTTCCCAGCAGTCGACACGTTCACCGTTGAGGAGGTTTTTGGTTCATGGCGGGACGCGCAGAAAAGATACTTTGACGACGGCGGCGTATTCGATCGCCTGTATGAAGGAGTAAACTGATGTTCCTGCCGGCGCGCACACGTTCGCTCGTTCGGCGGAGACCGTACAATCCGCTTCCCGGGTTCGGAATCACCACAGGATATACCCTGACATACCTCGCATTGGTCGTGCTGATCCCTCTTTCCGCTCTCTTAGTCCAAACCGCCGGAATAGGATGGCCAGCCTTCTGGTCGACTGTCACCGACCCCCGCGTTGTCAGTGCCGGTCGACTGACGTTCGGGCTGGCAGCAACTGCGGCAATCGTGAACGCCGTCCTCGGCTCGATCCTCGCGTGGACCCTCGTACGCTACACATTCCCGGGCAAGTCGATCCTTGATGCGATGGTAGACCTGCCCTTCGCCCTGCCGACTGCCGTCACCGGCATCGCTCTCACCACCGTCTACTCCCGGAACGGTATTCTCGGTCAATGGTTTTATCACGCAGGGATCGAGACCGCATATTCCCCACTGGGAATCGCCATCGCGTTGGTATTCATCGGATTCCCCTTTGTGGTGCGAACGGTACAACCGGTAATGATCGACCTGGAACGAGGACAGGAAGAGGCGGCCGCATCTCTGGGTGCACGCCGCTTTCAAATCATCCGGCGGATAATCCTACCCGACGTGCTCCCTGCCATTATCTCCGGTTTTACCCTCGCCTTTGCACGCGGAATCGGTGAGTACGGCTCAGTCGTATTCATTTCGGGGAATATGCCCATGCGGACGGAAATTGTACCCCTCCTGATTGTTACCAAGTTGGAACAGTATGACTTCCAGGGAGCGGCAGCGCTGGGAACCGTGATGCTTGTCATTTCTTTTGTTCTACTCCTGGTGATCAACTTCACACAATGGCTGTCTCGTCGCCATATTGGGCGAGTCAGACCATGAAATCCGCGCGGGCGGGCGACGGATTGACGGAGTCGTTGTGGGTACGATTCCTTTGTACGGGTGTGTCATGTATCTTTGTGGCCCTTTTTCTGGTGATACCGCTGTCGGTGATTCTCGCGGAATCGTTCCGAAACGGTCTTTCAGGATACTTGTCATCCTTTTCCGACCCGGCGGCCCTCGCCGCCATACGTCTTACTCTCACTGTCACGGTAATCGCGATTCCGCTGAATATGGTGTTCGGTCTGGCGACGGCGTGGTCGATCGGGAAGTTCGATTTTCCCGGCAAAGGCGTGCTCATTTCACTCATCGATCTTCCGTTCTCGGTATCGCCGGTGATATCCGGTCTCGTGTATGTGTTGCTGTACGGTGTACACGGATGGGTTGGGCCATGGTTTCTCAATCGCGGCATTGAAATCATTTACGCAGTACCCGGAATTGTCCTTGCCACGGTATTTGTTACGTTGCCCTTTGTCGCCAGAGAACTTATCCCTCTCATGCAGGAACAGGGTACCGACGAAGAGCAGGTTGCACTGACTCTCGGAGCGGGAGGTTTACGGACATTCTTCCGCGTTACTTTGCCGAATATCAAATGGGCACTTCTGTATGGCGTCATTCTTTCAGTAGCGCGCGGAATAGGTGAGTTTGGCGCGGTCTCGATAGTGAGCGGCCACATCCGCGGAGTCACAACAACCGTACCGCTTCACGTCGAGATCCTCTACAACGAGTACAACTTCGTGGCTGCATTCGCCGTGTCTTCCGCCCTCGCGCTCCTCGCGCTCCTGACCCTCGGCGTCAAGACGATCGCGGGGCAACATCGCAACCGGATGGATGGGGATACACAATGAGTATTGAAGTCAAAAACGTTTCCAAATGCTTTGGCGGGGCGCGTGCAATCGACGACATCAGCCTCCGGGTACCAACAGGAACGCTGGTTGCCCTCCTTGGACCTTCGGGTTCGGGTAAAACAACGCTGCTGCGTGTTATCGCCGGTCTCGAAGAACCAGATCCGGGAAGCGGCACCATTCTCTTTGACGGCACCAACATGGCAGCACGAAATATTCGGGAGAGAAAAGTAGGTTTTGTCTTCCAACATTACGCCCTGTTCCGCCACATGAACGTCTTTGAAAATATAGCCTTCGGTCTCACCGTTCGACCCCGACGCAACCGCCCCGACAAACGCGAGATAGCGGACAGGGTACACCGGTTGCTTCAATTGATCCAGCTCGAACAATATGCACGTCGATATCCCGACCAGCTGTCCGGCGGGCAGCGACAACGGGTCGCCCTCGCCCGGGCCTTGGCCGTGGAGCCGAAGATTCTGCTTCTTGACGAACCGTTTGGCGCCCTTGACGCCAAAGTTCGGAAAGAACTCAGGAGCTGGCTACGCCGCCTGCAGCAGGAAATGTCCCTCACGGCGCTCTTTGTTACCCACGATCAGGAAGAGGCGCTGGAGGTGGCGGATCAGGTCGTGATCTTGAATCACGGCCAAATCGAACAGAGCGGTACACCCGATGATGTATTTCACAACCCCGTCACTGAGTTTGTCATGAGATTTCTGGGGGAGGTCAACATCTTTCACGGTCGGTCGTCGGATACGGGTCCTGTCTATATTCGTCCCCACGAAGTCTCGGTGCGTCTGGAACAGACCGTCCAATCCAGCATGGATGCCACCGTTCTGAACGTTCGAAGCGCGGGTCCGGTGGTCCACCTGCTCCTCCGGACATCTTCAAATGAAACCGTGGCGGCAACAATCTCTCAGGAACAACTGGCAGCGATGAGGCTTATACCCGGCAGGACGGTCTTCATTCACCCCCTCCACTCCCGTGTCTTTCACGATGTGGTAAGTGATCGTTTTCGGGGTTAGGCGGGTTGGAAAAGACAACCTCCCTTCAATGATGGCACCTTCCGACAACCGGAGGCTTTACCCCGACTAGGGATCGTTGCCGTGTCCTGCCGGTCTTTTTATCTTACAAGATGAATATTGCAGGATCATTTTACGGATCGGGTGAAGGAGTCGCCATGAAAAAACAAGATATCCTGGTCATCGGCGCGGGATCCGGTGGAATAACCGCAGCGGTCACTGCTGCGGGATTCGGAAGGAATGTCCTGCTGGTGGACAGGAATCTGCCGGGAGGCGAATGCACGTGGTCGGGGTGTGTTCCCAGCAAGGCGCTCATTCACCAGGCAAATCTCAGCCATATCGCGGCGCAACACGTTCCTGTATACACGCCGGATACAAAGAAGGCTATGGCGCACGTCCATCACGTGAGGAAAACGGTCTATTCCCACGAAAGCCCAGAAGCGCTCGCAAAAATGAACATAGAGTTCCTGCAGGGGCACGCCCGCTTTCTCGACAGGTCGACGGTACAGGTCGGAGAAACGCTGATACGCGCGTCCAGAATAATTATCGCGACCGGCTCTTCTCCGTTCATCCCTCCGGTAGAAGGACTTTCCGATGTCCCTTACCTCACCAATGAGTCGCTCTTTGAGCTGAATGAACTGCCGGCGTCGATGATCGTACTGGGCGGCGGACCGATCGGGGTTGAGCTCGCCCAGGCCCTGAATCGTCTGGGAGTACAGGTACATCTGGTGGAAATGGCCGACCGCCTGTTGCCCCGTGAAGAAGAGGAGTTCTCAACGGCGTTGCGCGGCAAACTGACCCGGGAAGGCGTTCATATCCATCTTTCCACCAAGGCCGTATCCGCGACAGAGTCAAACGACGAAATACGTCTCACCTGCCGACGCGGAAACGGGGAGGAAATTCAACTCAGGGGAGACTCCATTCTCGTTGCAGTCGGGAGGTCCGCCAACGTGGGCGACCTTGACCTGGACGCAGCCGGGATTGCCTACACTCCAAAGGGAATCACCGTGGACCGAAGAATGCGAACCAGCAGAAAAAACATTTTTGCGGTGGGGCGACGTCGTCGGACCGTGGCTCTTTTCCCACATGGCCAACACCCAGGGCATACTGGCGGTCCAGAACGCGATCTTCCCCTGGAACCGCAAGGTCGGCAACGAGATTCCGGTCTGGGTGACCTATACGGAGCCGGAACTCGCCCGCGCCGGTATGAGCGAAGCGGAAGCCAGGGCAAGCCACGGGAACTCCATTCGGGTGTACGATTTTGACCTCAACGAACTGGATAGGACCAGAACGACAGGCGAGAGCATAGAACGTGTCAGGATCATTCTCGACAGACCGGGAAAGGTCCTCGGGGCGACCATTCTCGCCGAGAGAGCGGGAGACATGATCGGCGAAATTCAGGTCGTCAGACACCTGGGGGCCAACTTCGGCAAACTCGCGTCTATCATTCATCCCTATCCGAGTTACGCCGAAGTATTTCAGAAGATCGGAAAACGGGTTCTCGTCGACAACCTCCTCAATAATCCATTGGTCAAGTTGTTCCGGAGGACGAAGTGATTCGGAAAGAGCTGAAACTGGAGTCGATCGTCGATGAATGTATCGACCCGCTGAGTGAGCTGAACATCAGGCGCTATCAAACGTTCGCCCGGCAGGTGGATGACATTTTGGCGGAGTTCTCAGGAACGGGAAGTAGAGCGTGAAAATGATTGTACTGTACGTCGTCGCTGGCTTGATCGTTGTGAGCGCCGCCGGAATGATCATTCAAAACAACCGCATTCCTTCGGATGTCGGGGTACACGGCGGTGACCTCTCACCGTTGCCGGGAACACCAAACGCCGTCGCCAGCTATACCGACGACGAGGCAAAACAGGTTGACCCTTTACCGCTGAACCGTCCCGCGCCGGATACCCTTGAAATCCTGAGGCAAATCGTCACGGAACAGGGAGCCGAGGTTATCACGGCCGGAAATGGCTATCTCCATGGGGTATACACGAGCAACGGTATGAAGTTTCACGACGACGTGGAATTTCTGATCAGGGAAGCGCAGGGAATAGTCGAGTTTCGGAGCGCATCACGGGTGGGATACTCAGATATGGGCGTAAATCGCCGGCGCTATGAAGCGATCCGCAGGAGATATCTGGAACTGATCGAACCGGGACCGAGATAAACGGCCGGTCGGTCAATCCATGCCGCGCATGTCGGCACCAAATCCCGAACGGGAGACTCCGTCGCGTCGGAAGGAAAATCGGATACCGAATCCCCGTCCTTCAAGTACTTCCATCTTCCCCTTCAATTGTCCCTCCGCCAGACTCCTGGCGGTCAGGAGGCCAACGGACGAAAAGCCATCCAGAGAAAACTCGCCGGACATGCCTTTCCCGTCGTCACTGACGCTTACGATAACCGATCCGCCGGCGTCTCCTTCTTTGACGACAACCTCAATTCGCCCGTTTCCG
>CBDESZ010000022.1:0-141099 GCA_965242725.1 Alkalispirochaeta sp.
AGCGCAGGGTGACACGCTACCGGCTAGACGCCGACCGGTACGGAAAAGGCGAAGCATTTTCAGACGCTATTGCGTTTGCCGGCGTCCACATTGACCTCGAGGCGGTGTGGGAACGCCTCTGACGGATGGAGGTATCCATGGACTACGAAATGCTCACTTCATTCTTTTTCTGGAGTTCCATAATCAACATCGTCATCCTCCTCTTCGCTTCGGTAATGGTGAAGGTGGCGGGAGTGTGGATCTATGAAACCCACGGAAAGTGGTTCTCGATCCCCGAAGACAAGTATCTTGTGGTGATTTACGCGCTGTTGGGAGTGTATAAGGTGCTGATCCTCGTCTTTAACGTGGTGCCCTGGGTGGCGTTGCAGATCGTCGGATGATGCCGCGCTGCCTCGGACACCGGGTTGTCCCGACGGCATTTGCATTTACCATGCATTAACGCTATTGTCATATCCATCGTGAAACGCGTTGCAGTCATTCACGGACCAAATCTCAATATGCTCGGCAGGCGTGAAGTCGGGATCTACGGCGGAAAAACCCTTGACTCAATCAACGATGAGATTGCCCGGGAAGCGGAGGCGCTCAGCGTGCAGATCGAGTTTCACCAGTCCAATGTGGAGGGTGATCTTGTTACCATCATTCAGGACGGTCGGGGGCGGCTGGACGGCATCATTTTAAACGCCGCGGCATACACCCACTATTCGGTGGCATTGCGCGACGCAATCGCCGCCGCACAGGTGGCAACGGTTGAAGTTCATATTTCAAACATCTTCAAACGGGAAGACTTTCGCCATGTTTCGTACGTTGCCCCCGTGTGTGTCGGGCAGATCTGCGGGTTGGGGTCTCACGGGTACATCCTTGCCCTCAGGGCGCTGATGGAAGAGCAGTTTGACCCGTGGCTGCCGTAAAGGAGCGGAGGTTGTGAATCGACGAAGGTATCTGGTGATCTCCGGACCCAATCTGAATCTCCTGGGACAGCGAAAGACGTCCATCTATGGAGCCGGCTCCCTTGAAGATATCCATACGAGCCTTCATTCCCGGGCGGAGGAATTGGGCGTTTCCGTGGAATGTATGCAATCCAACAATGAAGGCGAGATCATTGATGCCCTTCAGGCGGCACCGGGGAAAACGGACGGCATTATCATTAACGCCGGCGCCCTGGCTCACTACAGTTATGCCTTGCGCAGTGCCGTCGGCGCGACGCTCCTTCCGTGCATCGAAGTGTTTATTTCAAACGTTCACGCCCGGGAGTCGTTCCGACACACATCGGTCATTGCCCCCGTCTGTGTGGGGGTCATCGGTGGATTCGGGAAGAAAAGCTATCTTCTCGCGCTGGAGGCGCTGGTCAATCTCACCGCCGCCGTAACGACAGACGACGGAAAGGATCGATCATGAGCTTTCGCTGGTCAAAAACTGTCGACAGCCCCGGTGATGCGTTCCTCGCACCTTCCGAAGGGTTTTCAAACGTTCAATTGCCCCTCGCCGATCTCATGGAGTTCTCGGATGCCGGGTTTTTGGAGTACCGGAGGCAAATGACCGAGGCAGGTCTCGTCGCGGAGGTATGTTCCAGACTGTTTCCACCCGATGTCGTCGTGACGGGACAGGGCTTCAACCTCTACGTATGGGTCGAGTATCTCAAGAATGCCATGGCACGGGTGGCGGAACTCGGGTGTACCCGCCTTGCATGGAGCAACGGCCGATCGAGAATTCTGCCGTGGGAAGAGAATGTCGACGAGATGAAAGAACAGGCGATGCAGTTCCTCTTCATGGTCTGTGACGTCGCCCAGACCTATGATATGAGCGTTGTGATTGAACCGCTCAGTTCCGAACGCACAAATTTTCTTACCTCGATGGAGGAAACCGACTCCTTCGTACGTCAAATCGGGAAAGAAAATCTGTCGTCCATGGTAAGCCTCCGTGATTTGGCGGCGATAGGACTATCTCCGCAATCATTGCACCAATGGAAGCATCGCATCTCCCACGTGCTCATTGAGAATCCGGAGAGAAGCACCACGTTGAGGACCGCGCCGTCGCAGGATGATTCCTTTGACTACAAGCCGTTTCTCGATGGTTTGCGTGACATCGATTATCAGGGCCTCATCGCACTGCCGTCGGACGCGACTTCGACAACACTGCAGTTCTGCATCTCCCTGTGAGTCCGCCCGGAAAGGTCGTGCCCGTTACGTATCGACGGAGGATTCGGTGATTTCCGACATGACACGATGCATGATCGCCGTCGGTTCCGGCTTGCCGGTGATCAGGGCAAATCCCTTTATTCCCTGATTAATAACCATGCCGATACCGTTCATGACCTTACATCCGACCCGCATTGCGTCCTTCAACAGCCGTGTCTCCGCCGGGTTGTAGGTAAAATCGGCAACAAGGATTTCGGGCCGCAGCAGGGCGGGATCTACCGGTGTCCGGTCGGTGTGGGGATACATTCCCACTCCCGAACCGTTTATCAGAACGTCACTTCCCTGTATGAGTCCCTCAATCGGCGCTTTGTCGAAGGGATAGTACTCGGCGCAGCTACGGATGCGATTATTGATGTCACCTGCCAGACGTTTGGCCATGTCATCAAACGTGTCAAGGATGATGAGGCGCCTGGCGCCGTGATAGGCGAGCGTGGACGCCACTGCCCGGGATGCGCCGCCTGCCCCGAAAAACAGGAAGGTTGATGTCTCGATGTCAATTGCAGTTTCTTCCTTGAACGCCATGAGAAAGCCGATGCCGTCGGTGTTGTACCCCTTCAACACGCCGTCGCGAACGGTGACAACGTTGACCGATCCGATCATCGCCGCAAGTTCGTCAAGTTCGTCCAGGTAATCAATGATCTGAATCTTGTTCGGCTTGGTCACATTGAAACCGGCGTAGTTCATACACCGGATTGCCTTCACGATTGTTTCCAGATTCTCGTTTTCTACCTCTATCGGAAAGTAGAGATAGTCCATATCGAGCTCACGGAAGGTGGCGTTGAATAACTGAGGTGCAAAGGTCTGGGCCAGAGGATATCCAAGGAGACTTACAAGGCTGGTCTTCGTCGAAATTTTCATTGTCATTCCTCGCCTTCGAGATATATGCGTCGACCTTCTTCCGCCGACTGATAGGCGGCATAGATCACGCGAACCGTCAAAGCGGACAGGTCGAATCCCGATTGGGGTGGTCGACCGAATGCTGCGGCTTCCATGAAATCCTGCAGTTCCCCGGTGTATCCCCTTATCACCTCGTCCGCCACAAAGGCCTTGTTCCACCCGGTCCTGGAAGAAAGCATTTCCGAGAGGTAGACCTCCTCCATATTATCTTCGTCGAGAAAATAGGTCCGTAACAGATCGGTAGGTGTAAGCGTGGAATGGAGGACCCCGTCGTTGCAGTACGCCTCCACGTAGTTTCGGGATCCTCCGAGCGCCGTATCGGAGGCAATTATCAGCGCCCGGGTGCCGTCGGAAAAGGACAGGGTGACTGCTGCAAAATCCTCAACGTCCTCGGGATACGCCCGAAGATGGCGATGTTCATATTCCGAGAGGGATGCGCTGGCATGCCCCGTCTCGGCGTGTACGGCGACTACCCTGATTTCTTCGTTCCGGGCCTCTCCTTCAACCTTCTTGAGCCACAGCACGCCCGTAAGAGGGTGAATTCCCGCCCTGATAAGCACGCCGCCGCCGGTCCTGTTCCACTGACCGGCTACAGACGAAGAGGAACCGTTCAGGCTTTCCTCGCCTTTCAGAAAGAGAACCTTGCTCTTCCGGGCGCGGATAATTTCCGCCGTCTTCTGCAAGGCGGGGCTGTATACGTAGTTTTCGGCATACATGAAATGCTTCCCCGACCGTCTCACGATAGACTGGAAGTCCCTGATACTGCGGTCCATTTCGGCCGCCATTTGAGCCTTCGGGACCTTTGTCCCCACCGGTTCCGGGTCACCGGGCATGCCGAAGTACCCCGTCAGGGGCTTCTCGCAAATCACATGCTTCCCCGCCTTCAGAGCGCGTTCGGCAATCGGAATATGCAGATGTGGTGGTGTGCAGATATCGATGACATCGATGGACGGATCTTCGATTAGGTGTTCAATCGAATCGGTGACCTGTCCAAATCCAAACTGTTCGGCGATACGCCGCGCCCGCTCTTTGTCAATATCGGCGACGGCCGCCAGCACAGGCTGGAGGCCATGGACCAACTTGTATGCCGCACCATGAAGTGATGCGGCGTATCCGCCTCCAACCAGGCCGACTCGTACCTCTTCCATTCAGGGGTGCCTCCACATCCGATCCGGCCGGGCACCGGGCAAAAGGGATTGACCCATCGCGGTGCCGATTCGTCCTCAATACTCCCGGTATTTCACCTTCATATCCGTGTAGAAGTCCATGGTCGTGCTTCCAATACCGAAGGGACCGAGGCCGGAATGCTTTGTTCCCCCGAAGGGCATGTTTCCGCCGCTGACACCCAGGTTATTGATACGCACCATGCCGACTTCAACCTCTTCCTCGAAGTCGTAGGTATAACTCAAATCGTCGGTGAAGAGGGACGCAGTCAGACCGTACTCGGTGTCGTTGCACACCGCTATCGCCTCTTCCTTCGACTTGACCCGCAAGACCGACAGGACGGGACCGAAAATCTCTTCCCGGGCGACGCGCATCGTCGGCGTTACACCGGTAATGACCGTTGGAGCAAAGTAGTGACCTTTGTCGTAGACTCCTCCGGTGAGGCGAGTTCCGCCTATTGCGATCGTCGCGCCTTCCTTCCGTGCCGATTCGACATACTCTTCCATAGTCTTTACGGCGTCGGCACTGGTAATCGGTCCCATATCCACACCCTCTTCCGTGCCGGGGCCAACCTTCATCCGTCCGGCGCTCTCTGCAAGCAGCTTTTCCAGTTCCGCGGCCTGAGACTCGTGAACGATCACCCGGCTGATGGCCGTGCATCTTTGACCGGCATTTGAAAACGCCGCCTTGACAATCTTGGGCGCGACATCCTTTATATCTCGGTAATTCACGACAACCGCCGCGTTTTTTCCGCCCATTTCCAATTGAACTTTCGCAAAATTCTCTGCGGCCATTCGGTTTATATTCCGCCCGACTTCTGTCGATCCGGTAAAGCTGACGCCACGAACGAGAGGATTACCCACCAGAGCCGCGCCGACCGTTCTTCCGGAGCCGGTGAGAAGGTTCAGGGCGCCCGGCGGGAGTCCCGCCTTGTCAAAGAGTTCGGTAATGATGACCGCCGTGAGGGGCGTGACCGTCGCCGGCTTGAAAACCACGGTGCAGCCGGATACGAGGGCGGGGACGATTTTGCGGAGAGGATTCAGAATTGGAAAGTTGAACGGTGAGATCGCCGCGATGACGCCGATGGGAACCCTGTCGGCGACGTTGGTCGTACGCTTGCTGTCGGAAGGACGGGCAATGCCCTCCAGCCGTAACGCCTCGCCTGCGGTAATGAGCAGCTCTTTTGTGCCGCGTGTCGGTTCGGCCAACGCCTCCCTGTAGACTTTTCCCTGTTCGAGAACAGCGGCTTCCGCCAGTCGTTCCTTATTGTCTCCCAGCAACTCAACAAATCGGTAGATATAGGACGTCCGTTCCGAAGGCGAAAGATTCTTCCAGGTCAGAAAGCTCCGGTGCGCCGCATCAACGGCTCGCGCCGCGTCGTCCGGTGTAGAAAGGGGAAATTGTCCAACAACTTCAGTGGTATTGCCGGGAGAATATGTTTCATAGGTTTTTCCGTCCGACGCGTCGGTCCACGTGCCGTCAATATAATTCTGAAAACGCGAAGCTGTATTGACCATTGATTTCCTCCTTCAGATTGTATACCCTTGGTATATTATGGGTATACCACGTAATACCCGGGTCGTCAAGAAAAATACTCGCTCCACCTGTCCCGAAGGAGAAACAGTGTATGAACGTCCCTTTCAATGTGGATAAGTTCAATGATTTGCTGGCAGCAGCTTCTGTCGATTTGCTGCTCGTTCATACCCGCCACAACGTCAGGTACCTGACCGGCGGGTACTATTACCACTTTCATGCGGTATCCACTCGAATGGACCGCTCCCGGTATATTCCATTCCTCTGTATCCCCCGGGGCAACCTGGAAAAGACGTTCTTCGTGTGCAGACACGAGGAACACGATCAGTTGCGGTCGGAGGAACTCTGGATACCAAACTGGGTTGAGACAATCAGAGGTACCCGTCCGGCCGCTCAACGCCTGATCGAGGCGATCCGCGCCCACGGCTTGTCAAACGTGCGAATCGCCGTTGAGATGTCGTTCATCCCGGCAGACGTCTATACCGCCCTGGTCGACGCATTTCCGGATGCCCGTTTTTCAGACGCATCACCGATTCTCGAAAGTCTCCGGGCGGTCAAAAGCGATCGTGAAATAGAACATATTCGAAGTGTCTATGACCGGACCGCCGAGGCGGTACATGAAGCGTTCACGGAGAGCCGGGAGGGAGATACCACGGCGATGATTGAGTCGCGGGTCCGTGTTGCCATGGCAAAACGGAACCTGACATTCCTCTTCGCCCTGATCAGTGCAGGCCCGCACTTTTCCCGGGCACCTTCAGATCGTATACGCTGGGAGCGGGGGCAGATCCTTCATATCGATGCCGGCGGCGGGGACGACGACTATATCGCCGATATCTGCAGAACCGGCTGTATGGGTGAGCCCCCGCCCCTTGCAGCTGAATTACACGAGGAGTGCCAGTCGATTATTGACGCCGTGAGGGAAACTATACGACCCGACGTACCGGTAAACAGCGTCCTTGCGATGGGCCGGTTGGCCGCGGAGCGCACGAAACACGCCCGATACTGCCGATTTGTCGTACACGGTACGGGAATGGTTCCTCATGAACAACCGTATTTCTCCCCCGACGAGAGGCGTCCCCTTGAACCGGGTATGGTCATTTCAATCGAGACGGATTTTCTCCACCCCGACACGGGGCATTTGAAAATAGAAGAGTCCGTTGTGGTGACCGGGTCGGGGTGTGATGAGCTGGGCCGACTGAGCAGGGAATGGTACGTCCCGTCGTGACGGTCAGGAGAATTCAAAAAGTACCTTCATTGCGTCTCCTTCCCGGGTGGCCATAAACGCACTCTCCGCTTCTTCAACGGTCTTTCGGTGGGTTATGACCGGCGCAAAATCGATGACTCCCGATCCCATGATCTGAATCGCCTGAATGAAATGTCTCGTCAGTTGAGCAACATCTCCAAAGGTTGTCACACCCTTGCGCAGGATCTGCAGCGGGCTGAATTCCGCCGATGGATAGAGACCAAAGAGAGAAACCCGCCCCAGGGGACCAACAAGATCAAAGGCAAGACTCGTCGCCTTTGGTGAACTCGCCGTCTCCACAACGATATCCGCTCCTTCACCGGCGGTGTAATCCTTAATCGCCTCTACCGGGTTGTCCACATCGGCGCGAATGATGTGGGCCGCCCCGATCTTTCGTGCTATTTCAAATCGCTGCGCGTCCTGGGAAAGTCCGACCATTGTCACATTCCGGATTCCCGCCGCGAGAAATGCAAGCAGATGGAGAATTCCGATCGGACCGGGCCCGATAATCGCCGCACTTTCGCCGACTATCGGCTTTACCTGTTCCAGGGTACGCACCACAAGCCCGAATGGTTCGGTCAAGGCGGCCGTATCAAACCCCACGGAATCGTCAATGCGGTGAGCCTGCTTTGAAGGAATAGCAATGTACTCTCCAAACGTACCGTCCCGGGTCAACCCGATGTGCTCCCAGTGAGTACATAAGTTTTGATGTCCCGTGAGACACTGACGGCAATGACCACACCCTGCAATGGGTTCCAGGGCAACACGCTGGCCCACCCGTGCGGCGGATACGCCGTTACCGATCTCGACGATCTCTCCTGCCCCTTCATGGCCCATGACCATGGGAATCGGGACGGGGCGTCGGCCGATGTATTTATTCTGTAATACCGTTACGTCGGTGTAGCATATTCCGGTGGCCCTGACTTTTACCAGCACATCCCCGTCTCCAACCCGAGGCGTGGGAACATCCGTTACGGACAGGACGCCCGCTTCCGCCGTGGCCTTTACGATTGCTTTCATCTGAAGCCCCCCTTATCGCTCTCATCACTCCCGACCGAATTCGATCGCCCGGCCGGTTCTTGCCGACTCAATAACGGCCATCGTTACTTTGAGTGTCTGCAGTGCGTCCTTCCCGTCGGTACGGGGTTTCTCCTTTCCCAGTACGACGTTGCAGAAATGGCGCATTTGAAGGGGATAGGGATCGGCCGTTTTGAGATTCAACTGTGCAGTTTGGACCGGGTGTTGCCACCCCCGGGGACCGCCTTTGGGATAGGATACTTTCAACATTTCGGGAAACGCGATGGACGCCTCGGTCCCGAAGAAATGGTAAATGTTCCCGTTACCCTGATAGAAATGGTCAAATTCCGCCATCGTCTGTTCGTACGCCCAGATAGAGGGCACCGTGTCGGTGAGGAGAATGGTGGCGATTGCCCCGTCGGCCATTTGCAGCGTCAGCCCGACGGTGTCTTCCACCGGGAAACCGCGCGCCTCGTTACTGACGACGCCATAGACTGAAGAAATTTCGCCGTAGAGGTACCGCAGGTTGTCGATTTCGTGAATCAGGTTGATCAATACCGGTCCACCCCCCGGTTTTTTTCGCCAGGGGCCCTGGACAAAGTATTCATCCGGTTTCAACATCGCCCACAGCATGGAGATGCCGACAATCTTCCCCAACTCGCCTCTCCCGATTATTTCTTTCATCGCCGTCATCAGCGGATTGAAGCGTCGGTGATGTCCCACCAGCAGATGAACGCCGTTCCGTTCCGCCGCATCTATGAGTTGTTGTGATTCCGCGATTGTGGGTGCGATCGGTTTCTCCATGAACAGGTGGAGACCGTGATCGGCACACACCGTTCCGACTTCCCCGTGCCGGTCGTTGGGTACCGCGACAACCACGCCGTCCAGCTTCTCGGTCTCTATCATTTCCACATAATCACGGTAGAAAGGAATTCCGGCGGCATCGGCGGCTTCCTTTTTTGCCGGATCGGAATCACACATCGCTACATACTCACATCGTTCTTCCCGCTTCAGGGACTTTGTGTGCACCGTTCCGATCATTCCCACTCCGATTGACGCGAGTCGTGCTCGTTCTTTCATGTGACGTTCCTCCTCACGGTCTGTATTTCTATCGCACGTAGTCAAATAGTTGCGGAAGCCAAAGCGTGATCGGCTCGATATACGTCACCAGGAGAAGGACTACAATTTCTATACCGAGAAAGGGCAGGACCGCCCGTGCGACCTCTTCGAGCTTCAGTTTTGTCAGACCGCATACCACAAAGAGACAAAGACCGAGGGGCGGGGTGATGAGACCGATCATCAGATTAATGACCACGACGGCACCCAGCGTCACCGGATGAATACCGAAGGGTGCGGTAATTTGAATGAGCACGGGAACGGTGATGATCATGGCCGCCGTTCCTTCTACAAAGGTCCCGAGAATAAGCAGAACGATGTTGATCCAAAACAGCAGAGCCACCGGACTCGCGACGAGATCACCGACTATTGCGGCCATTTGCTGCGGTATCTGCTCAATCGCGAGCACCCAGTTAAAAATTGCGGCCGAAGCAATGACGATGAAGACGACTCCCGTCGTTTTTGCCGTCCGAACGGCGATATCTTTCAGGGTCCTGAGGTCAAGTTTGTGAAACACAAATCCGCCGACTATCAGGGCATATACAACGGCAATACCTGACGCTTCCGTCGCGGTGAATACGCCGGAAAGAATGCCTCCAAGGATGATTACCGGCATCAACAACGGAATGAATGCGGCAACCAGTGCAACAAACATTTCCCTGACGGTCGCTCTCCGGGCGTTTTTGGGGTAATTTCGCTTCCGGGCAATGATAAAGGTCACCCCCATCAAACCGAATCCCAGAAGAATTCCGGGAATAACCCCGGCAAGAAACAACGCGGCCACAGATGTTCCGCTTATAAGTGAGTAAATGACAAAAGGAATGCTGGGAGGGATAATAGGTCCGATTACCGACGATGATACGGTGACGGCGGCACTGAAGTCCTCATCATACCCCTCTTCATTCATTGCGGGAATCAACATGGAACCGATCGCCGATGTGTCCGCAACTGCCGAACCGGTAATTCCCGCAAAAAACATGCTCGTCACGATATTGACGTGGGCCAGACCACCCTGGAGATGACCGACAAGAACATCTGCGAGACGGACGAGACGTTTGGTTATTCCGGTGCTGTTCATCAGCTCTCCAGCCAGGATAAAGAACGGCACCGCCATAAAAGGGTACACGTCAAGTCCGGTAAAAAGACGTTGTGCTATGAGCGTCATCGGAATCGAAGGATTCGCGAAAAGGTACGCCGCTGATGCAAAGGCGAGGCCGAAGGCAATGGGCACTCCTATCGCCGTTGCGAATGCAAAAACAATGAGCAGCAAAATCATGAGTTTCCGTCCTTCAATTCTATGATTGTCCGCTTGATCTGTTGGGCTACCATGAGAAATGCGCCGGCACATACCGAGAAATAGGGAACTTGCATGGATATTCCCATTGCCGGAGAGGTCTGCCCCTTCAATCTGTCCATATATTTTAGAGAAAGATATGTTAATAGTACTAAAAATGACAGTATAAACATGTTAATGATAAAATCTATCACTTTTCGAATTGACGGTGAGGCGAGTTCTTTGACAACCACAAGGGATACGTGATCGTGATCGCGAAGGGCCAGCCCCATACCGAGATAGGCAAACCAGATCATGATATACCTGGCAAACTCCTCGGCCCAGATAATCGGCAAATAGAAGACGTAGCGGGTAAACACGTTGAATGCGACATTCACGACCATGACGACGAGCATGATCGCCAAGGTATGTTCAATAATGCCGTCGAAAACAAGATATATCCGCCTGATAGTCCGTATCACAACGTCACGTCCTTTGGTGTCACATCGTCTGTAAACAAATAGGGCGAGTCACCGGACCCGCCCTATTATCCAGGTACCGTTTCAGTATTCCGCTTTCATCGCCGCGACGGTCGATTCAACAGCGTCCATCGCTTCCTGAATGAGCGCCGGATCAATCTGTGTTTCCATCCACTCGATGACCGCGGGTTGTGCCGCCTGCCGGAATTGCTGCATTTCCTGTTCCGTGGGAACGTACACGTCCATACCGAGTTCCTGGAGCTTGCTGACGCCTGTAGAACCGAGAGCATTCTGGACACCACGGCCTACGCCGTTGGCGATACGTGCAGAATCAAGAACGACAAACTTCAGCCCCTCCGGGAGACTCTGGAAGAAATCCTCGTTGATGAGAAACCAGTCGACACCGTAGACGTGACCGTCCAGGGTGATGTAGTCCTGCACCTCCGGGAAATTGGCTCCAAGAATAACCGCCACAGGATTCTCCTGTCCGTCTACCACACCTGTTTGCAGGGCCGAATAGGTTTCGGGCCACGCAATCGGTGTCGGGGTGGCGCCGAGCGACTTGACCAGGTTCACGAAGACGGGAGTTTCCTGGACTCGGAATCGCAGTCCCCGCATATCCGCCGGAGTGCGTATACGTCTGCTGTCGTTCGTAAAATGGCGAAATCCAACTTCCGCAAATCCGAGACATCTGATTCCCGTTTCCTCAAGCAAACGTTCCCGCATCATATCGCCGAACGGGCCATCCATTGTCGCCCATGCAACTGCCTCAGTCGGGAAGAGATATGGAATATCCGTGACCATCGCCGGCGGAAAGAAACTTGCCATGACACCGGAGGCGATTCCCGCCTCTATGGTACCGTTTTGTATACCTTCAACGTACTCCCGCTCGCCTCCCAGTGCACCTCCTCCGTACACTTCAACGCTGATCTGGCCATTGCTCCGCGCGTTGACCAGGGCTGCAAATGCGATCGCCTGGGTGTGTTTCCTTGATGTATATACATTCGTCGCATCGGCGTGGGCAAGTTTCAGGACGTACTGGGCGTCCTGGGGCGCCTGTACTTCAGGCTGCTCCTTCGGTTGTTCTCCCTGTCCTCCCGCAATCGCGAAAGCGGCGACCGCCGTGATCAGGACGATCAGCAACGCTAACTTCTTCATCATGCCCTCCTTACGATTCGCAGGGTCAATCCCTGCGGGTAACATTTTTTCCGGGACAACGTCCCGGTTGAAACCATGAAATGCCGACGCGAGTTGTCGTCACGACGGATATGCAACCGTATAGATGTGTTTGCCGCCCTTATCCACACCTCGCAAAAGCGCGTCGATCTCGTCCTTGTCCCGCTGCGTCAGGTATTTCGCTTCCGGCAGCTTGCCTGCAGGAAATCTTTCGAGAACGTCGTCGTGGAGTTTGACTACATAGTCCATAAAGGTCTCGATCGCGTTGTACGCCTTTTCACCCTTTGCCTTTGACGGCTTTCCAAGGACTCCTTCGGGATAGACGGCAAATTCGACGCCTCCTCCACCGACGTGACTCTGGCCGGCAAGGGGCAGACCGTAGACGTCTCCGCCTTTATCGATATGGCCTTCCGGCAGGAACCCCCACGTCTCCGTATCAACTGCGTGTTCCATCTGTATCATCTCCGGAAAGAGAGCCAGACAGACCGAGTTTTCCGCCTCATCTCCGTGACGGAACGGTGTATCGAAAGGACCTCCGTGGGCTTTGTCTTTAATTCCGTCACCCGCGATTTTCCAGACATCAAGGAAGAAAATCATTGCAGGTACCTGATATCTCTTGGCCCATTCCTGCATGGCCGAGGGAATTATGTATTCCTGACCGTGACTGCTCATAAGAATCTGTTTCCGGAAACCCGCATTCCAATATCCCGAAATGATTGAACGGATATAGGCCGAGTTTACGTCGTCCGGAATCGGCACCGTAAATCGCTGTCCCAGATGCGCAAAGGGATGGGAGGCGTAGAAGATGGGAGAAGCCACCGTACATCCCGTTTTTTGGGCAATTTGTTCACACATTCGTGTGACAATGAACGTATCCTCGCCCATCGGCTGGGCATCACCGTGGTTCTCGGTTGAGCCGAAAGGAATGAGAAGAACGTCGTTTTTCTCGAGCCTCATTTCGAGTTCCCGCTTGGTCATTGTGTGATAGTAAATACCGTTCGGTGTTTCCAGATGTCCACCAGACGGCGGAAGGGTCCACTTTCCCATATTACACTCCTTGGTCTTAGGCGTTTTCGACGCGATGCTGTTTGAGTTGAGGCGAGTACATCCAGACAAATTTCAGGACTTCGTCGCCGGTATTGATGATCTTGTGCTTGGCTCCGGGAGGATTGTAGATACAGACCCCCGGTTCGAGCGGTATTTCTTCTTCTGCGGTAACAAAGACACCCCTCCCTGCAAGAAAGAACATGACTTCCTCTTCGGTCTCGTGCATGTGTTCCGGAACCATTCCTCCCGGATACGTCTCGTTGACTCCCATGGCGATATTCTTGGAGCCGACGGTCTTTTCCGATACGAGGATCCAGGAGGTACGGGGCGGATCGCGCCGTTCTCCTTTGACATTCTTTATATTCACTACCTTTACAGCCGACACATGTTCCTCCTTTTTCTGTCGCATACGTTGTTTTTGGTACACAAATGGGTATCTCTCATCCTCCGGTCGCCCCCTTCGAGACAACGTCGCCAAGGCGGACGGACAATCCCCTTTTTTTAAAGACGGCATCGATCTCCCTGATCGTTTTTGCGTCGATAGTGATGCCTTCCGACCGCGCCGTCATTTCCCTGATCGCCTCGATTTCTCCGGGAAGATAGATGCGCTCCACTCCCTCGGCCTTTTTTGACGCACGAATTGCCGCGACGTGATGTGAAACATGAGACCGGAAAACGGACATCGGCATGAATCGCCCGATGTCGATGGCCATGACCATTACGCCCACACCGGTCGGACCGTCGGGGCGGTGAAAGGTCAGGACGTCACGACTGAAACTCGATCCCGACAACAGACCGCATACGAGATCGATAAAGAATGCCATTCCATAGCCCTTTGCACCGCCGATCGGCATGAGGGTACCCCGCATCGCTTCTGCAGGATCCTCGGTTTCATCTCCATTGGGGGTAAAGGCCCATCCCCTGGGAATGTGTTCGTCCCTGTCCAGGGCACGACGTATACGGCCACGGGCGACAACCGTCGTGGACATATCCAATACAATAGGCACGCCTCCATCGGCAGGTGCCGCGATAGAGAATGGATTGGTACCAAAAAAGGCCTCCGTACCGCCCCAGGGGGCGACGGACGGGGCACTGTTGCACGCGGCGAAACCGATCATGTCCCTTTCAGCGGCCATCATGGAGTACGAAGCCAATAGTCCTATGTGGTTTGTGTTTCGAATTAATGCCATACCGATCCCGTAGCGGGACGCGGCGTCAATTGCTTGCTCCATGCCCAACGTCGCTGCCACCTGGCCAAATCCATTGTTTCCGTCGATGTGGGAGGTCCCGCCGTCCCGGGAAAGGACGACCGCCCGGGTCGGCACATTCAGGACGTGACCCTCAATACGCTCAGCAATTTTCGGGAGAAAGTTGATGCCGTGAGTCTGGATTCCCCGCATTTCAGCGTGGACGAGGCTGCGCGCAACTACTCCCGCCTCTTCATCAGAGGCGCCGACGGCAACGAGAAAAGTCCGGGCAACCGATTCCAGATCTTCCACGCTGATCGTCATCCTTCACTCCTCAACCAGGCCAAGGGATGCGAACACGTTGTCCAGGCCACTGAGTTCCACGTTTGGAATCCCTTCCTTGAGGCGTTTGCGTTTGTCCTCCTCTTTACGGACACGAGTCTCTGCAGCCGCCAACACCTCGTCGATTCGGTCCCGCGGTATCGCGACCACCCCGTCGTCGTTACCAAGAACGAGGTCCCCCGGATGAACGACGACATCTCCGATCAGAATCGGATGGTTTACCAGGCCCAGGCATTGTTTGCTTGTACCCCGGACGCACGTCCCGCGGCAGAATACAGGGAATCCCATTTCAATGATTTCGGAGCTGTCCCGTATACTGCCGTCAATGACGAGACCGGCGATCCCTCGGGCGGAAGCGGAAGTCGCCATCAATTCGCCCCAGTATCCGGCTTCCGGAAATCCATCGGTGGCAGCCACTATCACATCTCCGGGACGGGCGATTTGAATTGCCTTATGCAGCATCAAATTGTCTTTTGGATGACAAAGAACGGTCAGTGCCGGTCCCACTACCGACATACCCTGAGCTATGGGTTTAATATTTGAACGAATGGCACCGATTCGTCCGGCAGCTTCATGAACGGTAGCTGCGTCCAATTTCGCAAACCTTTTGACAGTCGCAAGGTCCGGTCGCGGAAACTCTCTGTGGACATGGACCATTCGCACGCTCCTTTATTTCATAGTCATTATGTACGTCAGTGCATTTTTCAGATGTTCCCGCAATCGTTGTTGAGCAAGTTCCGTGTTTCCGTCGACGATGGCGTCCAGAATAGCGACGTGTTCGTCGACGATGTGTTCCAATCTGCGTTGAGAAAAACGAGGGCCGAAACTGTTGCGAATTCTCACGATGGAATCGAGAATTTCCCGATACAGCTGGGACAGTCGTTCGTTCCCGACGCTGTCTATTATTTCAAGATGGAGATCGTCGCAGGCATCGTCGGCGCAGAATTCATCTGAACGGCTTATCGAAAGCTGGTTTTGTACGAGCGTATTCCGACGATTGACAAATACAGTTTTGTCATCCAACTGCGCCGCATGTCGTATGGCCCCGCACTCAATAATTTCCCGAACTTCGAAAACTTCGTGAATGTCCGAGGATGAAATATACGACACAATAGATCCGCGACCGGCGATGGTTTTTACCAGACCTTCCCGTTCCAACCGGCGCAAAGCTTCCCGCACGGGGGTCTTGCTCACCCCCAGCGAGTCGGCATACACCGTTTCGTTGATCGGCGTGCCCGGCTGCAACGTACAGGCGATAATCTGACACCGCAGTTGTTCATAGGCGTATTCAACTTTGTTCTTCGTCGGTACCTGCAACACCTTCAGCTCCTTCGGTATACTCACAATATACTCTTAGTACATTAGAACTATACGATGGGTATACGGTGCTGTCAAATAATTTTTCGTTTCATTTTGAGGGGGAAATGCATATCCGATGCTGGTCCGTCGGAAACACCGGATCGAAATCTATAGGAACGTGGCGTTCAGCCCCGGATATCCAACATGACGCCGGAGGAGCGGGTGGATGAGTACACGGTCTTGCGTCGGGGAGGGACTTTCAACCCGGCGATCTCCCGGGCTGTTTCGGTTCGTTTTTGGGCAAGAATCTGCCGGTTCCGTCGGTGCAGAATCGCAGCTTGTTTGTAGAGGGAATTTATTTCATCCACGTTGGCGAGGATCTCTTCACGTTCTGAGGGCTCGGGAAGTCTCACTATGGCCAACGCGTCCAGCTCTTCCAGGATTTGTCGTTCTCTGGAGATTGTCTCCTCTACATGGTTCAGGTCATTCTGTTCCAGGGCACGTCGCTGGACCGCGAGAAGGTGCAGGTAGTGGATCAACAGCTCCCGTTGTCTGTTGCAATGTCGCAGGCGGACTTCAGTGAGGGAAGCCGCCGGCCGGGAGATTCGACGATCAGCCGGCAATATTTACACCGCCCCCGGACGGCCGACCGCCGGCGCTTGTGTTTTCAATCTGCTTCCACGCATCCCGCAGTTCCGCCATGAGACTGCGCACCTCCCGCAGTGGACCGTCGCTCTTTTTCACGTTCCCTTCCATGAGGCGATCATTGAAAAACATGTAGAGGCGGAAAAGATTCTGGGCGATCTCGCCGCCACTTTCCATATCCAGCGATACCATCAGCTCCGTGACGATGCTCTGCGCCTTGATAATGGCGTTGTTTATCGCATCCAGTTTTTTGCTCTCCGAGCTGATGCCGTCCAGTGCGATATCGATCTGGCGCAGCGCCTCTTCATAGAGCATGACGATTACCCTTCCCTGGGTCGCCGTCTTTACGCTCGTCTGGCGATATGCCTGCACCGAACTCTGTTGATAAGCCATGTCTCCCCTCTCCTATCGTGCATTATCCATCAGGGTGGATACCGTGACGGTATCGTATCCCCGTTCAATCAATCCATTTATCAATACATCCAGCCGGTGGAAAAGGTAGTCCTCCCTCCCACCATCGGGACGGTCGTCTCCGGGACGGCCCACCGTCATGGCGATGATAGACCCGGGCTGTTTCTGCTGTAATACCGATTCGAACAATATCCCGCGGCCGGTTTGTAAAGCCTGCTGATCCCGTTTTCGTCCCGCAGGGGGATCCAGTCGAGACTGTCCCACATCCCGCCCCGATATACGCGTAGTTCATTTCCCGCGATGCGGCAATGATGACGGGATTGACGAAATAGTACGGCGCGTGCCACAGAAGCGACAGCTCTTCCCCCGGTCACATCAAAGAACTCATCCTCGTTGCGGGCGAGTCCCTGCTTCACAAACTCCGTATCAATTTGAAACTGACCATCGGCAAAGTCGAAGTGAGTGAAAAAGAGATTGCCCACCTCGTGGCCGCTTCGCCGCGATCTCCCGCACCGCTCCGGGATGGCGCCGTATGAAATCGCCGTTCAGGAAGAAGGTCGCCCCGAATATCGTACTCAACGAGGGTATTGAGTATTTCCGTGAGTCCCGCCACGGATGTCAACGGCATTGAATACGAGCGCGACCTCACGGCGGCGTATACGTGAACCGTGGGCAAAGTTCGTCATATCCACCGGCTGATCCCGTTCGGGAAAATGGTTCAAACTGACGACGGGGCCGCGGGAAGAGCGGCGTCGTTCCGTATGACGTAATGCTGCGAACCACTCACCATATTGGCGTAGCTCCCGCGGGATACATTTTCAAGATAGACCCGGTGTTCCTCTCCCGCGACGCGGGACGGTATTACCTCCATATTCCTCGATCAGTGTCCATTCCCGACTCATTCAATTCATAGGCCTGATCCCCGCTCCGTACGCGAATTGCAGCGTTTTCCGGGGCAAAGCCCGCCTCATCAACCGCACTGAAGGCGACAAGCTCCCGGGCGGAATCCTTCGCCGCGTCGTTGCGCGCCCGTCTCAAAGGCGTTCAAATCGACGCGCTCAATCCGACTCCTCCCTGCGAGCACGATTCTTGTATTTCCGTACCACGCGCCATGCAAAAGCAGCGCGTGGGGAATCGTCACTTCAGTCACTCCCAGGTTGCATAGTTTCTTATGAATCCTTCTTCCCCCCGTCCATACGAGGTGCACGCGTCCCCGTCGGGAGAGAGCGTTATTCCGATCACATCCTTCGTCGTCGGTCTTCATGAAAATTCCGGTCGTCCGCACCGCTGCTGAGGTCCAGTCGATATACCGCCGTCGTCTTTTCACCGTAAGCGGATACTGCCGGCAAGGACGGTAATACGGTCCGCCTGTGACCACAGGACGGTCTGGACGCGTGTGTTCCGCGGCAGATAGAGGTGGGGAAGGACAACGGCGCCCTCTTCACTCCCCCAGATAGTCGTCAGCTTCCAGGAGGAGAACCATGAGGTTTCGTCCGTCCTTGTTCAAAAGGATTTTGGAGCCGTCGGGGGAGATCCAGAAACGATCAAAGTTGGGATTGAAACGCATCGGGAAGTTTCCCCACGATGGTGCCGATCTTGAGCAGCTGCTGATAGAGGGAGCGCGTAAAGAATTCGGTACCCCGAATCTGATACACAAGGGAACCCCTGACGTAGTAGAGGGTATCTTCACCGCTCCAGGCAACGTTAGTCGTCATTCCCGGACCGAGTTGACGGAATGCCTCGGTAAGGACTCGTCCGTTCCGGTATTGATCGAGGGAATAGTAATAGAGCTCGTTGCTGCGAACTGTAAATGAAGAACCGGGAATTGCCCGACCAACGCAGCGGCGCCCGGTCAAGAGTCAGTTCCACACGCTCACTGATCGTCGTTTCCCTGGCAAGGACGGTGTCATACATGCGCAGATCGGCGTATCCGGCGGAGGAGGGAACAAGGTAGGTCAGGTACCGTCCGTCGGACGGACTCGTTTCCACCGCGACGATCTTTCCCGTCTGTATGTCTTTTCCCTGAACAAATGCGGGAAAGTGGGACATCGGCCGCAACGCCAATTTCCGGTCGGGGCGGCAGATAGGGATTGGGGTCTGCCCCGCTTTCCGTCGGACCCGGCCAGCACTCGATTGAGCGGCACTCGATTGGGCGGTACCCGATTGCGAAGTACCGGGTCCGGCCGGAGCCGGTCGCGGGAGCCGCATTGACTTCCCGCGTCCGAAACAGGCCGTACCGATTCTGAATCTGAATGACACCGGAGGATGGCACGACGTGCATCCGTTCAGGAAAAACCGTCAGTTGCCGCATAGATGCCCCTGGGATGTCGGCAAAGAGGGTCGTACCGTATTGCCCCAGCCCCGGCATTTCAGTGGTTGCGGTAAAAAGCAGCTCACCCGACGCGTTGATGTTTAAATCTCCAAAACGGACCTGTTGCGAGACGACGCCGATGAGAACCGATGTGAACATTGCGAGCACAAGTATGAAGCGTTTCAATGTGCTACCTCCCGGTGACGTTCTTAACTGTCGGCATTTGGCGGTACAGGTATTAGGGGTAGTGGGCAAATTCAACCAACATTGCATTCAACTCTTCTTCCATCCGTTCCAAACGACGCGCCATGTCGTCCAGGCGTTCCAGATAGTGATGCTTCTGTTGTTGTTCAATCTGGTCAAAAGGTTCTTCCAGGTATTCATCCAGTGGTGGTGGTTGCCATGGAACGCCGTCTGAAGGGAACATGCACCCGTACTATAGCCCCTCCTCGACGGCACTGCAACGTTTTTCAGTGAGTATTTCCACGTTCCGGGGCGGCCCGCGTGCCGTCGCGGAACGCTTGCGATTGGCTGTGTATCGATTAGACTCGTGGTATGCGGTTACGTCGACGGATTCATTTTCATGTAAGTCTCATGACGGTCATTATTCTGTTGGTCGTCGTGATGACCGCGACGACAATAACGGCGGTAGTCATCGTCAGCGGCCGGTCGGTCAGGCAGACGTCCCAGCAACTCTTTGATTCCGCCGGAACCCTTGCGGAAGAGCGGACAACGACGATACTGGAAAGTTCACAGCTGGTGGCCACCACCGCAGTAACGATACCGGATTTGACCGTTTCCATAAGCCATGACGAAGTGCATCCGGTCTTCCCCTTCTTCACTGAGCACCTGCGCAGCAACGACAACCTCTACTCCCTGTACATCGGACGGGAAAACGGTGACTTTCTCCAGGTCATTCAGACCCGCGGAGACGAGCGAATTCTGGAGAGTCACAACGCTCCCGACGAGACGGCGTTCATTCTGCGGACGATTGCGGGGTCCCCGGACGGGCAGGAGGGATCGCGGGCGCAGCGCTGGCGTTTTCTCGATGAGGAAGGGACACTGTTGGCGTACCGGGATGAGACGGCCCCGACCTACGATCCCCGCGACCGTATGTGGTACCTCGACGCAGCATCGGAAGACGAGACAATTCTTTCCGAGGTATACGTCTTTCATTCACTCCAGGCGCCCGGCATCACCGCCGCCCGAGCACTTCCGGACGGTACAGGGGTACTCGGGGTGGACGTCACTCTGTCCAGTCTGCAGACCTTTGTCCGGAACGAGCGCATTTCGCCCCGCGGCGGGATCATTCTCGCCGACGCGGAAGAACGCATCCTCGCCTTCCACAATAATATTCGCCGTCTCCTTCCGAAAATCGACAGTGAAACGGCGTCGACAGTCCCTGATAATCTTCAGGATACGGCGGAACGCGAAGGCTGGCTCCTTGAGCGCCGCACATGGCTGAGCGCAGACGACAACGCATGGACGATCATCATCGGCGCGCCGGTATCGGACTTCCTCGGGCCTTATGAGATGATCCGCAACCGCGTGATTATTCTCGCCGTCGTCCTGCTCCTGACGGCGATCCCGCTGATCCTGTGGATATCCCGTGCCATGACACGGGTTCTCGGGGATCTCGCCGCCGACGCGAGTCGTATCAAGAACCTGGATTTTTCCTCGGAAAGCATCGCCCGATCGTCGATCATCGAGTTTCATCAGCTGGCGGAAGGGTTCACCGACATGAAGAGTAGCCTCTTCACCCGCACTCAGGATCTCAACGTGTCCCTCGACCGGCTGGCGACGATTATTGAGCTGAATATCGCAATCTCGGCGGAGCAGAACATCGACCGCCTCACGGAACTGATACTTGAAGGGGCCCGCACGATATCCCACGCCGATGGAGGAAGCCTCTATATCCTCAACGAGGAAAACCGGTCGCTGGATTTCGCGATCGTCCTCAACGATACACTCGGTTTCATCCAGGGCGGGACGAGCGGGACCGATGTGACCCTTCCTCCCGTCCCTCTCTACGAGAAATCGGGCAATCCCAATGAACACAACGTCGTTTCCTACGCGGTACACCACGAAAAGACTGTCAATATCGCCGATGCCTACAACGCGGGCGGATTTGATTTCTCGGGAACGCGCCGCTTTGACGAAACAAACGGCTACCGGACCGAATCGGTTCTTACCGTCCCGCTCAAACCGAGGGGAAGTGATATCATCGGCGCCATTCAGCTTCTCAACGCAAAGGATCCGCAGACAGGAGCCACTGTGCAGTTCTCCGAAGAGATTCAGCGATTTGTCGAGGCCCTCTCCGCCGGCGCCGCCACCGCGTTGTACAACCGTGATCTCATTGAAGAACAGCGCCGCCTCTTTGAGGCGATGATTCAACTTATCGCCGGTGCCATCGACGCAAAGAGCCCGTACACCGGCGGCCACTGCGCCAGGGTACCGGAGATCGCACTCATGCTCGCCGGGGAGGCGGAACGGACCGGCCAGGGGTCGCTCCGGGACTTTCATTTTTCCGACGCCGACGATCGCCGTGCCTTTCGCATCGGCGCGTGGCTGCACGACGCCGGGAAGGTGACGACTCCCGACTTTGTTGTCGACAAGGCGACAAAGCTTGAAACCATGTACAACCGCATCCATGAAATACGCACCCGTTTTGAGGTACTGCTTCGCGACGCTCGTATCGCCCGTCATGAGGCGGTGATCGCCGGGGCGGACCCGGTGGAGGCGGACGCTCGCCTGAATGAGACGGAACGGGAACTTCACGACGACTTTGCCTTCATCGCGGAATGCAACGAGGGCGGTGAGTACATGGCTCCTGAACGGCTGGAACGTCTCAGGGAAATCGCACGGAAAGAGTGGCAGCGTTTTTTTGATGACTCCATCGGTTTGTCCTGGGAGGAGAAACTGCGTTACGACGGGACGACCGATACGGAGGAATCGAGCGACGACACCCCGAACAAAGGGCGACTGCCGGTAACGGAGACGTTACTGGCGGACAGAAAACGGCATATCATCCCCCGGACCGACGACTTCTATCGCCAGTATGAACAGTACCGGTTCGCCATGGACGTGCCCCGACACCTCTACAATCTCGGCGAAGTCTACAACCTTGCCGTGGAGCGGGGAACGCTCACCGCGGAAGAACGGTTCAAGATAAACGAGCATGTGATGCAGACGATCGTCATGCTCGATCACCTCCCCTTTCCGACATCCCTGAAGAATGTACCGGAGTATGCGGGGACACATCATGAGGCGTTGAACGGCACCGGCTATCCAAGACGCCTCACCGGGGAGGATCTCTCCATTCCGGCGCGGATCATGGCAATCGCGGACATCTTTGAAGCCCTCACCGCCTCAGACCGACCTTACAAAAAAGCGAAACCCCTCTCCGTGGCGATAGATATTCTCGCCAAATTCAAGACGGACGGTCATATCGATCCCGAACTCTTTGATCTGTTCCTCACCTCCGGGGTATACCGTCGCTACGCGGAACGATATCTCAAGCCGGAGCAGCTTGATGAGGTCGAAATTTCCCGGTATGTGGGATAACGAGTGCGAAATTTCGTATTCCTTTGAAGGCGGGTAATAGTTTTGTTACCATATAAGAGTGAAAAGTCGACCAATACACGCATGGGACGGCCGCAAACGGGTCGTCATTGACCGCATTCGCCCCTCAATCGACGGTGGACGCTTTCCGATCAAGCGGGTGCAGGGAGAAAGCGTCCACGTTGAGGCGGATATCGTCGCCGATGGACATGATCTCGTCCGCGCCGTCCTGAGGTATCGACCGGAACGTGGAAAGTGGCGCGAAACGGCTCTCCACGACCAGGGCAACGATCACTGGACCGCCTCGTTTGTGTCGGAAAAGCTCGGATTCTATGAATACACCGTGCGTGCCTGGATAGACCATTTCGAAACATGGCTGTCGGGAATCAGGAAAAAACACGATGCCGCCGTTGTAGAAGAGGCGGATCTCGCGATCGGGGCGGATCTCGTCCGCCGTACGGCGGAGCGGGCGGCACAAAAGGACCGGAAAACGCTACAGGAGATCGTAGCGTCCCTCGAGAACAACAGAAGGGATGTAGACCATCGCCTTGCGGCAGTCTTCAGTGCCCGCGCAGTCGATCTGATACGACGCTATCCCGACCGATCGCTGGAGTCAGAGTATCCCGGGGTCCTTACGGTACGGGTGGACCGCGCCCGTGCCGGTTTCAGCGCGTGGTATGAACTCTTTCCCCGTTCCGCGGGACCGACAAAATCACACGGCACCTTTCGGGACGTCATGAACCGGCTGCCCTACGTCGCACGCATGGGATTTGACGTCGTTTATCTTCCGCCGATTCACCCGATCGGAACGACCAAGCGCAAGGGCAAAAACAACAACGTCATCGCCGGCGCCGGTGATCCCGGTTCTCCCTGGGCTATCGGCGCTCCCGAGGGCGGCCATACCGCCATACATTCCCAGCTGGGAACGATCGACGATTTCCGGGAACTCCTGGAACGGATGGAAAGCTATGAACTGGAGGCGGCCCTGGACATCGCCTTTCAGTGCTCCCCCGACCACCCCTGGGTGACGGAACACCCTGAATGGTTCGTTTCCCGGCCGGACGGGACCATTCAATACGCGGAAAATCCCCCGAAGAAATATGAAGACATATATCCCATCAACTTTGAAACGCCCCGGTGGAAGGAGCTGTGGCAGGAGCTGAAAGGGGTCTTTCTCTACTGGGCTGAAGTCGGGGTACGAATCTTCCGGGTCGACAATCCCCATACCAAAGCCTTTCCCTTCTGGGAGTGGGTTATCGGGGAGGTCCAGAAAGTATACCCCGATACAATCTTCCTCGCGGAAGCGTTTACCCGGCCCAAGCGCATGTATCGCCTCGCCAAGACGGGTTTCACCCAGTCCTACACATACTTCACCTGGCGCAACACCCCGGCGGAACTGCAGGAGTACATGACCGAGCTGACGACCACGGAAGCGGCGGAGTTTTTTCGACCCAACTTCTGGCCCAACACGCCGGATATTCTTCATGAGGATCTTCAGACGGGGGGCGTCCCGGCCTTTACGGCACGTCTCGTCCTGGCGGCAACGTTGAGCAGCAATTACGGAATTTACGGTCCCGCCTTTGAGCTGCAGGAGCATACGCCGGCCCGCCCCGGGAGCGAAGAGTATCTGAATTCCGAGAAATATGAGATTCGCCAATGGGATCTCGACCGAAAAACATCCCTCGCGCCCTTCATCGGGAAGGTAAATGCAATCCGCCGCGACAATGAGGCGTTACAGGACAACCGCAATCTTCGCTTTCATCAGTGTGACAACCCGGCGATTCTCTGCTACAGCAAGCGAAACGACGAGGGCGACAACGTCATTTTCGTTTGCGTGAATATGAATTTCCGACACACCCAGTCGGGATGGGTTGAATTTTCGCCCCCGGCGGTGGGGCTGCCGAAACAGCCGCCCTTTGTCGTGCGGGATCTGTTGACCGACGTCACCTATACGTGGCGCGGATTCTGGAACTACATCGAGTTGAACCCGCACACACAGCCTGTGCATATTTTTTCAGTTGACCTGTAAATCAAGGAGGTATGGTGACCTATAACAGCAAGACCGAACATGACTGGTACAAAGACGCAGTAATATATGAACTTCACGTACGCTCATTCATGGACAGCAACAGCGACGGAATGGGCGATTTCAAGGGACTTACCGGAAAACTGGATTACCTCCACGACCTCGGGGTAAATGCAATCTGGGTCCTCCCCTTCTACCCCTCACCGTGGCGGGACGACGGCTATGACATATCCGACTACAACGGAATTCACCCTGCCTACGGCAACATTCGCGACTTCAGGAAATTTCTCAAAGAGGCGCACGCTCGGGACCTGAAAGTCATTACCGAACTTGTCATCAACCACACCTCCAATCAGCACCCATGGTTCGAACGTTCCCGCACCGCAAAGGCGGGCAGTAAATGGCGGGATTTTTACGTCTGGAGCGACACCGCGGACAAATACACGGAAGCGCGCATCATCTTCCAGGACTTCGAGAGTTCAAACTGGACGTGGGATCCGGTGGCCCAGGCCTATTACTGGCACCGTTTTTATTCCCATCAGCCCGATCTCAACTTCGACAATCCCCGCGTTCAGGACGAAGTATTCAAGGTTCTCGATTACTGGTTTTCAATGGGCGTGGACGGTCTCCGCCTCGATGCCGTTCCCTACCTATTTGAACGGGAGGGTTCAAACTGTGAAAACCTCCCGGAGACCCACGATTTTCTGAGGAAGATGCGCACCCACGTGGATACCCACCATCCCGGAAAGATGCTGCTGGCCGAGGCGAATCAGTGGCCCGAAGATGCGGTCAACTACTTTGGAGGCGGCGACGGTGACGAGTGCAATATGGCGTTTCACTTTCCTCTCATGCCGCGCCTGTTCATGTCACTGAAGATGGAAGACGCCTTTCCCGTTATCGATATCCTTGAGCAGACGCCGCCGATTCCCAGGACGTCGCAATGGGGTATTTTTCTGAGGAATCATGATGAACTGACCCTTGAAATGGTGACCGACGAGGAGCGGGACTACATGTACCGCGCCTATGGACGGGATCCCCGTCAGCGTATCAACCTCGGTATCCGCCGGAGACTGGCTCCACTTCTTGAAAATAACCGCCGGCGAATCGAGCTCATGAACAGCCTGCTCTTTTCCCTGCCCGGCACGCCGGTCATTTACTACGGTGACGAGATTGGTATGGGCGACAACATCTACCTCGGTGATCGTGACGGCGTCCGGACCCCGATGCAGTGGAGCCCCGACCGGAACGCCGGCTTCTCCGGCGCCAATCCGCAGAAGCTCTATCTACCGGTCATCATAGACCCCGAGTATCACCACGGTTCGGTCAATGTGGAAACGCAGCAAATGAACAGCTCATCCCTGCTATGGTGGATGAAGCGCGTCATCGCCACGCGACGCCGCTTTTCGGCATTCAGCCGGGGCGAGCTTGAAGTGATATCGGGCACCAACCATCGCGTATTCGCCTATATCCGGCGGGACGAAGAAGAGTCCATTCTGGTGGTGGTCAACTTTTCCCGTCACACCCAGGTCACGGAGCTTGAACTTCCCGCCTACGGGGGATATGTACCGGAAGAGGTCTTCAGTCAGACCCAGTTCCCCACGATCAGGGACGATCATTACACAGTCACCATCGGCGGCAACGACTTCTACTGGCTCCTTCTGAAACCCGCCTCCGACGACTACGGCGACCAGAAAACACCGCACACAATCACCTGTACACCCCGTGACTGGTCCGCCCTGACGGAAAATCTTCGCACCACACTTGAACGCTCCGTCCTCATCCCCTTTGTACGACGGAGTCGCTGGTTCCGGGAAAAGACGGCGAAAATACGAAAAATACGCATCGCAGACGCCGTACCGTTTGGGAACGGTGTGGACCGCTCCTGGCTGCTGGTCGGTGAACTCTCCCTCGCGGAAGACCGGACGGAACGATACGCAATACCGATCGCCTTTTCCCATGGAGAACAGGCCGATCGCATTCGGGAAGAGGCAAACCACGCCGTGATTACGACGGCGGTCATCGGAGATACCGAGGGTATCATCCATGACGGCGCCTTCAGCGAGACGTTCAGGGACGGACTCTATCAGGCACTGGTCGCAAAGAAGCGCCTGAAGGGCGACATCGGCGCGATCGACGCCGTACGTGGCCGGGCGTTGAAACTGCAGTCCGGCCGAAGCGGGGGGATCACCTCCCGTGTGGTGGCGGCTGAACAGTCAAATACGTCGATTCTCTACAACGATGCCTTTTTTCTCAAGCTGTTCCGGAAACTTGAAAGCGGCGTGAACCCCGACGTTGAACTGACGCGATACCTGAGTGAGCAACGACGTTTCACCGGTGTCCCCGCCTTTGGCGGAAACCTCACATACACTTCAGGGAAGGACGACACGTCCGCACTGGGACTGATGATTCAGTACGTTCCCAACCATGGTGACGCATGGCGCTACTCCCGGGACACCATCGATCGCTTCTACGAAACGATTCTCGCCGAGTCGGACTCCGCCGACCGGCTGGGCAAGGTACCCGCATCGCTCCTCGACGTCGATCCGGCGGAGATCCCCGACGCCTTTCTTGAACGGGTGGACGGCTTCTATCTTGAAATGATTGAACTCCTCGGACGCCGTACGGGAGAAATGCACCTCGCCCTGGCATCGCCGACGGAAGACGTGGCGCTCAAGGCGGAACCTTTTTCAAAGCTGTATCAGCGCTCGGTCTATCAGTCGCTGCGCAGCCTCACCCGACGCGTGGTAAGCACCATCAAGAAGTCACGACGGAACCTCCCTGAAATGGTGCAGGAAGATGCTCAACGCTTCGTCCTCCGGGAAAACGAGATTCTGGAGCGCTTTGCGACGATCACGGAGCGCAAAATCGACGCCAGGAAGATCAGAATCCACGGTGACTATCACCTCGGCCAGGTCCTCTTCACGGGACGTGACTTTGTTATCATCGATCTTGAAGGCGAGCCGGCGCGGACCCTCAGTGAGCGACGGCTGAAGTTCTCCGCCTTCCGGGACGTTGCCGGCATGCTGCGCTCCTTTCACTACGTAATCTACGGAGGGTTCCTCGAGCGGGTCGCAATCAGGCCTGAAGACGGAGAGCACCTGGAAGGATGGATCAAGCCGTGGTACACCCTCGTGGGCGGAACCTTCCTCTCAGGATATCTGAATACCGTCAGGGACGCACCGTTCGTACCCCGCGACCGGGAGGCGATCAAGACGGCGCTGGAAGTCTTCCTTCTTGAAAAAGCGGTATACGAAGTCGGCTATGAGGCGAACAACCGTCCCGACTGGCTTCCCATTCCGTTGGCGGGCATTCGATTTGTTCTCGACGAGGGCGGTGTTGGCTGAAGCGCGCAGTACTCAGTAACAGACCGGCGCTACGGATGCTTCCGCCCTTAGTTGGCGGAAGGGCGTAATATTCAGTAACCGGCCGCGACAAAGCGGTGCTTCCGCCGGCCCGTTGTCCTGTGGAGGCCACACCACCGTAGCGTCGGCCTCCTCCCTTACAGGAGCTCCGCCGCCAGCTCGGAGAGGCGGCTCCGCTCCGAGTGCGTCATGAGAACATGCCCAAAAAGGGACTGCCCTTTGAAGGCCTCCACCAGATAGGTGAGGCCGTTGGAGTTTGCGTCGAGATAGGGGCTGTCGATCTGGAAGGGATCTCCCGTCAGAACGACCTTGGAATCCGTACCTGCCCGGGAGACGATCGTCTTTACCTCGTGGGGAGAGAGATTCTGCGCTTCATCAATGATGATGAACTGGTTGGGCAACGAACGTCCCCGGATGTAACTCAACGCTTCCAGCTCAATGACGTTGCCGTTCAGCATCTGTTCCGGCGTCTTCATGTTCTGCTTGTGATACACACTTGTAATCAGCTCCAGATTGTCAAAGAGGGGCTGCATCCAGTGGGACAGCTTTTCTTCCTTTGCACCGGGAAGAAACCCGATATCCTTTCCCATGGGTATCACCGGTCGGGACACAAGGACGCGCTTGTAGCTTTTCTCCTCCATCGTCTGCCTGAGGCCCGCCGCGATGGCGAGGAGGGTCTTGCCCGTCCCCGCCTTTCCGACAAGTGTCACCAGCTGAACCCGCGGATTCAGCAAAAGGTCAAATGCGATGAGCTGTTCCTCGTTGAGGGGGCGGATTCCTGCCACGGCGGGCATTTTGTGGTCAAGGAGGGTGAGTAATCCCGCCTCCTTTTCGTATCTCCCGATGATTTCCTCGGGGTGGTCCTTGTCCCGCAGGACGAGGTAGTGGTTAGGCGGCAGCTCCTCGGACCACGGGAGGGAACCCTCATCGGAGAGCTGCCGGTACGACTCGGGCCGCACATCCGTGACGGTAAAGCCCGTATAGAGCTTTGTAATATCGATCTTCTGTTTTTCGTAGTCAACGGCCTTGATACCCAGCGCCGTCGCCTTTACCCGGGCATTGATATCCTTACTGACAAAGAATACCTGCCCTCCCTCCTGTTGAATCTGCCACGCCGCGAGGATGATCTTGTTGTCCGCCTTGTCCTGCAGAAAATCGTTGGGAATGTGCCGCGGTTGCGTGGAGACTACCCTGAGGGTTGAGCCGTTCTCGATCTTCACGCCCTCCGCAAGGTTGCCGTGTTTGCCGGCGGAATCGAGAAACCGGATCGCCTGTCGGGCGTTCCGGCCCCGTTCATCTGAAAAGGTCTTCAGACGGTCCAGCTCTTCAAGGACCCACATGGGGACGACCACATCGTTGTCCTTGAAACTGAGTATTGCATCGGGACGATGAATCAGGACGTTGGTATCGATAACGAAGGTCTTGTCGGAGTACTTGACCTTCTGTTTGCCGTCACTTCCCTTTTTGGACACTGCATCCTCCTTCATACCCCTTCACGACGTCATACATACGAGTGTAATGCCTCACCGGTTAAATTTTCATAAAAAATAGTGTACACCTGTGGGAATGCCCAAACCTCTGATCGTACAAGGTGACCACACCATTCTGCTCGATGTGCATGACGATGAGGCGGATGCCGCACGCGCCGCGATCGCCCCGTTCACGGAACTTGAAAAGTCGCCCGAACATTTTCATACCTATCGCATCACCCCCCTTTCCCTCTGGAATGCCGCATCCGCGGGCCTGTCCGCGGATGACGTACTCTCGGGGATCAGCGACTATTCACGCTTTCCCGTACCTCCCCATATTCAGACCTCCGTCTCGGAGCTTATCGGGCGGTACGGGACGATAGCCCTCCACCCCACCGACGACGATTACACCCTGCGGCTGTCGGTACCGGACGAGGATATCCGGCGTGAACTGTTGTCGCGCCCGACGATTGCAAAGCTCTTCCTCGACGACGGAGCTTATGACGACGGCTTCCACATACGCCTTGTCGACCGGGGCACGATAAAACAGGAGCTCATACACATCGGATATCCCGTGGACGACCGAGCGCCGCTGCGCGAGGGAGATCCCATATCCTTCTCTCTGAGAAGCACCACCGAGGCGGGCAAGTCCTTTGACCTCAGGAACTACCAGCACGAGGCGGCGCACATATTCTACGGTGAGGGCCGGCCCGGTGCCGGATATGGAACGATCGTCCTTCCCTGTGGAGCGGGTAAAACGGTGGTCGGCATGGCCGCGATGGAGCTTCTCAAGACCAATACACTCATTCTCACAACCAACATCGCCGCCGTTCACCAATGGATCGATGAACTCGTCGACAAGACCACATTGACCCGCGACGATATCGGAGAATACACGGGGCAGAACAAGATTATTCGGCCCGTCACGGTGGCAACCTATCAGATTCTCGTATGGCGCCCCGACAGGGACGCCGTCTTTCCTCACTTTGATATCTTTCGCCGCCAGCGCTGGGGACTCATCATTTACGATGAGGTCCATCTCCTGCCGGCACCGATCTTTCGGGTTACCGCGGAAATACAGGCAATTCGACGACTGGGGCTGACGGCGACACTCGTTCGGGAAGACGGACGGGAAGAAGATGTCTTCTCCCTGGTGGGTCCCAAGCGCTATGACGTGCCGTGGAAGGAACTAGAACAGAAGGGGTGGATCGCGGAAGCGGCGTGTTACGAAATTCGTCTCGACATGCCCCGGGATCTGCGGACAGAATACGCCGTCGCGGACAAACGACGTAAGTTCCGTCTCGCAAGCGAAAACCCCCGCAAGCTTGAAGCGGCGGTTCAGATTGTCGAAAACCATCGGGAAGAGTCGGTCATCGTCATAGGCCAATATCTGTCCCAGCTCCATGAGATTGCCGAGCGCCTCGACGCGCCGATCATCACCGGAAAGACTCCCAACCAGCAGCGGGAAGAGATCTATCGCGCCTTTCGACGCGGGGACATACGGGTTATCGTGGTAAGCAAGGTGGCCAATTTCGCGATCGATCTTCCCGATGCGTCGGTGGCGGTTCAGATATCGGGAAGCTTCGGATCCCGGCAGGAAGAAGCGCAACGGTTGGGACGCATTCTCCGTCCCAAGGCGGGAGAGCATCACAACTCCCACTTTTACACCCTCGTCTCAAATCAGACGGTGGAGGAAGGATTTGCGGCAAACCGCCAGAAATTTCTGACCGAACAAGGTTATACCTACCATATTGAACACTGGGAGGGATAAGGAAGTGAAATCCGATACGGTCTTTACATCGTACCTCCTCAATCTCGACGATGAGTCCTTTTTTGCGGTCTATCGCAATTATCTCGGTCCCGTCCAGACGCCGTACAACAAGCATGATCTCATTCAGGAGCTTCAGGACTTTCTCGTACGTCCCGTCACGGGAGAACGCATACGGAGGCTCATATCACAGGAGGACGCCCTGCTGCTCTCGGCGGTACATGTTCTCCGTACTCCCACGGAAGAGCAACTCTACCGCTTTCTGTCGGGAGAAATGGAGTACGCCCTCTTTCAGGCGTCCCTGCTCAATCTCAAGGACCGGCTTCTCGTCATCCAGAACACGACCAGGGGCGACACAATTCAGATAAATCCTCTTCTCGAGGAGGCGCTGGCTCCGCTCAACATCGGTATGCACTACCTGATCGGCGGTCAGAACCTGCCGTCCTCAGTCCGGACTGAGCCCGTATCCCAGCCGTGGTTATCACCGGATTTTCTCGTCGCCCTCTACGCCTTTCTCAGGGAGTTTCCTGAACCCTTTACCCGCTCGGGAACGATGCGAAAAAAGGTTTCCGCTGCGGTGGACGAACGCTTCGGTACATATTTTCAGACCCGGCCGGCGGAACGGTATTTGCGTTTTGCCGTCTCCACATGTGAAACTCTCGGCCTCGTAAACTTTGACGACGAAACGCAGGCGGTGCGCCTGCGCCCCGATAGCTGGGACGCCTTTCTGTCGGAACTCCCGGAACGGTGGGTCCGGTACCTTCTCTGGGGCGCGGCGCTCACCGGTACGGTGGAGCGCAGCTTTGAGTATGCGGAACTGCTCCTTGAGGCGCTCTCGGCCATCCCGGCGACCCGCAGTTATTCCGTCGGAGAAGTGGTCCGTCTGCTGCAACTCAGCGGCAACGGTCTCTCTCTCCCCATTGACGGCGAGACCGTGCAGAGACTGCTTTCACTGGGCGTACTGGTCGCCCTTGACGGTAGTGGAGACGAGGAGTCTGTTGCGTCGCGGGAAGATGAAGGGAGCGATGAATCGGACGGACCGCACCTGCACAGGGTATCCCGCCTGCGAATCAATCCGACGATAACGGCCGTTCACGACCGTCCCACCGCAAGGGGAGGAGTGCGGGTTCACGCCAATATGGAAATTACCGTTGCACCGGGCAGCGACATTCACCAGGCGTGGACAATTGCGTCCTTTTCCCGGCTGGTACGGTATGACACGGTCCCGACCTACATCCTCACCGACGAGAGCGTTGCCGATGCGCGCCGGGAGGGAGTGGAAAACGTCCTCGCCCTCATGTCGGAAACGACCGACGATATCCCCCAGAACGTCCGCTTTCTCCTCAAACGATGGGAAAGTCGCTCCCGAGCGGTCCGCCTCATCAGAGGGCTCGTGGTCATTGCGGGGGAGGAAGAGGGAGAAATTCTGAAGAAATCCGAGGATTTCCTCTCATCCATGCGGGAGGAAATAGCCCCCAACGTCTTTCTCTTCAACCTTGAGGATGAGGCGAGGGTGGAAAAGCTCCTGCGTAAAATCGACATCGGGTCGACACCCACCGTTGAAACGGCACGGGTCGTTGATGTCAATGTTCCTGAATACCAGCGGTACCTCCTACGCCACCAGCAGCCGGCGCTTCGTTCCTCCGTTGCGCTGCGGGCAGAAACGGGGGACCCCGCCGGCCCCATCCCCCTCCACTCGACCATCCGGGAGGAACTGATGGAACAGCTCAACGGCGAGACCCTTCCGGAAGAGGTTCGACAGGAGATCGCATTGCGGATCGACCGGGGTCTCATCATCTTTCCTCAGCAGATTCGGAAAGACATCGTACCCCAGCACGGTATAGAGGTCCGCGGTCTCGATTATCTGGGTAAGATCCGTATGATTGAACAGGCAATCTCCAACGGCGATATTCTCGAGGTCATTACCCGATCCGGATCGGGATCGCCTCAGCGTATTCTGGTCAAGCCCCGGGAGGTTGTGGAAAACGCGGGAGACCTCATGCTGCGGGCGATTCGGCAGCCCGACGGTCCGGCCGTCAAAATCAGGATTCGCCGTATTTCCGTCCTGCGCCGTTTGAGCGGAACACTTATAAACAGGAAACGCTAACTCCCGCCGGGACCCTCCAGACGGACAAATTGTTCATACTGTAACGCTCCCTGCCGTTCAAACATGTCGGCACCGTTTACGACGGCGCAGCCGGCACGAGCGGCACGCTGGAGAAACTCAGTCTCAGACGGCGTATAGACGACGTCGTAGGCGAGCTCACTGCCGGCAAAATCGTACCCTTCAGAGGGATCACCGGGCGTCCCGTGCGCCATTCCGACGGACGTCGTCTGTATAACCAGATCGAAGGAACCCGCAGGAATTTCCGGGAGTTCCGTGAGTCGCAGTTGCCGTTCCGGAGGGATTCCAAATCTGGTTGCCACCTCACCCATACGCCCCGCCGAACGGTTTGCCAGTGTGATCGAATGAACCCTGCCTTTGAGGGCGGCCAGCACCGCCCGGGCGGCACCCCCCGCGCCGATGACGAGAACCCGTAACGTTCCCGTTTCCCGGTCCAGATGTGCCGCCACCGCCTCCCTTATTGAGTGAAAAAGGGCGGGAACATCGGTGTTGTCGGCATGCCAGCCGTCCTCATGAAGGGTGAGCGTATTTGCCGCACCGCAATCAAACGCAGCGGTACTCTTTTCCGCTTCCGCAAAATCATACGCCCCTTCTTTATGCGGGACCGTGACGGATGCACCTTTCAGCCCGTACGTCTCCACCGCGTCCGGGAACGAGTCAAATGAATCGAGTCGAAGGGGCAGGTATATCGCGTTGATACCGTCGTCGTCGAAACGTCTGTTGTGGTACTCAGGCGAACGGGAATGAGCAACGGGACTGCCGATTACCGCAAAGGCCGGCCAGTCGGCGCCGGCTCGGTCCACGCGATATACTTCCCGCAACTGCCGCGGACTGACGTTCCCAGGGGCCGCGGCGGAACCGGGATCGGAGGCATAGGTGAGGAGACTCCCCGCTCCGGCAGGCCATACCCGTGTCGGCAGGCCGTATTCCCCCATGGCGATCCAAATGCCCTCTCTCCCGCTCATGAGCTTTCCGAAGCGTCGCGCGTTGTGGACGAGGCGCATCGTATCGCCTTCTGACTGTGCCATGACCTCAAGCTTGGGAATCTCCTGGGGCTCCGCCGAGAGGCGCGCCATGAGGGATGAGAGATCTTCAGGGGTACTCCGTGCTTCGTGATGAGACCGAATGACCGTCGCGCCGTCGGCGCGTACCGAGGCGGCGAGGCGATCCCAGTCCGCCTGCCCCACCCGATCGAGTTCGATGTCGATATATGAAGGGCTGATCGCCATGACCAGACGATTCAGGAGATGCAGTCGTTGCGCCTCGTCGCCTTCCCAGTGACCGAGATCCTGACTTCTCCGTACGGTGAGAATACACGGGAGGGATCCACCCACCTCGCGCCACCATTCGGCGAGATCCTCGACGCCGCGCTCCGCGGGTTTCAGCATATCCACCCGCAGTTCAACGAGATCGATCCAGCGTCGATTGTGAGATATCGCCTGAGACCAGTCCTCCCGGGTTTCCCCGGTGAGTGAAAGACATATCATACCGTATCCTATCGCGAAATACCGTGATGAAAAAGCGGGCCGTCATATGACGGCCCGCCGGGAATCAAGGAGGGAGACGCTGTAGGTCTACCGCTGGTAGAGCTTCCGCTCGGTGTAATGGGTATGGAGGTACTTGTGCGACTTCTCGCCCAGGGGTTTGCCGAGAAACTCCTTGTATATCGCCTGTATTTGCGGGTTGTCATGGCTGCAGCGGTACGTCTGGGCCTTGTCGTCCTTGTAGACGCCGGCGATTCGCTGTCGACGGATTTCATCCGTCGCACCGTGGGGCTGGCCACCGCCGCCGATACAACCGCCGCGACACGCCATGATTTCAATGAAATGCCACGGGGGTTCTTCTCCCGCCGCTTCCGCCGCCTGGATCGCTTCCACCACTTTCCGGGCGTTCCCCATTTGGTGGGCCACCGCGACGCGCACTTCGGTGCCCTGGACGTCCACAACCGCCTCTTTGACGCCGTCCAGCCCGCGCACGGGCTCAAACTCCACCTTCGGCAGGTTGTATCCGGTAATGAAATTGTAGGCGCTGCGCAATGCGGCTTCCATGACACCACCGGTTGCACCGAAGATCGTACCCGCACCGGTATAAATACCGAGGGCGGGGTCCGCCTCTTCATCGGGGAGATTGACAAAATCGATACCGGCGCTCTTGATCATACGTGCCAGCTCCCGGGTGGTGAGGACAACATCGACATCCTTTTCACCGGTGGAGTACATGTACTCATCCCGGGATATTTCATACTTCTTCGAGGTACAGGGCATGATGGAAACGTGGAAAATCTCCTCCGCCTTTTTGTTCACCTTCTCTGCATAGTAGCTCTTTACCATCGCCCCCATCATCATCTGGGGACTCTTGGCGGTGGAGAAGTTGGGAATCAGCTCGGGATAGTATTTTTCCATATAGTCCACCCAGCTGGGGCAGCAGGTGGTAATCATGGGGATCTTGCCCTTGCCGTTTGCGAAGCGATGGACGAACTCCGTCGCCTCTTCCATGATCGTCAGGTCGGCGGCGAAGTTCGTATCAAAGACGACGTCGAAACCGAGACGGCGCAGGGCGGCATAGAGCTTTCCGGTTGAAATCTCACCGGGAGCATATCCGAACGCCTCGCCCACGGCGACGCGTACCGCCGGCGCGATTTGCACAACGCTGTGCTTTTCCCCGCCCCGGAGAACTCTCAGCACCTCCGCCGACTGGTCTTTTTCGTATATGGCACCGACGGGGCAGTGGGCGGAACATTGACCGCACTTGATACAGGGACTGTCGTTGAGGGCGATATCCCCGGCGGGAGCCATTCTCGTCGTGTCTCCACGACCGATGAACTCAAGGGCCCACACATCCTGCATTTGCTGACAGACGTTGACGCAGCGCCCGCACTTCACGCATTTCTCGGGGTCCAGAACGATGGAGGGTGTGGAGGTGTCCCGCTCCTGTTCCATGATGTTCATTTCAAAGGGAATATCCCGGATTCCGAACTCCGCAGCCAGCCGTTGAAGCTCACAGTCCTGGTTGCGGGGACAGGTGAGACAGCTCGACGGATGGGTCGAGAGGATCAGCTCGATAACCGTCTTGCGGACCTGATGGAGTTCCGGGTCGTGGGTGATGATCTTCATTCCCTCGGTAGCTGCCGTCGCACAGGCGCGTACCATCTTGGGAGAATTTTCAAGCTTGACGACACAGATGCCGCACGCTGCCCACGCGGGGAGATCGGGATGGTAACACAACGCCGGTATATTGACGTACGCCTCTTTTGCGGCGGCAAATATGGTCGTCCCTTCCGGTACGGTTACGGCGTTACCATTTACATAGCACGTAATATCTTTCATCGCTCTCATCTCCTCACTGTTAGCGGCGAATCACCGCGCCGAACTTGCACGCTTCAAAACATTCACCGCACTTGATACATCCGTCCTGATTGATCTCATGCACCTGTTTCCGCTCGCCCGAGATGACGTTGACGGGACACCTGCGGGCACAGAGGGTACATCCGATACACTTGTCGGGAAGGATGAAATACTTCACCAGGTCCTTACAGACACCGGCGGGACAGGTCTGTTCGTTTATGTGCTGTTCAATCTCGTCCCGGAAGTAGTTGATCATGGAGAGCGCGGGGTTGGGGGCGGTCTGACCGAGCCCGCAGAGGGAGGCCCGCTTCATGGCCTGGCCGATTTCCGCAATCTGATCGAGATGCTCCAACGTGCCCTGTCCCTTGGAGATCTTGTCCAGGATGTTGTACAGTTTTCGTCCGCCGACGCGACAGGGGGCGCACTTTCCGCAGGACTCTTCAACGGTAAAGTCCAGATAGAACTTTGCGACGTCCACCATGCAGTCGTCTTCGTCCATGACGATCATGCCGCCGGATCCCATTATGGAGCCGAGCTCCTGGAGGTGCTGAAAGTCAATGGGTACGTCGATGTAGTCGGCGGTGATGACACCTCCCGAGGGTCCGCCTGTCTGCACCGCTTTAAAGGCCTTGCCTTTCGGTATCCCCCCTCCGATGTTGTACACGATATCCCGCAGGGGCGTGCCCATGGGCACTTCAACGAGGCCTGAGTTCTTGATCTTTCCGGTGAGTGCAAAAACCTTGGTACCGGTGCTGTCGCCGCTTCCGATTTTGGCAAACCAGTCACCGCCCTTGTTGATGATGACGGGGATATTGGCCCAGGTCTCGACGTTATTGATGACCGTCGGTTTTTCCCACAGTCCCTTCACCGCGGGAAAGGGCGGGCGCGGCCGGGGCATTCCCCGTTCACCCTCGATAGATGCAAGGAGTGCCGTCTCTTCGCCACAGACGAAAGCGCCCGCACCGAGCCGGATTTCGATGTGAAACGAGAAATCGGTGCCGAGAATATTGTCACCCAGAAGGCCGAGTTCCACGGCGTCTTCAATCGCTTTCTGCAGGCGTCGAATCGCCAGCGGATATTCCGCCCGGATGTATATGTATCCCTGATCGGCTCCGGCGGTATAGCCCGCGATCGCCATCGCTTCAAGTACGCTGTGGGGATCACCTTCCAGGACGCTCCGGTCCATATATGCACCCGGATCGCCTTCATCGGCGTTACAGACGACGTATTTCTGATCCGATGCAACGACGCGGGTGAAATCCCACTTCTTCCACGTGGGAAAACCGGCGCCGCCCCTGCCCCGCAGTCCCGACTTCCGCAGTTCACCGATGACATCTTCGGGACTCATCCCGGTGAGAACTTTTTCAAGGGCGGCGTAGCCGTCCCGGGCGATATACTCTTCGATGTTTTCGGGATTAATGAATCCGCAGTTGCGCAGGACAATACGGAACTGTTTCTGGTAGAAACTGAGGTCATCGATTTTTGCGTGTTCTTTGCTTTCATCCTCTTTGTAGAGGAGACGCTGTACCGTCCGGCCTTTGACGACGTGCTCGGCGACGAGTTCCGCCGCGTCTTCAGGCTTTACTTCGACGTAGAACGCCTCGTCGGGCAGCACTTTGACGATGGGGCCTTTCTCACAGAAACCGAAGCAGCCGGTCTTTACGACCTGGACATCTTCTTTCATGCCGGCTTTGTTCAGCTCTTCCACGATGTTGGTGAAGATCTCGTCGGCCTTGCTGGATTCGCACCCCGTGCCGCCGCAAATCAAGATATACTGATTGTATGCCATTTCACTCTCCCCGCTTTGTCTCGCCCACGATATCCACCGCCGGACGATCGTAAATGTGCTCGTTCAGAAGCTTTTTGCCGATGATATGGCGCCGAATGATCTGGCGGGCTACCTCGGGGGTGACGGAACCGTAAATGACGGAGGGCATGTCACTGGTACGGACCTCAACGGTCGGCTCCGCGTGATCGAGCCCCATACCACCAACCTGACGTACCGCCACGTTGGTCAATCCATGCTGGTTCAACTCCTCGATAAACGCCTTCAATGTGTCCTTGGCGCCTGCGGCAATTCCGCTCGTGCCCATGCTGACGATGATGTCGGCGTCTTTGTTTTCCGGCGATCGCATTTCCAGCTCCTGCCGTTTTGCCTCTCTGAGTTTTCTCAGATCTTCCAACGTCATCTTTGCCATTCTCGGCCTCCCTCGGTAATTTCAAGGCTCTCTTCCAGAGAACCGATGTACTCGGCGAGGAGCAGTTGGGATCCAGCCGTTTCCAGCTCCCCCAGGGCTTCCCGCAATTCGCTTCGCCGTAACGAGTAGTCGCCGTCGTTACGTCGACGAACAACCGTCAACTCATAATCTCCGTCAAAACAAAGGAGTCGCTGTATCATCTCCGCGACACTCCCCATCGGAGGTGCGTCGATATGGTCCGTCGGCAGGGTGAGGACCACCTGCGTACCGCGACCCGGTTCACTCCTGATCTCGAAGGAACCGTTTACGGCCTCCGTCATTTGCCGTACGAAGGGAAGGCCCAGTCCGACGCTCCGTCCCGGATGTTTCTTCCCGTCCGTAAAAAAGGGATCCAGGGCGCGCTCCAACGCTTCTCTGTCCATCCCCTTTCCGTCGTCCCGGAGGTCGATATGAATGGACGTCCGACCTCCCGACTCAACCCGCTCTTCCAGATTCAGATTGATAACCCGCGACCCCGCCTCTATGGAGTTCTGGACGAGGTCCAGCAGATACTCCGCAACGGTGTAATGCAGCTTACGCCCCCCGGTGTTTTGCGAGAATTTCCGGGAGATCGCCTTTGGAGAGCTTTCCGTACACCTCGTCATTGACCATGACCACCGGAGCCAGACCGCAACATCCGACACACCGGACGGACTCCATTGAAAAATGCTCGTCTTCAGTTGTCTGGTTTACCCCGATGCCGATGAGGTTTTCGATCTCGTCAATCAGGTCCTGTCCGCCTTTCAAATAGCACGCCGTGCCCATGCAGACCTGTATTCTGTTCCGTCCCGGTTTTTTCAGTTTGAAATAGTGATAGAAGGTGATGACACCGTAGATCTTGGCGAGGGGGACATCCATGTATCGCGCCAGCTCAAGCGCCTCCGCCCGGGGGATGTAACCGTAAATCTGCTGCATCTTGTGGAGGATCATGATGAGATTCCCCGGTTTTGCACGCCACAAATCTACAAAGTCAATAAGTTCCTTCGGAAGTTCGGTTTTTTGTGCCGTTTGACTCGCCATATACGGCCTCCTCGTATCTGTGGTAATTAACGTCCGAATTGTAGCGTCATATGAAATTTGTTGCAAGAGAAATCGTTTTATTGTTATTCCGTTCACATTATTTCTTACTGAAAAACTTTGTTGAATGTAGTTGGCACGGAGAGTATTATTCTGTTAGTTTATGTGATACAAGGTGCAAATATATGGAAACTAAAATCAACAGAGGAATAGTATTACGACTCGCAAAGTACTTGCGGGTACTACATAAGCTCAAAAGCCTGGGTTTTGTGAAGGTCTTTTCCAATAACCTCGGTGACGCCATCGGTGTAACCCCCGCGGTGGTACGTAAAGACTTCTCCACGATCAATATTCCCGGCAACAAACGGGGTGGCTACAATATCGATGTCATTATAGAAGAAGTGGAAAAGGTCCTCGGGAAAGAAGACCGTCAGCAGGTGGTCATTATCGGCTGCGGAAAGATCGGCCAGGCCCTGATGAATTACTCCGAGTTCGAACGGGAAGGCATCGAGGTCGTCGCAGGATTTGACGTAAACCCGGAGGTGGTCAATCAGGATGCCCGTATCCCCGTCTATCCTCTCGATGAGTTCACCGCATTTACCGAGAATCGGGATATCAGGGTGGCGATACTTGCCGTCCCGGATACTGCAGCCACTGAGGTGTTTGAGATGGTGACCCAGGCGGGAATCCCCGGGGTCCTCAACTTTACCGCGGTGGAACTGAAATGTTCCAAGTGCGACTACGAAAACTGTCCCGTCAGATGTGTCGTTCAAAATGTGAACATCGGTCTCGAGATAGAGAACCTCTTTTATCTCGTACGCATGAAAAACGCCGATCTCCTTGAAGAGCAGAAATCGGAATCCAACGTATCGAGCCGCGTCAGCTGACAATGACATTGACAGAGTGTGTTGACCGCGTTTCCGCGGAATGGATCGTCCCCGGCGACGGAGCGACCGAATTTCACGACATCGTCGTTTCCGACCTGATGAGCGATGTTCTGGTAACGGAGCATGATGATTTCCTCCTCGTCACCTCTCTCACATCGGAGCAGGTCGTGCGTACGGCGGATATCGTCGATGCAAAGGCAATTCTCCTTTCCAACGGGAAACACCCCCAGCCGGCGATGAAGACGCTGGCTGCCCAGCAAGGTATTCCCGTTCTGACATCGCCCCTTCCCACCTTCGACGTCTGCCGACTCCTCGCAGGCTGCAAGGACAGGACGCCCGCTTCATGACCAGCGGAAGCCCGATCCCCATCGATACCGACCAGGCTTCCCCCCTTATTACAGAGCTTATTTACCGCCTCAAAATTCGGGATATCATGACTACCGATGTGCATACGGAGTCTTCGGAACACACGATGCGGGATGCCCAGCAGCTGATGAAGGCAAATGGAATTACCGGAGTCCCTATCATCGAAGCGGACCGTCTGGTGGGCATTATCAGCATGGATGACGTCATCCATGCCCTGGACGACGGGAAGATCGACGCGCCGATACACTCATACATGACCCGCAAGGTGATCGTCCTGGAGGACGACATGCCGGTCAGTTTCGGGATTTCCTATCTCGAGAAGTACCGCTACGGGCGTTTTCCCGTACTCAATGCGGCAAAACAGCTTGTCGGTATCATCACAAGTCGGGACATCATTATTGCCCTCCTCCTGGAAATCAACAAAGAGGTCGAACGTTTCGAGGCGGCAAATCCGCCGCAGCAGACCGACGGCCTCGGATTTCGTCTTGAGTACGCTACCCGTCGATTTGATTTTGAGACTGCGGGGCGGCTGTCAACGGAGACGAAAAAGCAACTCAAGATCCGCAAAATGCCGCCAAAGCTGATGCGCCGTGTCGCGGTTGCGTGCTATGAGCTTGAAATGAACCAGGTGGTCCACTCCTACGGCGGTTCGGTTCGGGTTGAATTTGATCCCAACCGGGGACGCATCGATATCGTCGCCGCCGACCGCGGACCCGGCATCGAAAATGTGGACGAGGCACTCACCGAAGGCTATTCCACCGCAACCGAATGGGTGCGATCCCTCGGATTCGGAGCGGGAATGGGCCTTCCCAACACGCGACGCGTCACAGACGAATTTGACATACAATCCAGCCCGGCGGGCACAACCGTTCGGGTAACAATTTTTATTCCGGAGGCGGGTGATGAACGTAGGTGAGCTCTCGGAAATCCTCAAACTCGAAACACTTCAGGGAGCCTTTGAAGACCGTCCCCTTTCGGGGGCATACACGTCTGATCTGCTCAGTGACGTAATGGCCCATGGCCACGATGCGGATGTCCTCATAACGATTCAGTCCCATAAAAATACGGTCGCAGTGGCGACGCTTATAGGGGCGGCGGCAATTCTCATTTGCAATGGACGTCCCGTTCCGGAAGAGATGATTGCCGCAGCGAGAGATGAGGAAATCGCAATTTTCCGTTCCCGGGAAGACCAGTTTACCCTTTCCGGAAAGATCTACGAGATCCTCAGGCGCACATAGCCCGGAACGCTCCGTTGAAAATCGTCGCGGATCTCCACAACCATTCATGCCTCAGCCCCTGTGGAGACCTCTACGCAAGTCCGTTACGCCTGGCGGAACGGGCCGCCGCCGCCGGCATTCACCTCATGGCGCTGACCGACCATAACAGTGCCGCAAACTCCCCCGCCTTTGCCGAGGCGTGCCGCCGCTGGAAAATTATGGCGCTCTTCGGAACGGAGACGACGAGCCGCGAAGAGGTTCACATTCTTTCCCTCTTTCCGACCGTCGACGCCGCCCTCGCCTGGGGCGAGTGGCTCTACGGCTATCTCCCCGATTTTCGACACGATCCCGAAAAATTCGGCGACCAGGTTATTGTGGATGTGGATGAAAATATTATCGACTTTGAGAAGCGTTACCTCATTCCTGCGGTGGATCTTGGTATCGAGGAAATTGTTGCGAAAACTCACAAACGGAAGGGGCTGATCATTCCCGCCCATATCGACCGCAGCGCCAACAGCATCTTCTCTCAACTCGGCTTTCTTCCCGACCTGCCCTACGACGCCCTGGAGATCACCCGGCTTCCCCCTCCCCCGGAGGACGGGACGTTTCCCGCTGATTTGCGACTCCGACGCCCATTTTCTTGACGACGTCGGACGCCGCACCTTCTCCTTTTCCGCGGATATTTCTCCCTCGTCGACTCAGGAGGAGATATTCGACGCTCTTACCGGCGCCCTGCGGAGCGGAGCAATCACTCTCTCCATCAACTTGGAAAAAGGAACATTTTGAAGTATCTTCCCCCGGTAATGGGAAGAGATACTCGTACACTCCTGTTTGTTCTCGGTACGGCACTCATTCTCATTCTTCCGGTACGTGAAAATCACGGCACTGCCGGACGTACCGCCCCCTCCGGAGGGATTTCACCTCCTGGAAGAGGCGACGCAGTACATGCTGACCATAGAGGAGCATCCGGACGAGATTCTTCGTCTGATCAATGCCGCGGAACATTCGTTTCGGAAACTTCCTGACGAACAGACGCGACAATACTGGATTGCCCGGGCGGAACTGGCACGGGCGACGAGATACAACCAGCTGGATGAAAAAAGCAGCGCCGCCGATGCGGCGGCGCGGGGGCTGAAGGTGATAGAGCGCCTCCTTCAGGACGAACCGTTTTCCGATGGTTTACGGGTACTCGCGGATTTGCACGCTCAAATGATGTCGGCGAAGGGATTGATATACATGATACGAAACGGCAGCACAGCGAGAGACGCCGCGATCGAAGCGTTGGAACGGGAGCCCCGGAACATAAAGGCACAGATCACCGTCGCGGGCTTTCTCCTCAATGCACCACCCATGGCGGGAGGAGACACGGAACAGGGGCGCATGGTCCTGGAGCGCGCCCTCGCACAGGAACCGGCCAGCGCAAACGACCGATTTCTCATCCTCGGGTGGCTTGCCCAGGCGAGTCACACCCTGAACGATATGGACGCGGCGGAACAATACCTCGCCGAAGCACTTTTCAATCTATCCCGAAAGCGAGTGGCTCGCCGAAATCGGTGACGAAATTCTGGAACCCTGAGCGACCCTACCCCATCGTTGCGGTCCCGAATCACGTCACGGGGTTTGCTTCCGTTCTGGGGGCCTACGATTCCCATTCGTTCCATCTCTTCCACCATCCGGAGCGGCTCGATTGTATCCGACCTTCAGCCGCCGCTGGAGGTAACTCGCCGACGCCTTCTGTGAGGACGTCACGACCTCAATTGCCTTTTCCATGAGCGGATCTTCCAGAACGTCGGTATCCATGATGTCATCGTCGTCTTCGATGAAGATTTCGTCGTCTATGTAGTCAGGCTCTCCGTACTTCTTTACCTCCTCGACGACCCGTTCAACTTCATCCTCCGAGAGAAAGGCCCCCTGAATGCGCACCGGAAAGGGATCGGCGGAGGAGGTAAAGAGCATGTCTCCCCGACCGAGAAGCTTTTTCCGCCCCGACCGTGTCGATGATGATCCGGGAATCCACCTTGCTGGCGACCATGAAGGCGATGCGGGAGGGGATATTCGCCTTAATGAGACCGGTAATGACGTCCGTCGACGGCCGCTGCGTGGCAAGGACGATGTGAATGCCGACGGCGCGGCTCATTGCGGCAAGACGGGCAACGGTGCTCTCCAGCTCCTTGCCGCTAGTGGCCATGAGGGTCTGCAAACTCATCGATGATCACCACGATGTACGGAAGCGGTTCAGTGGCGAGATTCTTGCGTTTTATTTTGGCGTTGTACCCGGATATGTCCCGTGCTCCCAGGGAATCAAGGAGGCTGTAACGTCGTTCCATTTCATAAATCAGGTACTGCAGTGCCTGAAACGCCCCCGTTTGGGATCGGTGATGACCGGCGTGAGCAGGTGCGGTATGTCGTTGTAAAACTTCAGTTCCACGATCTTCGGATCGATGAGGATAAGCTTTACATCCGCAGGTCGTCGACGATAGAGAACTGAACAAATGATTGAGTTGACGCAGACCGATTTTCCGCTCCCCGTTGCACCCGCTATGAGGAGATGGGGGGTTCGCGTCAAATCGACGATCTGCGCCTCACCGGCGATATCCTTCCCGAGGGCGATAGGGATACCGTGGTCGTCACCGAAGAATTCGTCGTCCCGGAGGAGCTCGCCGAAGGAGACGATGTTCCGCTCCTTGTTGGGGATCTCGATACCCACTGCATGTTTCCCCGGTATCGGTGCCACGATACGGACGCTCGAAGCCGCAAGTCTCAGGGCAATGTTGTCGGCGAGATTCGTTATTTTCGTGAGCTTCACCCCCGGCGCGGGGAGAATTTCAAACATGGTGATGACGGGACCCTTCCTGATACCCGTAACCTCCGCACGAATACCGAACTCCTCGAGGGTGACACGCAGCACTTCGCCCGCATCGCGCGTTCCGTCGTCAATTTCCCAATATCGACCGTCGGAGTATTGGTGCAGAATGGTGTCTATAGGCAGGGAGTAGGGGCGTCCGCCGCTCTTCGCGGGCTTTTTGTCGACGTTCCCGGCCAGTCCCGTTTCCCGACGCTCCGGTAACTCATCGTCTCCGTTCCATTGGTCGAGCACGTCATCGTCGTCAAACTCCTCGTCGTCCCACTCGTCCTCTTCGTCATAGGCCGCATCGAGAATCTCCACATCGTCATCATCGGGGCCATACCGTCCGTCCACTTCGTCGTCGATGTCGGCGTCCACGTCGGCGGCGGGTCCGGATTTTCGGCCGAAAATGAGCGGAAGGGGCTCGTCGTCCAGCCCCTCTTCCATCTTTCGCCGGAGTGCGGAAAGGGTCCGGCCGATATCTCCGGCCGGTGTCTCTTCCCGGGGCGGGATGGTGCGGGCGACGTCATGTACGGCGTCCTCTTCGGTATATCCGTCGTCTTCCACGATGTAGGCGTATCGATCATCCCGTTCATCGTGGTCATCGAGCACCTCTTCTTCCTCTTCGAAGAGCTCCTCAACTTCTTCCCTCCGCGCCTGTTCCGGTTCCGGGAGGGGCAGCACCTGGGATTCTTCGTCTGGAGTCTCCTCGTCATTGTCGTCGGCCTCCTGGTCCTCCTGGTCGGCAGCAAGATAGCGCCAGATCTGCATGAGTCCCACCGCCTCTATGGCGAGGACAAGGCTGAGCACGAGAATCGCACCCCGGGGCGTGAATGACTGAACGACGAGTCGAAGGAAGGGGAGAAAGCGCTTCGCCGTCCGCCGTGAAGAGCTGCAGAATTGCGGCGATTGTCAATACGGGAACATGCACCAGATTGAGAAGGACGATCGTCGACCACGTTAGGGGTGCCTTCCGACCCGTTAACCCGGCGAGAATGAGAATGTACAGAGGAACCCACCACGCCGCCACATGTAATATGGTAAAGAGGAACCGCCCCGGTATCGCCACAATCCAGCCAAAAAAGGCGTTTGGATCGAGCATCGCGACGCCCAATGAAAGGACGACTGCAACGCCGGTTATACCGAGAATCGCGGCAATGATGACGTGTGCCGGATGTTTTGTACGCTGGACCACAAATACCCTCCCTGTACCTCAGTATCGGTAGGTTGAGCCCGGGGTATTAGGTCTTCCCGAGAGTCGGGGCGCTAGAAAAAGAAGAGGCCCCACAGCCCGAGGGGGACGAGGTACATGGCAAAAAGATACATCTTTCCCGCCTGGACGATTCGCAAGAGGACGGTAAGCGCAAAGAATCCCACTATTCCGGCGGCGACACACCCTGCAAGAATATTCGCCACTCCGATCTGTGCATTCAGAGAACCGAGGTCCCGCGCCGTGAGTACAAGGGCGCCGAGTATTGCCGGAATGGAGAGGAGGAATGAGTATTCCCCCGCGGTTTTACGGTCCATGTGGGCATACAACGCCGCTGAAATGGTGATACCCGATCGGGAAATCCCGGGCAGCACCCCAAAGCCCTGGGCAACGCCAAGGAGAACCGAGTCCTTCCATCCGATATCGCCCATTGGACGTCGCCCGGTGCTCCACCGCGTCATGATCAAAAGCGCGGCGGTGACCAGAAAGAGCACCGATGTAATCCGGGGATCGCGGATATCGAAGGATGCATCCAGGGCGATACCGACACCTCCGTTATCGCCGTGGTGACGATGATCATCGGTATGAGCCGTACATATGGTCGATCTTCCTCGGTGACTGAACGTCCGAAAAACCGTACGAGGGCCCTCAGGAACGCCGTCACCTGACGACGCAACACGATAATGACGGCAACAAGCGTGGCCGCATGGAGGAGCACATCAAAGAGGACGGGAATTTCACCAACTCCGAAGAGTTCACGGGCAACTACCAGATGGCCGCTGCTTGAAACGGGCAGGAATTCCGTTGCCCCCTGGAGTACGCCAAGTGCTATCGATTGAATCACATTCATCACATGTTCCTTTCAGTCATCATGGGTCGAAGAGTTGATGAAACGTCCGTTCCGGCGGCGTACCGTCGGCGATCCACTGGTACATCGCTGCCGAAACGGCGATTCTCCGCACGTACCAACGAGTTTCGATAAAGGGCAGGGACTCTATTTGCAGTATCGGCGGAAGATCACCGAACTCATCTATCCACCGTCGCCCTCGTCCGAGACCTGCATTGTACGCCGCCAATTGAATGACGGGAACACTCAAGTGCTCCTCAAGATAATCCAGGTAATACGCCCCGAGACGAAGATTGTCATCGGGATTGGACAAATCAAGCGGGGCGATATCAAGGCGCCGTATCACATCGTCCGCGGTGGCGGGCATAAGCTGTGCGAGGCCGTACGCTCCCACGTGGGACCGGGCATCCCGACGAAAATGACTCTCCTCCCGAACGAGGGCTGTCAACAACGCCGCGGGAACATCGTATCGCTGTGCCGCGGCGGCGATCTCCTGTCGAAAGGCGGGAGGATAGAGCACCGTGAGGTCATCGGCTGTAAGAGACAGTCCCTCCCCCCGCGCAACCGATCGCCGCGCAAGATCGAGCGCCGCCGAGTGGTGGCCCAGACGGGCAAGACGCCGGGCCAACGCCAGCGCGGGCGCGGCGACGGCGCCGTCCCGTGCGGGGCGGTCATCGCAAATTCAAGCGCGGCGTCCACGTCTCCCGCAGTGGTCAATGCATCGGCGATCAGGAGGAGGGCTTCACCACCTTCCCTGGGACCCGTTGATGCTCCGGGGAAGCCCCCCATTCCCCCGCGACTCATCCACCGGGAATACCTCGGCAAGGTCGGTCTCGGTTCCGGCGATGACCCGCGCCGCAAGGCCTCCAAATTCGTCGATCGACAGAGAGCGTGTTCGTTCAAGAAGGGCATCCACCGAATCCCGGGGCGTATAGAGGCGTGACTCCGCCGCCGCCGCGAGAACGTATGACACTTGGGCGGCCGCCGCAGCCGTGACGGTGGATTCACCTTCCGACGACGTCAGGAGGTGCAGCGCCTCTTCAATCGTCCGGAACCGGCGGCGTCGTACCAGATCGGGGAGGAGGCGATCCACCGCCCGTTGCAGCTCTTCCGCAGTCGCCCCGAACGCAATCAGGTCGGAAAGGACGGGAATCAGCCCGTCCCCGGAGCCGTCGGCGGTGTACAGCGCGAGGTAGCGGTCCCGTATTTCCCGTACAAGCGGATCGGCCGAACCGGCGCGTTCCGAGAGGATGGCACGATACACAGATTGTGCGCGATCGGGATCATCCTGCGTCGTCGACGCACGACCCTGCAACACCGCAAGCCGTTCGACGAGGGTGGCGCCGGTATCGGGGGATTCAGGAGACGACGCGCCGGATGCGACCGCCTGCGCCGAGAGTCGGGACAACCACGCATCCGTCGTGGGGCGGGCGACGGACAGCGCCTGATCCAGAGTGGCAAAGAGGCCGGGCAACGCCATCTCCGCCGCAACGGGCGGGGCGGCAACGGCGGAAAACTCCGGTGTTCCAGGCGCCGCGCCGGCGGAGGCGCCGGCGGAGGCGGAGGCGGAGCGAAGGTACCGGATCAGATCGTCCGGGGGAATTCCTTCAAAGAGGCGCAGCCCTTCAATACGCTCGCCCTGGGCAACACGGTATACTCCGTCGAGCAGCCGTCGTTCAACGGGCGTGAATCGCTCAAGCGCGCCCGGGCGATAGTAAAGGTACAGGTAGAGGCGCGTGTGAATATCACCGGCAGGTACGTACAAAAAGGCGTCCAGGATGGCCTGTCGAACCGAGGGCGTGGCGGTGAACTGCGCAACTGCGAGCCATACGGCGATCTCGTCCCGAAGGGTTCGCAACGACACCTCCTCTCCGATTGTAAGCTCGTCCATATCGGGGATTTCGCCGACCAGAGCAACCAGTTGAGCGTACTCCTCCATGTTATAGAGACTTTGTCCGCGCAGATACCACCCGTCCCGATGGTAAGGATACTCCTCGGTTCCACGAATCGCCCATGCGAGCGCGGCGCCCCACTCTTCCCGCTCGGAAAAGATGTGTGCCTTCCGGATCGCCGCAAGTCCGGCCCAGGGATCGCTCCCCGCGTCGTATGCAAACTGATACGCCTCTTCCGCCGCAACCCGACGCCCCCGGCGTTCAAGTGCCCGGCCGAGAGTGAAGGGCAAACTGCGGTGAGACTCCGCCAATTGACCGAGAAGGGAGTGCGTCACATCGAGGGTATCAAGGAAGCGGTGATCCTCCCGCGCCAGTTTCTCCGCAAACGAATCGGTGTAGCCAGCGGGTTCACCTTCTCCGGCGGGAAGAGAGCTCCCGCACGCCGTCAGGGTGAAGACACCCATGACGATAACGGCGATCAGGGAAGGGAATTTGCGGTGAAGGGTGCTCATGTACGGAAGGTATCTGCCATTCCGAACGCCGCGGCGGTGCTTCTCAATTCGGGCAGTGCGTCGCCGCGGAGGGCAACAAAGACAAAATACGCTCCCACCATGACGATGCTCAGGACAATCAGTATCGCGGCGATAAGTACGACGATGTTAAAGGGACGACCGACAGTCCGCGCTTCCTCAGACTCTTCTTCATCGTCAAAGCCGATCAGCTCGTCGTCACCGATTGTGTCCCGCCGTTCCGCGACGGCGTCATGGAGCGCCTCTTCCCCTTCAAAGAAATCAAAATCATCGGTGAAGTCATCTTCGTCCGATTCAAATGCCTCAAGGCGGACATCGGAAACAGCGGACGATTCATCGGGCAGCTGAAAATCCCCGGATTGGCCGGAACCGGACAGATGTGTGGAGAAACTCTGATGGTGGTCACCCGAACCGTCCCGGATTGTAGCCTCCACCGCACCGGAGCTGTCCAGCGAGAGCTGAAACTCCAACTCCCGCCCCGCCTCTTCCGGAAGATCGTCAAGCACGAGGGACCCGACAAATTCGTCGCCTTCTTCGCTTCGACGGATCAGATCTACCTGCACACTCTGCTGTCCATCCCGCGCCACGGTGAGGACCATCCGCTTTTTCTGCGGCTCATCGTCGGTAAGTACCGGATAAAAAGTGTGATCTGCAAGTTTTATACCAATTTGTGCCACGACGCGCTCCTACGATATTGACGCTATGGATTTATCCCCTCTTTGTCAACGCGACGGCGGCGGGAGCGGAACGTCATGGCCAGCGCATTAAATCAGAGGAGCCGGCGGCAGGTGCGGAACGTTGACACGCCACAACGGCCGACGGATAATGGCGCAATGCCGTTTCCCGTCATAATTGGCATCCTTATTCTGGTTATTTCTCTTTTGACTGCCGTCTACTGGTTCACACTGGGGAACAAAGATACTCCCAAGAAGAAAAAACAGAACGCTCCACAACGGCAGGATCGTAACGCCGTATTGCGGGAGGCCAATCGTCAACTGGCGTCAAATCCCCGTGACCACCGGGCCCTCAACCAGATTGCGGACCTCTACTACGACGAACAGTCGTGGGAGAAGTCTATGAAAACCTACGGTATTCTCATGAATCTCGCCGCGTCAAATCAGGAGATCGACGAATGTCTGGTCACCACCCGCTACGGACTCTCGGCGCTCCAGCTCAACCAGTATGATGAGGCGTACAAGGCGCTCATGGTCGCCCGGACGATCAATGAAGAGCCCTTTGACATCAATTACAACCTGGGATACCTGGAATATCGGCGGAAAAATTACGAACGGGCGGCACAACTCCTTCGCGCCGCCCTGGAAGCGCAGCCGGAACACGTTGCCGTACGACGGTACCTCGGGCGGACCATGTACAAGCTCCAGAAATTCAAGGACGCCCTCCGATATCTGCGGCAGGTCGTAGACCTCGCGCCGGAAGACAAGGAGTCTCTCTTTTTTTCTCGCCCAGAGTTACCATGAGCTGGGACAGAACGAGCAGGCCCTCATGATTTTCAGCCACCTCAGGCCCGACCCGACCATGGGACCCCACGCATCGTTGTTTGCGGGTATTATCCGCATGTCAAAACGGGAACTCGAAAAGGCGACGATGGATTTTGAACTCGGCCTGCGCCACGAAAAAGTGCGGGAAGATGTTGCCCTGGAGCTTCGCTACCGCCTGGCCGATGCCTACACGCGACAACAGGACATCGGAAAGGCGCTCCATCAGCTCGTTGAAATTCACCGGGTCAATCCGGGGTACAAGGACGTAGCCGCCCAGATCGCCCGCAACAAGGAACTCCACAGCAATCGCCACCTGCAGATCTATCTCATCTCGCCAACCAGCGAATTTCTCTCTCTCTGCCGCAGGATGGTCATGACGTTCTACAATAACGCGAAAGTGAAGATCGTGGACGTGCAGATTCAACAAAATGAATACGCCGACATCCTGACGGAGGTCGAAACTGCACGATGGGAAGATGTGATTCTCTTTCGATTTATCCGCGGTACCGGCCAGGTGGGAGAACTGGTTGTTCGCGAACTTAACTCCCGGCTCAAAGAGACGAGGGCGGGACGCGGATTTTGCATCACCGCCGGTTCATATTCCGAGACGGCGACGCATTTTGTGGAGGCACGGCTGATAGACCTCCTGGACAAGGACAAACTCCTGGAAATATTCAACCGCCTCGACTGAGTATCGTTACCGTTCCACGGTGTATCGGACTATCTGTGCCGTCTCCTGGTTGGTCGCGACGATATGGTCTCCGCCGGGATGGTGGACCACCGTCACCTGGGCTGTTCCCGTCCCCTCGGCGATGGTCACAACCGCGGGCTCCTGTTCTCCCGTCCATTGAAGAAGTTCCAGATTCTTGTGTCCGCTGCGGTTTCCTACAATGACCGAGGGCACGCCGTTGACCGGACCGGCCCAGAGCCCGTGGCCGAAGGCTATGGGACGGGTCTCCCGGCGAGCGGCAGGAGCGTCGTCAACGGTGTCATAGACAACCAACTCATCGCCGTGAAAGGGTTCGATCGTCACCATTTCATCACGGCCATCCTGATCAATATCGAGAAACGCCATTTCCGAGACTTCGCCGTTGAAAATTTTGTGAAAGCGCCACCGTTCTTCCGGCAATTCCGGGATCGCGGCGCGATACATCCCCCTCCTCGCCGGAAATATAGATCCATCGCCCCCGGGCGAGAAGTCCGTGGTTCTTATGCAGTTCCGGCAGCACCGGCCGGAGCGGTATCGGCGCATCGGCGGGTAGATAGTCGAGGCCCCCGCCGTCCCGTCGGCCCGTCGTCGCGGAGTTGCCGAGGGCGTGGGCGAGGCGGTTCCCGGGAATTTCCGCTGCGAAGAGGGCTCCCGGTCGACACCAGTCATCCCTGTCGCTCTTTGTCAGGGCGATCGTTGCCGCAAGGACGACGACACCCGTTCCGTTTGCATAGCTGTGTAACCGATGCAGAAAGGGAAGATCAAACAACCGTACCGGAGACCCCGCTTCGGTGACTCCCGCGACGTAGACGGCGGATCGGTGAAAGTCGTATCCCACATTGGAGCCGCCGATCATGAAGACGGCGTCCCGACCTGGCACCGGTACGATGTCGAGACACCCTCCGGGACCTTCCGATACGGTTGTCACGTCCCATTGCTTCGGGTCTATACGCACCACCGCACCGGCCCCTTCGCTGGCGACGATGACGGCGGTGCCGAATGAAAAATCGACCTTCCGTGCAACATATGGATTCGGCATTGAGGCGAGAACCGCGGCGGTGATCTTCACGACTCCTCCGTCCGCCCGATATTGATGCCGAGAAGATCTTCCCACAGTTGCACGATCACCGGCTGTGACCTGGGGCCGTCGCCGCGGGCGATTGCCGCGGTAAAGACCTCATCAACGATTGCGGTCACGGGAACGGGAATATGGGATGACCTGGCGAGGTTGCGTGCGTATCCGAGATCCTTGCTCAAAAGGTCGACGGTTCCTCCCGGGCTGTAGTCCCCCTTTGTGACTGCATCGATCGTGACGTCCAGCACCGGCGACCCCGCCCATCCACCGCGTATGGCGGCGTGCAGATCTCCTGGATCGATACCCGCTTTGGCGCTGAGGGCGAGACCCTCTGCGATCGAGGTGAACGCGGCGCCCACGATCATATTGTTGACCAGCTTTGCGACGCCACCGCTTCCGGTGTCGCCGACACGAACAACGGACCGGCCCATCATCTCCATGAGAGGACGGAACCGTTCAATCAGCTCCTCCGGCCCGCCGCACATGATGGAAAGCGAGCCCGACTCCGCGCCGAGCTGTCCGCCCGAGACGGGAGCGTCAATATATCCGATGCCGCGTTTTGCCGCGCTAGTTGCGAGGAGGCGTGTCGCTTCCGGTTCCGTCGTCGAGACGTCGATAATGACGTCGCCCGGTGAAAGGTGTTCCGTCAATCCGCCGGGACCATCCACCACATCTCGTACCGCTCCCGTCGAGGGGAGGGAAAGGAATACCACTTCCGCCGCCGCGGCAACCTCGGGAACGCCGGCGACGACGGTCATTCCCGTCGAACCCGCAACGGCGTGCAAACGTTCCGTATCCCGGTCGTAGGCAAAGACGCTGTGCTTCCCCTGCAACCGGGTTGCCATCGGAGCACCCATCACTCCGAGACCGATCCATCCGATATTCATGAAGGCCGGTTACCAGTCAAGCTGTACAGTAAATCCGGCAAATACCTGGACGGGCTGACTGGAAAACTGCGGTTTGGGATAAAAATCGAAACCGGGGGCAACTTCGACAAAAAACTCAAGGAAGTCGTCCAGGAGGAGAACGCTCAGCGCAAAGGGAACGCGGGCACCGCCGTCAAACTGGACATCTCCGTCGCCGTCGCGCCCCTCCGGATAGAGCTTGCCGTAAAGTCCGATACCGAAAGAGCCGTGGAGCACTTCCACCAACTGGCGATTGTCGATAAGGCGCAGATCGCCGGCGAGAAACACGTACTGCTTCCCCTCGGTCAGGTCGTATCCGATCTTCACATCCATCGGCGACGGCCGATATACGAGCACACCATTGGGCGTCCCCGCCGCCAGTCCGAGACGACCCGGCCTGTTGCCGACCTGTGCGAAAAGCGGCGTTGCAACGGCAACTGCCAACAATAGGGTGACCAATATGAACTGTCGTTTCATCATATCCTCCGTGGCCAGTATACGATATTTCTTGTCCGCTGGCCCATTGCCTGATATAGTCATTTCTCAATTATGGCCGAAAAACGTCAACACCCGCGTGTGGTGCATCGGGACGTGGTCAGGTTTGAGGGAAACGGTGCGACCATTGAGGGGTTGTCCGTTGATATCAGTCGGGCGGGGATTCAGGTTGAAGTCGCCGATCCCCATTCCCTGAACAGTGTTGAAACGATCCGGTTTTCACTTCCCAATACGAAGTCGGAACTGGAGCTCCCCGTACGTATTACCCGCCGGGAAAGCGCTGCGGACGGGAACGGTCAGCATAGACTCGGCTGTGAATTCCTCCGCAAATCAGATCAGCATATTCGTCTCATCGAAAACTACATCCGCGACACCGTCGCCCTTCCCGATCAGGATGGTCGCCAGATTCCCCGCATTACCACGTCGATTCCGGTGGAGTGGGATGACGGTCGCTCCCGGGGGACGATTGAAAACATCTCACTCACGGGGGTGCGCATTTCCACGGAACGTGCCGTGGAGGTCCACAGGGATCTGCATCTCACATTCACACTGCCCGAACGAGGGGGTGCGACAAAGGCATCGGCCCGCGTCGTCTATACCATACGGGAGGAATCGAGCCGGAACGTGCGGTTCGGCGCAACCTTTGTGGACCTTCCCCAGGTGCATCGTGCGCGCATCAATAATTTCATTGAACAGACGACTGCGGTGACCTCACTCAAGTCGGTATGGGCGCGCCTCAACACCGACGGCGGGCGGGGATACACCCTGGAGGGGCATGAACTCGCCGTCATCCTGCAGCGGGTGCCCGGGATCGTCTTCCATATCCTCATGGAGGGTGACCTCTCCATACATACGGCCACGGCGTCATATGACGGCGGGGAGCGGGAAATGCGGTTTACCCTGGTTCCCCAATCGGGTAGTTCCCCGTCCCAACCGGGGCAACGCCTCTTCGTCACCTTTACCGCCCTGGGGAGCAACTACTATTTCGCCGCTCCCATAACCGGGATTTCCCGCCCCGACGCGACCGCCGCCGGCTCCGGGACCGTCGAAAATCGTGACGGAGTGTCGCAGGTCGTCACCCGATGGCCGCAACACATCCATCGTTCCGACGACCGTGCCGATCACCGCTCGCCGGTGGAGAGCGACCAGCGGCTTTCGTTACGGCCCGAAGGAGGTATGGCACTTCTTGAGGGTCTCCTCATTGATGTGAGCCACGGGGGGTTTCTCTGCTCCCTGACCGTATCCGCCTCTGAAACGGGGCAGCTGCAGCCCGATACCGCGGTTGCAATTGAAACGGACGGCCCGGTGCCGCTCCAAAGCTACGGACGAATACGGCATCGGGAAATCAGGGACGACACCGGGGAAGGTGCCGATACCCGTGTGGTCTACGTCGGCGTGGAAACGGGGGTACGCCACGGTACCTTCGTACGTAGAGAGATATCCACCGATGAATGGGAACGACGCCTTGAACGATTAAGGAACGAGGACGACGGGGAAACGCCGGACGTTGAATCGCGCCACATTGAGACGCGGCGCATTTCCTATCGCAACAACGAAGGACACCGTATCGTCGCCCTCATGAACCGCGTCGGAGACGACCGGTCGGGACGTCCGACGGTCGTCATCATTCCCCCCGCCTTCGGAAAGAAGAAGGAAAACCCGGCGCCGCTGGCGCTGACCTTGTGTACAACCTTTCTCCGTGCAGGTGCGCCGCTCGTCGTTATTCGGTACGACGGTATCAACCGTCCCGGTGAGAGCCACAACGAAGGGGGTGGAGCACTGCGGGGATACGAGATGATCCACTACCGGCCGACCCAGGGAGTACGGGACATATCGACTACGCTGGATTTCGTATACGGCAACGGCGAGTTTATTCCACAACGGGTCATTCTCATCACCAGCAGTATGTCCTCGGTGGACGCACGAAAACTCCTCGTCCGGGAAGGTCGCGTAGACGGCTGGATCAGCCTCATGGGAGTCCCCGCCGGCAGAACCACCATGATGAACGTCCTCGCCGGAACGGACATCATTGCAAATTACCGCCTCAGCGTCCCCAACGGGGTACGGGGCATGCTGGGTCACCTGGTCGACATGGATGTGGTTGCCCGGGATCTCGTGGAGGAGCATTACGCCTTCGTTGCCGATGCGCGTCACGATATGGCTCTCATTGACATTCCCGTCACGTGGATCGTCGGCCGGCATGACCACTGGGTGGACAGGGAAGAAGTTGAAGACATCATGTCCGTCGAAGCCGGCGCCCCCCGGGAGGTGGTCCACATACCCACCGGCCACAACCTCAGAAACAGTGACGACGCAGCCGAGGCATTCCGCATCATCGCCCAGTACTGCGCCGATGCGGCGGGGCTGTCGGTGGAAGCGGCGGCACCTCCCCGGGAGGCGGTCCTCCAGACACTTTCCCGGGAACGTGAGGGACTCTACAAACCGATTGACACCGACACCGTCACCGCCTACTGGCACTCCTACCTTCTCGGCGGCGACGGAACGAGTGAAGGCTACGATTTCTACCGGAATCTGGCGGAGTTCCGCGAGTTCATCGCTCAGGAAGCGGAGATGCTGGACCCGCAACCTGGTGATCACATTGCGGATATGGGGTGTGGAACGGGTATTCTCACAGAGGCCCTCCTGCGCAGGCTCGTCGACGACGGGCCACGTAACGATGACAGACCTCCCTCCGGAATCGTCGCGGTGGATATCATTCCGGACGCCCTCGTCCGGGCGGAGAAGAAATGCCGGCTCATCCTCGGAGAAAACGCACCGGCGCCTGACATATCACTTGAATTCCGGACGGCAAATCTCGAGCCGGACCGATATGCCCCGGTGCGGGACTTTGTATTGAACCGACAGTTGTCGCCGGCCTTTCTCAGGGGCCGCATCGAGGGGCTGTACGACAGCGTGGTGGATCTCTGGGACAGGGAAGACTCTGCGGGCGACATTCTCCGCGGAGACGATATCGCCCTGCCCGACGATTTTCCCCGTGCCGATGAGGCACGGGAGTTCCGCACCGCCGCCCGCGTTGCCACAGGCCACATGGACGCAGCGGACGCATGCTATTCGATTTTCTCCTTCGGAGACGCGCCGCGGCAGAGGGCACAACGAGAGGAGCCGCGACGGTACGACCGTCTCGCGGCGAGCCTCTTCATTTCCTATATTCTGAACCCCGATTACCTCCTCTGGGAGTTTCATCGCATGCTGCGCCCGGGCGGGGTGATCCTCGTCTCTTCCATGCGTCCCGACAGCGACGTTTCAAAGATCTTTACCACCTACATTGAAGAGGTGGACTCGGGACGGGCCGATGCGACGCACCGCGGAGCGGCCGACGCGATGCTCAATGAGGCGGCGGCACTCTTTGAACTGGAAGAGGAGGGCCATTTCCGCTTTTACACCGCCGAAGAATTGTCGGCCATGTTGATCGCCGCCGGTTTCACGGATGTCCGGGTGCGACCTTCCCTTGGAACGCCCCCGCAGGCGTACATCGCGACGGGTATCGCCGTCGAAAATCCCCCCGAGCCATGGAGGAACTATGCATGACCTCATAGCGACGATAGACGGTGCGCTTGCGACGTGGGGGCCTCACCCCGTCCTCATTGAAGTCGACGGGAACGGGACCATCACTCCGATCCCCTCATCGGAGCTCCTCCGACGGATCGACGGGGCGGAACACTCCCTCCGGCGGTTCGGAGTTCAACGGTACGACGTGGTCGCCCTCTTTCTGGAGAATTCAGCGGATTACATCGCCGTCCTCATCGCCCTGTGGCGGCTGGGAGCGATACCGGTCTTTGCGAAACTGGAGTACCGCCGCAATGAACTGACCACCATTTTTCGCGACATCGATCCCGACGGGATAATCACGGAAGAGCACTATCTGCCCCACCTGAAACAGTTCTATCCCGGACGGGGAATCATCGTTCGCAGACCCGACGGACTCGCTGCGGCGCAGCCCGTTACCCGGCACCACGTTTCGGAGGAGACGGTATCGGGAATAGCATCGATCAACTGCACCTATCGCGGCTGCGGCGAACTCCTGGGAAGCATGGCGACGGAGCGGCAGTATCTCCACGGGGCGAAGGTCCTGCAGGACGGTCTGCAGGGGAACGCCGGTGAATCGATGCTCTACCCCCTTCCACTGAGCCACATTTTCACCTTGATCGGCTGCCTTCTGGTACCCCTCATGTACGGAATGACAGGTGTAATCACCCGAACCGTCCATCCCAGAGTTCTCTTTGACACGATACATAAACTGGAGATCCGCCATATGACGGCGGTACCGGAGATCTATCGTCTCCTTGCACGCTCCTTTCGGTCGAAGCGGCCGCCGGAATCGCTGAAGACATTTGTTTCCGGCGGAAGCACCCTGGAAGCGGGAGAGTGCCGCAATTTCAACGATATCTTTGAGGTCGAAGTCCTCCACGGTTTCGGCCTGACCGAATTTACGCCGGTGAGCCGCAATGTACGGAATGAGAGCCGGTGCGGGACGGTAGGCCCTGTCTGCGACGGCGTGGAGGTATCCATCGCCAATCCCGACGACGAGGGGAAAGGGGAAATACTCGTCAAAAGCGACGCGCTGGGATTGGGGTACTACAATCGCCCTCAGGCGACACGACAAGCCTTCCGGGACGGCTGGTTTCACACCGGTGACCGGGGATTTTTTGACGGGGACCACCTCGTGTTCGATCGGGAGATAAAGGCGACAGGTAAAATCAACGGCGTCATGGTGGACCGGGAAGAGATCCGTCGGACGATCCTTGCGGCGACGCCCGCGCTCGACGCGGAGGTCCGACTGCAGGGAAATTCCATTTTGGCACTTCTGGAATTACCGGAAGACGCCGATATTGAGGGGGAACAAAAAAGACTTCATAAAGTGTTACCCCACCAGCTGGCGGCGTACAAGATTCCCCGTCGTCTGGAGCAGCGGGTCAGACCGGCCGTGGGCGAAAGAGAGGAACCGTGAGCGACAGAGAACAACCGACGGAGCTGATGAATTCTGCGGCTCTCCGGGACCGACTGGAAATGATCGTTTCCCGCATATCGAGAATCCCCCGGGAAGAGTTTGAAGATGAGGTGCTCATCCGGGAGGAACTGGGCATCGACAGCCTCATGGCAATGGAAATCACCGCCGCGGTGGAGCGGGAGTTCAGCGTTGAGATCAATGAGGCGGAAATGTTTTCAATCCAGGCGGTAGGCGAGTTTGCGCGGTTTGTAGAAGAGCGGTACCGGGAGACCCATGGATAAGGGACGAATACTGCTCATTTCACCGGGTGGCGCGTTTCTGAGCCGGAACGAGGAATTTCGGACCTATGTTGAGACGTCCCGGGAGATGAAAACGATCCTTCACTACTGGAACGGTCTGGGTGCGGCTCTGCCGACGGTGGCGGCCCTCACACCCGAAAACTATTCGGTCACCATTTGCGACGAAAATTACAGCGACATCGACTTTGACTCGCCCGTCGAAATCGTCGGACTGACGGGAATGACCCAGCAGGCTTCCCGGGCGTATGAGATCGCCGACGAATTTCGCAGGCGGGGCGTTTATGTAACGATGGGCGGAATGCACGCCACCGTCCTCCCCGAGGAGGCGCTTGAACACGTCGATTCCGTCTTTGTCGGGGAGGCGGAAAACACATGGCCCCGGTTTCTGTCCGACTACGACAGGGGAGAGCCTCGCCGTATATATGACCAGAACGATTATCCCGACGTCGACATGACGACGATTCCGCTGCCCCGGTACGACCTGGTAGCCCACAATGACTACCCCGTGGTGTGGGTTCAGGCGACACGGGGGTGCCCCCTTGACTGCGAGTTCTGTGCGGCCACACGGGTCTATGGTCGACGTTACCGCCACAAGGAGGTTTCCCAGGTCGCAACCGAGGTGCGTACGGTGCGATCGCTCTGGAAACACGCCCAGGTCGGATTTGCCGACGACAACATGTTCGTCAATCGACCGTGGGTACGAAAGCTTCTTGACGAATTTGAGACGATTCCGTTCACCTGGTACGCCCAGAGCGATATTTCAATTTCGGAGCATCCCGACCTCCTGCAACGGCTGCATGAAACGGGTCTGCGCATTCTCTTTGTCGGTTTTGAGAGCGTAAACCACGACAATCTCAAGGGGATAAACCGCAATGAGTGGAAAGCGCGCCGGCTGGAGCGATATCCTGACGCGATCGCGGCGATTCAGGGAGCGGGTATCGGCGTCTACGGCTCCTTCATCGTCGGAATGGAATCGGATGACCACGATGTGTTTTCCCAGATTGCGGACTTCGCAAACACCAATAATCTGATGGGTACGCAGATAACGATCCTCACGCCCTTTCCCGGCAGCCTCCTGCGAACCCGCATGGAGCGGGAGGGACGGATTGCGTCCAGCGACTGGAGTCTGTATACCGCGTGGAACAGCGTCATACACCATCCCCGCCTATCCGCAGACGAGCTCGAGTCGGGTCTGTTGAAAATCTATCGGTCGGTCTATGCGGAAGAACAACTACGCGCTCGAGCGGCGCATTTCAAGACCATTTTCCGGAAACTCGCGGGGTAACAACGACGAGATGCAGCCGGGATACATAGAGGAACAAAAAGAACGGGCCCTTCGGAACAGCCGTATCGCGGCCGTCTTTGCCGCGGTTGCAATTATGGTGTTCGCCCTTCTCGACATGGTGGTCTATCCAGACTTTATGTACCGCTTTCTTATTCTCCGCATTTCAGTCGTCGGCGTCAGCGCGATCCTCTACGCCATTACCTATATTCCCCGTGCCGCCGATTTCGGACGGGAGATCGGTATGGTTCAGTACGTCATTACGGCTCTTTCAGTTGTCGTGATGATACATATGGCGGACGGGTACCTGAGTACCTATTACGCGGGGTTGAACATCATTTTCATCGTTTTTCTCGCCATTCTTCCCCTGGACCACATCAGGACAACCGTCATTTGCTCGGTCATCTACGCGGCGTATCTCATTCCCATCCTCCTGCACGGCCAAATCGACGATTGGGCGATTTTTGTCAACAACAACGCCTTCCTCCTGGGAACAATCCTGCTCGCCGTCGTAAGCTCCTATTTTTCAAATCGCCTGCGCCGGAAGGAGTATATCGCCCGATACAACCTCGCCCGGGCAAATGACGAGCTGAAACAGATGGACCTGCTGAAATCCCAGTTTTTCGCCAATATCAGCCATGAGGTGCGGACGCCGCTCACGTCGATCATCGGCCCCGTTCAAAGTCTCTACCAGGGGGAGGCCGGGGAGGTAAACGATATACAGCGGCAGCTCCTTTCCCAGGTCTATCGGAACGGCGTCAGACTCCTCGACATGATCAATCAAATGCTCGATTTTGCCCGGTTTGATGCAAATAAGATGCAGGTGCGTCTGTCCGAGGTCGATCTGGATACGGTCATTCAGGACATCATCTCCGTCTTTCTTGAAGTCGCTGCACGAAAATCACTGACGATCACCTATGAACTGGAGACGGATATTTTTCCGGTCTATCTGGACAAGGAAAAAGCGGACCGGATTATCACCAATCTGCTGAGAAACGCCATAAAATTCACCGACCGCGGCGGAATCACCATACGTGCGGGCAGCAACGGCGATACCGTCTATATCGAAATAGAAGACACGGGAATCGGCATACCGGGAGATCAGGTTTCGACGATTTTTGAACGGTTTCAGCAGGTCGACAGCTCGAGCACGCGAAGGTACGAAGGAACGGGCCTCGGATTGACGATCGTCAAGGAAGCGGTGGAGATCCAGAGGGGCTCGGTGGACGTCCGGAGCGTATACGGGGAAGGAACGACCTTTACCGTAACCTTCCCCTGCGATCTCCATGAACAGATGCCAAACGCCGTCGGTGCACCTGTTGCCAAGGAACGGCGACGGGGGGACCGCCGAAAAGGAAACGGCGCCTATACCGGACCGGAACGGCGACGCGGACCGCGGCGACAGCTGGACTTTGCACGTGTGGACATCGCCGATATGGTCATGATCGATTCGGGGCTCTACGGGTTCGATGAAGAGGATGAGGAGTCGATCGCCGACCGGGACGATGACCGGGAGCGGACAATCGTTCTCTACGTCGAGGATAACGTCGACCTTCGCAGGTACGTGTATACAATGCTCTCCCGATCGGGGTATCGCGTCGTTACCGCCGCGGACGGCAGAGACGGGTGGGACAAATTGCAGGACCTCCACCCGGATGTCGTCGTTTCCGACGTCATGATGCCCCGCCTGGACGGCTACGACCTCATGAAACGGATGAGAAGCAGCGACGAGCTGTGCACCATTCCGATCATCCTCACCACGGCCAAGTCGGAAACAGAGGAACGGATCAAGGGTCTGGAACACGGTGCGGATGATTACCTTGCCAAACCGATAAACATCAGGGAACTTGACGCCCGTATTCGCAATCTCATAACCCGCAGGCTCTTTCAGGAAGCGGTGGCAAAAGCGGAAATGCTGGAACGGCGAATGCAGGACATCACCCTGGGATTCTCCCGTTCCCTGGATCTGCGGGATCCCTACACGGCAAATCACTCAAAGGATGTCCTCTTTTTTGGTACGATTATCGCCGATGAACTGGGATATACCGTAGACGAGACGTTCCGTGACGCGCTGCTCCTTCACGATATCGGGAAAATCGGAATCCCCGACCGTATCCTTCTCAAGGAAGGGCCTCTCAATGATGACGAGTGGACGTTAATGAAACGACACGCCGAGTTCGGTGCCCAATTGCTGGCGGAAATTTGAATCATTCAGGGATGTCAGTGAAATCGTCCTCGCCCATCAGGAACGGTTCGACGGGAGCGGATATCCCCGGGGCCTGAAAAACGGGGATATCCCCTTTATTGCCCGCATTATCGCCGTTGCCGACGCATGGCACGCGATGACTGAAGATCGTCCCTACCGCAGGGCGCTGGATGTCTCCGAAGCCATTTGTGAATTGACCCGTGGCAGGGGCAGCCATTTTGACCCTGCGGTGGTTGATGCATTTATTGCGGCTCTCTGCCGTCACCAATTGATCGATCTATCAATGTGCTGAATCGACGCCGGACGGGTCAGCAGAGAATGGTAATCCCTCCGTCTACGACCAGATCATGGCCGGTAATAAACCCCGCCATCGGCGACGCCAGAAAAAGCACAGCCCCTGCCACTTCGGAAACTTCCGCAAGACGCCCCAATGGAGTTCTCTCGGTCCAGCGGGCAATGAGATCCTGCACCTCCGGGCGTTTGTTCATATCGGTGAGGGTATAGCCGGGACTGACGCTGTTCACCCGCACCTTTTGCGGCGCGTATTCGACTGCCAACGATTTCGTCAGCATGATCACCCCCGCCTTTGATGTATTGTAGTTGGCCTGAAACTGGGGAACATTGACCATCGATCCGGAAATCGACGCGATGTTGATGAGACTGCTTCCATGTCCCATTACGGCGAGCTCGGCACGACAACATGCGTAGACACCCTTCAGGTTGGTATCCATGACTCGGTCCCACGCATCTTCATCGAGATCCTTGAAGGAAATGCTGTTGGCGACGCCGGCGTTATTGACGGCGATATCAAGCCCTCCCAGTTCCGCCACGATGCGGTGGATTCCGTTCCGGACCGAGGAAACGCTGGTGACATCGATTTCCACACCGATCGACGTCGCGGAATAACGCTCCGTCAGATCCGCGGCGACACGGGCAGCGGCGGCGGCGTCACGACCGGTGACCGCAACTGACGCGCCTTTTGATGCAAAGGCTTCGGCGATGCCGTAGCCGATTCCTCGATATCCGCCGGTGACGATCACCCGTTTTCCGGAAAAATCTAATTCATACATGAGAGAAACAATTGTACACCCCCGGGAACGGAAATGAAATCGCCCCGCCCTCCTATGACATATCCCGGCGCCTGTAGTACGCCGCAAGGGTTCTGTCCAGGAGGATAAACAGAAACAGCGGGACAACCACAAAGAGAAGGGTGAATACCGAGGCGGGGGTACGGTCTCCGCCGGTCAGATAGGGAAAGAGAAAGGTAGTGTACGACTCTACGACACCTCCACCGATGAGAAATATCAGGAAGTACTCTGAAAAGGCGACGAGAAAGACGACGGAGCCGCCGGAAAGGATTGCCGGCCCAAGGAGCGGCAGGTGAATGACCGCCATTCGCCTGAAAAGTGACGCCCCCAGATTTGCGGCACAGGCGTCCATGTCGGGATCGATCCGCTGGAATCCGGCGATGAGGGCGCGGAGCATATTAGGGATACGCCGCCGCCGTCAGGACCAGAACGACTCCCGGCAGCGTATCGACAAGTCCGATACGGATAAAAAGGAAGTGTATCCCCATTCCGTACGTTATCGCCGGGACGAGGACCGGCGACATGAGAAGGGCTTCCAGTGCAATACGACCGTGAAACTCATAGCGGGCGAGAACACTGGCAGGAAGCAGGGAGACCAGGAACGAAAGTACCACGGTCGCCGTTGAATACGCGGTGGACGACAGCAACGATCCGGCGATTTCGCCGCCGTTTTCCAAAAGGAGCAGAACTCCCCGGGCGGTGAACTCCTGGGGAAGCAGCCCCGGATAGGTCCACCGCGCGGCGACGGCGTGGATTGCGACGATGATCAGGGGAAGCAGGAAGATCACCGCCATGAGGCCGGCAAAGAGAAGCCACCGTGACGGGCCGGGCTTCCCCGGAGCGTATGCCTTTGCCCCGCCGGTCCTCCCTTTATCGCGGTCGACCTCTTCCCTCACAGCGGCCGCTCCCGTATGGAAAGACGCCGGGCTATACGGGAATAGACAACGACAAAGGCGATCGCAATCGCCGCAAGCAGCGTCAGCGAGGCCATGGCAATCGAGCGATCCGCGAGAGAGCCCTGAAAATAGAGCGAATACACAGTCATGGGAATCATCTGGGGACGACTTCCATCAAGAAGCCAGGGAATGTCAAAGCCTCCCAGTGCATACAGAAAGAGAATGATGAAGAGTTGATTCAGCATAGGCCCGAGCATGGGCAATATCACTCTGACAAATGTACGGACCGGTCCCGCTCCAAGCATATACGCCGTCGTGACCATTTGTCCGGGAATGCGCTCAAGGACACCCAGGGTCAGGAGCATCACGAATGGGAACTCCTTGTACACGTAGGCCATGATGATCCCCACGCCGTTCCGTGAGTAGAGGAGCTGTGGAAAGTCTTCGATTGCCGAGGTAACACCCAGATGGTACGACAGAGACGCGATGATGCCGGTCCGGGACCAGAGCAGCATGACGATATATGCGACGACGATGTGGGGAAGGATGATGGGTACCCGATAGATCACCCCGACGGAACGCACCCAATCGGGAGCTCGCCACAACAGGTACGCGCCGACGGCGCCCGTTCCCACCGCGATCAGGGCCGAAACGCATGCGACATAGAGGGTATACAGAATGGACGCAAGCAGCTCCGGACGCATGAAAAGCTCACGGTATCCATACCATACGCTCATGCTGCCACGGTCCGGGTTAAGCGCGGGAGGTCCTGCAAGCCCCAATGACTGCAGCGCTCCATGGAGGAGTCCCGCGCCGACGGTGGCGGCAAAGAACAACACCAACGGCAGGAGACGCAGCAGAATCCCCAGACGCTGCTTTCGGTCCGCAGGGAGGCGGCGACGAAACTCTCCCACGGCACTACTTCAGACGGACGTGCCGGTCCCACCCGGCTTCCAGCGCTTCCCAATACTCCGAAGGGATTTCCGGAACTCCATACCGGTCAAATTCCGATGGCGGGACCGTGGCCTCTCCCAACCGGAGACTCGCAAAAAGGGCCTGATCCTCCTCGGGAAGACGGTCCAGAGAGAGCACGGTAAAGTCGCCCCAGTTTTCTACACGATTCTTGGAATACTGTGCCTCCGGCGACAGGAGGAAGTTAGAGAGGGACGATCGCCCCTGCGGGATTCGGCGCGTTGAATGGAATTGCGGTGAAATGGGTATTGAAGAGCGATCCGTCGGTCATTACGAAGGACGTGACGGACGCGGGATATCGACCGTTGGCAATGCGGGTGGCGGCGGTCGTCTGGGTGAAGGACATCGTAAAGTCCACCTCGCCGCGCTCAAAGAGGGCATCCAGGTTTGCCAGGTCCCGGGGATAACTGTTCCCCTCCTGCCACAGGTACGGTTCCAGGGCATTGAGGTAGTCCCATAATGCCGGTACCTTCGCCTCGTAGAGGTCACGGTCGAAGCCGTCGATGTACTGTGCATAGCCTCCGGTACGCGCATAAAAGGCCTGCCGGATAAAGGCGGAACCGGTGAAGTCCGGCGGCTGGGGATAGGTGAAACGCCCAGGGTTTTCCTTGACCCATGAAAGAAGGTCGGCAAAATCGGTGGGATACTCGGGAACCCTGGCGGTATCCACAACCATGTTGAACTGCGCCCGTCCCCAGGGCGCTTCATACCCTTCTACGGGAAATCCCGCATCCGTCGCGACCGTCGAGGGATCGACGTACTTGCGGTAATTGGGAAGCAGATCGACAAACGGTCCGAGAAGAAGACCTCCCTCCCTGGCGATGCGAAAGTTCTCACCGTTAATCCATACGAGATCGATCGTACCGACCTCCCGCCCCGCCTGCTTTTCCGTCAGAAGTTTGTTGATGAACAGAGACGCGTCCATCGGTATCCGCCGGAGTTCAATGCCGTAACGGGACTGCATTTCCTCCGTCACATATCCGTCGATCCATCGGTTCACCGTATCGGAACCGCCCCACATGTAGAACCGGACCTCCCTTCCCCGGGCGTCCGCCGTTATTTCATCAAAGGACCGGGACAGAATCTCTCCGGACGCTGTTTCCTGCGTTCCCGTCGCCCCAACGTGAACGTGCGTCTTCGGAAGGAGAAGCAGAAAAAACGCCAGAACGGCTACGGGATAAAGTGATCCCTTCATGGAACCTCCTGAATCGATTTGAAAATCCTCGCGACTTCGGTGTTTTCCGGATTCCGTCGGATATCGGTGTACGACGCCACTTGATGGAGGCGTCCGTCGATAATGACGCCGATTCGATCCGAAACCGCTCCCGCTTCTTCAAGGTCGTGGGACACAAGCACCGTCGTCACGCCAAGTTCTCTCTGCAGGGAACGTATGAATCGCGCGGTATCCCCCTTGAGATTCTTGTCGAGATTTGCAAAGGGTTCATCAAGGAGCAGCAGTGCGGGTTCCATCACCAGAGCCCGTGCCAGAGCGACGCGCTGCTTTTGCCCGCCCGAGAGCTGGGCGGGCCATACCTCCGCTTTGTCCCCGATGCCAAGGTGGTTGAGGTACCGGCAGACGCGGTCTTTCACATCGGAACGTTCAAGTTGAAGGTGACGACGGCGGGAGCGTAATCCGAACGCGACGTTTTCAAACACCGTCATATGGGGAAAGAGAAGATAGTCCTGAAAGACGAGAATTGCCGGGTGGTCCCGGGAAACGGGCTCCCACCGTTCGATCGTTCCCGCGGTTGGCTGATCGATACCCGCGAGCAGTTTGAGCAGGGTCGTCTTGCCGCTCCCCGACGGTCCAACGAAGGATATCAACTCACCCTCAAAGATGGTTACATTGATATCCGAAAGGGCCGAGAAATCGCCGAAACGACGTGAAATCCCATGAAGATGCATGTACCTCTTCATCACCACTGCAAACATCACAAAAAATCGCTACTGTGTCTATCGGAGGTGTAAAAATGCTTGACCAGGTAACCCGTTCCCTGAAGGATAGCCTCCTCACTCCCCTTGAACGGGTTATTCCTCACGGTCTGCACCCCGACACCATTACGTGGGTTTCGCTCATTCCCGGACTTGCAGCGGCACTCCTCGCGGGCGTCGGACTCACCGGCTGGGCGGTTGCGGCCTTTGTGGCAAACCGCATTCTCGACGGACTGGACGGACTGCTTGCCCGGCGGCGACATCTGCAGTCCGATTTCGGCGGGTATCTCGATATCATTGTCGACTTTGTCGTCTATGCCGCCATACCGATCGGCGTATGGTACGGCGCGGCGGGCGGCGCCGGCGCCCTTCCCCTTGTCCTGCTCCTTTCGGTCTTCTATGTGAACGGCGCGTCGTGGATGTACCTTTCGGCGGTTCTTGAAAAGCGGCGTCCGAAAGACGGCGAACCATCGTCGTCCCGGCGCAGCGAGCATACAACCGTAACGATGCCCCGCGGAGTTGTTGAAGGAACGGAAACGGTCATTTTCTTCACGCTCTTTTTGCTCATACCGCGGTTGTACGTGCTTCTGTTTTCAATCATGACCGCCCTGACCGCCGCCGGAGTTGTACAACGACTGGTATGGGCGTATCGAAACATACGATGAACAACTCAATGGACCGGACCCGTATCGGCGCGGCGGGGAGTACACCGGGCAGGGCAGAGATCGCGATACCTTGCGTCCTCCGCCGTATGGCGATACGGTAGAAATACGGGGGAAAACAATGTCCATACAACGTGTTGTAGTGACGGGAAGCGAAGGCAAGGCGGGACGCCATGTGGTAAGCCACCTGAAGGCAGAGGGGTACGAGGTACTGAGAGTCGACCTCGCAGCTCCCCTGGACGCGGCCGATCATTCGGTACGCCGCGCTGACCTTACCGATCTTGGCCAGACGATGGAGGTTCTTCACGGAGCGGACGGCGTCGTCCATCTGGCGGCGATACCTGCACCCTACATGGTTACCGACGCCGAGACGTTCCGCATCAATACAATTTCGACCTACAACGTCTTTTCCGCCGCCGCAACATTGGGACTTCGGCGCGTCGTCTGGGGCGTCCAGCGAGACGACACTGGGGTTGCCTTTCGACAGACCACCCGATTACGCACCTGTGGATGAGAACCACACCTATCCCGAGTCGTCATACGCGTTATCCAAGGTCGTCTCGGAGGAAATTGCCCGCCAGTTCTCCCGGTGGCGGGATATCCCGATCGTCGGATTACGACTTTCAAATATCATCACCCCCGACGAGTACGTCCTGTTCCGGGAATTCCAGGACGATCCTGCGATGCGGAAATGGAATCTCTGGGGATATGTAGATGTCCGCGACGTGGCACAGGGCTGTCGCAGGGCCCTTGAGGCGAAGGTCGTCGGCGCCCGGAATTACATAATTGCCGCCGCCGATACCGTGATGAACCGGCCCAGCGCCCGACTTATGGAGGAAGTGTTTCCACAGGTGCGGATTACCAGACAACTGGATACCCATGAAACGCTGCTCTCCATCGACCGCGCACGGACCGAACTGGGTTACCATCCGGAATACAGCTGGCGGGATTCACTGACCTGACTGTCAGGCTCTCTTTTCAAATCCGCTGCTTCGGGATTTGCGCTGTTTTCGGGTATTCTCATTGTATGTGCACATAAAGTTGACGCCACGCCTGCGGTGATGTAGCTTTCACGACATGAACCGTGAACGCCTTCTCCGGGGTGTCCTTCTCGCCGCTATCACAGGTACGGCGATCACCGTCGCCATACGGTATGATGCGCCGGCCCTCCTGCGACAGCTCCTCGAATGGGTGGACACTCAGGGGATGCGGGGCATACTTGTCTTTATCGCCGCGTATGTGGGAGCTACGATCCTCTTCGTTCCCGGAAGTATTCTCACCCTCGGGGCGGGATTTGTATTCGGCGTGACGGGGGGGACGGTTGCGGTCTCCATTGCGTCTACGCTGGGTGCATTGGGGGCATTTCTCGTCGGACGCTATATAGCACGGGGGTGGGTTGCCGCAAAAACGGCGGGCAATCCCCGATTTGCCTCGATTGATGACGCGGTCGGCCGGGAGGGATGGAAGATCGTCCTCCTTACCCGCCTTTCACCGGTCTTTCCATTCAACATGCTGAATTACGCCTACGGCCTTACCAAGGTGTCCGTTACGTCGTATTTTTTCGCATCATGGATCGGCATGCTGCCGGGTACCCTGATGTACGTCTACTTCGGGTCGGTAGCCGCCAATCTCGCGACGATAGGTGGCGCAGCCGCCGACAGGGGCGCCGCCCAATGGATCGTCTACGGTATCGGACTGCTTGCGACGGTCGGCGTCACCGTTTTTATTACCCGCCTCGCACGACAGGCGTTAAAAAAAACGCTTCCCGATACCGCGCCGGCAGTCACAACTCCGACGGAGCCGGAGAAGGCCCATGAATAACCGGTACCGTCCGGTACGACAGGTTCACTTCATTTCTTCAATCGAAATTTCGACACCCGCCTCGGACCACTTGTCCGGTTGAAATCCGACGACAAATCCGCCTTGTGCGGTGATGAGGACGGGGAAAATAAGCCCTCGGGGCGGAACCATATCCTTGAGCCCGCGTAAAAAGGGGCCGCGCACCGCCTGGGGGAGCGTGTCGAGGTCCACATATCCAAAGGCCACTCCCTTTTCCTTCAGTACTTTTTCAACCTTGTGGCACACACCGCACTGTGTCAGGCCGACGATGAGCACCTCTTTGGGATCGTCGTCGGCTCGCGGCCCGGCGCCTTCGGTAAAGGTAAAATCTACGTCCTCCAGTCCTGCAATCTCTCGGTATGCCATACGACCAGTGTACAACATGCCGCTCGCCTTTGCCGGAGTCCGCTACGCCCGGCCGTCCCGTTCCACCTCTTCAACCAGGGCGGAAAGGGCTTCACCGGCATTGTCACGTATGGAAATGGTCGCCGACGGTGAGAGGGGCGTTTCCCCTGGATTAATTTCCACCACCGGTACACCTGCCCGGACGGCGAGTTCCGGCAACATCGCTGCGGGATAGACAATCGAGGATGTACCGATACTGAAAAGGAGGTCCGCCGCTTCCGTTGCGGAAAAGGCCCGGTGGATCGCCTCCTCGGGAAGACTCTCGCCAAACCACACTACGTCCGGCCGAAGGTAGTCGCCGCACACCGGGCAGCGGGGAACCTCCCTGATGAGCACCGACCCCTTGGCTCCGACGGCGTCGGAAGAATCTTCCGACACTTTCGTCGTATTCGACGCACGGTGGTCCCAGGCAAACACCGCGCGCGCCTCCGGCGACGGATCACCGGATTCGTAGGAAATGCAATTGTGGAAACAACGAACCCTGAGGATGTTGCCGTGGAGCTCCACCACATTGCGGCTCCCCGCCCGTCGGTGCAGACCGTCCACATTCTGGGTGATGAGGGTGAAATCCGAAAGGAGACGCTCAAGTGTCGCCAGGGCGACATGGCCGCGATTGGGGGTGACGGAACTGACCATGGATCGCCGCCAGGCGTACCAGCTCCACACGGTGCGGGGATCACGACGGAACGCTTCCGGCGTCGCCAGGTCCTCCGGCCTGTAGCGCTCCCACAGACCCGTCTGGGCGTCCCGAAACGTGGGAATTCCACTTTCCGCCGATACCCCAGCTCCGGTGAGCACAACGACGCGACGGCTCGTCCGGATCAGTTCAGCAACCTGTTTCAGCTCGTTCATCACACGCTCCCGTTCCCGACGGTATCGATCGCCGGATCTTCCCGCCGGGGATGGCGGTCAGGCGGATCGTCATTGAGACCACCTCCCAATAGATACCATAAAACGGAGCGCTTCGGTTATACTTATGGGCTATGGAGACCGTCGAGAGCATTCAAAGGAAGATCGAGCATCGATTTAACGACTTGAGCACCGCCGAACGCCGCGTCGCCCGGGCCATGCTCGTAAACTACCCGCTTTCCGGTCTGGAAACGATCGCCACCGTCGCGGAACGGGCAAATGTCAGCGATCCGACGGTGCTTCGTTTTATTGCAAAACTCGGTTTTAAACGGTACATCGACTTTCAAACGGCGATCAAGCAGGAACTTGATCAGCGCATGCAGGGTCCCCTGGGAATCCGCTCCGCCGCTCCCGGCTCCCAGACCGACCTCCAGAGCTACCTGAATACCTTCCATCAGGCTATTACAAAGAACGTGGAGGAGACCTTTCACGGTATTTCAAATGCCGAGTTTGAAGGCGTTCTGAACGTCCTTATGGATCTGAAGAAACAGATCCATCTGGTAGGAGGCCAGTTTACCGACTCCGTCGCGCGATACCTCTATTTCCACCTCCGCAAAATGCGTCCCCAGGTGCATTTGATTCAGGGGCAGGGTCCCAGCAGAATCGACCACCTCCTGGACCTCGGAAAGAAGGACGCACTCATCGTCTTTGATGTCCGAAGGTATCAGCCGGATATTGTGGAGTTTGCCGCCAGGGCATCGGAAAAGGTGGGAGCCCTCATCGTCATTACCGACCAGTGGCTCTCACCGGCCGCCAAATATGCGGGGTACGTTCTCTCCTGCTGCGTCACTTCGGTCAGCCGCTGGGACAGCCTCGTCGGCATGACCGCGCTGATCGAAGCGCTCATGTCCTATTTTGCGGAACAACACTGGCAGGAAATACAGCCGCGCCTCGCCGCGCTTGAGGAGATCCGCAATGATATCGACTCCAGCCAGTATCTGGAATAACGGTAGTATTCAGAAGCCTGTTGATAATCCTTGTCTAACTCTCTCTGTGAAAGTGATTAATTGCCGAAAGAGGTGCCTGGAGAGAATAATTCCTCCCGGCGCAGACAGTTACGAAAAAAAATCAACACTCTTCTCAATACTCGAATGAGGAGGCCGCGCCGGCGCAGTCCCGACACCTACCGACGTACGCCGGGCGTCCCCCTCCAACCGCAATAACGCGGGCGACCCTACTTCGACTCGGGGTCGGTCATGCCCACGGCTTCTTCAAACTCAATGCCCGTCTTGATTCGCGATTTTGAATAGCCCTGGTAGATCAGAACCAGGACGGCGGTACCGACGATAACATAGACGATGGCTATCGGATCGCTGGAAAAGACCATATACATCGTTGCAAGGACGCCCAGGAAGGCGACGACAAACAGTGCGGGCCGTATCCGTGCCGGCAGTTTCCACTGCAACTGCTCCCATTCACGGGGAAACTTCTGCTTGTATTTCACCGCCGCCATGAGGGTGATAAACCAGCAGACGATACCGACGCCGACACCGGTCATGCTGATCGTGACGTATGCCGCGGAAAGGGCGCCCCAGTTGCCCATAATAATCAGGGCAACGCCGATCGCCCAGGAAATGAGTATGGTGACCCAGGGAACGCGCGTCTTTTTTGTAAGCTTTGTAAAAGAGGGAGGGAGTGCCCCTTCCTGTGCCATTCCGTAGAGCAGCCGCGAAGCGGCGTACATTTCCGCGACAAGACACGTCACCGTCGCAACCCACGCCGCGAAGTTCATGATGAGTCCCGCATAGTTGCCCCATACCTGCGCCGCCGAATAGGTAAACGGAGACTCAAGGGCGGCAAACTCGGAGTACTTCACCAGTCCCACCATGACCAGCATGGAACTTGTATAAATCACTAGAAACGTGATGAACGCCCAGAACATCGCCTTCGGAAGAACCCGTGCATCCTTCAGCTCTTCACCGGTGGTCAACAGTGCCAGGGGTCCCATGTAGGCATAGAGACCGAGGCCCGTGGCCGCCATGAAACCGGTAAAACCGTACGGAACGAGAGGCTGATAATTTGCCGGGTCGATCCGCCCGCTTACGAGGCCGGAAACTGCGAAGAGGAGCATCACGGCGGTCAGGATTGCCACCAGGACAAACTGAGCCTTTCCCGCCAGCTCCGCCCCGGACAAGCTTATCGCCATGATGGCGGTCAAGAGGAGTACGGACCAAATCACCGCCGAGAGGGTGGTATTGTCGGTCCATTGAAAGAAGTAGTTGCTGACGATCCCCGCAGCGATGGATACCGAGCCAAGGAAGGTGATATTCATCAGCGTGTATGACAGCCCGGCAACGGTGCCATATCCCGGCCCCTGAATGCGACGGCTCCACAAATGGATCGATCCCGCCGTAGGCATTCCAATCGCGAGTTCACACATTGTCATCATGATGACCATCATCACGACACCGGCGACCAGATAGGAGAATGCCGCGGAAGGCCCGGCAACGGAAACGCCCTGGCCGACCAGATAAAAAATGCCGTCACCGACCACCGCGCCGACTCCGATTGCCCAGACGTGCCAAAATGTCATTTTTCTCATCAGTCCAGAATCTGCCATTCCTTGTACCTCCCCCGTCGATTTGAAATATTCTCGTTTTAGTGTAGCCGGGATACTCCAGCTGTCAAGTAAAAATTACAATTATTCAATATTATGATTTTTAAGTAATTTTTATTTCTTCTCATGTTCGTCCCGGGGTGCATCAGCCCCTGTTGCCTCGAACTTCAGGAGAATGTTGAGCAGGTGATCGGTGATCACCTTTATCGACTCCCCTTCGCGGAGCAGATCCTGTCTGATTTCAATGAGGACCGCGTCGACATTCCTTTGTCCGCCGTGGGCGTGCATGCCGTAATCTCCATCACGGGTGACCGGATAGGGTTGATTGATACCGACCGGCCTGAGTTCCGTGTTCTGCAACTCCTCTATGAGATAGGAGGCGAAGGAAGATTGATTTTCATAGGTTATGCCGATCGGCCACGGTCGCCGGCGCCCGTTCAGAATCGGAGTAAAGCTGTGAATTGCCAGATAGTACATATTTCCCTTGCGCCGTATGTGGGAGGAAAGGGTCTCGGTGATGGCTTCATGATAGGGAAAAAAAAGTTCGTCATACCTTCGTCGCCGCGCGTCCGCCGTCAGCGTGACGTTGCCGGGAATGGTTACACCGTGGATCGTCGGGGGAATCGATTCCGGTGCATCCAGCGGCCTGTTACAGTCTATGACGAGGCGGGAGAATTTCGTTGCGACCAGTGGGGCGTCCAGTGCATCGGATATGGCCGTACTCACCTCGTACGCCCCGATATCCCAGCCGGCGTGGGAGTTCAGGGTATCCGCAGAAACACCGAGATCCCCGAGCCGCTCGGGCACGGCGTTGAATGCGTGATCGCATGTCAGAAATATCCGTGATTTCCCGTCGCCGTTTCTGACCGTATACGCCGGTCTTTCATGATCAAAAAGCAGTTCTTCCAATTCGGCCCCCTGTCACCTATCCTTACCGTGCTCCGTCTCATTGCGAAGTGTAATAATTATTACATGTTCATCTTTCATTGTCAAAACGTAATTTATGCTTGACCGGGGTTCCGGCGGCTGGTACGATAATTCCACAACTGGATACGGACCACTCATATAAGGAGCAGAACATGGGGGACATTGAACGAATACAGAAAATTGTCCGGGAGCGGGATATAGAACTGACCCGATTTCTCTATACCGACAACGACGGTGTGACCAGGGGCTATTCCACCACCGCCGACTCCCTGAAAGGCGATCTTGAGCGGGGACACACATACGCAATCGCCATGCCGCTCTTCAGCGCCCATGATGACCTCGTTCCTGACAGTAACTACGGTCCCGTCGGTGAGCTGCTGGCAAAGCCCGACCTCAGCACCTTTACCGCGATTCCCTATGCGGAGAAATCGGCCGCCGTCATTTGCGACTTCCACGACATAAACACCTACGAACCGAGTCCACTCTGTCCCCGATCGGCACTCAAGAAGACCCTCGGCAAGAGCCGGTATGAAGTTACGGCAGCTTTTGAAAATGAATTTTATTTCCTGCTCCACGACGAGTCGGGGAATGTCGTTTCAGCGGAGGAGAGTCTCTGTTTCGATACCCGCGGCATGAACGTAATGAACCGCGTCATCCTGGATATTATCGAGAACCTCAAGGTCCAGGGCATAACGGTGGAGAAACACTACCCGGAGTACGGCCCCGGCCAGCACGAAATCGTCACCAAATATGCCGACGCGCTGCGGGCCGCGGACAATCAGATACTCTTCAAGGAGACGGTGAAAGCCGTTGCCGCCCGGCATGGCCTCATCGCGTCGTTCATGCCGAAACCCTTTGAAGACAAATCCGGCAGCGGAGCCCATATTCATATCAGCCTGCAGGAAAATGGACGGAATGTCTTTTACGACGGCGCACACGAAAGCGGATACAGCGATATCGCGCGCTATTTCATTGGAGGCATCCTGAAACATGTCGAAGGGATTCTCGCCTTTACCTCTCCCATCGTAACATCCTACAAACGCATCATACCCCACAACTGGGCAAGTGCCTTTGCGGCTTACGGCGATGCAAACAAGGAAACTGCCGTCCGTATCATTCGGGGGCTGCGGGGAAATGAAGAAAAGGGATTCAATATCGAATTCAAACCCGCCGACGGCACCGCAAATCCCTACCTCGCCCTGAACGCACTGCTCATCGCGGGCTTTGACGGCATCAGAAACAAGATTGATCCCGGTCCGGAGCTGACGGTCGATCCGGCGGAGCTCTCCGGAGAGGAACTGGCGAAGCGGGGGGTCCGGGAACTCCCCAAATGCCTCGGCGAGGTGATCACCGCGCTGGAGGGAGACGAGCTTTTTCGGACGGAACTCGACCCCATACTTTACGCTGAATATCTGAAAATCAAGAAGTACAACTGGACCAAATATCTCCGCCACGTATCACAATGGGAGATCGATAACTTTCTTACGATCTTTTAGGAGCCGACGAGTATGGATTTGACGGATCTTCCGGTACTGGACAACCATTGCCACTTTTTCTCGACCGAATTTGACGCGTCCCTGCCGCTTCACCGCGTTCTGACGCTCTCACTCAACGAAATGCCCGACGATCAGCTGCGTCATTCCCTGCTCTATCGCCACACCCTTTCGGCGTTGTCGTCTCTCTTCGACGTCTCCCTGGATGAATCTGTGATACTTGAAACCCGACGCAGGGAGGGTACTGGAGACTACAAAAGGTACGTGCACCGCCTGATGGGGGACATCAATATGCGGTGGATGCTCGTGGACATCGGGCTGCAGCGCTCAACCGTCGACTTCTCCCGCTTTGAGGCACTCATGTCCTGCCCCGTCCACTACGTCTACCGCATTGAAACCGTGGTGGACAGGCTGGTACGGGAACACGTTTCCCCCGGGGAAGGGGTCGAACGGTTCCGTCAGGAAGTCACCGCCGCGGCACGACGGCTTCCCGCGGTTGCGCTGAAAAGCATCATCGGGTACCGGACCGGACTTGAAATCGACCCGACCGTGACCGTTGCTGTCGCCGAGGAGCGGGGAGACGAGGCTTCCTACCGGAATCTCCTTTTCCTTGAAGCAACAGAAATCTGCCGCGAGCTCTCCATTCCGATCCACATCCACTCCGCATTCGGGGAATCCAATATCGATGTCCGGCGCAACAACCCTCTCCACCTGAAGCCCTTTCTCGATTCATCGTTTGCACGGGATATCGCGGTAGTGCTCATCCACGGGGGGTATCCCCGCGTCTTTGAGGGAGGGTACCTGGCGGCGATGTACCCCAATGTCTACATAGACATTTCAGAGTTCATTCCCTTTGCAACAATGGGAATGCGGCGCGGGCTGGAAGATGTTATGAGCATGTGCCCCCTGAACAAGGTGATGTACGGCTCCGACGGATTTGACCTTCCGGAAACTCACTGGTATGCCGCACGAGCCGGAAAAGAGGCGCTCGCCGCGGTTCTCGAGGCGATGGTCGGCGGACGACAGATACCTGCGCACTATGCGGAAGAGGTCGCCCATATGGTACTGTACCGAAACTCCCTGAACCTGCACCGCCTTGAATAGCGGCTCTACAGGCGTCACTTGCGCCGACGGCGACTGATGCGGGACAACCCGACGATAAGCCAGCTGGTGATCATTCCGGTGAGAAAGACCGCAAGCAACACCAGTACACGCGGCGCGGTGACCGTCCACCAGAGAAATGAGTAACTCACGACTTCCGCGTTCTGCGCGGCAAACACGACGATCACCGCCCCTATGACTATCCCGATAAGCATTCGTATCATGGTACGTTCCAATTTATACCGTAGCCGCATATGTCGTCAAAACAATAAGCTCCACGGAACCGCTCAAATCGACTTCCAGATCGAGCGGCGGGTTGAGATATATCCCACCGTTGTATTTACCCGGCGACGACACATACCTGATACCGATCAATGTCTCTCCATGAAGGTACACAATATCCCGGACGTCCCGGAAGGTTCGGCTGATACCCGTTATGGAATAGGACCGTGACGATTCAAAATAGATTTCCGCGCCACCAACGGTGAAGAGTTCATCAAATACGCTGTTCAGCTCTCTCCGAAGGGAAACGTGGGCAATGATGTGGCTCAACATATTGGTGCTGATGAGCACTTCTCCAGGTTTCCGGTGAAAGAGCCGTTCATTGTCGGGGTCCATGAGTTCCAGAAGGATTTCCGGCGATCTGCCGTCATGGGACAACAGATCCTGCAGGACGAGATAACCGAGAATGGTCCGGGCGTCGGCTTCTTCATGGGACGAAAGCCATCCATTTGCCAGAAAGACGATGTTGTCGTACCCCCCGGGGTTCAGGCGCATGAGATCGGACGAGGATGTGTAGTCTCCCTCGATATGGCGGACATTCGTTCCCCTGGGTAATGAGTCATTGCGAACCATCTGTGTCTCCCGTTCGGCAATCGGCACGAGGGAGAGGAGGTCTATCGCGAATGTTTCATGGGTATAGCTTCCGAATTCCCGGATAAGGGCGGGCACCTTGTGGTTCCAGCCGAGAATCAGCAGACGCTTCTTTACCTTCCGCCCGGCATCAGGGCGGCTGCGTCCCTGCCGTAGTGCAGGCGGAGATACGCTCGATCGCTCCACCGGTTCTATGGCCCGGTATTCCCGCGCCACAAAGACGATTCGATCACCGGGTTGTACGATCGTGCCCTCCGGTGGATTGAGAAGCGGGGAAAAACCGTCCTCACCGTTCCGGAGGAGTCCCAGAACGATGGCGTTCCGGAATCTGTCCGTCAGTTCCGCCACTGGTGTTCCCACGAAGCGGGGAAACTCACGCAGATATATCTCGTTCCCGTGACTGTGGGTCAAAAGCTCCGCATAAACATAGGAGAGGCCCCGGTGACGAACGTTCTGCGCTATGAGACGACTGATTACGACATCTCCGGCGATCGCCTCAAGGTGCTTCCGGTAGGCCGTTCGTGCAATCGGAATCTTGCGGGGATCTATGAACTCCGCGACGACAAGGGGGTGCCGGGACAGTCTGTGAAAATTCTCGTCGTTGGCGACGGTCAGCAGCGATTTTATCACGCCCATATCGGATGCTTCAGAATCCTCCTCAAAGAAGTCCGAACCGGGATACATGATGACGCCGGCGCGGAGATAATCTACGCGTTCCAGGTGGTCCGCCCTCAGCGGTGATCCCGACCGGAAGGTGATGAGCGAGGCGTTCCAGTACGGACCGAGAGCCTCTTTCAGTTCCGTGAAGATCGATGTGCTCACGTCTTCCGCAAGAATGACGATGCGAAGCTTCCGCGCGCCGATACGTTTCAGGAAACGCCGCACCCTACCCTGGGAGACTGCCAGTTCCCGCACGATGGAGGCGGTGCGATTGGTCCAGCCGAGAATCAGAATATGGTCCTTCATTGAAATCGGCGTCAGGCCCCGCTCCAGTCTCCTCATCGTACCGTGGAGCCACTGCGTCATGATGGCGATGAGGGCGCCCATGAACAGGACGTACCCCAGTATGGTCACGACGGTTGATACAACCTTGAGAACCAGACCCTCGTCATCTCCGAGGTATCCGGGGTCGGTGAGCCGCAGAAAGGCCCACCACGCCGACGCGCCGAAGACGTCAAAACCGTCGGTAAGATGAAAAACAAGGAGCCCCGCCAGAAATGAGATGACACTTATGAGGGAGGCGATAATCAGGAGCTGGTACAGAGCTCCTTTCAGCAGGAGTTTTTCGATGAGAAAGGTGATTCGATCATAGAAGCGTTTCATAGAGGTCTACAGTGTAATACGCCCCTTCGCCGATTGCACTTACCGTTCGCGCATAAAATTTTCCCGATACCTTGACGATTTTCAAATGCTGTCATATGTTTACTTTTGAGGACATTAATGGACAACAGCAGCCGTTTATGGTCACTACAGGACTTGGCTACATATCTTCACGTTGCCGAGAAGACGGTATCGCGCATGATCCAACGGGGAGACCTCCCGGCGGTGCGGGTAGGAAATCAGTGGCGTATCGTTCCTTCCGAGGTGACGGAGTGGATCGCCCGACAGCGAAGCCGCCCGGAATCGCTCAGGGACATGTTGCGATCGGACCCGATGGCGGTTCCTTTTGACCGCCTGATCCGCGGGGAACATATTCTCTACGCACCGGAGATACGCGATGAGCCGACCGTATTGAAACGCCTTGCGGCGATGGTTGCCGATGCCTACCCGGAGGTAGACGCCGATGAATACCGCCTGGCCCTCGAGGAGCGGGAACAGCTCATGTCGACATCCCTCGGCGGGGGTGTTGCCGTACCGCATATTCGGCATATAGACCGAAATCCCCCGGACAGCCTGGACCCCTTTCTCCTGATAACCGGCGAGAACGTCTCCTTCGGGGGATCTCCATGTCGGATTTTCTGCCTGATATGCACCGATGATCTGGTCCTCCACTTACGAATGATCCAAAAAATCACATACATCTTGCGCCGGGACGACGTAATCGAAGAACTGACGCGTCAGCACGACGTTGACGGAATACTTCGCGCGATCGTCCGCGCAGAAAGGACTTTATCCTATGAAGAATCATGAAATTGCACTTGCCGAGTGCGGCGCACATATCCGCATCGACAATGGCGACCTCGTCCTTGAAGAGGCGGCACGCCGCATCGCCGACGCACTGTCACTTCCGGAAGCCGACGTCCTGCGCCGGCTGAAGCATCGTGAATCACAGGGTTCCACGGGGCTTGAAAAAGGAGTCGCCCTGCCGCACTGCTCCCTTCCCGACGCGGATCGCTTCACCGTGGGGATCATCACCACCCGGGAACCCATCGATTTTCGTGCCGTCGACGGCAAAAAATCGGACATCTTCGTCTTCGCCGCGGGACCGGAACAGAAGAGATCAGATCACGTCCGCATACTGGCGGCCCTCACGGCGCAGCTGAAGGAAGAGGGGGTACGAAAGGATATCCGTGAAGCCGACGACGGGGGCAACCTGCAGAAAATGCTCTCCAACGCCCTGCTTCCGGAGGAGCATGAAGAGACCGATCGCTATTCCCTCCTCCTCGTGTATGTACAGAATCAGGATCACTACGAGTCGATCCTTGAGATCATTTCCGCGGAAAAAGACGCGTCGGTCTCCGTCATGGACGCAAAGAGCGCCGGATCAATCCTGCACCGACTCCCCCTCTTTGCCACCTTCTGGAACGAAAGTGAAACCCGTGAAATCCACCGTATTGAGGCGGTTCTGCCTGCGGACCGCACCAACCGGTTGATCCGCAAAATTGAAGAAATCAATACGTCCCGCAGGGGCGTCCAAATAAGCGTACTCGATCTCAGCTATGGATCGGGTGTCCTTGATCTGTGAGCGAGGCAGTACAATGACGTTATCCCATATTATCACTTCGCCCACCGTCATAGTCGGGGTGGGTACGGTCGCGGCTTTCTACGCCGGAAATCTCGCCCGGAAAGTCAAATTGCCGTCCATTATCGGTTTCATGGTACTGGGGGCGGTGCTCGGTCCATCGCTCGTCCATTTGCTTACGGAAGAACTGCAGAATCAGCTCCAGTTCATTAATGATATTGCCCTCGGATTTGTCGCCCTTTCGATCGGACTGGAATTGAGCATTTCCGCCCTGCGACGTCAGGGGCGATCAATCATATGGATCATTTTCAGTGAAAGCATCTTTACCTTCATCGTCGTCACCCTTGCCCTCGGCTTTCTCACGGGCAACTGGGCATTTGCGCTCCTCTTTGGTGCCATAGCTCCGGCCAGTGCACCGGCCGGTACCGTTGCGATTATCCGGGAGTACCGGTCCAAGGGACCCCTCACGCAGGCGCTCTATTCGGTCGTCGGTTTTGACGACGGTCTCGGCATCGTGATTTTCGGATTCGCCTCGGCAATTGCCGTCCAGATCCTACAGAATGCGGCTTTCTCCATGGGGCTCCTGCTCCAGCCGCTCCTCGAAATCGGAGGCAGTATCCTGGTCGGCGCCGTCGTCGGCGGAATTGCCGGGCTTCTTTCATCACGGTTGAAGTCGAGGCGGGACACACTGACGCTGATCTTCGGTTTTATTCTCCTTTCGACGGGTCTTTCCAACGCGCTTCATCTTTCGTTGATCCTCACCAATCTCGTAGCGGGTATTACCCTGATCAACACCCAGCAGGGCGAGACCTCCGAACGGGTAGGTGAGTCCATTTCATCGGTCATGCCGCTTCTCTTTACCCTCTTCTTCCTGCTGGCGGGGGCACACCTCAAGATTGCGGCGTTGCCGGCGCTGGGATTGATCGGACTGGTTTACATTCTGGGCCGTTCCTTCGGTCTCATCGGAGGTGCGTGGATCGGAAGCGTCCTGGGCGGTGCGGACAATACGATCAAGAAGAACCTGGGGCTGGGTATTCTCAGCCAGGCCGGTGTTGCCATCGGGCTGGCCTTGTACGTGCAGCGGACCTTCTCAGCGTATGGCGAAACCGGCGCATGGATCGGTACGACGATTATCACGACGGTCACGGCGACCAGTATCATTTTTGAGATTGTCGGTCCGATACTTACAAAAATCGCATTGACCCGGGCCGGAGAGATACCAACCGAAACATCGGGAAAATGAATAAAAATTGCAAGTACCGCAAAATCTAACATTCCGTGTATACTTGCTTTATGGACGGAGCACAGATCGAGCTGTTGATGGCAGGCGGCCGCATGGTCCTGACCGAACAGGGTGAGGAAAGCGCAATCAGGAAAAACCCGATTGACGGTCCCCGGAATGTGAAGGCCGACGGTCTCGACGGCGATGATCACGCGTATCACCATCACGGCGGCGCCGACAAGGCGCTGCTCCACTATCCGGCGGAACACTACGACACCTATCGCCGTCGCTTTCCCAGGTTTTCGGCAAATCTGAACGGGCCACGCCGGGGATTCGGCGAGAATATCAGTACCCACGGCATAACCGAAGAGGATGTGTGCCTCGGCGATCGCTACCGCATCGAACCGGCAGACCCCGCCGATGCGCGCCGGGGTATCCTCGTGGAAGTCTCGGGCTTCCGGCAGCCGTGCTGGAAGCTCGGTTTTAACTGCGCCGTCCGGGATGTTCCACGATTGATGCAGGATCAGGGGAAGACGGGGTGGTACTATCGGGTGATCGAGCTTGGCGCGATCGCTCAAGGTGATCGCATTGCTCTCGTCCAGCGGCCCTTCCCGGAGTGGACCATCGGTCGGCTGATCAGGGGCTTTTACGGCACACCGCTGGACAGGGAATTTCTTGCCGGCGTGGTAAAGCTCCCCGCCCTCGCTGAGTCGCTGCGGGTGGTCATGGAACACCGACTGTCGTCTGGCGTCGTGGAGTCCTGGGACGACCGTCTCTACGGACACGAAAAACAGTTTCACCAAAAGTAATCGGCGGCCGTAGTGCCCGTTACTGCTGGAGAACCCGCCTTATTTCGGCCCACACCTGAAACTCCCGATACGGTTTTGAGAGAAAACCGTCCATTCCCGCTGCGTAACACTCATCGATCTGCTCCTTGAACGCGTGGGCGGACAGGGCGATGATGGGGTGCCGGGACGCTCCACTGTCATGCTCCCAGGCGCGTATGCGACGCGTGGCGGAAATTCCGTCAAGATGAGGCATTGAAATATCCATGAGAATCACGTCAAAGTCCCGTTGCGTGACCGCTTCCGCCGCTCTGACCCCGTCGGACGCCTCCTCCACCTTTGCCCCTGCCCGGGAAATGAAATGGGAAAGGTAAATTCTGTTGATCGCCTCGTCTTCAACGATGAGGACCGAGAGGCCGTCCGCCACGCCCTTCTCCGCAGGCGCATCCTTTTCCGCCGGTGCGATTGTTTCCGCGGACGGCAACGGTAACGTCACGTCAAATTGTGACCCCTCTCCGATTTCGCTGACAACAGTCACCGTGCCGCCGTGCAGATCCACAAGTGTCTTCACGATCGCAAGACCGATACCCAATCCGGCGGTCGTGATTGCAGGTTCTCCCGTTCCCCGAGTGAATGGCTCAAAGATCGCGGACATCTCCCCGTCGGGAATTCCCGGTCCGGTGTCGCTCACCGAGATGAACAGCGTATCGTCGCGGTAGTCAAGAGCAAGGGAGACCGTACCGTCATCGGTAAACTTGATCGCGTTGCCCCCCAGGTTAATGATGATCTGGGCGATTCTCTCCCGGTCACCGAGGACACGCACATCGTTTCCGGCATATGTGACGTGCCATTGAAGTTTCTTGTTTACGGCGGCCACCCCAAGTGTCTGATCGATCCAGTCTACCATCTCCTGGAGCCTGAAGGTGGTCGGCTCAAGAGTCATTCCACCCGCGCCGGTACGGGAGATTTCGAGCAAATCAAGAAGGATACGGGAAAGATGCTGCGACGCCCCTTCAATTGTCCTGACGAGCTGAAGCTGCCGCCCGTCCAGCCCCGACTTGCCCAGGATATCGGTCATCCCGATTATACCGTGGAGCGGCGTGCGAAGCTCGTGACTCACATTGGCGAGAAAGCGCAGCTTCGCGTCGTTTGCATCACGCAATTCATTCTGGATTTCGGTGCTTCTGTTCAACGCTTCCGTCAGTTCCCTGGTACGCCGTCGTATCTGCCGCCTCAATATTGCGACCCACGCAAAGGCGCCGATGCCTACGCCAATGACGACATGAAGAACGACCACCACGATCCGTCCCTGCGTCGTGGTCCACCACGGTGGTCGTTCCAGAATGCCGAACCACTCCTCGTACAGCGTGTCAAACTCGCCGGTCGATTTGAGAACTCCCAGTCCTTCATTCAATATCGCCAGCAGATCAGCGTCACCCTTCCGGACGGCCATCCCATAGGGTTGGCGGAAAAGCGGCTCCTCGAGCATGTATATATTCCGATACCGGCCACGCCGGATCTCCCTCATCCCCTGGCCCATCCCGAAGATGGCGACCTCTCCCCTGCCCGTCTCAAGCGCTTCAAGGACGTCGCTCCACTCGGCGATGGGAACCACCTCTCTCCCGATACCCTCTTCCACGACATAATCATGCGCAAGGTCGCCGCGATGAACGAGGATGGTGGCATCATCCACATCCTGTAATGTACGAACGGCGGAACCTGAGGTGGTAAACACCCCGTAGGACACCACAAAGAGAGGAATGGTGAAGTCGTGCAGCTGGTCCCGCGCCGGGGTCCGGTACATTCCCTGAAGCATATCCACTTCACCCGTCTCCAGACGCCGCCGCGCATCACTCCAGGAGGTAAGCTCCACCTCAATATCGAGATTCATTATTTCCGCCACACGTGCAACGATGGCGGTATTGAAACCGTCGGGCTCTCCCTGTTCATTGAGATACTCAAAGGGCGGATAGTCGTGGTCTCCACCCACACGGACCTTTCGCGAAAGCGATGAACCCGTGCCGCTCTCCACCGGGACGGTGCGGGAAATGAACCGCCCGTCCCTGCCGTCCATATTTTCAGGTACACAGGCGGAGACAATCAGCAGAATGCACGCGAGGAAGATGAAGGTCCGCACGCCCCCTCCTCCCACTGAGTTCACCCGGCGCCCCCCGCCGGCGCGGTAAGAACGATTCCCGTCGCAGGGGGGAGGGAAATGGTACCGTTTGAAAAACCGACGTCGGGGTCACTTGTAAAAATGGGATGTGCCTCCGCCAATGGAAGGGCAAACTCTCGCCTGCGGCGACCGAAGTTTATCGCAACGAGGCACGTTTCAGCCCCTTCAGCCCCGGCTTCCCGTATATATGCGACGACCGTGGACGGTAATTTCCGGGGATCAACAAGACGGAGGGTACCCCGGGAAAGGGCGGGAAAGGTCCTGCGAATTCTCAACAGGGCGCGATAGTGCTCCAGGAGGGAACGGGAATCCGACTCCTCCCGGGCGACGTTTACCGTCGATCTGTTTTCGTGAAGGGGCAGCCACGGCTCCCCGGTGCTGAATCCCCCCTTTTCGCCTCCGTTCCACTGCATGGGAGTTCTGCAACCATCGCGATTGAGATAGAGCCCGAGGAGGTTTTCAAGCCACCGCGGTACCCATGAGTACTGCCGCGCGACGGGATCGAGGGCACCTGCGAGGGGAAACTCCGCGTTTTCCATGCCGATCTCTTCCCCGTAATAGACGACGGGAATGCCCCGGGCGGTCAGCTGGAGGAGGGAGACACATTTCGCCCGGCCGATGTCGCCGCCCAGGCGGGTTATCCACCGACGCTGATCGTGGTTGCCCAGTACGAGGGTGGGCACCAGCGGCGGGGGGTAGAGCGTTTCAAATGTCTTGAGAACTGAACGAAAGAAGCGCGCTGAAAAGGTGAATCGCAGCAGCTGGAAGAGAAATATTGCGTGGAGTCCCGGTCGTTGACCGTCGCCGAGGTAGTTCCGTATCACGTTGTGCCGTCCGAAAACTTCGCCGATCAGGAGCCGTTCTGCGTCCCACCTGTCGGTGAACTCCCTCAGCTCCCGGGCAAACTCGAAATTTTCAGGCAGGTTCATCGTGTATTTCTTGATCTGGTTGGCTCCATCGTTGGAATCGACGGGCTGGCCGATACGGAACGAAAAGGGGTTGTTCCGGAACCGGTCATCCTTGAAGATTGCGTGAAATATGTCCAGGCGGAATCCGTCGACCCCCCTGTCGAGCCAGAATGCGACATTATCGAACATCGCCTTTTTCACCGGCGGATGACGGTAATTGAGGTCCGGCTGAAAGGGAAGAAAGTTGGCGTAATACCATTGGCCCCGACGGGGCTCAAAGTGCCAGCCGTTCTTGCCGGTAATCGACTTCCAGTTGTTGGGCGGGCGGCGACCGCCCCTTTTCCCCTCCCGCCATATATACCAGTCGCTGTAATAGCCGTTCCGTTCCCGCCGGGAACGCTGAAACCATGGGTGTTCCAGCGAGGTGTGACAGAAGACCATGTCAAAGACGATACGCATATCAAGGTCGTGGACGGCATCGATAAGTCTCCGGGCGTCGTCCATCGTACCGTATTCGGGAGCGATCTCCCGGTAGTCCGAAATATCGTATCCATAATCCTGTTGCGGACTCCGGTAGAAGGGAGATATCCAGATCGTTTCAAATCCGAGATCCTTGATGTAGGTAAGGCGGGATATGATTCCGGGTATGTCTCCGACGCCGTCGCCGTTGGAATCCATAAATGAACGGGGATAGACCTGGTACACCGTCGTGGACCGCCACCATCCGTTGTGCTGGTCCGGTATTATCCATCGCTCTTCCACCCCCCCTGCTCATTTCAAAAAGATAGTAGCGACACATTCACCGATCGCTGTATACTGAACCGCATGGCGATGCGACGGACCGACCACTACACCGTTCCGGATAAACTCTATTCCATACCGGAACCAAAGGTCTACCGCGACGCCTATTTCGAACTTCCTTTTTTTACGACGCCTGTTCATCCTCTTGCGATCATGGTTCAGCAAGTCCGACATCTCCCGGATGATCAAGGAACAGGAGCTGGAAACGATCAAGCACCGTATCGCCGACGATGAATCTGCGATTCTGGATCCGACGATTCCCGCTCTCCGCGACGGCTTTCACAGCAGGATCCGCACGGTGGGACAGCTCATTCAGAAGCTGAAGCCGGTGCTCATGGAGGTACGGGGTTCGGGGGCGGGGCCCTTTCTCCGGGGGATGCTGGAGAAACTTGACAGTGAACTCTACAAGACGCTTCAGGCGGCGTGTGTCATTCCCGAGGAAATCCTGACAAAAGCGACAACCACCGTGGCGGGCGCCAAGAAGCGGGTACAGCATGACCTGTTGCAGGCCCTTGAAATCAACGAGAAGACGATTAAAGAGTACCTCACGCCGATCTGGAACAGCATCGAAGCGCTGGCACTCCTTTCCACCGTGGACTTTGCCGCCCTCGTTCCCGGTGAAGGCGGAAAAGGGCTGCAGGTACCCATGCGTCCCGTCAAGGACCAGCTCATTCAGCTCGCCTGTGCGATGGACGTATGCTCCCGGAATAACCGTCCCGGAGCCATCAAGGGTGCGACGGAGTACGTCTCTCTCCGTACGGGGAAAACGGAATACCGCGGGAGAGACGATCTGGCAGGCAATTGACGATGTACTGAAGGCCATTCCCCTTGCGGACCTCGCGCGACTCGCCGCAGATGAGCCACGAATGGAACTGGTACAGATTACCACTCCCAACAACTGGTGGCAGCGTTTTTCAGCGACGTGGCTGGAGCGGATCGATGTTCAGGGGCCGCTGATGCGCCACCGGTCAATGGTCCTGGAAGAGATACTCCGCAGCGGGTTTGAGGTGGGGGAACCCGTTCCGGCGTGGATACCACCCTCCCTGTACCAGCGCTCAGCCGGCGCCTTCCGTCGCCTTGCCACGGCACAGCGCTTCCGTGACACCCGGACAATGGTGGGAGCCCTCGCACGGGAACACTCGGCAATGCCCGCCGCCGATCGCGCCAAGATCCTGGAAGCCCATGTGGAACTTGACCGCGTCTATACCCGACTGGAAGAGCTTATTGGAATCGGCGAGTCCCGGGGCATGCTGGGAGACGATTTACGCCGCCTGCGGCAGGCCGATGAGGCGCGCGCCTCGGTGGCAGGCATGCAGAAGATGAATATCTATACAAAACACCGTCCGACGATGCGCACCCTTATCGACCAGGGAATTGAGGCGATGAACACAATTGCGGGACACTACAGCCGCAACAAGACGTTGCTGAAAAAGATGCTCCGTAGCGGGGTGCTGCGTATCGATCTCGGTTCCGACGAAGTGACGCCGACGGAAATTCTTGAACTGGTCACCGACGGATATATCAAACTTGCCCAGGCACTTCGGAGCCTCGTCGCCCTGGAACATGAATTGACGAAGGGTCTTCAGTCCGCCGCCGAGGAGGAGGAAGAGACCACCGCCGTTGACGAAGCGGGGTAGACGGACGCCTGTTACGCGACGGATTCACCGGTGCCGCGGCGTTTTCCAACCGTCATGAGCAGAATCGAAAGATCGGAATTACGAACCCCGGAAATGCGCGACGCCTGCGCGACCGAAAGAGGTCGAATGTGCTTGAACTTTTCCCGCGCCTCGTTGGAAATGCCCTTGAGGGTATCCCAGTCAAAATCGGCGGGGATTTTCATCTGTTCCATGCGGCGGAACCGTTTTACCATCTTCTCTTCCCGGGCGACGTAACCCTCGTACTTGATGTCCAACTCCACCTGCCGGAGCCACTCGACCGGACGGGGCTCACCGCTGCGGGGATCGTTCACGAGGGAGGTGTCCAGCTGAGCGAGATCCGCGAGTGAGACCTCCGGGCTCTTGAGGATGTGGGCAAAGCTCTTCCCCACGAATTTTGCGAGGCCGTTACCGCCACCACTCTCTCCGTCGGTCCCGGAGGCCGCCCCGCTTCCCGCTTTTTCAAGGGCGGGTGAAGCGTCCCGTCGCGATGAGAGTGCCGACGGCGACGCAAGTTCTTTTTCAGAAAGATTGCGGGTCCGCAGAAGCTCCCGTATCTCTTCGATGGCGGCGCGTTTTTCCTGAAACCGTTCCCACTCCGCGGGGGTATGCATACCGACATTCCAGGCGCGCTCGTAGAGGCGCATGTCCGAGCTGTCATGGCGGAGATTCATGCGGTGCTCCGCCCGGGAGGTGAACATGCGGTAGGGCTCTTTGGTGCCGAGAGTGACGAGATCGTCGATGAGGACACCGATGTACGCTTCCGAGCGGCTCAGGACGAAGGGTTCCTTGCCCTGCATGCGCATTGCAGCGTTGATCCCGGCGATGAGTCCCTGTCCCGCCGCCTCCTCGTATCCCGAGGTGCCGTTGGTCTGTCCGGCGATGTAGAGGCCCCTTACCATTTTGGCTTCCAGGCTGGGATAGAGCCGGGTGGGATCGATGTGGTCGTATTCCACGGCGTATCCGGGACGGACGATTTCCGCCCCTTCCAGGCCGGGTATGGAGTGTATGAACTGCTCCTGCACCTCTTCCGGCAGGGAGGAGGAGATGCCGTTGAGATACATTTCTCCCGTTGAAAGTCCTTCAGGCTCTATGAATATCTGATGTCGCGTCCGATCGGGGAATTTGACCACCTTGTCCTCTATGGAGGGGCAGTACCGCGGTCCCGACCCGACGATGAGCCCCGAGTAGAGGGGTGAGCGGGCTGATGTTTGCCTGTATGACGGCGTGGGTCTCTTCTGTGGTGTAGGCGATGTAGCACTGCACCTGCTTCCGATCCACACGCCGGTTGCCGTACGAAAAGGGGACGATCTCGTCGTCGCCGAACTGGGGTTCCACCTTGTCAAAGTCTATGGAGCGCCGCATGACCCGCGCGGGGGTGCCCGTCTTCATCCGGCCCATGGGGAATCCAAGTTCCCGAAGGGGCCTTTCAAGTCCCCGGGCGGCGGGCTCGGCGATGCGACCGTTTTCCGCGTTGTACTCACCGATGAATATCCGTCCGTTGAGGAATGTACCGGTGGTTATGACGACGGTGCGGGCGGTGAAGCGTTTGCCCCGCTCGGTGATGACTCCCGCCACGGAGCGCGCCGTCGCCGGTGATGTGGTAAGAGACGACGGGGCGGGAGATGCCGCCGTTGCGCCCGCCGGTCCGACAGGCACATCCGACCGGCTGTAGAGCAGTCCCGTCACGGTATCCTGGAAGAGGCTCAGATTTGACTGTTCCTCGAGAACCTGCTTTGCCTTGACCTGGTACGCAAGTTTGTCCGCCTGGGCGCGGGGCGCCTGCACGGCGGGACCGCGGCTGCGGTTGAGAACGCGAAACTGGATCATCGTCTCGTCGGTAATCCGTCCCATTTGCCCGCCCAGGGCGTCGATTTCACGGACCATATTGCCTTTGGCGAGACCGCCGATGGCGGGATTGCAGCTGAGTTTGCCGATTGTATCAAGATTCTGGGTAATCAGGAGGACGCGAAAGTCCAGACGGGCTATTGCGCTGGCAGCCTCTATTCCGGCGTGGCCTCCTCCAACTACGATGGCATCGAAATCCATGTATGATAGAGTATCAAAATGCTGAGGATTGTTCTATGAATGAAGAGCTGTTGGGCCCGGCCAGACCGCTCACGCGATGGGTGGAAGGTATCATCCTTGTGGATGATGAAGACGATGTCCTCAGGTCCCTTGCGCGGGACATCAGGAGCTGGACCCGGAGCCGGAATCTTACGGTCTACCCGGTGCATTCCGGTGAGGAATGCCTGGACCTCGTCCGCGAAAAGTATCCCTCCATCGGTCTGGTCGTATCGGACCTGCGTATGCCCGGTATGAGCGGCGCCGACCTTTTTATAGCCCTCAACGATGCGTATCCCGATATCGGATGCGTCATGGTCACCGCCTACGCCGACATGGATCAAATCACCCGCGCCCTCTCGTCATCGATGATGGGCCTTATCCAAAAACCGTGGACGCCGGATGAGTTGCAGGCGGATCTTGACCGCGCCCTGGAACAGGTTGAATACCGACGCAGTGCGGAAGAACGGAACAGGGAGCTGAATCAGCAGCTCGAGCTGGCCGGTGCCTTTCAAAAAGCGGCAATGGCGGTCACCATTCCTCCCGACGAACGTGTGGAATATCAGGGCTTTTCCCGCCCCGCCAAGGAAATGCACGTAACCGGAGACTTCAATGATTTTCTCAGACTTGACAGGGACCGGTACCTCCTTCTGGTGGGAGACGTCTCCGGTCACGGCATGCGGGCGGCGTTGCTGTCGGCGATGCTCAAGATCGTGGTCCGCTCATACGTTGACCGGGGACAGAGCCTCGGTCGCGGGGCCGGCGGAACTCCTCCGCCAGGTCAACATCGCAATATCCTCCTATTTACCCCGTACTTCAGGTATGATCGCCTCCTGCGCGGCGGTAATTGTCGATCTTCAGTCACAGACGCTGCTCATTGCCAACGCTGGCCATCCTCCCGTTTTTGTGGTGCGTAACGGAACCTTCGCATACAGTTCCATACTCGATCCCGCGATGGGCATTTCCATGGACACTGCGTACCGGGAAGAGGAGTTGCCCCTGCAGCACGGTGACAGAATCGTCCTCTTTTCCGACGGCCTCTACTCCAATGCGACAAAGGACGAGGAGTATTTTTCCACCACACGGACCGGTACGATTTTCCAGGGAGCCCACGGGGGAACGCACTTTTCCGACGATGTGATACGTCTCGTCATGGCTGATCGCATTATGCACGGTCGTCCAACCGTACCGTTGTTTGCCGATGATGTTACAATAGTCTCACTCATGGTGTATTGAAGCGATGGAATATCAGCTTTTTGTCATACTCGCACCGGTTGCGGCGATCGTACTCCTGATCACGGCGGCACGAATCTTTCCTTTTCGCGGCGTTCTCATGTCACGGACGATTCTCGCCTATCTCATCGCCGTCTCGGCGCTCCTGGCCGCCAACACGCTGGAACTGGTCGTGGACACACCCGGAGTGGACGCTGTTTTTCGCCCGGCTGGTCCATCCGGCGTGGCACGCCGTGGCGATTACGTGGTTCCTCTTCGCCGCGTTCTACTCCGGTCGGAACACATGGGCGCGGGCGTCCCGTATCGCGGGACTTGCATTCTATCCGGTCCTTTTCAGCGCGGCCATTCATATTGAATCGGTATCACACCTGTTCTGGACGTCCCTGCAGTTTTTTAAAGTTGACGGGTATCTCACCATGTCCGGTCGTTACGGCTGGCTCTTCTGGATAAACGGAGTATATGCATACAGTCTGATTCTCATCGGGGTAATAACAATCGTACGAAACGCCCTTGATCGTCCCGACTGGTATAAGCGGCAGACCCTTGTCCTCGTCGCAGGCGCCGTACTGCCCGTTCTGGCCAACCTTATATATATCTTCCGCCTCTTTCCGTGGCCGCAAAAGGACTACACCTCCATTGCCTTTGCCCCTCTCGGGCCTCGCCTTTTACCTGGGCGTTCAGAACGTAAGCCTTCGCGGAAAAAGACCGTTGACGAGAAGCACCGTACTGCAGGACGTACACAGCGCCGTGCTCGTCCTTGACAATGAGGGTACGATCCTGGACGCAAATCCCGCCGCGATGGAAATGCTGAACCTTACCGTTCAAGGCGGTCTGTATCACCACAGTTCTCTTTCCCGCGGCGTGGTGAGTGACCTTTCGCTGTCGTCCCATCACAACACGGTAAAGTCCCATGACTGGGACAATGGGGAGCAGCGGACCTTTGACATCACCGTAAGACCCGTCGCGGAAACGACGGGCGTTCACTCTGCGGCGGTGGTGACGATTCATGAAACGACGGAATGGCTCCGACTCAAACAGGCCAATCAGGACATTCACCTGCGTTATGATCGAGCAGGAACGGCTGGCGACGATCGGCATGCTCTCCGCAAGCATCGCCCATGAGATCAAGAATCCCCTGACGGTGCTCAGGAGCACCTACGGCTCGGTGTACGACATTGCCCGGCGGTTGCTCGCGGAACAGACGGACCTATCGGAGAGCCCCCTCCATGAGGAGCTGCAGGAAAGCGATGAAGCCTTTCGTCGCGGATTTGAACGGATCGGGTCGGTGCTGCAGACAATGACGGGCCACGCGAGACCATTTGAAAATGAATCCCTTGTGAACGTTGATCTGCACCAGATTATCACCGACACCCTCCAGCTGACGCGCTCGGTCTATCGCGGCGTTGCAACGGTGGAACAGCGATTTGGCACCATCCCCACCGTATTCTGCATGCCCGGTGCGATAAGCCAGGTATTTCTCAATATTCTTCTCAATGCGGTTCAGGCCATTGAATCAAAGGGACATGACGGTGACTTTTCCAGGTACGGTAAGATCGTCATAGAAACCGCCGTCGGTGGATCCGCCGACGAAAAGAAGATGGTCCAGTGCAGGATCCTGAACAACGGTCCCGAAATTCCGTCGGAGGTGGCCGCGAAGATCTTTGAACCGTTCTTTACGACCAAATCCGCCGATGTCGGATCAGGTCTCGGCCTCTCGATTTCCCGGCGGATCATCGTGGACCGCCATAACGGCCGGTTGGAAGTGATTCAACGGGACGGTATATGACCGGTTTCCTCATCGGTCTGCCCATTGTGGAGCCGGAACCGTGAGGGACAGTACATCCCGTAAATTATTTGTTGCCTATACCCTTCCTGCGGCACTGCGAGGACGCGTTGCCGATCGTCAGGAAATCCTCCGGGCATCCCTCGGCACCAAAGACATTTTGAGGATGGTGGCACCGGAGAAACTGCATCTCACGCTCCTTTTTCTCGGCGAAGTGCCCGGGGAGAAGGTGCATCCCCTTGCGGCAGCGATGGAAGAGGCCATTCCGGAGGGAACCGAAAAACCCCGTCTGGTCCTGACCGGAATCGGCGCGTTTCCGTCACCCCGCCGCCCGAGGGTGGTGTGGGTCGGGGCCCTAGATCCGACGGGGTATACCGAAGCCCTGGCCGGCAATCTCCGGTTCCGCCTCTCTTCCGTCGTCCCTGATCTCCTTCCTTCCGATGGAGACCATACCTTTGTACCCCATATCACGATCGGGTATCCCCGGCGCGGACTCTCGGGAGAAGAGCGAACGACGCTGAGTAACGTCCTCCGGAACCCTTCACTCGTGACGCCGGAGGAGGCGGGAGAGGAGCAACCCGCCTTTGATGTGGGCGAAGCAGCCCTGGTGGAGAGCGTCCCCACCAATCGGGGTACACGGTACGACGTCCAATACGCCGTCAAAATATGAGACTTTTTCGACCCGATCTTGTTGCGACATTTGTCGACAGACCAAACAGATTTCTCATAACCGCACGGTCACCTGACGGCCGGCTCCTGCACGCCCACTCCCCCAACCCCGGCAGAATGTGGGAGCTTCTTTATCCGGGCACTCCTCTCATCCTTCAGCACGCCCCCACCGGAAACACGTCACCTTCCAAACGCAAGACCGCATGGTCCGTCGTCGCCGCTATCCGTCCTTCCGACGGCACGGTGGTTCCCCTCGTATCGACGGCGGCCAACGATATCGCGGCGGAGCTTATCATCCCCGATCTCTTTCCCCGCGCCACTGCAACACGACGGGAAGTGACGCTTGGTGAGAGTCGTTTCGACTTTGTCGTCGGCACGGGAGATATCGAAACGGTCATCGAGGTGAAGAGCTGCACCCTGGAAGCGTACGGCGTCGCCATGTTTCCCGACGCCGCAACCTCCAGGGGGTTGAAACACCTCACGGCATTGAAAGAGATGCGCCATAGGGAGCGAATGGTTCTCTTTGTGATTCAGGGTCCCCGGGCCGAACGATTTGTTCCCGATATTCATACCGACCCCGCATTTTCGATGGAACTCAGGGAGGCACATCATGCGGGCGTGCACGTCCATGTCGTCGCGACGGGTACCGACGGGGACGGGACGACCCGGGTGGTGTCCGACAACGTCCCCGTTGACTGGGAACCGCTGACTGCGGTGGATGAGGACAGCGGTGTGTACATCGTCCATATGGAATTGCCCCGGCACCGTGAGGCTGCAATTGGTGCCCTGGGGACCTTTTCACTCAGGCCGGGTCACTACCTCTACGTGGGATCGGCAATGAAGTCGATGCGGAGCCGAACCGCCCGCCACCTGCGCGCCCGGAAGCGAAAACGCTGGCATATTGACTATCTTCGGGCCGTCGCCGGGAGCGCTGCGGTTTACCCGATCTATACGACACGGTCTCTTGAATGCTCCCTGGCCCGGAGCTGCGCGGCGTTTTGTACGCAACCGGTGGCGGGATTCGGTTCAAGTGACTGCACCTGCGGGAGCCATCTTTTTTATCTGGAGGACGATCCCCGGCGGAATCCGGCGTTTGTGGAGATGATGCTGCGGTACCGCCACTCCGAAGCCCTCGTCACTTCCCGACACAGAATCCACTGAAAACGGCATCAAGAATATCTTCCGACGTCACCTCGCCGGTTATTTCTCCAAGACCGTGAAGAGCGTCCTGGAGATCGACACTCAGGGCATCTACCGGAATCGACTCCTCGGCACCGCGGAGAAATTCATCCAGGGCGGCGATGGTACGCTCAATACTGTTTTTCTGCCTCAGCGAGTCGATCACCGGCACGCCGGTATGCGGTTTTTGTGCAGGCTCCAGTGCTGCGGCGATCGCGGATACAAGCCCGTCCACACCCTGAAGGGTACGGGAACTGACGGTGATGAACGGTATGTCTCCGGGAGGGGCTTTGCATTCCCGGTGGTCACTTTTGTTCCAGACCGGCACGACCCGCCCGCCGCCCCGGCGTAGTGATTTGCCCGTATCGGTTGTGCTGCCCCGGCGTGGTGGCTGATCCGCATCGGCTGTGGCGCTCGGCGGTGTCGCCGACATGGGGTCGGCGACACCGCCGAGCTCTCCTATATGTTCACGGTCGCCCTCGGAAAGACCTTCCGTGCCGTCAACGACGTAAACGACGATGTCTGCGCCCGTGGCGACGTCCCGGGTTCGACGTATACCCTCTTCTTCAATGACCTCCGTCGTGCTCCGCAGCCCCGCCGTGTCAAAAAGTTCCACCGGGATGCCGTGAACGTTGATCCGGCTGCTTATGTAATCCCGCGTCGTCCCGTGTATTTCGCTCACGATGGCGCGCTCTTCCTTGAGAAAGGCGTTAAAGAGGGAGGACTTGCCCGCATTTGTACGCCCCGCAAGAACCACCCGCGCACCGTCCTGATAGAGCTTCCCCGTCTGATAGGTGTCCATGAGTTCTTTGAGACGGGAACGACTGCGCCGAACGACGTCGAGATCGACGGGGATTTCTCCCGTTTCCTCCTCCGGATAGTCGAGCTGTATGGCGACCGATGCCATGACACGGACAAGGTCATCCCTGATCTCTGTGACGGCGTGCTCAATGCTTCCGCCGAGGCGCTGTACCGCCATTTGAAAGCCGGTTTCCGTCTGGGCATTGACGATTTCGTTTATCGCTTCCGCCCTTGTCAAATCGACCTTTCCGGCGAGAAAGGCGCGCTGGGTGAACTCTCCCGGGTCGGCGGGTCGAAACCCGGACTGATAGAGCTGCTGCAATATGCGCCTGATCCCGGGGACGCTTCCGTGGCTGAATATTTCCACAAGATCCTCACCGGTGTAGCTCCGGGGAGTGCGAAATACGGCGACCATCACCTCATCGATGACCTCGTTGGTACCAGGATCGATGAAATGTGCCCGCCGGATTCGGCCGCCCTCGGTGTTCCGGATCTTTTCCGCACGGTCCGTCAGGGAGGCAATCGCTTCCACGCATTGCGGGCCGCTTGTGCGTATGACCGCCAGTGCCGACGGTGACAACGGCGTAGCCAATGCGGCAATGAGATCGTTTTCCATAGCCTGCAGAAACTACCTCTGTTGCACTACAATGACAAGGAGTATGAAACACCCCCTATTGAAAACGCTTATGGACGCGGGGAGAAGTGGAACGCCCGTTCTTTTTGCCCACAGGGGAAGCTCCGCCGCTGCCCTTGAGAATACGATGTCCGCCTTTGTCCGATCACGGGAGGACGGTATCCCCGCCGTGGAACTGGACGTTCAGGTAAGCGGCGACGGGAAACTCGTCGTCTTTCATGACGGCGATCTCCGCAGATTGGGGGGCGTCCCGGACAGAATCGCAAATACGCCCTACCACGAGCTCGCTTCCATCCGCCTTTCCGGACCGCCCCGGGGGAAGAACGGAACGGGCGGAGAATCGGCCCTCCTCACCGATGTGGGCATCCCCCTCTTTTCCCACGTCGTAGAAGCCCTTGGTCCGCAGATCATTCTCGACGTGGAGATCAAATCATATGACGATACGCCCTGGAAAACGGGAATGATCCTCGCCGAGGCCGTTGCAACACTCGGTATTGCCGATCGTGTCCTCGTTTCCTCCTTTGATCCCCGTCGTATCTGGTCCTTTCGTAAAGGTGCCCGGCACTTCCTGAAGCGCCACCCAGTGCCGTGTGCCGCCATTTACGCCCGGGAAGAAGAGGTGCCCTGGTACCTGCGTCGCGGCGCCGGACGACTCATCGGAGGCGGAAGAATCCGCAAACCCTCATGGCGTGACCTTGGAACCGGGAAGCCGCTACCGGCGCTGACGATTCCCTGGACAGTGAATGATGCAGTGGTTGCCGCCGACCTGACGCGCCGGGGCGCGGCAGGTATCATCAGCGATGATCCCCTGCGCCTTACGGGCGTATGGGGCGAGAATTTGAGTTAAGTAAATAGCGAGCCGCGGCGGCGCGCCCCGGCACGGTCCGTTACGGCAGCTGCGGCGCCAGAATACGTGCCAGGCGACGACCGGATTCCTGAAACGCCGCGCGAATCGTCGCCTGAGCGCTGCTTCCCGATATCCGTTCGGTAACCGTCACCTGCGGAAAGCGGTGATCACGGCGCAGATCAAACGTTACCGCTCTCGTTTCCACAACGATATTGTACCCTTCGTTCTCGTCAAACGAGATGATTCGGGCGTCGCCCACAATCGCACGGTCGACGGACGAGAGGACTTCGAAGGGGAAAATATCATACAGATCGGCGACGGTGAGTTCTTCATCCGCCGAAAGTCGGTCCCGGTCTTCCGCGGAAAGGGTAACGGTACGAACCCGAAAGCCGCGATCCCCCAGCTCCTGCAGGACTCCCGTCATCGCTGAAATGCCGGTGATCGGATTTCCCGCAATGTCGCGATCGACAAAGGCGACGGCAGTGGGAATCTCCGCGGCGCGACTCGTTACACGTAGTATCGCCTGGTCCCGCAGACGACCGGCCACTCCTTCAAGAAGTTCCCGTTCTTCCGGCTCCGTCACCAGTTCTTCCCATCGGAGATGAACGTTCCGGAACCACGCGGGGGCGACTTCAATCACGGTAGTTCCGGCGTACTGCGGCGGCGGAACGGCAACTTCCGCCACGCCTGCACCGTCGGTTCTTGCCGTCAGAGTCGTTCGATTCCGCTGACCGTCAACTACCGGACCGATGATCTCGGCCGCAACGGCGAGCGGCGCAAAGAGGTCACCGGAAGTGAGATCCTCAATGGCTACCGTTACGACGTGTTCCGCACCTTCTGCAAGGGGGCGGGTCTCCTCCGCGGGAAGAGCAGTAACGGTCAGGTTGGACGCCGCCGACATGGCTCCCCGGAGTATCTCAATCCGGGATCCTTCATCAGCGGGAACTTCCCGGTCCAGCAACCTCCGCAATCTCACCATCGCCTCTTCTTCGCGCTCGGGAGCGCCGTCGGCTCGTTTTCCCTCTTCCGTTGTCCGAGTGAAACGACGCACGATGGTGTCGACATCTTCCGTGATCTGAGAGGTTCGATAGAGGAGCAGCAAGAAGACCTCGTGAAAGTCGGTGGAGTCGACGTGTCGATAGTCATCGAGATATTCGACGTGATCCATGCGTCGTCGGGCGATTTCCTCTATGTGCAGGGCGACATTATCGTCGATGGTGATCGGCCGGCTCTCCAGCTCATCGACGATGATCTGCTCTATTCTCCTCATGCCGTCGTCCGCGGCGGCGGCGCGCGCGCCGGAACGATCCTCACCCCGTCCATAGGCGATAAACTGAACTCCATCGGGATGACTGCCGCCCACGCCGGATATCCATTGCGGGGGTCCCTCCAGGCGGGGAGAGACACATGATGCGAGAGCGAGGACGAGAGAAATTGCAACGGATGCGTATATTATGACTCTGCGTTCCATCTACTGCACTTCTTCCATGGTAAAATAGCCCAACCGCGCCTCATGGTCCATGTCAAATCGGTATGGCCCGCCTTTCAGGGCGTCCATGATGCGTTGTTCCGCATCCCCGGGAGAACGATGTATATACCATAGGTTATCGGATTCTCCCGGGATTCCTATACTCCGCATAACGGCATACTGGACTGTGGCGTCACCGTTCCGGTCGAAATAGATGCGATAGGTGAGTCCCGTACTGCCTATCTCGTCCGCCGCCCGACGTCGTAGTTCAAAAACGACCCGCTGAAGGGAGCGTGGATTCACGCGGTAGAGCGAATTCAGCGCCGCATCTCCATACGACAGTGAACTGAAGACAGAGGGGCCTGAAACCGCAACGTGATGAAGTTCTTCATCCCACCCGGCAATATAGATCCCCGCCTCAAGTTCCGCGGTGGCATAATAGGTGCCGGGACCGGGGCTCTCCTGAAATCTGTCCGAAATGACAATGACGAGACGGTTTCCAAAAGCAGCCGTCTCGCCTGTGGGCGCCCCGCCTGCGGACATTTGGTCTGCAGAATCGCCGTCAGCGGGTACTCCGATCACTCCGTCATAGACGACGCCGCCCGCTTCAAGGAGCCCAAGGATGATGTGCCGGCGGATCGGGTCATCCCCGTCATCGGTATTGAAGCGAATCGCCGTCGGGCGGGAGTCGACCCACCTCGACACCCGCAGCGCCGTTGTCCGGTTGGGTACGGATGTCGCCACTTCCGTGGGAGGCCGCCACGACGGGGAGACCGCCCGCCTCTCGTCCGCCGGTGGCCGCGGTTCCTCCGGCGTTTCAGGTTTCTCCGGCAATTCAGGTTCCTCCGCTGTTTCCGGCTCCTCCGGCAGTTCAGGTTCCTTTCGTTCCGCCGGGGTCGGAGGAACGATCGCGGCGACGGCTTCCTGACCGTCTTCAGGTATTTCCTGTTCCGCGGGGCCGACTGTTTCCGCCGCGTCTTCCGGAGAACGTTCGGGGTCGGCAGATACGGTGCGTCCGCCCCCCGATGGTTCGGGCGCAACGGCCGTCTGACATGCCGACAGGAATAAAAGAATGGTCACGCCGGTGATGACATAGAGCGAAATAAAAGAAGGGGACGATCCGGTCACGAGTCGGATACCGTCGCTATGACGGCGCCATTGCCGTGGTCCGCCAGTCTACCGGAAACAATATAAAGCTCACTTCCTATCGCATCGGGAACCGTTATCACCCCGTCGTCACTGAGGGCATAGTCGATTCCCGTTGCGAGAGAAAGACCTGTGGAGACGACTCTATTGGATACAATGTCCGAGTAGGAGTCAAACGAATCCACGGGATAACCGGCACCCTCCGGATCAAGGAGATATACCGTTTCCGCGTCCCGCCATACAAGGAACTGAGAAACATTGTCCCGGGACAGAACGAGAAAATAGTGGTCTTCCGGCAGGCTGAGGTGAACCTGCTCCACTGCAAGATCAACGAATGCAGACCGAATCGGCCGGTCCTGCGTTCTGCCGCCGTGATGGAAGAAAAAGGTGGAATATTCCGAATCAAAATAGTCCTGCACGCTTTTCACTACGGCAACCTCAAACAGTTCCATGAGAATAGATCCCGGTCCCTCAAAGGTCATCTCCGGAAAATCCACAAAAGGAACTTCCTCTCCCGTCACCACAGGAAAAACAGAATACGGTCTGCCTTCAGATTGGGGGATAAGAAAGAGACCATCTTCGTCGTGAACAAGAAGGAGCGAAAGGTTTATCCACTCCGACCGTACCGCCCCGAAACTATTCGTTCCCGTCCGATATGGTTCCGAAGGTGTCACCGCCGTTTCGATATCGCCGCTGCCGTCACGGCCTATACGTATCCGGATAGAGGTATTGTCGTCTCCTCCAAAGGCAAGAATGAAGGTATCCATGTCGGATTCATTCCCCTGGACGGAAGGGACATCACTCCATGCAAAGCGAACGTTCAGCCGTACCGCATCGCCGACATCAGGGACGATCTCGTAGGGGATTTTTACCGTACCGCCGGAATACAACCGGTATCCAAGACGTTCCTTTTCCACGTCGAGGGTCACACCGTCGTTCACTTCAATCGCACGGAACTCCCCTTCAACGGCATCGACCACCGGAGTCCGACGTCCGTCAAAGGGATACTGCAGGATGGTTGAACCGGCGGCGCGGGTTTCCCTGGCGGCGGAACGTATGAATACTTCCGTCCCCGCGCTTATCGTCGTCGGTTTTGTGATATCGACGCCCTCTTCCGGACCCCACGGATAGAGATCCACAACGATAGGATGGACCCCTATCGCCCCGCCCGGTGAGAAGACGATCTTTTCACTTCCCGCATCGACATATCCCTCTCCTACGACGCGATCCCGAAAATACCAGACGAGATACGGTCTCGTACCGTCGGCGACGGCCACATCCGCAACCGCGACGGCATCGGAGTCCGCCTCCACCGCAGAGGGGTAGACGGTGACACTGTCAAAGGCAGGGGGCGTCTCCATGACGAAAAACTGCCGTTCATCAAAGAGGAGCACTTCCTCGCCACGGTAGGCGGAGACTCGCAACAGATACGATCCTGGCACCGGGTTGGGAAGCTCGACTTTCGGCAACTGAGACTGGAGGAGAAGATCGTCGGAAAATGTAGTTTCACCGATTATCTCACCGTCCATATCGACGAGGGTTACGTTGAGTTCCGTCGCCCGGGACATATCCTCCTCGGGGTACGTCAACTGAATGGAGAGAAATGAATCGGGCGTCACCACCTCACCGACGGCGAGAGTCTGCAGAACGGGCCCCTCAGTCTCATCGAGGGATGAGAAGAGATCAAGATTTTCCGTACAGCCCGACAACACTCCGAACACGAGAAATACGAAAAATACATGCAATCCGGCCAGGCCGCGCCGGATAAACCCCTCCATAATTACAAATATACACGCGGTGAGTCGGAAAAACCAAATCAAACTTCATCGGAAAGGCGCGGCAGCGGCGTATCCGCCGGTACCGACCGTCCCCACTCGCGGAGAACCTCCAGAATCGTCGCTGCGGCGCGTTCCATAGACCCGAGGGGCACCCATTCATAGGGACCGTGAAAGTTCAAACCTCCCGCAAACACATTGGGGGTGGGCAGACCCATTTCCGTGAGCCGCGCGCCGTCGGTACCGCCCCGTATCGGTTCCAGAACGGGCGTCACTCCGACCGACTGTATCGCCTTCTTCAATATGTCCACCATAAAGGGATAGTCCCGCAGGGTGTCACGCATATTGAGATACTGCTGCTCCGACGTCACCGAGACACGACACCGGGGATACGCCTTTTCAATCGTTTCTGCCAGCGACTCGATGAACGCGACCCGCCGCAACACTTCCGTCAGTTCGAAATCCCGGATAATGAACTCAATCTCCGCATGCCCATAGTCGCCCGTCACTTCCACAGGGCAGTAAAATCCAAAACGACCGTCAGTCGCCTCGGGACTTTCATTCTGGGGAACCATGGAAAGGAACTGCCCGGCGATTGTCACGGCGTTGGCCATTTTTCCCCGGGCGCTGCCGGGATGTATGACGTACCCGTCAATAGCAACGCGAACACGGTAGGCGCTGAAGCATTCCGCCTCGATGCTCCCCTCTTTTCCGCCGTCCATGGTATAGGCAAAGCGGGCGTGAAGGGAGGGTACGTCGAGTCTGTCCACTCCCCGCCCTATTTCCTCATCGGGGGTAAATATGATTTCCAGCTCGGGATGAGGAAATTCCGGATGATCCACAAGAAACCGGACGGCCGCCATGATCTCCGCAACCCCCGCCTTGTCGTCGGCTCCGAGAAGGGTCGTACCGTCGGCGGTGATGATCGTCTCGCCCCGGAAATCAAGGAGATCCGGGTACTCCGCGGGATCGATAGAAACACCGTTGCCGAGCTCGAGCACCGATCCGTCATAATCCACCCATACCCGGGGGGATACATTCTTTCCGCTGCTGTCCGGTGCCGTATCCATGTGTGCGAGGAAGGCCACAGCCGGTGCCGAGACCCCTTTCGTCGGGGGAATGCGGGCGATCACGTATCCATACTCCGTAATGGTCACATCGGATAGTCCCAACTCGGTCAATTCCCGCTCCAGCATACGCGCCAGGTCCCATTGCTGCGGGGTAGAAGGCGTCGTATCACTGTGGCGTGAGCTGGTCGTATGAACGGCCACGTATCGAAGAAAACGGGCGAGCACATCCTCCCGGAGAGCATCGCGATATTGTGTCAGATCCATGACGCATCTTACCGCCATTTGCATTGTACCGACAAGTTTCCGTATATTGAGGCTATGGGAATACCTCAATACCCCGACTGTGCCCCCATCGATCTTTCGATGCGGGATCAACTTCATCCGCGCCTGTCGCTCTTGCCCGACGGCGTCTCCGAGTTTACCTTTGCCGGACTCTATCTGTTCCGTGACACCTATAATTATCACGTCTCCCTCCTCCCGGAAGACAAGCTGCTCATCAGCGGAGAAAAGGAAGGGGCCCACTTTTTCATGCTTCCCTGCGGACTGCCCGGGGATGAGGACGTCATAGGACAGCTCTTTGACCGCTACGACTATTTGAAGGGACTGAGCGAGCGGAATGCCGACGAGGCGTGGATCACCCTTGAAAAACTGGGACTGCAGGTCAGGGAGGATCGGGACAATTTTGACTATCTCTACCTCAAGGATGACCTTGCCAACCTGCCGGGAAAGAAATTTCACAAGAAACGGAACCACGTGAATGCCTTTGTCAACAACTATCAGTTTGACGAACAGGCGCTCAAAGAACGGCACATTCCCGACGCCATGGGAATTCTTGAAGCGTGGCAGAAGGACAGGGAGGACCGCGCCGATTACGCCGCCGCCCGGGAAGCGCTTGAGCGGTTTCAGGAGCTTGAACTCAAAGGGTATATCGTCTACGTCGGCGACAATCCGGCGGCCTATACCGTCGGAGAACCCCTCATGAAGGGCCAGAGCTTTGTCGTTCACTTTGAAAAGGCCGTCGATGACTACCGCGGCATATACCAGTTTATCAATAAGGCCTTTGCAACGATGCTTCCAAAGCATTACAAATGGATAAACAGGGAACAGGATCTGGGGGATGAAGGTCTGCGACAGTCAAAGATGACCTACCGACCCACGGGATTCGTGAAGAAGTACCGGGTTGGCAGAAATCTCCCCGAAATGGGTGGTGATGCAGGAGAAACTCAAAAAAGCGCTTGACCGGGAACTTTTGTCCCGTACCGGAGACGTAATGGCATGTCTCCCGGAGCGTTATTTTTCCGTCCATAGTGAAAAGGAGATTGCCGCTCACGCCCGGGCAATAGCCGAGCTGACTCAGGAGTATCCGGTCCGGATCGTGCAGGGCGAAGGCGATACGGAAGAGGTCGGTTTTACCGTTTGCACCTGGGATGCGCCGGGTCTGTTCAGCTACATTTGCGGTATTCTCGGTACCCGGGGACTGAATATTCAGGCGGGGGAGGTGTTTACCGGCACCAACGGATTGGTGGTGGACACGATTTCCGGCATCCTCCCGGAGGACACCGATACTTCCCGCTGGTGCGACGCTCTGGAGCGGGAGCTGGCAACGCTCTTTGTCCCCCTCCGGATGTCGCCCCCCGACGTCGACGCGGTACGTATCACCGTCATGGAACGGGTGGCAAAGCGCTATACAACCCTTGCTCCCGAGCGGTCCACCCCCGATGAGGGAGAGCCGCTGCTGCCGATACGCATAACCATCGACTCCGACGGCCCCCTGACCCGCGTCTCCGTAACTTCCCAGGACACGCCGTATTTTCTCTATTCCCTTGCCAGCGCCCTCACACTTCAGGACATGTCGATCAAGCAGGTGGCAATCGAAACGACAAACATGGAAGTACAGGACACCTTCTGGGTGGAGCACGCCCGGGGCGGTCCGGTAACCTCCGAGAGCGATCGTCGACGCCTGCAGCTCTCCATTCTGGTGACAAAGCAGTTCACTCACGCCCTCGACCAGGCCGCCGATCCCCGGGGCGCGTTCATCAGGTTTGAGGAGCTAGTACGCAAAGTTGCCGGCGACGGCAGCGAGGAGCGGCTCCAGAAGCTTTTAGCCGATCCCTCGGCGCAGCGTGAACTGGCACGTCTCCTCGGTGCAAGCGACTTCCTCTGGGAGGATTTCATACGGCTGCAGTATGAAAGCCTCCTGCCCCTGCTTCAGCAGGACCACAACCGCCGTCCCCTGAGCACGGCGCCGGCGGAGCTGCAAAAAAAGCTTGCCAGAGAGTTTGCAGATGCCCGGACGAGGGAGGAAAAGAAGGATCGCCTCAACGCCTTCAAAGATCGGGAGGCGTATCTCATTGACGCGGATCACATTCTGCGACGGGATACGGATTTCTTCTTTTTGAGTCACCGTCTTACCGCCCTGGCGGAGCTTGTCGTCAGGAGGGCCTACGACATCGCCTGGGATACCCTTTGCCAGACCTACGGCACACCCCGGAGCGCCGGCGGACTTCCGGCGGATTACGCGGTGTTCGGTTTGGGCAAACTTGGCGGAAGTGCTCTCGGTTACGCATCGGATATCGAACTCATGACGATATACAGCGATCAGGGTGAGACCGATGCATCGGAACGTCCCATTTCGAACCGGGAGTTCTTTGAGCGCCTCGTCAGGGAAGTGAGCGACCTGATCGATACCAAGCGGGAGGCGATCTTTGAAATCGATATTCGCCTTCGGCCCTACGGAGACGACGGTCCCCGGGCCGTCCATATCGAGAGCTTTCTCGACTATTTCGGGCCGCTGGGAAAGGCTCACAGCGCCGAACGACTCGCCCTCATCAGGATGCGTCACATCGCCGGAGACGAGGAGCTGGGCCGTCGTATGATCGCAATCAGGGATCACCTCGTCTACGAGACGGACGCAATCGACGTAGCCGAAATTCGGGAGCTCCGGCAGCGGCAGGCAGAGGATAAGGCCGGCGGCGGTCGCCTGAACGCCAAATTCAGCGCCGGCGCGCTGGTTGACCTGGAATACAACGTTCAGCTTCTGCAGGTTCGTGAAGGCCGGGGACATCGGGATATTCGCAACCCCGGTATTCACGCCACACTGCGCGCCCTGTCCGAGCTCGGCACGATAGACCCCGATGAAGCGGAAGGTATGGTCCGGGCATACCGCTTTTTGCGAACCCTCATCAACGGTCTGCGCATGCTCAGGGGAAATGCACAGGATCTCTTTCTTCCTCCCTTCCATACGGTGGAAGCGGCGCACCTCGCCCGGCGCATGGGGTATCGTGATCGCGTCGACCAGTCCGCGGCGGAGCAGTTGCGCGTCGATTTTGAGGTTGAGACGGCCGCGGTCAGAAGTTTCGTCGAGCGGCACCTCGGTGAAGAGGCGCTTCCGGAACTCCCCGTTGGAAATCCCGCCGATCTCGTCCTCTCAGACCGATTGAGTGAAGAGCGGAGCGCCCTCGTCCTTGAAAGCGCGGGTTTTCACAACCCTTCCCGGGGGATCGTCAACCTGCGACGTATTGCCGGCCACGGCGCGGAACGGGAGATTTTTGCCCGTCTGCTCGTTCTTGCCTGGGACTATCTCACCCGCTCCGGAGACCCCGACATGGCGCTGAACAACTGGGACCGCTTCACCGAACAGGTGACCGACCGGGCGGCATTCTTTCAGGACCTTCTTGCCCAGCCGCGACGGATCGAAATGATGATCCTCATTTTTGCGGGGAGTCAGTTTCTCAGTGACACCCTTATCAGAAACCCCGGTTTTCTCGAGTGGATAAGCGATCCCGCCGTCGTAAACGGTCGCCGCAATGCGGCCGCGATGCGGCGGGAACTTTCGGACCAGATGGGAGAGCTGACGGAACGACATGAACGGCTCGATGCGATGCGCCGCTTTCGCCGGCGGGAAATACTGCGGATCGGGACGAAGGATATCTGTCTCGCCGGAGACTTCTCGGAAGTCGTGGAAGAGCTCAGTGATCTCGCCCGGGCGATCGTATCGGCGGCGCTGGACCACATCCTGTCGGATCAACCGGTGTTGCCGGGCCGCCTCTGTATTCTCGCCTTCGGCAAGCTGGGCGGAAACGAGCTCAACTACAGCTCCGACATCGATCTCCTCGCGGTCTATGAACCGGATTCCACGATCCACGACCAGGAGCGCGTCGCCGCAGCGGTATTCCGCCAGCTCGTCCGTGATCTCAGCGACTTTACCGTCCAGGGCCAGGTCTATCGCGTCGACCTCCGCCTCCGTCCCTGGGGCAACGCGGGACGTCTCGTCTACGCCCGTCCTGCGGCGGTGCGCTACTACAGCTCCGAGGCGGAGCTGTGGGAGCTGCAGGCACTGATCAAGCTTTCTCCGATCGCCGGCGACATCGCCCTGGGAAGGGAATTTCTCGATGAGCTCCACCGGCCCTTCGGCAAGCGGATCACGTCGGCCGGAAGAAAAGAGGTCCTGCGGACGATTCGCCATTTGCGGGGCCGGGCGATTCAGCAGTACGAGAGTCCGAACGGCACGGATATCAAGAACGGTCAGGGCGGTATACGGGACGTGGAATTTCTCGTGCAGGCACTGCAAATGCTCCACCACGACCTCTATCCGGAGCTCCTGACGGGCAATACCCTCCGCGCGCTGGAAACGATGGAAGAGACGGGCATACTCGACGGCGCGACGGTTCAGGAACTGCAGGAGGACTATCTCTTTCTGCGACGAATTGAACACTTTCTGCAGGTATATGACGACCGTCAGCTTCACTCAATTCCACAGGAGCCGGAAGCGCAGGCAAAGCTGCGTCGTGTCGTCATGGCGTCATCGGACGAAGAGAAGACACTGGTTTCCCGTCTTTCGGATACGCTGCAGCGCGTCCGTCACCGGTACAACTCAGTCATTGGAGAGTAGCGCCGGCGGCGGACCACCCGGAGGTGGACCGCCAAACCCGGCGATACAACGGAATCAAATGTCGTAATAGAGGGCAAACTCGTAGGGGTGGGGCCGGAGGTCAAGGGCCATCGCCTCGTTCTCCCGTTTGTATTCAATCCACGTCGCAATGACGTCTTCGGTGAAGACATCTCCCTTCAGGAGAAACTCGTGATCCTGTTCGAGGGCGTCGAGTGCTTCTCTCAGGCTGCCCGGCGTCTTGGGTACCGCCGCCGCCTCTTCTGCGGGCATATCATAGATGTTGCGGTCCAGGGGATCACCCGGGTCGATCTTGTTCTGTATGCCGTCAATCGCTGCCATGAGCATCGCGCTGAAGCCAAGGTAGGGGTTGCTCGACGGATCGGGACAACGGAACTCAAAGCGCTTCGCTTTTTCGCTGTGGGAGTACATGGGTATACGAATTGCGGCGCTTCGGTTTCGACTGGAGTAGGCAAGATTGACCGGTGCCTCATATCCCGGGACGAGACGCTTGTAGCTGTTGGTCGTCGGGTTGGTGAAGGCAAGTATTGCCGGCGCGTGCTTCAGGATTCCACCAATCGCATAGAGTGCCGTCTGGGAGAGACCGGCATATCCGTCTCCGTAGAACTGGTTCTTGCCGTCTTTCCAGATCGAGAGGTGGGTGTGCATTCCGCTCCCGTTGTCCATAAAGAGGGGCTTGGGCATGAACGTGACGGTCTTGTTGTGTTTCCTGGCGACGTTTTTCACGACGTACTTGTACTTGGTCATGTTGTCCGCCATCTCAAGTAGCGGAGCAAAGCGCATGTCGATTTCACACTGTCCGCCGGTGGCCACCTCATGGTGATGGGCTTCAACGTTCAGACCGATCTCGTCCATGATCACTACCATCTCGGACCTGATATCCTGCAGTGCGTCACTGGGGGGTACGGGGAAGTATCCCTCTTTGTAGCGCGGCTTGTATCCGAGGTTGGGACCTTCGTCCTTACCTGAGTTCCATCGACCCTCGGAAGAATCGATGTAGTAGTATCCGCTGTGCTCATTCTGGTCGTACCGGATGTCGTCAAAAATGAAGAACTCCGCCTCGGGACCAATGAAGGCGGTGTCGCCGATACCGGCGCTGCGCAGATAGTTCTCCGCCTTCCTGGCGATATTACGGGGATCTCTCGTGTAGTCCTCACCGGTGATAGGATCGCCAATGTTACACGTCATGACCAGCGTCTTGATTTCCATGAAGGGATCGATAAACGCCGTCTGCGGTTGAGGTTTTACGATCATGTCCGACTCGTTGATGCTTTGCCATCCGCGAATACTTGACCCGTCAAATCCGAGACCGTCGGTAAAACTCTCTTCGTCGATCTTGCTGGCAGGAACCGAGAAGTGCTGCTGCATTCCCGGAAAGTCCATGAATCGAAAGTCGACGATCTTGACGTCCTCTTTTTTGATTAAATCGAGCACGTCTTTGGCGGTCATATCACTCATCCTGTACCTCCCGTACATTTAAGTTAGCCCGGCACCACAACTCGTCATAAATGTCGGTTGAACAGGCCAAAGCTACATTTATGTGGGTAATCTATACAAAAACGCCCGTTGTGTAAAGTGAGTTTTAAAAAAATACGGAAAAAGTGAATAAATATGTAGCCGCCCGCGGGGCGGCCGAGGGTTACCGATCTTTGCTGCGGTAGTGGCGACGGAGAATAATGAGGTAATCGATCATGCTCGTCCAACTGAGAAGGACGGAAAGGCCGAATGCACCTATCGCGACCCAGGGAAGCCCGGGCATGAGAACGTGCAGGTTCTGCAGGCGCAGATGCATGAGCATGAGCAGGCCGAGACCGGCACTCACCGCATACATGACCGCTTTCAGTTTGCCCCCCTTGCGCGCGGCAAGGGCGACGCCGTCTTTCATCATCATCATGCGGACAAAGATGATTCCCACCTCGCGATAGAGGATGAGAATGAACATCCATACGGGCATTATCGAAAATGCCGTAAAGACGACAAAATAGGTGAGTCTGCTCACGACGTCGGCAAAGGGATCAAGCAGCTTTCCGAGATCTGAAACGATCTTCTGTCGGCGTGCCACCATCCCGTCGAGCATGTCTGAAAGTTCAATGACTACAAAGAGAATCCACAGGAGGATTGTCGTTATCAGGGCAAAACGACCGGAGGTCCAATAGGGCAGAAAGGCGGCGACAAAGAAAAGGGGGCTTAAATAGAGTCGAAGACTGGTAATAAAATTGGCGACATTCACAGGAGGATGCTACGAGGGGCACCGGAAACTGTCAACCGTCCCGGCAATCAACCGCCCCCGGCGGCAAATGCGGCAAGGTGGCGCTGGAGGTTGTCAAACCGTCCCGAACCGAAATAGCTGTACAGCAGGGAGTACCCCTTCCGGAGGCGGCGATCAATCATACCCCGCAGGGCTCGCTGCATTTCACCCTGGGTTTCATAGGTGAAGTAACGCTCGCTGGTCATAAAAAAATCACGACCCGAATTTACAGTCAGAGTATAATAGCCGAAAAGATTTCCCTGCCGGTCGGTGATCGTCACGTACCGGGTGCTCCCGTCTTCCATACGTTGATAGAGCGTTACCATCATATATTAGTGACTATCGGTCGGTTGATCCCGGAAGATGAGGCCCCGTTCCAACCTCGAGGGCATATGTTCCCGGCTGGATGAATATGTCGTCTCCGACGGGCAGTGCCGCGCCATATGCGCGCGTCTGCACCGCGCCGGCGCGACGCAATACCGACAACAACCGGAACCTGAGGTCCGACGGATGATATCGGAACAGGACCGTACGGTCCGCCACCGACAGGAAAAGGGGAGTCCCCGCAGGAGGGAGCCACCACAGACAGGGAGGTACATCGGTCACGACCAGAGCGAACTCGACCCTTCCCTCCAGGGGGATCGTTGCGACGGACGGCCACGGCCCCGGAACCTCTTCCCGGGAGGGATCGCTGTATTCCGGCCGGTATGAAAGCTCGCCGTTCAGCGGCAGAAGAGAAACATGCAGAACGTCACTGACACCGCGGCTGACCCGTATGAGGGCAATACCTGTTGAGAGCTCGTGGAATGGATAGTCGCCTCCTTCAAGGTGAGTCAGCCTGACGTCAATCTCATCCGAAGGGGAGTGTAAAAAAGAGCTCACCGTCGGCCAGAGAAAAAGGGGAGGAACGATCACACCGACAATGAGCAGGGTTAGGATCACCTTGCCCCACCACCGGGCAAGAAGGAACAGCACCGTGACGACGAAGGCACCGACGACGGTTGCGCCTGCGGCAATCGGTCTCGACAGCGCCGCAGCACCTCCCTCACCTCCGAGGGCGGGCATGATAATGGCGACGGCGACAACTGCCGCTGCGAGAGCGTACTCGCTGCTGCGCCCGCGACGTGCGAAACCGCCGTGCCGCCGCGCCTTCCGGCGAATCAGAAGGGCCGCAGCCCACCCCCAGAAGATGCCCGATATCGTCAGGAGGAAAAAAGGATGACCTGTGAGGAATTTTGCCACAGACGGCACCCCTAGAAGGAGTAAATCTCCCCGTACTTCTTTCGCAGATAGTCAAGAAAGAACCGCGGACTCACCGCCTCTCCCGTCAGCTCCTTCGCCAGTTCCCCGGCGGAACGCACCTTTCCGTGACGATGTATCCGGTCCCGCAGCCACACAAGAACAGGGTCGGTTTTTCCCCGACGGACGCTTCCCCACAGATCTTCGATCTCCCGCTCCATAACGGTGAGAAACTGTGCCGCGTAGAGGTTACCAAGCGCGTATGTCGGGAAATAGCCGAAGGCGCCGAAGGACCAGTGCACGTCCTGCAATACCCCTTCCGCGTCGCGCTGCGGTTCAACCCCCAGAAAGGCCTTGCTCTTCGCATTCCATGCGGCCGGGAGGTCCTCAACGTTCAGATCTCCGGACAGGAGCGCCTGTTCCAGTTCAAAACGCATAATGATGTGCAGGCTGTAGGTGACTTCATCCGCTTCCACCCGTATCAGCGACGGACGGACGCTGTTAATGCCCCGATAAAAAGCCTCAAGGTCCACTCCCTTTACCTGGTCGGGAAAGATCTCCGCGAGCTCGGGAAGCCAGTGGTGCCAGAAGTCGCGACTGCGACCGATTATATTTTCCCACATGCGACTCTGTGATTCATGGATGCCCAGACTCGTACCCTCCGCGAGGAGGGTGCCGTGGAGGGCTTCATCAAAGCCCATTTCATAGAGGGCGTGCCCCGCTTCATGAATCGTTGAGAAGAGGCTGGAAGTTACCATCGATTCGGAATAGCGTGTGGTTATACGAACATCGTGGGAACCCAGGGTTGTCGTAAAGGGGTGGGTACTCCGATCGAGACGGCCACGGTTCATGTCATACCCCAGCGCGGCCAGCACCCGGCGGCTCATCTCCTCCTGCCCCGAAACAGGATAGTTCCGTTCCAGAAAGGTCGTATCCACCGGCGCGGCATCCTGTATCGATCCAACGATGTCAACGAGACCGTCACGCAGCTCCGCAAAGACCGATCTCACTTCCGCGGTCTTCATATACGGCTCGTACTGATCGAGGAGCGCGTCGTAACGTGTGCCGTCGTGGCCGAGGGCGTCGGCCATTTCCCTGCTGAGATCAATCAGCCGGGAGAGCCATGGCTTGAACTGGGGATAGTCGTTCTCGCTCCGGGCGATAGCCCACGCGTGCTGACCCTTGCTGGCGGTTTCCGCAAGCTCCCGTACGAGCCGCGGCGGGACGCGCGTCGCCTGTTCGTACTGGCGGCGCTTTTCCCGTATGAAGGCGCGATCCCTTTCATCTGCGGGAGCGGTACCTCCGGACAGGAGGTCAAGCAGCTCCCCCACCCGCTCGGCCGTGTTCCGCTGATGCACGAGACTCTGCAGGAGCGCCTGTTGTTCCGCACGCTCTTCAACCGCTCCGGCGGGCATGTACGTTTCCTGATCCCAGCTGAGAATTGCCGCGGTATGTTCAAGGAGGCGGGATTCCCGGTCCAGTTCTTTCAGTTCCGTTATATGACTGTTCACGCTTATTAAATAACCTCTTTGTTGTCCACTTTTGACTGAAGCATCCGGGAGAACTCCTCAACGGCCATCGCATCGAGACGCTCTCCGGTGCGGGTACGGGCACTCACTGAACCGGCGGTCTGCTCGTTTTCACCGACCACCAGCATGTACGGCACCTTCTGGGTCTGCGCCGTCCGGATCTTGGCGTTCATACGGTTATCCGAGAGGTCGGCCTCCACGCGATACCCCTTTTCAAAGAGGGTCCGCGCAACCTCCGCCGCGTACTCTTCAAATGCCGGCGCCACCGGAATGACCACCGCCTGAACGGGTGCGAGCCAGACGGGAAAGGCGCCTCCGTAGTGTTCAATCAGGACACCGAAGAAGCGTTCAAGCGAACCCAGCAGGGCACGGTGTACCATATAGGGCCGTTTTTCCTGGCCGTCCTTGTCGACAAAGGTCATATCGAATCGCTCCGGCATGTTGAAGTCGAACTGAATGGTCGTCATTTGCCACTCCCGGCCCAGGGCATCCTCGATCTTCAGATCGATTTTGGGTCCGTAAAAAGCGCCGCCGCCCTCGTCGAGCTCGTACTCCATTCCCTCCGCGTCGAGCGCCTTTCTGAGGCTCTCCGTTGCGCGATCCCAGTCGGCGGGGTCGCCCACTGCCTTTTCCGGCCGGGTGGAGAGATACGCCTTGATTTTTTGGAAACCGAAGGCGTTCCACATGCGCATCGAAAACTGGAGGACTTCCAGAATTTCCCCCTCGATCTGGTCGGGGGTACAGAAGATATGGGCGTCGTCCTGGGTGAATCCCCGCACCCTGAGCAGGCCGTGAAGGACGCCCGAGCGTTCGTACCGGTAGACGGTACCGAGCTCACCCCATCGAAGGGGAAGATCCCGGTAGCTCCGCTTGTCGGTCTTGTAGATCATGATATGGAAGGGACAGTTCATCGGCTTTGTGTAGTAGTCGGCGTTGTCCAGCTCCATGGGAGAGTACATGTTTTCCTTGTAGAACCCGAGATGTCCCGAAGTTTCCCAGAGCCAGCTCTTCCCCACGTGGGGCGTATAGAGCAGGTCGTACCCGCCTTTTCGGTGCTCCGCCCGCCAGAAATCCTCGATGGCGACGCGAATGCGGGATCCTTTGGGATGCCAGTAAATGAGGCCGCTTCCCGCTTCCTCGTGGGTGGAAAAGAGGTCCAGTGCCCGTCCAAGCTTGCGGTGATCCCGCTTTTCAACTTCAGCGAGCCAGTTCAAATGCTCCCGCAGCTCCTTGGGCGTCTCCCAGGCGGTGCCGTAAATGCGCTGCAGCATCGGCCGCTTCTCATCACCCCGCCAGTATGCGCCCGCCACGTTGAGCAGCTTGAAGGACTTGGGGTGGATATCCGCGGTACTCTCCACATGGGGCCCCTTGCAGAGGTCCACAAAGGTATCGACGGTATAGGTGGAGACCTCAACATCCTCGGGCAGATCATCGATGAGTTCGATCTTGAAGGGCTGGTCCCGGAATATCTCCCGCGCCTTCTCCTTGCCCACCACTTCCCGGGTCAGTTCATGTTTGCCCGTGACGATTGTGCGCATTTTTTCTTCGATCTCTTCAAGATCTTCCGGTTTCAGGGACCTGGGCAGGTCGAAATCGTAGTAGAACCCGTTCTCTATGGGCGGACCAATGGCGATTTTTGCGTCCGGAAAGAGTTGCAGCACCGCCTCAGCCATGACGTGCGCCGTGGTGTGCCTAATTCGATAAAGTTTCTCGTCACGAGTCAGGGATTCTCCCATTGGTTAACCTCCACATAGTTTCGCGTGCCCCGCTGTTGCGGTACCCGAAATACCAAGAATATCCGGCTGACGCCGTCTATTTTTGTATGAGTATACCCTCCCGGTACATACCTCATGGAAATCTGACACTTCCGAGAAGGGACGCGCCCCGCCGACTTGCCTTTCCATGGGATATGAACAGAAGCGAGCACCATAGGCATATCACCGGACGGCTCCCCTGTCAAGAAAGCGCGCCTCCTCGTCGGCGCCGTCACGTGTGCCCGGCCCCTGCCTGCTGCCCTCCCTACCGCCGGTCGAACCAGTCGGTCTGAAGGACAAGCATCGACCTGGCGGGGACGTCGAGACGCGTTCCCCCCGGTACCACATTCTCCGCTCCGGAATCGGGAAAATCCCGGGGCGAGACCTGGGAGGTATCGAGAATACATCGCCACGAAAGTCCCCGCGGCGGGTCCGCTATGGTGAATGCCGTGTGATCACGCCCGGCGTTGAAAATAATGAAAAAGTCGTCGTCCACCCGTTCACCGGTGGACGCAAGTTCCGTACCGTCGATATAGACGGCGAAGGAAGAGCGGTCGAGCCCCCAGTCGAGGGGGCGCCCATCAGCGCCGTGCCATTCGATATCGGCCCGGGTGCTGCGGCTCGTATCACGACCGGTGTAAAAATCGGGGCGTCGAAAGACGGGATGGCGCCGGCGCAAGGCGATGAGCATGCGGGTGAAGCGAAAGACCTCGCCGTAGCGTTCCCCAAGGCGGTAGTCATTCCAGCTCAGTTCATTGTTCTGGCAGTAGGCGTTGTTGTTTCCCCGCTGGGTTCGGCCGAACTCATCTCCCGACAGAAGCATAGGGGTGCCAAGGGAGAGAATAAGCGTGGCGAGAAAGTTCTTCATTTGCCTGATCCGTACCGCCTGGATATCGGGGTCGGACGTTTCACCCTCAACTCCGTAGTTGAAGCTGTAGTTTCCGTTGTGGCCGTCCCGGTTTTCCTCTCCGTTTGCCTCGTTGTGTTTCTGGTTGTAGCTCACCAGATCACGCAGGGTAAATCCGTCATGGGCGGTGATGAAGTTGATACTGTGAAAGGGCGTCCGCCCGTCACGGTGGTACAGATCTGCGCTGCCGGCGAATCGCGTCGCCACGGAACCGACTGTGTTCTTATCGCCCCGCCAATAGCGCCGCACGTCGTCCCTGAACCGGTCGTTCCACTCCGCCCACCGCCCCTGGAAAGCGCCGACCTGATAGGCGCCACCGGCGTCCCACGCCTCGGCGATGATCTTCGTGTCCCGAAGGATGGGATCTTCGGCTATTCGCTCCAGGATCGGCGCGTTGTCAAGCATCCGTCCCGCAGGGTCGCGGCCGAGTACGCTGCCCAGATCAAAGCGGAAGCCGTCCACGTGCATATCCACAACCCAGTAGTGGAGCGCTTCGGTGATGAGGGTCCGCATGACGGGATTATTGCAGTTGAGGGTGTTCCCGGTACCGGAGTAGTTGCGGTAGAAGCGCCTGTTTTCGTCGAGCATATAATAGGTCGTGTTGTCGATGCCGCGAAAACTGAGGGTGGGACCGAGCTCATTGCCCTCTCCTGAGTGGTTGAAAACGACATCCAGTATCACTTCGATGCCGGCACGGTGGAACTCACGGACCATCTCCTTGAACTCCGTCACCTGTTCTCCAAGCGCTCCATCCGCGGCATAGGAACCCTTGGGTGCAAAGAACGCGATCGTGTTATAGCCCCAGTAGTTCGTGAGCCGTTCCCCGGTGAGCGGGTTGTGCCGGGGAACCTCAAACTCGTCAAACTCCTGTACCGGAAGAAATTCCACACTCGTAATTCCCAGATCCTGCAAATAGGGAATCATCTCGACGGCGCCGCGGTAGGTGCCCGGGTGCCGCACCTCCGCGCTTGGGTGGGTCGACAATCCCCGAATGTGCGCCTCATAGATGATCGTCTCCCGCAGGGGATAGTTGAGGGGTCGGTCGCCCTCCCAATCAAAGGAGTCATCAATGACGATACACTTCGGAAGTTTTCCCGCGTCGCCGGAACCGCGAAATGAGAGGTCCCTGTCCTCCGCAGCAGTCTGATATCCCTGGGCTTCCGAGAGATCCCATCGAAAATCACCTGTCAGTGCTTTGGCGTAGGGGTCAAGAAGCATCCGGTACTTGTTGAAGCGCAGCCCCTTTTCCGGTGCAAAGGGGCCGTCGACACGGTATGCGTAGAGCGTTCCCACACCGAGACCGTATACCTCGATATGCCAGACGTCACCGGTACGGTGGCGGTCCGGCGTGAGTTCAAACTCCATTGTCGGATAGGATGCGTCGGAGCGGTCGTATATCTGCAGCCACACCATCGTCGCGTTGCGGCTCACCAGGGAAAAGTGGGTCCCTTTACTGCTTAAGGTAGCTCCCAGAGGATACGGTTTTCCTGGTTGAACAAAGACGGCGGCTGACTCCACGATGGTCGATTATACTACACCCTATCGGAGATGACCGAGTACCAGCTGAAGAAAACGTTCTTTCTCTTCCACGTGGAGCCAGTGTCCCGCCTCCTGAATGGTCTCATAACTGACGTCGGGAAAATGGCGGGAGAAGAGTGACCGGTCGTCGTCCGCCACGTAGGTTGAGGCGCCGCCGGCGATAACCGCGACGGGCCCTTCGTACCGCTCATCACGGTAGGGCCAGTCGGTGATGTCGGGATACCCCGCCCGTATGCCCTCGAGATCAAGCTGCCAGCGATATCCGCTATCGCCGGAAACAAGGCTTTTCAGCAGAAAGAGCCGTACCGCTTTTTCAGGAATGTCTTCCGCCATGAGACGCTCGGCGGCGCTCCTGTTTTCCGGTGCCGCCCCGGCGACGCGCTCCATGGCGCGAAAGATCGTGTCGTGTCGCGGGGGATACCGCTTCGGTGAGATGTCGGCGACGATCAGGGAAGAAAGGGCGGCCGGTCGGGAAAGTGCCATGGCCATCGCCACTTTACCACCCATTGAGTGGCCGAGAAGCGAAACGGGAGCACCTTCGCTGCCGTAACCCAGCTCTTCAAGGGCATTCCACATCGTCTCACTGAGCATCTGATAGGTGAAAGAATCGATCGAACGGGAGCTCCCGTGTCCGGGCAGGTCGGGAAGAAGGACGGTCCGGGAGGATGAAAGGGCGCGACCGTGGGAACGCCAGTTATCGCCGGAACCAAACAGACCGTGAAGGACGACGAGCGGCATCGATGCATCGCTGCCGCTCCGGACGTGCTCCTCCGATGACTCGGTCAGCACACGCCAGAATACGCCGCCGGCTTCCACGGTCCGTTCGTCAGTTGAGTTTACCGTGTCTTCTTACCCCGTTTTTTGCTGCGCTTCTGTGCGATTGCGCGCTTGGTTGCCTCCACCTCGGCGGAGGTGGGACCCGCATCCTTTGTCGAGGAGCTTTTGGCCCCCCCTTCGGATTTTGCGGATGCTGCGGCGGCGTCCGACGATTTGACGGTGGCACCTTTGTGATACCGTTCAATGTCACGCCGTTTTCTCCGTGCCACTGCGCCGTTATGCCATGCCAGAAGAACGGGCGAGGCGACAAAGACGGAGGAGTAGGTACCGACGACCACACCGATGATCAGTTTCAGGGCAAAGAGCTGTATCTGACCGGTGCTGAAAATATAGATCGCCGCGACCGCAAGAAGCGTTGTCAGCGATGTGATGAGGGTACGGCTCAGACTCTGGGTGATGCTCGTGTTGATCACCGACCGGAAGGAGCTGTCCCGCAGAAGAACTTCGTTTTCCCTGATACGGTCAAAAATGACGATCGTGTCGTTCAGGGAGTATCCGATAATCGTCAGAACCGCGGCGATCGAGGCAGTCGAAACTTCAAGCTGCAGCGTCCCGATGACACCCAGGATAATGAGAACGTCGTGTACCAGCGCGGTAATCGATGCCAGGGCATATCCCAGACGGAAACGAAACCACAGATAGGCGAGAATCAGGAGCAGTGCAAAGACGGTGAGATATACCGCCTGGCTGGTCAGGTCCTCGGAAAAACGCGGTCCCACATAGGAGGCCTGAAGTTCTTCGATCCGGGAGCCCGAAAACGCGCTGCCCAGAGAATCGAGAATCTCCGCGCTTGCCACCTGTTCAAAATTGTCGATGCTCCCGTCGTCGCGCACACGGATGACAAACTGGTTGTCCTCCGCGTCACCGAGGCGCTGGATCTGCGCGCCGTCGTACTGATCCAGGGCGGAGCGTACGTCTTCGACCTGCACGTCTCCTGCACCTGAAATCTCGACGGTCAGATTCAGACCGGCCTCAAAATCTATGCCCAGGTTGAAACCACCCTGAGCCACCGTACCGGCGATACCGCCGACAATAACCAGGGCGGAAATGACGAGCATCACCACCCGGGATTTCATGAAGTCGAATACTCGTTTCATGCCTTCCTCCAGGCGATGCTGAGCTTGCTGCGTTTGAGCGTTTCCGTACTGAAGTCAAAGAAGAGCCGGGTGACCACCAGCGCGGTAAACATGGACGAGACGATACCGACGGCCAGTGTGACGGCAAAACCCTGAATCGGTCCCGTTCCCAATTGCGAGAGGAACAGTGCAGCGATAAAGGTGGTGATATTGGCGTCCATGACGGTCCAGAATGCCTTCTGAAAACCCGCCGTGACCGACGCTCGGGCACCTTTTCCGAGACTGTACTCTTCCTTGATACGTTCAAAGATAATGACGTTGGCGTCAACTGCCATACCGACGGTCAGGATAATACCGGCGATACTGGTCAACGTCAGCGTGAGATTGAATGCCGACAGAATGGCGACGATGAAAAAGAGGTTGAGAATCAGCGCCACGTCCGCAACAAGCCCGGCACCTTTATAGTAAATGAACATGAAGACGACGATCAGAATGAACCCGAGGGCCACCGAACGCAGTCCCACGTCGATTGCCCGTTCACCCAGCGTCGCTCCCACGACCTGCTGGTTGACGATCTCCAGATCGACGGGCAGCGCCGCGGTCCTCAGGACTAGGGCGATATTGGACGCCTCTTCATTGCTGAAGCCGGTGATCCGCACCTGACCGGTGGGAATCTCCTCCTGAATACGCGCGTAGGCGCGAACCTTGTCGTCCATGACGATGGCGAGGGAGCTGCCCACATTGTCCCGGGTCAGTCCGGCAAAGATGTCTGAACCCTGGCCGTCAAGGACAAAGTTGACCGTCGGCTGATTTGTCAGGGGATCGCGGGCAACCTGGGCGTCCTGAATGTGCGCACCGTCGAGACCGTACTGGTCGATATCTTCATAGATGGCGATCCACCGCACCCGCTCGTCGATACCGTATTCGTCACGGGTCACATATTCCCGAACCACCGTACCGGCGGGTATGAAATCGGGAGTACCGTCGATTTCGGGCGACCATCCGGGGTTTCTGTTCTGCAGCTCGATGAGCTGCGAAGTCGCCTCGTCATTGACTATGTGAAAGTTCAGGCTTCCCCGGCCGAGGAGAAAGGAGTTTACCCGCTCACGGTCATTGTCGCCGGGAATCTCAATGAGAATCTGATTGTTGTCGCTTGTACGGATCTGCGGCTCGGTAACGCCGAAGCGGTCGATCCTGTTGCGAATGATCTCCACCGCCAGGTTGACGGCGTCATCCATTTGCGCCTGCGAGGGCTCCTCGCCCAGTCGCTCCGCAAGACTCTCCCGGTCCGCTTCAAGGGTGACGCTGATACCGCCTGAAAGGTCCAGACCGAGCTGGACGATCCGTTCTTTCATTTCTTTCAATACAAGAACTTCGTTACGGTAGTGCTGTTCAAGCGTATCAAAGGCCTCATTCTGGTCCCTGAAGGCGCGGAGCACATCTGCCGCACCCCATTGTGAGGGAATGTCCTCACCGGTCATCTCCAGATTTTCCTTCGCCGTTTCGGTGAGGAACGAGTACTTCGCCGGCAGCGCTTCTTCAGCGGCGGCGGCGGCACGCAATTCATCGAGGGCGACGCGAGCTTCACCTCGCGCCCAGTCCCGGATTTCGATACGAGAACTCTGGGCCAGCAGCTTTTGGTCTTCCGGTATAAAAAAATACCACCGAACGGTCGGTAATATCGCCGTCACGCCAAAAGCCACCAACGCCAGAATGATCAACAGACGTAGTCTTTTAGTCATTCATTAACTCCGATGGGAGACGTTTGCTCAGTTTTTACCGGAATCGTCGTTTGCCGATTCATCGGCAACTTCAGTCTTGGATTCCCCAGCCTTCTTATCCAGAATCGAGCTGATCGCGCTCCGTGAAAACTGCATCTTCGTGCTGTCGTCGACCTTGAGAACCACCACGTCATCCTTTAAGGAAAAGACGGTTCCCCGTATTCCGCCGATCGTTACCACCCGGTCACCCTTCTTGAGAGCGGCGAGCATCTGTTTTGTCTCTTTTTGCCGTTTATTCTGGGGTCGAATAATGAGGAAATAGAAAATCGCGAAAACGAGACCGAAGGTTACCAGTGTGGGGGCAACCGATGCAGGTCCCGATGCCGCAGCGCCGCCTGCCGGCGCACCCATGAGTAACGGCAACTCCTGAAGAATATTCATCATCTACGTGTCCTTTATAATCTGAAAAATCGTTGGCTACGGTACCACGCACGCGGTAGCGGGTCAAGTTGGACCGTCTCGAATCGCGTCACCTCACGACACAATGGAGACTTTCGTCACCGATTCGGGTATTTCAAAGACCCCGTACATTCGCTGCAGCGCCTCCGGCGAGGACGCGTCGATTCCCGTCGCGGCGATATAGTCGGGGAAGAACGTTTCCAGTTCGCCGTCATAGAGGGCGGCACAAAAAGCCGGTCTGTACAACCCCTCTTTGAGCAGCTCCCCGGCACTCATCGATCCATACCGCTTGCGTGCTTTCCCGTCGACCACGGCCGTGTCGCCCTGATACCCGATGGTAAAAATAAAATCGCTTCGTTTCATTTCCGCCATTCTCTGATTCCTCCGTTATCGCCGCCGCCGGCACGCGCAAAAGCGCCAAAAAAAGGCGGGGTATGGAAACCCCGCCTCATACTACCATACGTTGGCGTGACGGCGTCGATTACATCATGCCGCCCATGCCACCCATTCCGCCCATACCGTCCATGCCACCGCCGGCGGGAGCGTCATCCTTCTCAGGAAGATCGGTAACCGCCGCTTCGGTTGTCAGGAGCAGGCTGGCGATGGATGCCGCGTTCTGCAGTGCCGACCGGGTCACTTTAGCGGGATCGATGATACCTTCCTGCATCATGTTCACCCACTGACCGGTGGCGGCGTCATATCCGATGCCTTTCTTTTCCTTCTTGGCGCGATCGACGATGATCGATCCGTCGACACCGGCGTTGACTGCGATCTGGCGCATCGGCTCTTCAAGGGCGCGCTTGACGATCTTGAATCCGACTTCACCGTCCGCGTCGAGACCGGACATGTCGGCCTTGTCGAGGGCGCCGAGGATCTGTACCAGCGCGGTACCACCACCGGGGACGATTCCCTCTTCAACGGCGGCGCGGGTCGCGCTCAGTGCGTCTTCCACGCGGTGCTTCTTCTCTTTCAGTTCCACTTCCGTCGCCGCACCGACGTTAATCACCGCAACACCGCCGGCGAGCTTGGCGAGGCGTTCCTGGAGCTTCTCGCGGTCGTAATCGCTGGTGGTCTCTTCAATCTGCGCCTTGATCTGGGCCGTCCGATCCTTGATGTCCTGGGGCTTGCCTGCACCGTTGATGATTGTGGTGTTCTCTTTGTCCACCTTCACCGACTGGGCGGTACCGAGCTGGCTGATGTCGACAGTCTCGAGCTTGAGTCCCAGTTCTTCACTGATCACCTGGCCGCCGGTGAGAATTGCGATGTCTTCAAGCATCGCCTTCCGTCGGTCACCGAAACCGGGCGCCTTCACGGCGCATGCATTGAGGGTGCCGCGAATGTTGTTGACAACAAGGGTTGCCAGCGCTTCACCTTCAACGTCCTCAGCGATAATGAGGATCGGCTTGCCCGCCTGGGCTACCTTCTCAAGAACGGGCAGCATGTCTTTCATGCTGGAGATCTTCTTGTCGTGAATGAGGATGTAGGGATTCTCAAGCACCGCGACCATGTGCTCACGGTCGGTGGCGAAATAGGGAGAGAGGTATCCCCGGTCAAACTGCATGCCTTCCACAAAGTCGGTGGTCGTCTCCATCGTCTTGGATTCCTCAACGGTGATGACGCCGTCCTTGCCGACCTTTTCCATCGCGTCGGCGATCTCGTTCCCGATCTCTTTGTCGTTGTTGGCGGAGATGGACGCGACCTGAGCGATCTCGTTGCGATCCTTGATCGTCTTGGCCATCTTGCCGATTTCGTCGACGGCGATGGCGACGGCGGCGTCAATGCCCCGCTTGATGCTCATGGGGCCGATACCGGCGGCAACGCTCTTGAGACCTTCCTTTATAATGCTGTAGGCGAGAACCGTAGCCGTTGTCGTTCCGTCACCGGCCACGTCGTTGGTCTTGGTCGCCACTTCCTTGAGAAGCTGGGCGCCCATATTCTCATACGCATTTTCAAGTTCGATCTCTTTTGCCACGGAGACGCCGTCTTTGGTGACGGTGGGTGCACCGAATTTCTTGTCCAGGAGGACGTTGCGTCCTTTGGGGCCAAGGGTCACTCGAACTGCGCGGGACAGTTGCTCTACGCCCCGCAGAAGCGCCCTTCGCGCATCTTCGTCAAACTTAAGTTGTTTTGCCATAACACTCCCTCTTTGGATACGTGTAGTTTGTGTAGTATAAATACGGTATTACGCGTCCATCTGACGCGCTGGCAAAGATACAAATGTTTTTCCGAATCATCAACTGATTTTTTCAAATTAATATGAATATGGCCCGTCAAAACGAGACAATGAGATTATTATTGACCCTTCCATCCCTGAACGGGACGACAAGCTCCTTTATGATCACCTTCCTTGGGGAACTACGGCGCATGGCGGCCGACACGGCGGTCACGCTTCACACACCGTCGATTATCTGGAACTCCGACGACGCGATGGACCGGCAGCTCCGCACGCTGGTGGGGGAACAGCTCACGGCGGGGACGATTGAAGTGTGGTCCGCCGGATATACCGGCGCCGCGGCGGATCTTCTCCATCCGGGAGAAGCGGAGCTGGAACGACGGTGGGGAGAGTCAAACCGATGGCATGAAGGACTCACCGATCGCTTTGGCATCGAGGGACTGCGGTATGCACCGTTTCGCGTCACCGCAGCACAGGCGACACTGCTCGCGGAGGGGGATTTCCCCGTATGTGTCGGCGCCCCTGCTCTCCCGAAACGTACGGAATGGCGGGAAGAGACATACACATTGTGGGATGGCGCGGGGACCGGTCGGTCACGACAATTGCTGCCGGTCATGGCGGCGCGGATTGATGCGGACGGATCTCTTCCCGCACCGGCTGCATCGGCGTCGGCGGACTCGGTTCATATCGTCCTGCCGCGGAACGGAATGAATACCGCAGAGGGGGCGGACGCGGCCCGGACGGTTGCATCTCTGCTCCTCCGTTACCGGAAACGGGAGAACGGTGCGGCGACCGCCTCTGACGGTGTCCATCCCGCGTCGCCGCTTTGTATCGGAGCGAACCCCTATTCTCCAGCCCGCGAGCCCCACGTACTTGCCCGCTTGTTCAGGATGGACCGGACGGTCTCCCTTGACGAAACAGGCGGGCTTTCTCCCCCAAAACGTGAATCGGTCAGGTCGGTACTCCTTGCGGCGGGAGACCGCCGCCCCGCCGCTGGAGATGCTGCCCATGACGACGGGGTACCGCCCGCGGCGGTAATGCCCGAGGGTGCGGAATGGGAATTACAGGGTTCCGTCTTCGGCACCCTTTCCATCGATGAGCCTCCGCTGCAGACCTCCTTTATCGCCGGCAGGGCCGCAGGGGTGCGCAGGAACATGCAGCCCGGCGAGGGCGAACAGAAGGGATCACGGAGCCGGCGGGATGTACGACGCTCCCAGGGCTATATACGGCGGCGGACAAAGGGAGGCGCGTCGGCGGACTATCTGGACACACGGTTTGCGGCGTGGTTTACCGGCGACGGCATCAGGGGAATTAAAGAATCCGCCGTATTGCGGGACGTGCTTGAGGTGCATACAACGGGTATCGTCAAAGATGACGTCCCGGCACTCGTGCTCAACCAGCTATTTGTCGTTCAAAATCCGACCGTGGACGGGGAGACGGTAAGTCCCTATGAGTTTCCCCTGTGTATTCTTATCGGAGAGGATACGGTTTCCGTCACATGTGACGACCATACCGCCGGGATTTCCGCCGCCCGTATCGGGGAGGTAATGCTTTCCGGACACCGCCTGAGTGTGGACGCCGGCGCGTACCGAATACATCTGCAGCCGGGAGGCGCCGATGATCGGCGGGGCAGGAACTTCATCGTTCCCTTTCATCTCGTACTCTTCGCTTCTGGCGACGAGGTGGTTGTGGCGCTACGCACGACCCCGGCCGTCGATTGCGGCGAGCGGGAGAATGGAGACGATCCGTTCGGCGCGGTGACCGACTGGACCACATCTTATGTTTTTTCCATTGATGAGCCGCCGTCGTCCGTACCGGAAGAGTCCATTCCCTTTACGGCGCGGGAAGGCGGCGAACCGTCCCGGTGAATACGGTGACCCTGCCGGTTGGTGTTTCGAGAATGAGAGCCCCCGTATCGGCAATGTCCAGCAACGTTCCGCGAATGTCGGTCGTCCCGCCCTCCATAGACGCAGTGACGCCTACGTGACTGTTTTTCCACGCCAGCCGACGACGGACCGCTTCCAGCCATTCACCTCCCGTGAAATATCGTGAAAAGGCCGCCCCCAGGGTGTGGACGATCATTTCTTCCCGGGGAATCTCGCCGTACTCCCGAAGGGATCTCGGCACCACCGCCGTCAACTCGTCCCGCCACCGGTGCACCCGGGCCGTTTCGTCGGGCCGGTACGTATTGAGGCCGATTCCGATGTAGAACCAGCGTGGATCCGCCTCGATGAGAATACCCGCCACCTTCCCGTCGTCGATGTACACGTCGTTGGGCCATTTTATCGCCACCGTTCCCCGTGTGTCTGATGGTGTGATTATCGATTCCACAGTTTCGGCAACTGCCGCGCCCGTCCGCAGCGCCAGAATTCCCGGATTGTCGTCACCGGGATCGAGGGATCCTCTCCGCCGCACGGCGAGAGTGACCATTATGGCGCCGCCGGGTATGTCAAACCAGCTCCGGCCCCGTCTGCCCCGTCCCGCACGCTGATGGTGCGTCCGAACGAGAAATGCGTCGCCAAAGGCCCGGGACGCAATGGTCCGGGCCTCTTCCATCGTGGTGTCCACCTCTTCAAAGAAGTATTCAGGAATGTCATTCATCGGATTTCTTGGGAGGCCCTTTGTCCTTTGCCGTCTCTATTTTCCGGGCAACGATGTGTCCCGATGAGGGATCTACCGAAAACTCGGTCCCGTGCAGGGGATCAACGACTGCATATTCGGCACGTCCTATTTGAATGACCACGCCGGGATAGACCGTTTCGGTCACCGTTATCCTGACGTGGTCCGGAACGTACATCGTCGCCGCGAGCTCACTCATCCCGTGGGTGAGTTTTTTCTGTTCCTTTTCGAGGGTGCGCACGATTTCCAGCTGCCGGGACGTGGGGTGGTCGCCCATTCTCGCCGTGAGCCGGTCGAGACGGGTGGTTATCTTATGGTGTTTCTCCCGCTTCAGCCTCATTTTACGTTCAACGATGAAGTTGACGCCGCCGCGGATATGCGTCGGAATTCCCGCGTTATTTCCAAGGGTTCCACACTCGATGCTGCCTGCAGCGGTCACAACGCCGCCGATGATGCGTCCGCCCTTTTCCATGGAAAAAGATCCAAGACAGCCGATACGTCCATGGTAGGCATACTGTTTCACAACCACCGAGTCCTTGCTTTCTACATAGCAATTTCCCACAAAGCGGACGTGTACCGAGCCGCCCGAGCGGAGCAGCGCCTTGCCGCGTCCGATGATTCCGCCGGCGCAGGAAAAGTCTCCGCGGCAGTAGATTTCCGAGACATCCACGGTACGGTCGGCGTGGATCGTCCCGCCCGCCCAGATGTGAAAACCTTCCTTGATCTCCCCCTTGACGGAGACGTCGCCGGGGAACTCGATACTTCCCGTGGCAAATCCGATGTCGCCGCTGATTTCCAGGTAATCCTCAATGAGAAATTCTGTCGAAGTAACGACAAGGCGCCCGCCCACCTCTGCAAGGGCGACGCCGTCGTCAACGCGGGTATTGGCTCCGGGAACGTGAGGCGGGACCGCTTCCGTTCCCGCCGCAAGCTCCCGTCCGTATACGTCCATTCCCGCCTCGCCCTCTTCGGCGGCCACAAGCACGGCGAGTTTGTCCCCGGCGTATACAACCTGGAGGTGGGTCGCGTCCTTGTAATCGATGCGCTCCGTCTCTTCCGCCGTATCGGTCAGGCTGCCGCCATGGACGGTCGCGACGGTGAGGTCCCAATATGCGGGCCGGGAAGGAGTGGAAACGCTCCCCGTTGCGACGGGAATGTTTTCCTGCATATGGTGACCCGTATTGCACGCGAGGATTGCGTCTGCGATCTCGTCGTGACGGATCCCGTGTACCACCCCCGCTGACTCGAGAACCGCGTCCACGTAATCGGAAGTGAACATGCGTCCGCTCCCCACGGCGGGCAGAAAGGTCCCGTACGCGGTCATGGCGTCTTCGGAGACGGAGACTTCTAAAATGGCATCGCGGTCCATCGACATAGTGCTCCACTACCACTATCGGCACAAAGGCGAGAGAGTTGAAACAAATCGCTGAATGGCGTAAGTTTATACCTCTGCGTAGCATATTTATTCACAAATGAGAGGTACAGGGTGCGGGAACGGCAACAGCGGCTCAAGGCAATTCGAAAGATCATTCGCGAACACCGTATAGACAGTCAGGAACACCTCTTGCGCCGTCTGGAAGACCAGGGATATCGGGTCACCCAGGCTACCCTCTCGCGTGATCTCAAGTTGCTCAAAGTGGGAAAGCAGGCCGTCGGCAATGAGGGATACTTCTACAGTCTGCCCAGCGAAGAGATGCGACGCGAACGGGAGCGGAGCTTTTCAATTGATTTTGCGCGGGGTTACGTATCCATCGATTTTACCGGCGCCCTTGCGATCATTCGGACCCTCACCGGACACGCCGACAGCGTAGCCATCGCCATAGACAACCTCAACATAGAAGCGGTACTCGGAACCGTCGCAGGGGATGACACGGTCTTTGTCGCCCTTCGTGAGGACATTACACGGGACGATTTTCTCGACGATCTCAGGTCACGGGTTCCCGAGTTCGAAGATTAGGATAGGTGAATCATGAATGCAGTAGTACTCGGTTCCAATGGATACGGGGGGATGCTTCTCCTCCGGTTACTCGCATACCACCCGGCGGTGGAGCGCGTCATTCCGGCCGCCCGAAGTCAGGCGGGAATGGAGATCGGCGACGCCGATCCCGGACTTCCCCACCACCTGATCGCCTCCGGGAAGGTACAGGCGCGGGTCGAATCTCCTGAAGAGGCGCTGTCGGGAACGTGCGATGTGGTATTCTCCGCCCTGCCACACGGAGCGTCCGCGGAAGTGTGCGGTCCCATCCTCGGGCGTATCCCGGTCATCGATCTTTCCGCCGACTTCCGTTTCTCGTCGGAGGAGCGTTTTTCCGGCGCCTATGGGTCACCCCGTCCCGAGCCGGACCATCAGGAGGGAGCGGTCTACGGTCTCGTTGAGTGGTATCGCCATGCACTGGCGGATGCAAAAATCATCGCAAACCCGGGCTGTTACCCCACTGCAACGCTGATGCCACTCCTGCCGCTCTACGAGGCGGGTATTCCCGTCTCGGGCCCCATCGTGGTCAACGCCCTCAGCGGTATCACCGGCGCCGGCCGGTCACCAAAGGTGAACACCCTGTACGGCGAGCGCACTGAAAATGCAAACGCCTACAATCCGGGAACACTGCACCGCCATTACGCGGAGATCACCGAACAGCTCGACCTCGCGACCGCCCGGGCGGGTGATCGTTCCCGGAGGGAAGCGGTCTATTTCAATCCCCATCTCGTACCGATGAAACAGGGCATGGCGGTGACGACCGTCGTTCCGACACCCGATACGGCGGGGGCGATTGCCGCACTGACAAGTCGCTACCGGGACGAACCCTTTGTGGAACTGACGGGAACGCGCCCGCCGGAGACGCGGGAAGTCCGGGGTACCAACCTGGTTCGGATCGGGTGGCGGGAGGAAAAGGATGCGGTCATTCTCATGTCCGTCCTGGACAATCTCTGGAAAGGGGCGTCGGGGCAGGCAATCCAGAATATGAACGTTCTCTTCGGCCTCGACGAGACGACGGGACTGCTCGGTTTCGGAGATCTGTGACAATGGCAATCAGTAAGGATCTCCATATTGTCGTGAAGATCGGCGGCGCCGTCGCCGAGGACGCAAACGCCATCGATCACCTTTTTGAGGAACTGAGGGACTACACCGGCCGGGCGGTGCTTGTACACGGCGGCGGCGCCGCCGTCACCCGCCACTCCCGGTTGCTGGGGCTGGAGTCCATCTTCTCCGCCGGCGTCAGAATCACCTCCGCGCAGGAGATGGAAGTTGTTGATATGGTCCTGGCGGGACGGGTGAATACCCAGCTGGTGCGTCGCGCCGTCGGCCGCGGTATCGGTGCGGCGGGCCTGACCGGCGCCGATTGCGCGCTCTTCCGGGGACGACTGGTGGACCCGCTGTCGGGAAGCAGGACGGCCACCGTGGAGGCGGTCGATCTGCGGGCGGTGGATGCGCTGCTATCCGGCGGGATTCTGCCGATAGTCGCTTCCGTCGGCCTCGATGCGACGGCTGAGGCGGTGAACATCAACGCCGACGAGGCGGCCCAGGCGCTGGCGGTGGCGATCGCGCGTTCCGGCCGGGAGGCAACTCTGTGCTATCTTTCGGATATTCCGGGAGTTCTCAACGGGGAGAAATCGGTTATTTCCGATCTGCCGGTACCACAGATCGACAGGCTCATCGCAGACGGGGTCGTTCAGGGCGGCATGACGGCAAAACTCCGCTCGACCGCTTCAGCGATTGCATCCGGTCTCCGGGGCGTCATTATCGGCGGCTACCGGGAGCCTGGTGACCTTCACAAACTGCTGGACCGGCGCAGCGGAACAACTATACACGCAACATCGGAAGGAGTCTGAACATGGCTGAAGCGGCACTCACCAAAGACACACCCTTTGCGCGGAACTACGCGCGGGAAGTTCTCACCATTTCACATGGAAAAGGTGTCTACCTCTGGGACACAAACGGCAACTCCTACCTCGACCTGGGCGCGGGAATTGCGGTCAACGCCCTCGGTTACGGCGATGAAGGACTGGCCGCGGCGGTGGGAGCACAGATGAAGGAGCTCGTACACGTCTCCAATCTCTATACCACTCCCCAGGCGATGGAACTTGGCTATCGTCTGCTCCAGCTGTGCAGCCCCATTGGACGGGCACCGTTCCGCGCCGTCCACTTTGGAAACAGCGGTTCCGAGGCAAATGAAGGGGCGATAAAGTACGCCCGTCTCTATTCCCTGGCGAAAAAAGGGCCGGGTCACCATCGTATTCTCAGTTTCTCCCACGCCTTTCACGGACGGACGATGGGTGCGCTCTCGGCAACGCCGAAGGAGGCGTATCGACAGAAATTTGAACCCCTCGTCCCCGGCTTTGAGACGGTGCCGTATAACGATCCCGCGGCGCTCAGGGAGCGCCTCTCCGGAGAATTTGCGGCGGTCATCGTAGAGGTCGTTCAGGGTGAAGGGGGACTCACGCCGGCGGATCCTGAATTTGTACGCACCCTTAACGAACTGACGAAGGAGTTGGACATCCTGCTCATCGCCGATGAAATCCAGACCGGCCTGGGAAGGCTGGGAGAGCTCTTCGGCTCGGAGGGGGCGGGGCTGAAACCGGATATCATAACCCTCTCCAAACCCCTGGCGGGAGGACTTCCCCTGAGCGCGACGCTCATACCGGAGTCGGTGAACACCCTTGTTTCGCCCGGGGACCACGGCACAACCTTCGGAGGCGGACCGGTGACCTCTGCCGCCGCGCTCTACGTGCTGGATCGTCTCACCGCGTCGGGTTTCATGGACTCCGTGAAGGCCCGGGCGGAGCAGCTTGAGGAGGGACTTGCGTCGCTGAAGGAACGCTTTTCCTTTGTCACCTCCCTGAGGGGGCGCGGCATGCTCAGGGGGCTTCAAATATCGTGCGGACCGCGGCAGGAGGAGCTCTTTCCGTCGATAATCGACCGCGGGAGAAACAGGGGCTTGCTGGTACTCCGTTCGGGCGCCGACGTGATACGTATCGCCCCGCCCCTTGTCATTACGGAAGCGGAACTCCGGAGGGGTCTGGAGCTTCTGACGGAAACACTTTTGGAAATTGAACTGGAAATAAACCGATAACAGATCGGAAATACGTGAGGAGAACAATATGAAGAAACCGAACCATCCCATCAGGAAAATCTGTCTCGCCTACTCCGGCGGACTGGACACGTCAATCATCATCCCGTGGCTGAAGGAAACCTACGACGGCGCGGAGATTATCGGAATCTGCACGAACGTCGGCCAGGATGAAGACTGGGACAACATGGAAGAAAAGGCGCTCCGCTCGGGAGCGTCGAAACTGATCATACGGGACATTCGGGAGGAGTTTGCCCGGGACTATCTCTTCCCTATGCTCCGGGCGGGAGCGATCTACGAAGGGAAATACCTGCTCGGCACCTCCATTGCCCGGCCGCTGCAGGCGAAGCATCAGGTCGATGTGGCCCTCAAGGAGGGAGCGGACGCCCTTGCCCACGGGTGTACCGGAAAAGGGAACGACCAGGTCCGATTTGAGCTTACCTACAAGGCGCTGGCGCCTCAGCTGCACGTCATCGCACCGTGGCGTATCTGGGATATCCGCAGCAGGGAAGACGCTATTGAATACGCTCAGAGTCACAACATTTCAATCGGAAATATCTCAAAGAAGAACATCTATTCCCGGGACTGGAACATCTGGCATATGAGTCACGAGGGCGGCGACCTGGAAAGCCCCTGGAACCGTCCGCAGGATGAGATGTTCCAGCTGACAAAGTCGCCGAAAGACGCTCCCGACGTGGAGACTGAGATCACCCTCGATTTTGAAAAGGGCATTCCCGTCGGCCTCGACGGAAAGAAACTGCCTCCCCTTGAAATTCTCGAGACCCTTAACCGTGTCGGCGGCGAAAACGGTATCGGCAGGGCGGATCTCGTTGAGACGCGCCTGGTCGGTATGAAGAGCCGAGGTGTCTACGAGACACCGGCGGGAACGATCCTCCATCGCGCCCTGAGAGAGCTGGAAATGATCACCATGGATTTCGACACCCTGGGAATGAAAAACCAGCTCGCCCTGAAGTACGCCGACCTCGTCTATGCCGGCAAGTGGTTCACCCATTTCCGGGAAAGCATGGACGCCTATATGGCTACCGCGTCGCGGTACGTCACCGGGTCTGTCCGGGTGGTCCTCTACAAGGGCAATATCATTATCGCCGGACGGAAGTCACCCTATTCCCTCTACATTGAAGATCTGGCGAGTTTTGGTGAGTCCAGCTACGATCACGGTGACGCCACGGGGTTCATCAACCTCTACGGGCTGGCCACCGGCGTGCAGGCGATCGTTCACAGCAATCCCGACCTGGACGAAGGACCGGCACATCAAATGCGGGAAATGGCGGGATTCTCCGAGAAATAGGCGTGGCCCGTACGACTTGAGTCAGGGAACAAAGACGAGGGAGTATCGCAACGGCGCGGGCGCGGTGACCGCTTCTATGAGGGAGGTTCTGAACTCCACGTCACCGTTGCGCCGGGATCCTCCCTCAACCCTGACAACCTCCCCGGCGGGACGTATCGTCGTGACGATGGTGCTTGACTGAAAGACCCGTTCCACCGGCCGCTGGTCGGCATATTCCTCGAGCGCCCAGGCGAGATGATCCTGATACTCCTGCCGGGACATGGCGGGGTCGGGGGGCATCAGTGACTCCACCACCACGCCGTCAACACCGGTCAAAGCGGCGAAGTGTTCGATTGCGTGCCTGTCGATCTCCGCGGCAACGCGGCGGAACCCCTGGGTTCGTTCAAACCGAAGAAACCGTGCGAGACTTTCACCTTCAACGGCGAGTACATGTTCCACCGATTCAAAGGCGATCTCAAGGATGAGGCGGTTCCGCCCGGCCAGTTCCAGGTTTTCGAGATTGACCCCCGGCCGATCGGCGAATGCCGATCGGATCGCATCAGCGTCAAAGAGGGGCGCCTCCGGCGAGGCTCCGAAGCCCATCCCCACGTCGGTTAGGTATGCGGAAAAGACGGGATCGAGGGTAATCTCCAGACGACCGCGACCCGATCCATCCTCGAGAATCGAGATGTCCTGCCGGGCACTGCACCCGACATTTATCAATACCGACAACACCGCGAAACCGGCCAAAATCGTCCGTGCCATGGGGGAATGATATCGCACGCTCGCGGCTTCGTCAAAAATTGCTAGAATTCATATAATTTTGCGTCCCCCTCCAACGCCTCCGCTTCCGCGATGCGACCCCGTTTGCGCGCACCGGCGGCGTAGATCCGCATCTTCCGGGAGAGGACGGACCTCGCCGTGGCGTGGTCTTCGGGGGAACGGAACCGGAGAACGTACCGGTCGTCCACGAGACGCCGTAGCGCGGCAATTCTGAACCCCTCAATCTGTCCATACTTTTCCGAGAGCTGCGGCCACGCCCCTGCACGCTTGAGGGTGCCCTCCCGCTCCACATAGTCCACATGCGTGTGACACAGGAGGCGCAGCCACAGCTCGTAGTCCTCCGCCACCTCCAGGTCTTCCCGAAATCCGCCGTGGTGGAGAAAAAAGTCCCTGTCCACCATGACGGTGGAGGGTCCGATGATGCACTTCCACAGGGCATCGGCGTACAGGTCTCCCCGCCTCTGATGGCGCTGCCCCCGCTGTGAGATCACCCGTCCGTCCCGTTCCCACCGTTCCCGGGTATGGGTAAGGGCGCAGGGGCTTTCAATGTGCAGGGGAAGCTGCAGTGCCACTTTACCCGGCAGCCAGCGGTCGTCGGAATCCAAAAAAGCGATGACCTCGCCGGACGCACTCTCTACTCCGCGATTCCGTACCGCACCGGGATATCCCGAGCGGGAAAGGCGAAGTACCCGCATGCGGGGCTCCCCGTCGCTCCTGCCGCGGAGAAACTCAAGGGTTCCGTCGTCGGAGCCGTCGTCGACGGCGACAAGCTCGAGCTCCCACCCCGGCGGAAGTTCCTGGGAGAGCACCGAATCAATCGCCCCGGCGATGAGTTTTCTCCTGTTGTATACGGGCACAACGACGGAAAGGATGTGAGCCCCGCCCCGTTTCACCGCTGCTCCTCCGACGCGGCGGCGGTCATGTGCCGAAAAGCGATATCCAGGGCGGTCCGCCGTATTTCACGCTCTTCCTGAAAGAGGACGTGCGACGCTCCCCTGATGATGTGATACTCACTGCCGGGAAAGATCTCATTGATGACTGTGCGATTGTGTCGCCAGGCGACGACGCGGTCCCTGTTTCCCTGTATCACCACGACGTGCCGCGCGATGACGCCTCTCCCGGCGAGACGATCGGAAATTGCATTGTTCCAGCGTACCTGGGCATCAAACCACGACAGGGGCATACGGGAAACGCCAAGGGGTGAATCGTACTGAGTGGGTACCGTGTCTATGAAGGGGCGGCTCAAAAAGCGTCCCAGCCGCGCCGGATTGTACATATAGCTCCGCACAAGGGGCGCGGCGAATACAACCTCGTCAAAAGGATCCTCGCCGTTCCAGAGATATTCGATGACCGAAAGGGCACCGGTACTGTGGCCGATGACGTGCCATGGCCGCGGTGCGGCTCCCGCCATGCGTTCCGTCACCTCCGCAAGGAAGCGACCGTACGCCGTGAAATCGTCGATGCCGCCGCGGACGCCGCCTGACAATCCGTGTCCCGGGAGTTCCGGCGCAACGACGATAAAATTCAGCCTCAGGGCGCGGCGTATCACGGCGGCCTGATCCAGCGCGTGGGAGAGATACCCGTGGAGAATGACGACGCTTCCCGAGGCGCCCTCTCCGTCTTCCACACCCGGCGGGTAGAAAAGGTGTACCGCCATCCTGTCGCCTTCAAAGAGAAAGAATCCCGCTTCATGGCGGGCGTCGGGAAGCCCGGCGGTACACCGGGCGTAATACTCCCTGATCCGGGGAATCTCGGTGGATGCAAAGAACTCAAGGGGTGTCAGTTCAGCGGTCATTTCCTGGTAGGATGGATAGTTCAGGGCGTGTTCCTCGTCGGAGACCACCGTCCGGCACCCCGAAAAAACGAGCACTATCGAAACGAGGGCAAAGAGGACGAGAAAATTCACGGTGCGGTTGGAAGATGGTTCGGTCATGGTGCTGAAAAGCACTTTATCCGTTCCGTCCGTATGTGTCAGTCCGTTGAAGCGTTGCAACCCCTTCATTATACTCGTCGAATATGAAGAAATTCCGCGGGCCATTGCTGTGTATCCTCGTAATTGCCGCCACGTCACTTCTCACCTCATGCATTTCCATGCTTCACCGATCGGTGGACCGGAACGACCTGCAGGGGGTGCAGCGGGAAATCGCCGACGGTGCGCCGATAGAGTCTGTTGACTACCGTGAAAAAACGGCGCTTCACCTGGCAGCGCAGCAGGGACGCATTGAAATTGTGGAGTATCTCGTTGAAAACGGCGCCGATATCAACGCAACCACTCCCGTATCGAAGGGAGAGGTCACTCCCCTGCGGTATGCAATCGATAACGAAGACTATCTGATGGTACGATACCTCATTCAACATGGTGCCGACGTGAATCAGGCGAATCAGGCGGGATGGCGTCCAATCATGACCGCCGCCCGTGTCGGCAACCGGGAGATCATTGAGCTGCTCCTTGACGCAGGGGCGAAGCTTGATGTCAGGAGCAGCGACGGTTTGACGCCGGTGCGTATCGCCTCCAACTACAAGTGGACCGATCTCGTCGTGTGGTTTACCATGCTCCTTGAAGAAAAAAAGTAAAAAAAGGGGGGCCCGCCGGAGAGACCGAGCGTGATCGGGGGCAATGATGCACGCTGATGGCCGACCGGTCGAACCCCCACACAGAGGAGGAGGATCCTTTGAGTTTATCTCGCCAATCCAACAGTCAGATTGGTGTCGTGACGGCGGATCCGAAATGTAATCCTGTCTCCGCTCGCCCCGTTTAACTCCATATAGAATTCGCGAAGTGTATCGACCTCCCGCTCGTTTACCCTGACGATGATGTCGCCACTTCGCAGCCCCGCCATGGCGGCGGGGGATCCTTCCGTAACGTGACCGACGATAATATCGCCTCCACGAACGGAAAGATCCAGATTGGCCCGGATATGGTCCGTTATTTCAACTACCGACATGCCGGGCCACAGGTCGGAAACGTCGACGTCCTGTCCGTTCCGGGGACGGACGCCGGTGGTTACCTGTACGGTCCGCATTTCACCATGCCGCCTCACAAAGAACCGGGTCTGGTCGCCCGGGGCAAGACGCGTCACCGTGCGCAGGAGATCTCCACCGCCGGCAATCGTCTCGTTGCCCACTCCGACGATAATATCTCCCGGCTTGATTCCCGCCTCCGCCGCGGGGGACCGGCGATAGACATTTATAACAAACGCGCCGCCTCCCGATTCTCCAAGGGAATCGGTGCGACTCGCAGGCGGGTCGGCCATGTTGACGCCGAGCCATCCGTACTCTATGTGTCCCGAGCTGATGATCCGGTCCGCCGCCGGCATGATCCGGTTGATGGGAACGGCGAAACCGGGACTGATTCCACCGTCCCGTTGCGGAGCCGCCCACGTCGTCAGGCCGACGACCTCGCCGCCCAGATTGACAAGGGCGCCTCGGAGTTGCTCCTGGGAATCATGGCGTCGGTCTTTATGTACTCAGCGACGGGGAGACGATCCCTCTTGTCGGGGGGCACTTCACCGCGGGCGCTGACGATACCGCTCGTAATTGACGCCCCGTAGCTGCGGGGGTTCCCGAAGGCGAATATGAAGTCCCCCACCTGCAGAGTGTCGCTGTCTCCCAGCGCCGCCACGGGCACGGCGTCGCCGGTTTCAAATGCGACGACCGCGAGATCATTGGAACCGTCAACACCGAGGAGACGCCCCTCATACTCCCGTCCGTCGTGAAGCCCGATCGTGATCGCCGTGGCACTTCCGGCGATCCGCTCACTGGTGAGAACGTATATGTCCCGCCCGTCTCGTCGGACGATCACGCCGGAGCCGACTTCAGTGCCCCCGGAGCTCCCGCCGGGGGTGCCCGGATTTTCGCCGAAGAAAAAGTCCAACGGCGACGGGGCACCCCGACGCTCGCGACTCACACGCTCCCGGATCTGTACTTCCACGACCACCGGAAGGACGTCCCGTGTAATGCGTCGCGCAGTATTCTGATAGGCTTCCATGATTTCCATGTCCCGGGACTGCGCGCCTGCCGGCGACAACAGGAGGAAGGATAGCGCTGCAAAGACGGCGACCGTTATAAACGCAGTGAGTCGAATATTGCGGCCGGTCGCTACGACACCGTTCATCGAATACCAATATGGAGGGGTGTACTTTCCACAAGGTTTCAAAGGCATTACAGTTTTGTCATGTTCAAACTTGTGTTCTTTGTTCCCCGGGAATACGCCGAGACGGTGAAACGCGCAGTCTTTGCAGTCGGCGCCGGGAAGTATGAGAAATACGATATGTGCAGCTGGGAAACGGAAGGTATGGGACAGTTCCGCCCCTCTTCAGAGGCGTCGCCCTTCATCGGCGAAGCCGGGACGGTGGAACGCGTCGAGGAGCTGCGGGTGGAGGTGCTTTGCCGGCGGGAGAGCGTTCGTCCCGCCGTCGCGGCGCTGCTTGAGTCACATCCCTATGAGGAGCCGGCGTATGAAGTGTACGAGGTGTGGCAACATTCCGATCTGCCGGAGACCGTATAATTAACGCCCGGTGATGTCACCGGGCCGGACCGTAGGGCCGGCCCGTCTCCCGGCCGGGTTCGCGTAGCGGACGAACAGGAGCGGTACGGCCGCGGTGACGCCGGGCGTTCAATCTACAGACTACTTCCGCGAATCGATCGGCGTGAGAACCTTGTCGATTTCACCGACGTACTGCGCCTTGGGACGGAAGAGGCGCTTTTCATATTCCCGCTGTTCCAGGATGTGGGCGAGCCAACCCGAGGCGCGGGCCGCCGCAAAGATGGGCGTAAAGAGGTGACTCGGAATGCCCAGGAGGCGATAGACCGCCCCGGAGAAGAAGTCCACGTTTGGATAGATCGGCTTTCCTTTTTCCTCCATGATGTTCCGGAAGGTCTTTTCCACCGTTTTGAGGATGTCCAGGTAGCTCCGGTCGCCCTTGCGCTTTGAGAGATCTTCCAGAAACCCCTCCATGACGATCGCCCGGGGATCCTTGGCGCGATAGACCCGGTGGCCCATGCCCATGACCTTCTCCTTTTTGGCGAGCTTGTCTTTGATGTACTCTTCCGCCCGGTCGACGGAGCCGATCTGGTCGACCATGGCCATCACTTTCTCGTTGGCGCCGCCGTGGAGGGTGCCGTAGAGGGCGCCCATTGCGGCGGATATGCTTGAGTAACAGGTGCTCTGCGTGCTGGCGACGACGCGGGCGGTGAAGGTGCTCGCGTTGAAGCTGTGTTCCGCGTGCAGGACGAGACATCGGTCCATGATCCGGCCGTCTATTTCTTCCGGCTCCTCGCCGTGAAGCATATAGAGAAAGTTTGCGCCGTGGTTGAGATCATCCCGGGGCGGGACGTAGTCCAGACCCTCCCTGAAGCGATGGAGCGCGGCGATGACCGACGCGATCTGGGCCACCTGATGGAGGGTGTCCCGACAGTTGCAATAGGGCCCGTGGTGTATTTTGTGTTCCACATAGCCGCTGAGATAGCTCACCACCGACTGGAGCAGTTCCATGGGGTGGGATTCCCGGGGGAAGTTGCGAATCATATCGAGAATCGGCTGTTTCAGGTGACGGCCTTCCCGCATGCGTCGCCGAAAGTCCTTGAGCTGTTCCGTCGAGGGGAGTTCACCGTTCAGGAGGAGGTACGTCACCTCTTCAAAATCGGCCTGCTCCACGAGGACGTCGATTGGATAGCCGAGGTAGTAGAGCTTGCCTTCCTCGCCGTTGATCTTGCAAATTTTACTTTCCGCTGCGATGACGCCTTCAAGTCCCTTGTGGTATTCCACGTGCTGTTCACTCATGCGTGTAGCCTCCTCAATTTTTTGCGTGAATCATGCGGCCGTCAACTCCGAGGGCGGCCTCTCGTACTACTTCCGAAAGCGTCGGGTGGGCGTGCACGGTTCGTGCGATGTCCTCCGCGCACCCGCCAAATTCCATTACCGTAACGATCTCGGTGATCAGGTCGCTCGCCCAGGGGCCGACGATATGTGCTCCCAGGACGCGGTCGCTCTTTTCATCCGCCAGTATCCGTACCGATCCGGACGTGGCTTCCATCGCCAGCGCCCTGCCGTTTACCGAAAAGGGAAAGGTACCGACCTTGTAGGCGACGCCCTCCTCCTTCAGCTGATCCTCCGTTTTTCCCACCGAGGCGGCCTCGGGCCACGTGTAGATCACGTTGGGAATCGTCTCATAGTTGACGTGCCCCGCTTTGCCTGCGATACGCTCGGCGACGGCCATTCCCTCGTCCTCAGCCTTGTGGGCGAGCATCGGTCCCGCGACGATGTCGCCCACCGCCCAGACGCCCTCCGCCGTGGTGGCGCCGTGCGCGTCGGTCCTGACCCGGCCCTTCTCGTCTGTTTCCACGCCCGCCGTCTCGAGTCCGACGCCCTCGGTGTAGGGTTTGCGGCCCACGGCGACGAGGACCTTGTCGGCGGAGATTTCGAGCTTCCTGCCGTCTTTTCCCGTCGCCGTTATCGTCACTTTGCGGGGAGCATCCGTGGAGGCGGCCTTGGCGGAGGCGGCGCTCTTGGCGGAGGCGGCGGCGCCCTTCGTACCGGCGGCCTTTTTGGCGTCGGCCCCGGCGCCGCCGGTCTCGCCAGCGGGAGTGCCGGCCCCGGTCTCGCCGCCGGCCGCGCCCGCGGCCTCGATGCCGGTGACTTTGGTCTCAAGGTGGAAGGTGATGCCCTGCTTCGAGAGCTCCCGTTTCATCACTTTTGCCGTCT
>CBDESZ010000023.1:0-72757 GCA_965242725.1 Alkalispirochaeta sp.
CGTCGTTACACAGCCTTGCCGAGGCGCTCCGGGTGCGGATCATCGATTTCTTTGAAGAGCAGCAGGAGCAGGATGTCGTGGTGGTGCGAAAGGACCAGCGCCTTACCACGACGGGAGACTGCGGCTCCATGGAAAGTCTGGGCCAGGGACTGCGCAACCAGCAGTCGGAGCCCTTCATCGTGACCCTCGAGGGCGGGTGCACCGGCGACGGGCTGGGTACCAACAGCGACGGCGAAAATCGACCGATTCGCCACGCCGGTGAGGAGTTTGTCTATTGCATTTCCGGCGCCATCGAATATGCGATTTCCGACATAAAATACACCCTTGAAGCGGGGGACAGCCTCATCTTTCGCGCCACTCAGCCCCACGCCTTCCGGAACGTCTCCGAAGGAGAGTCCCAGTTTCTCATCGTCTTTCAGGCGGTAGAGGGAAGTCAGGAGGCGTTCCGACGCCACCTGCAGGGATGACCGGCAGGCGTGACCGGCGGGTCAAAACCGCCGGGACAAACTGCAGGGCGGGCAGAGCGCCGCGGCGTCACACCCTCGTGTGCCCCACCGACGCACTCCCCCCGACGCACTCCCGCCCATCGTCATGAACGGTGGCGCGCGATTATAGGCGCTGATGAGCGCTTTTGTACCCGCCCGATCGATATTGGCGTCAATGCCGGCGCCCCAATAGGTGCGTCCGCTGTCCACCATCTGAATCTGAACGTACGCCACCGCATCGGTATCGACACCTTCACCGATTGCGTGTTCGTGAAAGTCGGTTAGCCGAAAATCCCGCCATCCCTGTCCCTTCCAGGGCGTGGGCAAAGGCGCTGATCGGCCCCGTTTCCGACGCCGCCGGCTACGTACTCCCGACCGGAATGCTTGATGATCGTCTTGCAGGTGATGACGCGGTTGTCCTCTTCCGAGTAATTGAAGGTCATTTTGATGACCTCCAGGGGGTAGTTGATCTGCAGAAATTCACGGTTGAATGCCTCATAGATCTCGGAGGTTGTCAGCTCACGCCCCCACTCGTCGGCGAGCTTGTTCACCAGTGTTCCCATCTCGGGGTGCATGGATTTGGGCATTTCAAAGCCGTACTCCCGGGACATGACGTAGGCGACGCCGCCTTTTCCGCTCTGGCTGTTGATACGCACGATGGACTCATAGGTCCTGCCGATATCCCGGGGATCGATGTGAAGGTAGGGGACCTCCCACGGCGCGTCCGGGGCGACATCGTCGTTGCGACGATCCATACCTTTTTTGATTGCGTCCTGATGGGAACCGGAAAAGGCGGTAAAGACGAGCTCCCCCGCGTATGGGTGGCGGGGCGGGACGGTCATGCGGGTGCATCGCTCGTAAATGGAGCGAATCCGGGGAACGTCATGGAGGTTCAGGCCGGGATCAACGCCGTCGGCCATTCTGTTCAGCGCAACGGTGACGATATCCAGATTACCCGTGCGCTCTCCATTGCCAAAGAGTGTCCCCTCCACCCGGTCGGCGCCGGCCATGATGCCCATTTCACACGCTGCCACGCCGGTCCCACGGTCGTTATGGGTGTGCATGCTGATGATCGCCCGTTCCCGGTGTTTCATGTTCCGGCAGAACCATTCAATCTGGTCGGCGTGTTTATGGGCGGGGATCCATTCCACCGTGTCGGGGAGATTGAGAATCATCTTCTGCTTCTCCGTCGGTCCCCATACCTCCATGACCGCCTCACAGACCTCAAGGGCGTACTCAGTCTCCGTGTCGGAAAAGCTCTCGGGAGAATACTCAAAGCGCACATTGGTGCCCTTCAGGGTCGGTACGAGCTCCTTCACCAGCTCCGTTCCCTTGACGGCGATCGCCTTGATCTCCTCTTTGCCCAGATTGAAGGTGATCTTCCGCTGGAGCGGTGATGTTGAGTTGTACAGGTGAATGATGACGTTTTTTGCCCCCTGAACGCTCTCAAAGGTGCGTCTGATCAGGGGTTCCCGCGCCTGCGTCAGAACCTGGATGAACACATCATCGGGAATCCTGTCCTCGTCGACGAGTTTCCGGACAAAGTCAAAGTCGATCTGCGACGCCGAAGGAAAACCAACTTCAATTTCCTTGAAGCCGATTTCCACAAGGAGGTCAAACATTTCAAGTTTATCCCTGACACTCATCGGTACGGCCAGCGCCTGATTGCCGTCCCTGAGGTCGACACTGCACCAGATCGGCGTCTCGGTGATCGTCCGTTCCGGCCACCGCCGATCGGGCAATTCCACGGTCTTGAATGGGGTGTATTTCGCCATCTTTTCCTCCTTCTGCGTTCTACCCTCGCGATTCCGTCACGTGCCGTCCGTTCCTCCTCCGAAAGACAACAAAAAAGCCCGCCACCGAAGGAAATCGGTAGCGGGCTTATCTGCCTGCTTCTGCCGGCGTCGATCTACGACCGACAAGGCCTTTCCGATCCCTTCCCGACTGAGGAGCCAGGTAGAGCGAGCAGGAGGCCTAGAAGAATACTGTTGGTCACGTCGTTTATACGGTCCACGACCGAACAATAAGAAAAGGGTTCAAAAGTGTCAAGTCGACCTTCCTGATAATCTTTTTTTAATTGAACGCGAGCGTTACGGCGTGCCCGGCCCGCATCTCCCGAGGCATTCTACCGCCCTCGCTGCGATAGGAGAAAATCTGCGCTCGCAATCGAACAACGTGGGACCATATGCACATAACCCGTTACGGCATTACAATATCACCCATGACCCGGCAGAACATTGAAAAGAAGCTGCTGACCGTCCTCAATGATATCCCTCAGATTCGGCTCGCAATCCTGTATGGTTCCGTCGCGCGGGATACGCACCGCCGTGACAGCGACGTCGATCTGGCCGTGGCGGGAGATTCCCGCGTTTCCCTGAGCGAAGAAGATCTCATTGATATGAGCCTGCGGTGTTCCCGTTCCGTTGGTATGGAAGTACAAGTCCGGGATATTGGCCGCTCGGACGGCCTGTTTCTTAAACAGGTGCTCACCACAGGCCGGATCCTTCTCAGTCGGGATTCCACCATTTACGGTGAACTGATAGTACGTATGCTGGACTTTGCGACGGATATGCTCCCCAATATACGGATGATCCACCGTCGCAACGAGGAGTATTTTTATGCCTGATCGGGATCTTCTCGGTACAAAACTTACGTCATTGCGGCGCTGCCTTGAAAGAATAACTGCCCATACCCCAAAAAGTGCCGACGCTCTCGTGTCAAATTACGACGCCCAGGACATCATATCCCTGAACCTCCAACGTGCGGTGCTTGCGTCACGATGATGCGTACATTTCAATAGCGACTTTTTGTCGGTTTCTGCCTACGGACCCGACACCGGCAGCATACCGGGCTCTTCTCCCGCAGCACATATAGCTGACTTCGTCCCGACCGAACGCGTACTCCCCATCATCCGTTTCCACCGCCTGGGCGAGATCGGCATGGTGCAAATTCAAGATTAAACTTTGGAATTGATACCTCGTCGAATCGCCGAACCGTGTCGCGCCTCCGCAGGCGTTCCTATCGGAGTATCCACGCGATGCGATGTCTGATGAGTTTCAGCGGGTGAACATGCTGCCTCGAGGATGATGGTCACGCGCCTCGGACCGGTTGGCTCAAGACAGGTGTGGCTGCGGCACCCCAGAACGCTGGCGTTCAATATAAAAAAAGATACGTGACAACACGCCCCCTTTTGTGGAAAATCACCCAATGGCGTATGTGAACACTCTCTTCAATCGCAACTTTCTGGAATACGCGAGCTATGTCATCAAGGACCGTGCGATTCCCCATCTGGACGATGGCCTCAAGCCGGTGCAGCGGCGCATCCTTCACACCCTCCTGGAAATTGACGACGGCAAGTTCCACAAGGTTGCCAACGTCGTCGGCCACGCCATGAAGTATCACCCCCACGGGGATGCCTCCATTTATGAGGCCCTGGTCGTCCTTGCCAACAAGGAACTGTTCATCGATACCCAGGGGAACTTCGGCAATATTTACACCGGCGACTCCGCCTCGGCGGCCCGCTATATCGAGTGCCGCATTGACGCGATCGCCCGGGAGATCCTCTGGCGGCCGGAGCTTACCACCTATACCGACAGCTACGACGGCCGCAACCGGGAACCCGTGGTCTTTCCCGCCAAGATTCCCCTCGTCCTCATCCTCGGCGCCGAGGGCATCGCCGTGGGCATGTCCACCCGCATTCTGCCCCACAACTTCCGGGAGGTGATCGAGGCGCTGCAGGCGCAGCTCCGGGGCGAGAAGGTTGAGCTCTATCCCGACTTCCCCACGGCGGGACTCCTGGACGTCTCGGAGTACGCCGACGGGCAGGGGAAAGTCCTTGTCCGGGCAAAGCTTGATACCTCCGACGAGAAGCGCATCGTCATTCGGGAGGTGCCCTTCGGTACCACCACGGAAAGCCTCATGAATTCAATCGAGACGGCGGCGAAGCGGGGCAAGATCAAGGTTGCCCAGATCAGTGACTACACGTCGGAACACGTGGAGATCGAGATCAAGCTTCCCCGGGGCGTCTACACCCAGGACGTGGTGGACGGGCTCTTTGCCTTTACCGACTGCGAGCAGTCAATTTCGGTCAACCTCCTCGTCATTGACGGGGACAAGCCGCGGCTCATGACGGTGAGCGAGGTGATCGCCCACCACGCCAAACGTCTGGTGAAACTCCTCAAACGGGAGCTTGAACATGAGCGGGAGACGCTCATGGAGCGCCTCCACATGCGCACCCTTGAGCGTATCTTTGTGGAGGAGCGCATTTACAAGCGTATCGAAGAGGAGCGCACCCAGGAGGGCGTCCAGGAGGCGGTGCGTACCGGATTTGAGCCCTTCAAGAAGGAGCTCATCCGGCCCATCACCGACGAGGACATCGAGCGGCTCCTGAAAATCCCGATTCGCCGGATCTCGCTGTATGACATCGAGAAGAACCGGGAAGAGGTGGAACAGATTCGGGCGCGCCTGGATGAGATAAAGAAGCATCTGAAGAACCTCACTGCCTACGCCCTCGCATTTCTTGACGGCGTGCTTGAAAAACACGGCCACCGTTTTCCCCGGAAGACGGAGATCACCGGTTTCAGTCGCGTCGACGTAAGGGAAGCGGCGGCGCGGGACCGTACACTCCTGTACGACCCGGAGACGGGGTATCTGGGCACCGATCTGGGCAACCTGACCCGGTCTGCGGCGGGAAGTACCGGCAACGGTGGTAACGGAGGGGACTCAAAGGCTGCCCCCGGTGAGACCGGCGGCGCTCGCGGCGGCGTCCGGGAGCTGGAAAAGGTCTCTCCCTATGACCGCATTCTCGTCATCGGCGGCGACGGAAAGTACCGCGTCATGGACGTGCCGGAGCGCCTCTTTGTCGGCAAGGGCATGCTCTACGCCGGCCTCGCCGACAAGGATGCCCTGGCGGAACGGGTCTTTTCCGTCGTCTATCGGAACGCCGACGGCTCCACCTATCTCAAGCGGTGCCGGATCGAGCAGTACATTCTCGAAAAGGAATACGATCTCGTACCTGAAGGGGCCCGGCCGCTTCTTCTGACGACCCGAGACAACGTGGTCGCCCGTCTGCGCTACAAAAAGAAACCGCGCATGCAAAAGCTGGAGGAGGACTTCGTGGTGGACGACTACCTCGTCAAGGGTGCCCGCGCTGCCGGCGTGCGCCTCTCCACCAAAGAGGTGAGTTCCGTAAAGCTTCTGGCCAACCGCGCCAATACGGGACGCAGGCAGAGCTGATCGGGTCCGGGCCATCCGGTTTTCCTGAATATATCTTGAACTCGCGTTCTGCGGAGCCATGATTCCGCCCACCGACCGCCCCGGATCGGTTTGCTTTGTGGTACCATACGCCATGGCACTTCAACAACGACCGCCTGTGGGCATTATCGGTGGTATGAGCTGGGAGTCCACCGTCACCTACTATCAGCAAATCAACCGGGGCTATCACGCCCGCCGGGGAGGCCACCACTCGGCGCCCCTTCTCATTCATTCTGTGGATTTTGGACCCATCGAGGAGATGCAGCGGGCGGGCGACTGGGCGGGTACGGCCCGCATCCTGGCGGAAGCCGCCCGCGGCCTGGAAATGGCGGGGGCGGGGGTACTCCTCCTGGCGACCAATACGATGCATCTCGTCTTTGACGACCTCGTTGCCGCCACGACGCTCCCCTGGATACATATCGCCGACGCCTGCGGCGACGCGCTGCGACGTGACGGCCGCCGGCGGGTGGGGCTTCTGGGTACCCGGTTCACCATGGAGCAGGATTTTTATCGGCACCGTCTCACCGGCGGGCACGGGCTGGAGATCCTTGTGCCCGATTCGGATGAACGCCGGGAAATAGACCGCATCATCTTTGACGAGCTCGTTCATGGGACGATCCGCCGGGAGAGCCGCTCCGTGTATATGGATGTGATCAATGGACTCGCCGCCAGGGGCGCCGAGGCGGTCATTCTCGGCTGCACGGAAATCGGGCTCCTTGTCGGTGACGGTCCGGAATCCGCCGCTCCTACCGATTCGCCCGCGGAAGTGCCGTCGCTCCCCCTCTACGATACCGCTGTGATACACGCCACGGCGGCGGTGGAGTGGCTTCTTCAGTCAACGTGATGATCCGCCGCGGGCCGAATAACCGCGAACAACCACTATAGTTGACGAGGAACCATTAAAGTAATACGTTGATCCATACACAAACCCTCTACCCCGGCAGCTTCCGTCGCCTTTCCCTTTGACGGATACACAGCCGGAAAGGACGCACTATGGAAAAGACGGATGTACTGGTGATCGGCGGGAGCGCCGCAGGGCTGGTCGCGGCACAGGTAGCCCGGGCCAAATTTTCGGAAAAGGACGTGCTTGTGGTCAGGGATACCCGGACTGCCCTCATCCCCTGCGCGATACCCTACGTGTTCGGAGAGATCGGCAGCACCGACAACAATATCCTTCCCGACGGACTCGCCACAAAAAACGGTGCCCGCGTCCTCATCGACAAGGTAGTGACAATCGACCGGGACAACAAGCGATGTACGACCGAGGGAGGAAAGACTGTTGCGTATGAAAAGCTTATCATCGCCACGGGATCCCGACCAAAAGTCCCGGGATGGCTGAAAGGGACGGATCTTAAAAACGTCTTCACCGTGCCCAAGAACAAGGACTACATCGACGGCATGGTGCGGCAGTTGAAACCAAACTCCCGAGTGGCCGTCATCGGAGCGGGGTTTATCGGTGTGGAGTTGGCGGATCAGTTGCGCAAGCTCCCGATGGAAGTGTACCTCGTCGAGGTGCTGCCCCATATACTCGGCGCTGCCTTTGACGAGCCCATCGCCCATGAGGCGGAAGAGATGCTCACCAAAGAAGGTATAGTCCTCAAGACGGGGCAGGGCGTGAAGGAACTCGTCGGTGATCCTGCGGGCAATGTGCAAAGCGTAGTCCTCACCAATGGGGAAACCCTGGACGTGGATGGGGTCATCCTTTCAATGGGCTATGCACCGGAGACACAACTAGCCGCCGCAGCGGGGCTGCCCGTCAACGATCACGGCTTTATCGTTGTCGACGAGTACATGCGCACCGCCGACCCCGATGTACTCGCCGTGGGCGACTGTGCGGAGAAGCGTGATTTTATCACCCGACGCCTCAGCGGAGTAATGCTCGCATCCACGGCGTGTGCGGAAGCGCGGGTCGCCGCAATGAATCTCTACAACCTCTGTTCCGTCAAGGCGTTTAACGGCACCATCGCCGTGTACTCCACCGCAATCAATGGAACGGGATTCGGTACTGCGGGGATAACCGCCGCCGCGGCGGAACAGGCGGGCTTTCAGATCGTCGTCGGCTCTTTTACCGGTATGGACCGCCACCCTGGTTCGCTCGCAGGCGCCCACAAACAGACGGTTCGTCTGGTCGTGGCGAAAAACTGCGGTACCATCATCGGCGGCGGTGTGATCGGCGGCGAGAGCGCCGGTGAGCTGACCAACGTCCTTGGATTGGCGATTCAAAACCGCATGAGCGTCATGGATCTTCTGACGACGCAAATAGGTACGCAGCCCTGTCTTACGGCGTCTCCCGCAGCGTATCCGCTTATAAAGGCGGCGGAAGCCGCGTGGGATAAGATGTAGAGATCTTGACGCCGATTCTCCAACGGCGGCGTCCGCGTTCTATCGTTCTCCGTCATCGCAGCTGCGGGCGTTGACGGGACGATCCGGCTACGCTACTGTCCGATTCATGGCCGCCCAGATAATTACCGTCTTCCTTACCGTGCTGATTCTCATCGATCCCCTCGGGTTGATACCGATCTTTATCTCCCTGACCCAGGACATGTCGTCCCGGGAGCGGAAGAAGACGATGGTCAAATCGGTGACGGTCGCCTTTTTCATACTTTCATTTTTCATCGTTGCAGGAGAAAGAATACTTCAGTTTCTCGGTATCATGCCGGGCTCCTTTTTTATCGCCGGCGGAATTCTCTTTTTCATAATCTCCCTGGACCTGCTCCTGGGACACCGTCAGCGGACAAAGACCTCCCGCCGTGAGATGGAGCAGCGCGAGGACTATTCAGTCTTTCCCCTGGCGGTTCCGATCCTTGCCGGTCCCGGGACGATCACCACCATCATTATCTATTCGGTAGAATCGGCGGATCCCCTCTTTACCGCTCTTGTTCTCTTTGGAGCGGTGATTACCGCCCTGTCGGTCTCTCTCGTGACCATGGCCGCGAGTGACCAGATTCTCAAGCTTCTGCGGGAGACGGGAGTGTCCGTTGTGCAGCGTCTCATGGGACTGATCCTCTCTGCACTGGCGGTTCAGTTCATCTTTGACGGTCTGGTCAAGCTGGGCGTTCTTGCCTGAGGGACCGGAGAAAAGACGCGGTCATCGCAAATCCCGCGTCTCCGGTGCCCAGATCGCGACCACCCCAACGCCCACTGCTCCCACTGCGGCGGTGATCGCCACCGCCGGAGCGAGCGCAAGGAACGCCGCAAGGGTTCCCACCAGTACGGGGCCCGCGGCGCTCCCCAGGTCCCCGTAGAGTCGCCAGAGACCGAGAAACTCCGCCACAGCCCCGTCCGGTGCGAGGTCGGCGCCGGTGGTCATATTGATTCCCGCTCCAAGACCGTTTCCCACGCCGATCACCGCGGCAACGGCGATAAAAAGGGGCATGCTTCGGGCGGGGAGCAATAACAGGAGGCCAATACTGAACACGGTGAGGCTCACGCCGATTGCCGCTTTCCTGCCGAGGCTGTCCGAAATGATTCCGGCCGGGATAAACAGGAGCAGATCTGCGGCTGCGCCGATACTCATGGCAAAACCGATAAGGGTAGGGGAGAGGCCGTTGGCCGTTCCCCAGAGGGGTATGACCATTTCCCGTGAGGACCGGAGGATTGAAAGTACGAGAATACCAAATCCGACGGTGAGAACGGCGTACCAGCGATCACGTAATCCCCTGTGCAGGAGCGTAAAGGATCTTCCTCGCCGGGCCGGTACCGATCGATCCCGCCTTTCGTCGGGTGGCATACCCAGGGTGAACGAGATCAGTCCCGCCACAAATCCGATGATTCGGAGAATGAAAATGGCGGGAACCCCGAAAATATCGGCGACAACACCTCCCGCAACGGGTCCGATGAGCATGCCGATGCGCAACGCACCGCCGACACCGGATAGAGCCCGTCCGCGGAACTCCGGAGGGACTCTCATCCGCACCGTCGCCATGACCGTCGTTACCAGTATTGACGTTGAAAAGCCGGACATAAAGGTGAAGCAGGCGATGAAGGGGAGGCTTCGCGACCAGATGAGTGCGGCGTTGGCGCCGATGGTCACGATGTAGGAGAAAACTGTCACTCGTCGCAATCCCCATGCTGCGAGAATGAATCCCCCCGGGACGTCGCTTACTACCTGACCGATTCCCTTCATCGCCACGATAAGTCCGACGGCACCGACCCCCGCACCGAGACCACCGAGATACTGTGGGAACGCCGGCGTCAACGCGGACCACGAAAATGCGAGAAAAAGAATGGGAAGATATGCAGGTGCCGCGAGACGTCGAAAAAGTGTCGCCAGAGGGATTGCCGACGATTCCATCATCGCGGGGTACGAGTCCTTGTCGGCGTACCGTCGGGACCGGGGAAGCGAATACGCGAAACGCCCTCATACATATCGGCATGGGCACCGATGGATTCCTTCAAGTCCGCCGTGACGTCCCTGAGGGTCGAAACCTCCCCGGCGGTGAGCTGCGTATCCGCCAGGCTGCACAGTTCATTCAGCTGATCCACCGTCCGCGCACCGAGAAGCATGGTGTCGATATCTGGGTTCGCCCGGACAAAACCGAGGGCAAGGGCGACAACGGGACGACGGAACTTTTCTGACAAATCCAGGATGCGGGAAAGGGCGCGTTCGGTCTGCCCTTCAAAACCGCCCTCGCCGTGCCGCGCCGCGGGGTGGCGTGAGGAGAAGTGGCGCGTTCGTTTTCTTCCTTCCGGAAAGGACGCGAGCGTCCGGTACCGGCCGGACAGCAAACCCTGCTGGAGAACAGTGTATGCGATGGTACGACGACCTGAAGCACGACTCACGGCGGCGATGCCGTCCCGACCTTCCACGGCGCGCCACAAGAGACTGTAGGGAATCTGGTTTGTGACGATCGGGAAGTCCCGGGTTTCTTCAATATCGAATACGCCGAAATTACACACACCCACCTCCCGAACGAGACCCTCATCGCGCATACGGAAAAGCAGGGCAAGGGCTTCGCGGGTCTCCTCCGTCGTGGTACCGGGCCAATGGACCTGCATGATGTCGATCGCATCCCGCCGGAGACGGCGAAGGGAGTCGGTAACCATGCGCCTCAGCTCCCCGCCGGACTTCCCATCGATTTTGAACTTGGATGCGATGAATCCGTTCTCCCGTCCCCGCAATGCCGAGCCGAGGATCGATTCACTGCGGCCGTCTCCGTAGTTGGGCGCGGTATCAAAGAGGGTGATTCCCCGATCCAGTGCGGCGTGGACGACGCGAATACACTCCCGTTCCTGAGATCCCCCCCAGATCCCGTCGCTCGCAAAGGTCCATGTGCCGAGGGCGACCGATGACATGACCATGCCCGTATCGCCGACAGGACGGGAGTTCATATCACTCCTCTCCTGCGGAAACCGGCGCACCCCCACGCACCGCATCGGCAAACTCCTGCAGTCGCCGGCGTGCGTCGTCCATGGTGATGTGCGGATATCCGATGACCACATACGAGGCGCCCCGCTTGATCGCCTCCATTCCCTGTTCCTTGGTAAAGACGACGGGTCCGACCGGTATGTCCGTTGCCGCGACGACTTCATCCAACCCCTCCAACGGGTCCGCCGAAGGATTGCGGAGCAGTTCATCGATGGCCAGGTGGAGGAGGAAATAGTCGGCCCCCATTTCCGTCAGTTCACCGACCCGCCGGGTCAGGTCATTTGTCGGTACGTTTAACAGATCAACCTGCACTTTGACGCCCGCGGCATGACCCGCTTCAATCGCCTTGAGAATGCTCGCCTCATTGGCGACGGCCATCACCGTCGCAATGGACGCGCCAAGTTCACCGGCCCGGGTGAAATACTGACCGACGCCGTCAAGAGCCTTGAAATCGGCAAGGACTATTCGTTCTCCGGCGGCATCTGCTATTGAGCGTATGGAATCGATACCCGCAAAGGTAAGTAACGGAGTCCCCACCTCCACCCATTCGGCGTCAATTGACAGTGCGTGGCCAAGGTGTACCATTGCGTCTGAAACTGTTTGTGTATCAATGGAGACTTGAATCCATGGTTTCTTCATTCATCTTTCCTTGCTTGACCAGAAATTGTATATGGAATACTATTTATTTCTATCGTAGGGCGCTTCGCCGGCGCTGTCAACGCTGGACGTGAAAAATTGTACACAATTTTTGCTTCCAGCCATGGAGGAACCGATGCCATCAGAAACCACTGAATCAGTCGAGCCTCGGATGGTCCGACAGAGTTATGCCGATCAGGTTTACCATTACATCAAGGAATCCATTCTTTCGGGCGAGCTGAAACAGGGTGACAAAATAGTTGAAGAGAAAATCGCCCGCCGTTTCGGCGTCAGTCGCACACCGATTCGTGAGGCTCTGACGCGGTTGCAGGCGTTCGGACTGGTTCACCTCCAGCCGCGAAGCTACGCGGAAGTTGCGAGAATCGGATCTCGCGAGGCCAGCGACATCGCCCAGCTCCGTCTGACTCTTGAACAGATGGCATTTCGCCTCCTCTGCAGGAAGGAACATACCGAATCCTTCCAGGCCCTGCGGGAGCTGGCGGAACAGGCGAAGGTCGCCCTCGAGAAGAGGGACAAGGCAGCGTATTTTGAGGGAGATTCCCTCTTCCATCAGAAAGCCGCGGAGCTGTGCGGCAACGGTGAACTTGCATCGGTCTATAGGCAGTACGCGAGCAAGGTACAGCTTCTCAGGATTGCCCAGGATGTTCCTGTTGAGCGGCTGGAAGTGTATATGCGTCAGCATTTCGATCTTGTGGAAATGCTTGAAGGAAAACGATGTGGAGCGATCGACGAGTTGCTCCGAATTCATATCGTCCACGACCTGGGCAGTTCCGACTATACCGATTCATAAGGAGTTCCATAGTGAGACCGCGAGTTCAGTTGTTGTTTGGAGATACCGCCGGAGTCGGTCCGGAACTCTGTGCAAAGGTGGCGGGAGATATACCTGAGCAGGCACGGGGAGTGCAGGTCATTCTCACCGGTGATGGTCGCGTATTCGAGGAAGCTCTCGATGTGACGGGACTGAAGGTGGATGTGCCGCGAATCGAGTCACTCCGGGAAGCGGAAGGGAAGGACGATCCCGTGCTTTTCTGGGATTTCCGCAGCGAGGATACTCCGGCAATACCGCGCGCCGCGGTGAGTGAGGCGGCGGGGCGGGAAGTTCTGACCTCCCTCATGCAGTCCGTCAGGCTGGCCCAGGAGGGACTGGTGGACGGCATCGTTTTTGCGCCTTTCAACAAGGAATCGATGCATCTGGCCGGCTCAAAGCACTATTCCGAGTTGGAGCTTTTCAAGGAAGAGTTCGGAAGAGAGGATATTCCCGGCGAGTTCAATATCATGGATAGCCTCTGGATCGCCCGGGTGACTTCCCACATTCCGGTGGCCGAGGTTGCGCAGACCCTCACGGAGGAACGAATCGCCCATACCATCACCCTGCTCGGCGACGCCCAGGTTGCGGCGGGTATCGCGCCGCGCCTCGCGGTGGCGGCGCTGAATCCCCACGCGGGGGAACACGGTATGTTTGGAGACGAGGAAGGGCGGCTCATTGAACCGGCGATCGGGAGGGTGCGCACGGCCAGGCCCGACTGGGCCGTCGACGGCCCGATGCCGGCGGATACGCTCTTTCCGCGGGTGTTGAAGGGAGGATATTCCGGCGTCGTCGGCATGTACCACGACCAGCTGCAAATTGCCACGAAGCTGATAGGCCTCGAGCGGGGCGTCACGCTCCATCCGGGTATGAAGGTTCCCATTGCAACGGCTGCTCATGGTACGGCGTTTGATCTGAAGGGGACGGGCACGGCAAACCATCAGGCATTGAAAAACGCGCTGGCCGTCGTGGCGGAGATGGTTCAATGATCGTGTCTGTTCGCGGAGTGGAACATACGGGAATGAAGGTGAGGGACACTGAAAAGCTCGCCAAATGGTACCGTGAGGTTTTTGGCGCCAGGGAGGTCTCCCGAAGCGAGGGGGAATCGCCGATCATCTTTCTCTCCTTCGGACGGGCCTCACTCCTTGAGCTGATACCGGGCGGAGACGGCGTGGACAATACCGTTGATTCCGATGATCGTGTGCATCTCTGTTTCGCGGTGGAAGACCTGGAGTCGGCACTTCAGGGGTTGGCCGACCGGGGAATAGAGCTCGAAAAACCGGTTTTTCAGGCATACGACGGCAGTTCCGTCGCCTTTTTCAGGGATGTGGAAGGACATGTGCTGCAGTTTGTTCAACGTATCCCGGGTAGTGCCGTTTCCGCAGCGGCGTTTGGTGAGTAGATCTTTCAATCCACCAATGAAGAAAATGACAAGGCGCTGTTCACCTGTCAAGTGAATCGCGCCCTGTGAAGGCCTGTGTTTTGTCCGATCGCCCCGCGGCAGATCAGCTTTCCATGTCGTGGTCGTCGCGAAACTGCTGTTGTTCAAAGGGGGGTGAGACGCAGCACACCGACTTGAGTGGTGTCTTTCCCGTGTTTACGACCTGATGGACGCAACCGGGGGGAACATAGACAACCGCCCCTGCGGTGTATTCCTGTTCCTCGTCATCGACGATCATGATTCCCGAACCACTGACACAGTAAAAAACTTCCTCGTTGATATCGTGGGAGTGGGCGTTGGTCTTGTTGCCCGGTTCAACGGTGGATGTCCCCACCCACAGATTTTTACTGCCCAGTGTCCACGGTGCGGACAGATGTTTAATGACCCGCTTGAACGGTTCGTCGATATGGTCGCCATGAATGTCGTTTTCGTGTACGTAATGCATCGATATTCCTCCTATAGTTGTATATCGTATACTATAAGAAGGAATATGACGAGTCAAATTCAGGGAACATATGGGCATTGAAACCGATAAAATTCCCCCGAAACGGCAGGAAAAGGCGAGTTCTGCAGGCAATTCGACGATATAACGGCGAGGAATCATAAAACTTCTTCTTGACAACCAAAAATAATCGTATACCATATACAAACGATGGAGGATGAATGACGCGTATAAACACCAGAATATTCCTGCCTGGTCTATCGGCCCTGGTGGGGGCTCTCTGGATTTTTGTAGGTTTGACGGAATACGGGTGGTGGGCCAACGGCCGCGCGACGAGCGGATTTTTTCCGACCCTCGTCGGGGCGCTCCTGATCATCGTGAGTGTCCTTGCCATTACGAGTGAGGTGAAGGAAAAGGCGCCCGTCTTTATGACCGCCCACATATATCCTCTGCTCGCCGCCGTTTCGGTGGTGGTGGTCGCCCTGTTAATAGGTTTTTTCCCGGCCCTCACGCTCTACGTTCTGGGATGGCTGAAGTTGTACGAGAAGTTCACCTGGAAATTCTCGCTTCTTGTCACGCTGGTCACGATCGCGGCGATGTATGGAATCTTTGCGATGTGGTTGCGGGTCCCCTTTCCTCTGGGGGCAATTGTGGAGATGGTGATTAACTGATATGGAAACGTTGCAGCTTCTCATGGGCGGATTTGCCACCGCCCTTTCGATACAGAACTTCTTCGCCGCGGCGGCAGGTGCCCTCCTTGGCATCCTTGTGGGTGCAATGCCGGGTATCGGTTCTCTGGCAGGCGTTGCGCTCCTCCTGCCGCTGACATTCAAGTTCAATCCCATTACGGGAATGATCATGCTTTCCGCCATCTACTACGCCAATATGTACGGCGGATCATACAGCGCGATCCTGATCAACATCCCCGGCGATACCCCCGCGGTCATGACCGCCCTGGACGGATATCCCCTGGCAAAACAGGGAAAGCCGGGTAAGGCGCTGTTCACATCAAACATCGCCTCGTTTATCGGCGGTACTATCGGTATCATCATCCTCACGGCGATCGGGCCGGGGCTGGCGAGATTCGGTATTCAGTTTGGTCCGGTGGAAATGGCGGCACTCCTCATGGTCGCCATGACCTCTCTGGGATGGCTCCTCGGCAGCAATCCCGTCAAGGGTATCGTCGCGACACTTATCGGGATTCTCCTCGCAACGATCGGATTCGACATCGTTGTAGGGACTCCCCGGTACGATTTCGGGTCGATATATCTTCTTGGCGGCATCCCTTTCATTCCCCTTGTCATAGGCATTTTCGGCTTCTCCCAGGTTCTGGAAATGATGGAACTGCGCCACAAGGCGCGGGATTTCGATACCGAGAAACTCACCCTTCGGGAAAGCCTGCTCACGCGGGGAGAGATCAAGCGCATTCTTCCTGCTGCGATCCGTTCCGGCTTCCTCGGTACGGTCATCGGTGTCCTTCCCGGTGCCGGAGCGACGACGGGATCCTTTCTCAGCTATATGCAGGAAAAGCGTCTCGGCAGGAACGGGAATCTCCTCGGCACGGGGCGCATCGAAGGCGTTGCCGCCGCCGAAGCGGGTAACAACTCCGCCGCCGCAGGGGCATTCGCACCGCTCCTCTCCCTAGGCATCCCCGGATCGGGAACGGGGGCGGTTCTCCTCGGTGGTCTCATGATGTACGGGTTGAATCCCGGCCCGCTCCTCTTCCAGAATCAGCCGGTATTCACCTGGGGACTCATCGCGTCACTGTACATCGCAAACATAATCACTCTGGCCGTGGCGCTGGCTATCATTCCCTCCCTCATCAAGATCCTGAAGGTTCCGGTGACGATCATGATTCCCGTGATTACGACCATTTGTATCATGGGCAGCTACAGCGCCAACAATTCGCTCTATGGAATCGTGATGATGCTTCTGGCAGGAGTTCTCGGATTTGCAATGAAAAAATACGGATATCCCCTCGCGCCGCTGCTTCTCGCCTTTGTGCTGGCGCCAACGCTTGAGAAAAATTTCCGTCAGGCCTTGCAGATATCCGACGGCAGCATCTGGATTTTCTTCCAGAAGCCGATCGCTGCCGTTTTGACGGTGTTCCTACTTATTACTGTGGTTTCCCCGGTTATCAGGATGGTAATCGGTAAATTGAAAACCAAATACAAAGGAGAAAACGCATGAGACGTTTAGTTTTAGGCAGTGTTCTGTTGCTTGCAGGTATGGCTCTGGTATTTGCTTCCGGTGAAGCGGAAATGTCGGAAGATGGATGGGCCCCCAGTCGAAACGTTGAGTGGTACTGTACCTCCAGTCCCGGCGGCGGATCTTCGATCTTTACCCAGACGATCATTGAGATCATTGATGAAGAAGGACTGGTCGATGAAAACATTCTCATCAACTACAAGACCGATGGCGGTGGAGCCGTTGGACGCCGGGAAGTGAGCCGGAAGAACACCAATGGTCACACGCTGCTGACCTTCAACAACGGCGATCTTCAGCCGCTTGTGCAGATTGAAGACGGCGACCTCGATATGTTTACCCCCCTGGCAGTCATGGCGACGGACGGACAGATTCTCCTCGTCCGCGACGACTCACCCTTTGAGACTGCGGAAGACTTTATCAACGCCCTTCAGGGTGGAGAACGCGTCATCATGGGCGGATCAAAAGGCGATGATGTAAATCTTCACCAGAAGATCGTTGCCGAGGTTGGCGGTGATCTCGAGTATCTCATCAGTGACTCAACCGGTGACGCCCTGACCCAGATTCTCGGCGGCAGCATCGATGTAGTCATCGCGAAGCCCGCCGCGTCCTATGACCTCGTCACCTCCGGTGAGTTGCGTCCTCTTATCGCGGCAACACGTGATCCCTTCCAGGAGCCCTTTGCAGCACCGACCTTCAAGGAACTCGGCTTTGATATCGAACTTACCGTCTTCCGCGGTATCGTCGGTCCCGCAAACATGCCGGAACAGGCCGTAGAGTTCTGGTCCGACGTCTTTACCAAGGTTGCCCGGACGGAACAGTGGAAAAACAACTACCTCGACAAATTCCTTCTGAACGGAAACCACCTTCCTGCCGACGAAGCGATCGACTACATGCAGGACTTCGAGGACATGTACACCGCTTCCAATTAGGCGTAGACTGTAACAAGCTCTATCTGAACGGGGATCTATAACGGATAGGTCCCCGTTCTTTTTGGCGGGTTTCTCTGCCCGCACCAACGGAGAAAAAGATGCAACGAATTATAAACGATCCCGACAAAGTCGTGGATGAAATGCTCAAGGGATTTCTCAAGGCCCACGCCGATACGGTGGTGGCCACGGCCAATCCCCGGGTGGTGAAGTACAAGGACGCCCCGATAGAGGGGAAAGTGGGCATCGTCACCGGCGGCGGCAGTGGCCACAAGCCCGCCTTTGTGGGCTATGTGGGCAGGAACATGGTGGATGCCGTGGCGGTGGGGGAGATCTTCAGTTCCCCGACGGCCAAGGGTTTTTACGACGCCATAAAGGCCGCCGACAGCGGCAAAGGGGTTGCCGTCCTCTACGGGAACTACGCCGGGGACGTGATGAACGTCAAGATGGCCGCCGAGGAGGCGGATGAGGACGGCATCGTCGTTCGGACGGTACTTGCCAATGACGATGTGCCCAGTGCGCCGGCGGATCAGCGGCAGAAACGGCGGGGTGTTGCCGGGGAAGTACTGATGTGGAAGGTCGGCGGTGCAAAGGCGGCGCTGGGGGGCTCTCTGGACGAGGTGATCGCCGCGGCGCAGAAGGCGATCGACAACACCCGGAGCGTGGGCATCGGGCTCACCCCTTGTACCATTCCCGCGGTGGGGAAGCCCAACTTCTCCATTGAACCGGGAAAGATGGAAGTGGGTATCGGACACCACGGAGAACCGGGAATAAAGGTAATGGACCTCGAACCTGCGGACAGGATGGCCGACATGGCGCTGGATATTATCCTGCCTGATCTGCCCTTTGGCGCCGGCGATGAGGTGGTGGTCCTGGTGAGCGGCCTTGGCGCGACGCCGGTGATGGAGCAGTATATCTTCTACGATCGGGTGGCGCAGGTCCTTGCGGAGAAGAAGATCACCGTGCACCGGCCGTATGTGGGCAATTACTTCACCAGCCTGGAGATGATGGGTATCACCCTCACCGTGATGAAGGTGGATGAGGAGCTGAAGGAACTTATCGACCTGGATGCCTACTCCATGGGGCTGCGGCAGCAGAACATTTGAGTGCATCGGCACGGAGGAAGAACAGTGGCAAAGAGTTTCAAGAACAGTGACGGCCGGGTGGTGGTGGAGCGCCTCATCGAGGTGATCCATGAGAACCGGGCGTATTTGAGCGAAATCGACGGGAAGATCGGTGACGGCGACCACGGGATCAACATGGACAAGGGTTTTCTACTGACCAAAGAGCGGCTGGAAGAAGAGATGTCCATGAGCGATGCGTTGAAGACGCTGGGACGGACGTTGCTCCTTGAGATCGGCGGATCCATGGGGCCCCTGTACGGCCAGTTCTACAAGGCGATGGCCAAAGCGAGCAGGGACGCCGAAGATGTGGACGGTGCCACCTTCGCGGATATGCTGGAGGCGGCCTATGAGGCGATCCGGAAGCTGGGGGAGGCAAAGCCCGGGGACAAGACGCTGGTGGATACGTTGGATCCGGCCGCCGCGGCGCTGCGCAGTGCCGTTGACCGGGGTGCGGACCTGCCCGAGGCGCTGGACGAGATGGTAGCCGCCGCGGAGAAGGGGTGGCAGTCCACCGAGGACATGGTGGCGCAGATCGGGCGCTCCAGCCGGCTGGGAGAACGGAGCCGGGGCGTCCTCGACGCCGGAGCGACGAGCTGTTACTTAATGCTGAAGAGCATGGCAGAGACGGCCAAGGAGCTATCCGGAGCCGCCGCAGGCGGAGGTGGTTCATGAAAATCGCCATCGGATGTGACCCCAACGCCGCACCGCTGAAGAGGGAGGTGATCGAAGAGCTCGAGAGTCTCGGCCACACCCTTACCGATTTCGGATCGGACGACCCGATTTACGCCAATGTGGTGATCGAGGTGGCCGAGGCGGTGGTCCGGGGAGACTTTGACCGGGGGGTGGTGATGTGCGGCACAGGAATCGGCGCGAGCATCGCCGCCAACAAAGTGCCCGGCGCCTACTGTGCGCAGGTGACCGACTGCTATCAGGCTGAGCGTGCGGCCCTCTCCAATGACGCCAACATGATCGCCATGGGTCAGCAGGTGACGGGGAATATGGTTGCCCGCATGATGGCACGGACCTACTTTCAGCACACCGGCAATTTCGACGTCACCGGCCGCAGCGCGCCCAAAGTGCAGCGCATCTACGACTACGCGGCGGAAAAGCACGATTCCCGTTAATTACGTTCCCCGCTGACTGGGAATAGACTGCCATACGGCGTCGCCACGACGTATCAGAGACGACGATCCCGTCGTCTCTGATTTCCGGAACCGGAACTGCCTCCGGTTCCGGCGCTCCACGTCACACAAATCGCCGCAAAAAGGGGTCTCTTTTCCACAAGAGTCCGATGAAGAGCGCCCCGCCGGCGGGAAAGAGCGCCATGACGCCGTACATACCGGTGAAGCCGAACGCCTCAATTACATATCCACCGATGATGGAACCCAGGAATACGGCCATTCCCATTCCCAGGGCGTTAAAGGCGGTGAGGGCCGTCGCCCGCCGTTCTGCAGGAGCGACGTGGTTGACGTAGGCGATGCCGGCGCTCAGCATGAGACCGAACGTCACGGCGTGGAGCAGCTGAATGAGTGCCACAACGGGCAGGGCGGGCTCCAGGGCATAGGCGATCAGTCGTACCGACATGAGTGCTCCTGAGACGGTGAGGAGAAAACCCATACCGAATCGTCGAATGAGCTTTCCCGAATAAAAAATGATAGGTATTTCGCTGAGTGCGCCGATTGCCCAATAGAGCGTCACCGACGTGACCGACAATGTGTTGCGGAGATACAGGGAGAAAAAGGAGTTGTATGCGCCGAACGCAATATTGCCCAGGCCGATCGCCGCGATGACAAGCCATATGGAGGGGGGTATGGAACCATTCCGCGGTTTTTCCGAGGGTGCCGTCGACCCTGAGCCATCAGAAGAAACCGCAGTTTTTGTTCCTTCCGGGGGGACGAGTCCGTCGGTGGACGTACCGGATCTTCTGAGAGTATTCAACGGCGGCGGCACAAAATAGACGACGGCCGAAAAGGCGAGAATCGATCCGATAAAGGCGATGAGTATTGAGACGGCGCTGTCCGGATTGATGAGACGAAATGCGGGAATGATGACACTGGTAACGGCAAAGCCGATGCTGCCCATGACGCGGACCTTTCCGTACTCCTCCCGCGGCGACTGGAGAACGGTTCCGGCGACGGCATCGGTAAGGGGAACGCTCGTCTTGAAGAGAAAACCGGCAATGCCCGAAACGACCAGCGCAGCCGCGAGGGGCAGTTTGAAAATCAGGACGGCAAAGACAACTCCCGCGGACATCGTCCCGAGGATTTTCAGCTCCCGAAATCGTCCCGTTCTGTCCGCAATTTCACCGAATACGATAGGTCCGGCGACACCGAGTATTTCAAAGATGCCGATGAGCAGTCCCACTTCCCGGGGTGAATATCCCGACGCATCGAGAAGAAGCTGGTAGTGGGGTACCACTACGGCATACATGGCAAAGACGAAAAAATAGTACGCCCGCAGGGCATTCATGAAATACTCTCGTCGGGGTCAGGACACCCCGATAGATCGTTACCGCTCGACCCGTCAGATGCGGGCGCGGGCTCTCCGGCCTTCGGGACTGTACCATTGCTCTTCTTTTTTGAAGATTGGCGCGGCGGGCGCGGCTGACGAGGTGCGGTACGGGGTCTGCGGAGCATACCGAGAGTGACCTGTGTCGTACGCGGTACCGTTCGGTACGTCGCCTTTGCACCTCTGACGAGAAACTCCGGTACCGTGTGAAGTCTGAGGAGGCCGAAACTGAGATACCCTACTAAAATGACGGCGATAACGAGATAGAGTGTTTCCGGGCCGAACCGTCCCATACCCGCCGAGGCGAGGAGGGGGCCGATAATGGAGCCCACCCCGTAAAACACGTACAATGCGCTCGCGGCCTCGATCATTTCATCGGTCTTGAGCTGGTCGTTTACCGTTGCTATGGCGAGAGGGTAGAGGGGAAGCATAAAGCCACCGATAAGAAAGCCCATGACCAGCAGGAACGCGCCCATTTCCCCGGCAAAGGTCATGCCCAACGCAGCGGCGGTCGCCACGGCGGAACTGACGATGAGGGCGATACGCCGGTCCTTGTGGTCGGAAATCCACCCGAGAGGAAGCTGAAGCGCGATGGTTCCCAATGCGATAACGAGGAGGAACAAACCGATCGATCCGTCACTGAGACCGATGATCTGGGCATACCGCGGGGTGAGGGTGACGTGAGCACCGATGACCGCGCCGCTGACGATGACTCCCGAGGCTCCGAGGGGCGATTTCCGGAACATCCCGCCCAATCTGATACGGACACTAGTGACACAGGGATTTCCCGTTACCTGTGCCAGCCCGACAGGAAGGACACACAGGGAAATGAGAATTGACGTGATTCCGAACAGGTTGAACTGTGCCGGCGTGAATATCGCGAGGAACGGCTGGGTAGCGCCGTTTGCCGCAAGAAACACGATTCCGTATATCGAAAGAATGCGGCCGCGGCTCTTGTTCCCGGCGGACGCATTAAGCCAGCTCTCCACAACAACGAGGACAATGGCCACGCAGGCGCCGTGAATGAACCGGAACACCGTCCACCAGAAGGGTGATATGACAAGGACGTGGGCGAGGGAAGTTGCGGAAGCCAGCGATGAAAAAGCGGCAAAGGTGCGGACATATCCGACGTCACGAATCATGACCAGTGCGAGAAAAGAACCGCCCAGCATACCCGCATAGTATCCTGCACTCATGATTCCGATCGCCTGTTCGCTGAAGCCCTCCAGGCCGGCGCGAAGAGAGACCGCCGTCGTCTGCAATGCCGATCCGCCGGCGAGAAGGAAAATACTTGCAAATATGGCCATGATCGTTGTTGAAACCGCCGCCGCGCCGAAATCTCTTGACGAGCTCGAAGCGTCGGGTGGAGGTGCGTTCATGATGACGTGCTACCACACATGTTCAGGTGGAATCAATAGTCAGACGGATCGACGTTGCGGTCCCTCAACGGTCACTCTCGTTTGATGAAAGAAACGACATCTCCGTATTCTTCCACCGCGTGTATCCCTTCCGGAGAGAGACGGTACCAGCCCCGTTCTATCCGGTCGAACCACCCATAATGGTTTGCCGACAGGATTCTTCCGCACTCCTTCGGACCACCGGCGAGACGAATGTGCTGTGGCGTTGCACGCTCCTTTTCCCGAAGTATCGCCGCCGTCAGCAAAGCCCGCTGGCGATAGGCGGAAAAACGTCGCGTCGTTGACGGCTGGCCGCCGCGATTGAACTCTCCGTAGCGGTGGTCAATTTCCCGGATGATGGCTGCGCGACGGCGATGCCGTCGCCGCGGCGAAAACTCACCCGGGTGGACGACGAGTTCTATCCGTATACCCGAGCGCAGGAAGCGTACATAAATGAGACCGAGCTCGAGTCGTCGTAATGTCTGCAGGAGGGCGCGGCTGTTTCTCAGTGTCGCTTTCGCGCCGTGGAGGGGGACGGCAAGATAGACTGCATCGGTAATCTCTTTGCGCCGCACCCCCTGATTGACGAGGTCGAGACTCATCCGCGTCTTGAGTTCCACGATAATAAGCTCGTCGGGATCGTCTGGTTTCTGCGCAACGATATCGCAATCCCGTACTTCCGAGGAAACACGGTAACCCTGTCCCTCCAGCCATGTCGCGACCGGTCCAAATAGCTCTTCTTCTCTCATTCCTGGGGGAGTATCATAGAAAATTATAGAAATATTGTGTATCTTTAGAAGAAACAAGGTGTTTGAAATTAGATAAAGCCGCTGAAGTGAGGGCAAAATGAAAAGACAAACTCGATTCACATTGAATCTGTCTCTACTTGCGTTATTTCTCGTTACTCCGTTCATCGTTTTTGCGGGGGGCGCCCAGGAAAACGCACCGCCGACCCTTGATATACCTGCACAACCGCGACAGTACATCTCGCCCGCCAATGGGGACGACGTTCAGGATGTCCTGCGATTACCATTTTCCAATATCGTTGCGCCCGCTGAAGGGGCCGTCATCGTTGAGTACAATCTCAGTATCTATGACGCCGATGGCGGGCTTGTCGCCCTCTCCAGGGAGGTTCAAACGGAACGACGCGGTTTTTTCGGTAATCTGTTCGGCGGCGAGAAGCCACGGGTGGCAATTCCCGATACCCTCGTGTGGGACGGCACGTGGAACGTTCCGGAGGGAGAGACACCCCAGGGAGTGTCCAACGGCGATTTCGTGGAAGACGGTGAGTACACCTACCAGCTGACTGTCATCGATGACCAGAATCGTTTCAACCGGAGTGCGCCCTTTGCGGTCACGGTGGACAATACGCCGCCGGAAATCGGAGATCTCGCTTCTCCGGAATATACGGTGTTTTCCCCCAACGACGACGGAGTCCGCGACTCGATTGCGATACCACTCGCAGGTTCCCGTGAATTGCAGTGGACAATTGAAGTGAAGAACGGGTCCGACGAAACTGTATATTCCGCGGTATTTGAAAATGAAAATCGGCGCCGCCGCGATCTCGATCCGGCACCGCCGGAGACCTTTGTGTGGGACGGCCGCACCGGTACTACGGAAGAACGTGGTTCGGTTGCTCCGGAGGGTACGTATTACGTTGCATTGACGGGAACAGACCGCGCGGGAAACTCCACCCAGGGACGTCATCCGACGGAAATCGTCCTGGATCTCTCCGCTGCGGAACTCGCGGTGAATGTCGTTGACGGTAACCCCGCCTTCTCCCCCAACGGCGATGGACGGCGGGATACGATTGATCTCGAAATCGTATCAACCCAGGATGAACTTGTCCGGTCGTGGCGGGTTGAAGTGTACAACTCCCGTCAGGTTGTCCGCACCTATAGGGGGAGCGGAAGCCCTCCCGATCGGTTGACCTTTGACGGAATGCGGGAGGACGGTTCACGTCTCGGCGACGGTACCATCCAGGTTCGAGTCCTCGGTGAAATGATCAACGGGACGACGGTCACCTCGGCACCCCTGAATCTGATAATAGATACGGCAGCTCCCTCACTCTCACTTACCGCCTCGACCGCTCCTCAGCAGACGGCGGAAGGTCGTCCCCTGATCTTTGGAGCCGGTGAAAAGCGCCGCCTCGAGGCTTCGATCTCGCTGGAGACGGACGCTCAGTGGCAGTATCGCATTACCCATAACGGAGTCCCCGTCCTTTCGGGCGCTCTTGAAGATGTGATCCAGGAGGTAGACCTGCCTCTGGTACGTGAAAACGGACGGACAAGCGTAAATCTCGTATGGGGCGGTGAAGCGCTCAATACGTCCGGCCCGGCAATGGACGGATTGTACGAGCTGGTCCTGACCGGTGAGGATCAGGCGGCGAACCGGCGGGAGTCCCAACCGTACCGGGTCATCAAGGACACTCGTACGCCCGGCGTACGACTTACCCTGGGTAGTGAGTATCTGTCACCCCTGTCTACCGGTGGATTCTCCGATGTCGTCTTCCGGATCGACTACGGCGCCGCCGACATCATTGAGGAGTTTCTCTTTGAAGTCGCCGACGATGAGGGCCGGATGGTGCGCAGTTCCTATCAGCGACAGCCTTTTAATACCTTTCGCTGGAACGGGCTCACCAACGGCGGAACCGTTGCCCCCGACGGCGATTATTTCGGTCGTCTCCGCGTCGTCTATTTGAACGGCCATACCGCCGAGAGCGGAGAAGCCGGTCCCGTCCACGTCGATCGTACGGCGCCGCGCATTTCCCGGTTGACGGCGGAACCCCGGACATTCTCACCGGACGACGACGGCGAGAACGATACCGTCCTTATCCGGCAGCAGGTCGTTGCCGGTGATGACTGGACGGCGACGATGGTAAATGAGAATGGAGAGGAAGTATTCCGACGACGTTACAGCGATACCGTTGAATCATTTCGCTGGGACGGAAAAGGCGAAGGGGGAAATGTTCTTCCCGACGGGGACTATACCTATACACTGACGTCCACCGACAACGCGGGGAATTCCACCCGGGAGCAACTCCTCATAACGCTGCGGACAACTCCTGTTGAGATACCACCGCCGGAAATGAGGCTCGGCGTGCGGCCCAATCCCTTCAGCCCCGACGGCGACGGCGTAGACGACACGGTTACCGTCTCGATTTCGATCGAGGGCGAAACTGAAATCGTCTCATGGAACGCCCGCATCCTCGATCACACGGGCAAGGTGTTCCGGACGTTCAGCGGCGAGGGAAGACCTCCGCGACAGATTCGCTGGAACGGATTGAGTGACAATAGAGTGCTTGTCGATTCCGCGCTGGATTACCCCTTTGAGATGACGATACGGGACGATCAGGACCACGTCGTCACCGAGAGGGTCACGATCGCCACGGACATACTCGTTTTCAGGGAGGGTGAAAACCGGTTGCGGATTCGCGTCTCCAGCATTCACTTTGCCGGAAATACTGCGGATCTATTTGCCGGTTCCGATGAAGAGCTTACAAGAAATCTTGACACCCTGCGCAGACTGGCGCGGATCCTCAATCGATATCCCGAACGGGAAATCATCGTAGAAGGCCACGCCGCACACATTTATCTTCAGGGCGAAGCGATGCGGGTGGAGCAGGAAGAGGTTCTCATTCCGCTCTCACGGGCACGGGCAACGGAAGTCATGCAGGCACTTATCATACTGGGAGTCGACCGGAACCGAATGCGCGTGGAAGCGTATGGTGGAAGCCGGCCGATCGTACCCCACGCCGACAGGGAGAATATGTGGCGGAATCGCCGGGTTGAATTTCTGTTGAATCGGCAGGGCAGGTAGGGTCGGAATCGATCGACCGCGGACGACACCGACGCGTGTCGTCCGCACCGCCTGCCTCCAACCGGATACACCCGTTGTAATAAGAGGCGGAATGTTCTATACTCCGGTTTCATTTTTACGAGATCATTAAAGGACTGAGGAGATAGTATGTCTAAAGCACACCGTGGTCGTCCCCTGAAGGAAGAGACTCCCAATTCGGGACGTGGAAAATGCCCGGTCACCGGTCAAACAGGAGTGAAGCTTCTGTATGAACACGAGATTGACGGCAAGAAGGTAAAGATTTCCAAAATCGGCAAGGCTTCACTTGCAAATCAGAAGCGCCGCGAAGCTGCCGCTACGGCGTAAGCCGGGACAATAAAAAGGCCCGTCCATGCGACGGGCCTCATTATATCCATTCATATTCCCGGTCAAGCGGGATTTTTTTCCGCCAGCAACCGTAAACCTTCCAGCGTCAGCCACTGATCGACTTCATCAAAACAATCGGCAATTGGTGCAAACGTCTCCGCCAATCCCCCGGTAGCATATACCCGTGGTGACGTGCTCATCTCCGCAGACATACGCCGTATCACCTCGTTTACCAGACCGACATAGCCATAGACGATGCCGCCCTGTATCGCGTGCTCCGTCGTGCGAGCAAGCGCATGGGGTGGAGGTACGAGATCGACAACGGGGAGCTGTGATGTGTTGGTGCTGAGTGATCGCACGGCACTGCGAAGGCCGGGCGCGATGTTGACCCCGAGAATGACCCGGTCTGCGGAAACGGCGGTAAAGGTGAGGGCCGTACCAAAATCGACGACGATCGCTCCCTGATCCGTTCGGTGTGACGCGGCTACGGCGTTTGCGAGAAGGTCGCTACCCAGTTCCGGTGGAATGGGGACGTCCGGATTGAGCCCCGTGTTGAGGGTGTTGTTGACGAGCAACGGCGAACGCCCGGTGAGGCGTTCCACAACCGTCACAATCGTCGGCGTCAGCGCCGGAACGACCGAGCTGATCACCACCCGCTGTATGGTGCCAAGTTCGTGCTCCGAGAGGTGAATCAGATTCTGGGTGTATACCAGATATTCATCGGAGGTCTGTTCCGGATTGGTATGAAGACGCCAGTGCTCAAGCCACCGTGAGCCGTCCCATATGCCGAAGGCGATGTTTGTATTCCCGATGTCGATCGTAAGAATCATCAGTCACACTCGACTTCGTCGGGTTTTTCAGGAGAGGGAGGAGAAACGACGATGCTCTCCAGGCCGCCGAACTTCTGAAAGTCCCGGTCCACACACCCGTTGCGTTCGACATTCACATACTCCGCGTCCTGAAAGGAATATCTGAAGTTTGTATGAACGTCATATGTGCCGGTGACGAGGGCGTAGGTGTCTTCAGTCATTACCAGTTCCTCGTCGGTGGGGATGACGAAAATCCGCACGGGAGAGTCGTCTGTGCTGATATCGGTCTCCGCGTTCTTTGTCTTGGAAAGCTGATTTTTGTCGGGGTCAACCTTGATACCCATAAACGACAGGCCCTCAAGGGCTTTTCCGCGAATGACCGGACCTCGTTCGCCGACTCCGGCGGTAAAGACGACGGCGTCGACACCGCCGATTGCGGCCGCGTAGGCACCTATGTACTTCCGCAGGCGGTATGATTCAACTTCGATGGCGAGTTGGGCCTGTTTGTGGCCCTTTTCAGCGGCGATTTCGATATCACGTCTGTCCACAAACTCCTCGGTGATTCCAAGGACACCGCTCTTTTTGTTGAGGGTCCGTTCCAGCTCCTCCGCAGAGAGGCCAAGCTGATTCATCACGTAAAACGGTATCGCCGGGTCGATGTCGCCGCTGCGGGTACCCATTACCAGGCCTTCCAGCGGGGTGAGGCCCATGCTCGTATCGACGGAGACGCCGTTCTTTACGGCACAGATGCTGGCACCGTTACCGATATGGGCGATGATAAGGTTTGTCTCTTCCGGACGTTTTCCGAGGAGAACTGCCGCGCGTTTGGCGGTGTAGAGAAAAGACGTCCCGTGAAAACCGTATCGGCGGACACCGTGCTCCCGATACCACGCATAGGGGAGGGCGTAGGTATACGCATGGGCAGGCATCGTCTGATGCCACGCGGTATCCATGATCGCGCAATGGGGAACTTTGGGCAAAACCGTCTGGGCCGCGGTGATACCCTGAATGTTGGCGGGATTATGCAGCGGCGCCAGGTCCTGGATTTTGCGAAATGTTTCAATGACGTCATCATTGACGATGACCGATTTCTTGAACGCCTCACCGCCGTGAACGACACGGTGACCCACCGCCTTGACCTCATCCATTGATGAAATGGCGCCGTGCTTGTCGTCAACAAGCGTATTCATAATGAGCTGAATCGCTTCCGTGTGGGTGGGGCAGGGGTGCTGAATCTCCAGTTCATCCGCGCCGGGTACCTTGTGAATGATCATTGATCCTTCCTGGGTGACCCGTTCTACGATGCCGCTGGCAAGGACATCCCGCTTTTTCCAATCGTATAGCTGGTATTTAACCGAAGAACTTCCACAGTTGAGTGTGAGAATAATCATTATGAATTCGCCTCCAAGATGGGTGTCTGGACAGTATTCCACAGACCAGGCAAATTTGGAAGGGCGGAGCTATTTCTTTGCGTCTATAATCGCCTTCACGTCGTCCAGCTGAAGTTTTTCAATCGCCTCCGGTGAACGCAGCTCCTCCGGGAGGGAGACGTTTTTCGTGCCCGCTTTAATGTAGGGACCGTATTTGCCGTCGTATATGGCGATTCGCCGTTTCTTTGCGGGATCCTCGCCGAAATCCTTCAGGATTTTCGCCCCTCCCCGGCGTCCCTTCTTCTCTTCCGCCAGCAGTTCAAGTGCCCGGTCGAGACTGACGGTATAAACGTCGTCATCCTTCTTGAGGGAGCGATATTCCCCGTCGCACACGACAAAGGGACCGAAGCGCCCGATGTTTGCAACCACATCGTGGTTGCTTTCCGGATGCTGACCAAGAGTGCGGGGAAGGCTCAGGAGTTTTACCGCCAGGTCGACGGTCACTTCGCTTGGCCGTACGCCCTTGGGAAGGCTGGCCCGTTTGGGTTTGCTTCCGTCCTCGGGAGTTTCGCCGAGCTGAAGGTATGGTCCGTACCGTCCTGTCAGACAATAGATATTCCTGCCGTCTTCCGGATGTCTGCCGATCGGCTCGGGCCCCTTCTTCTGAACCTGAATCAGCTCGTGAATGTCACTTTCAGTGAGGTCCGCCGGTGCATACTCCTCCGGTATGGACGCATGTATTTCCTCGCCGTCTTCATGATGAACGATGTATGCGCCGTACCGTCCTATTTTCACGGACTGGTGTTCCGAAAGCTGGGGGAGCGCGATGCTTCGGGACTCTTCCGGCTTGATTTCACTTTCACGCCGGTCGACGCGTTCCTTCAGTCCGCTCTCTCCGAGGTAGAAACTCTTGAGATAAGCCAGAGAATCCTTCTCACCCACGGCAATTTCATCAAGAGCCGCCTCCATGTCACTGGTGAAGGTATATTCAATCAATTCCTGAAAATGATTTTCCAGCAGCTCCACCACCGCCATACCCGTGAAGGTGGGAACCAGGCTGCGATCCTGTCGCCGGATATAATTACGCTCGTAGAGGGTATTGATGATGGACGCATAGGTCGACGGTCTGCCGATGCCCTCCTTTTCCAGCCGCTGGACCAGGGATGCCTCGGTAAAACGGGCGGGAGGTTTTGTTTCATGTTTTTCCGCGTCAAGCTGCGCCACCTCAAGGGAGTCGCCTGATTCCAGGGACGGCAGGAGAACCTCTTTGTCTTCGAGAGCCGCTTCGGGATTGTCCTTCCCCTCGACGTAGACACGCAGAAACCCGGGGAAAACAATTCTATTGCCGTTTGCGGTGAAGACCGCGTCCCCGGCGGTTATCTTGACGGCGAGGGAACGTTTCCTGGCGTCCGCCATTTGACTCGCCACCGTACGTTTCCAGATGAGCTCGTATAGTGAACGCTCCCGACCGGTCAGTCCCGTATCATCAGGATGGCGGAATTCCGTTCCCGCCGGTCTGATCGCCTCGTGCGCCTCCTGGGCATCTTTTGAGGAAGACGAAAACTGGCGGGGCGTTTCGGAGAGGTACTCCTCTCCGTAGAGCCCTTCGATCTGTTTACGCGCTCCGGAAATCGCCTCGGAGGAGAGGGTCGGGCTATCGGTCCTCATGTAGGTGATGAATCCTTCTTCATAGAGACGTTGAGCCGTTCGCATCGTCTCCCTGGCGCTGAGACCGAGCTTGCGATTTCCCTCCTGCTGCAGCGTGGAGGTTATAAAGGGCGGCGCCGGACGATTTGTGATATCCCGGGAGGTGAGGTCACTCACGACCCACCGGGTGCGGGCAAGCGCTTCCCGCAGTTCCGCCGCCTGGTCGGCGGTTATGAGCACTGCGTTCCCGTTTTTCAGCGTTCCTTTCAGGGGGTCGAAATCCTTCCCTCCTGCAACGCGCTGTCCTTTGTATTCCGTCAGCCGAGCTTCAAAAGAGGGTGTCTCATGCGGCTTCTCAAGCCGCGCCAGGAGATCCCAGTACACTGCCGCTTTAAAGGTGATGCGTTCCCGCTCGCGGTCGACGATCATCCGCAGGCCCGGCGACTGGACACGACCCGCGGACAACCCGTAGGCGATTTTTTTCCATATGAGGGGTGAAAGAGTGTATCCATACAGGCGGTCGAGGATGCGCCGTGTTTCCTGTGCCCTGACCAGCTTGAGATCCACCGAACGATGGTGGTCAAGGGCGTTTTGAATCGCACCTTTCGTTATTTCGTGAAAGACAAGGCGACGTACCGGCACCTTGGGTTTCAATACCTCCAGGAGATGCCAGGAAATACTCTCTCCTTCCCTGTCTTCATCAGTGGCCAGGTAGAGTACATCCGCCTCCTTCAGCTGTTCCTTCAGGTGGCGTATCACCTTGTTCTTGCCTTTGGGCGTGACATAGAGAGGCGCAAAATCATCATCCACATTGATGCCGATACGTGCCCAGTCTTCTTTCTTGTACCTGGCGGGTATTTCCGATGCGGACTGCGGGAGATCCCGGACGTGTCCGATACTTGCCTCAACCACAAAGTTTTTTGGTAGAAAACGCTTTATTGTCCGCGCCTTCGTTGGAGACTCAACTATTACCAATGCCGTATCTGCCATGCAGTATCTTTCCTCTCGCCCTGATACGAAAATAGCGGCGTCAGCCCGCAGTTTTTGTATATTTCGGGTGCCGCAACGCGACATACGAATCTCATTCCCGAATGCTCCGAATGTTTATTGATCTTACCGGATTCGTCAAGCTTGCCCTTTTTCACGATTGTGAGGTACTATCACCGGCGGAGACCATATGGCGATACCCCTCGATAAATTATTGGAAGACAGTAGAAATACATACCAGGTTACCTCCGCGATAATCCGTCGCGCCCACCAGATCGGTGAAATCCGTCGCGCCTTCAGTTCAGATGAACATGGAAGTGTCAGCGAAGATGGAGACAAAGTCGTTTCTCAGGCGATCGCGGAAATTATTAACGACGACGTCCATTTCGAGCTTGCTGAATAGCGCTGAACCGCATTCTACCGTACAGCCGATCGTTCTCTTTGGTGCAACCGCGACGGGAAAGTCTGCCGCAATTGCGCACCTCGTAGACGATCTCAGACAACACCGGTTTGAACTCATCTCTGCCGATTCCCGACAGGTCTATAGAGGCTTTGATATCGGCACGGCAAAGCCGCAGGGAGCGGAACGGCAGCGTCTGACGCATCATCTCATCGACGTCGCCGATGGACATGAACACTTTGATGTGGGACGGTTTGTTCTTTCCTGTGACGAATTGGTTGCCGACATCACCCGTCGCGGCGGCGTTCCCCTCATTTCCGGGGGAACCGCGTTCTACCTACAGCGCTACCTCTTTGGACTGCCCTCCACGCCGGCGGCGCTGCCCGGGGTGCGTGCGGAACTGGAGGAGCGACTCCGACGGGAGGGGCTCGCCGCGCTCAGGCGGGAACTCCACGACGTCGATCCCGTGTCCGAAGGGCGTATCGGCGCCAATGACGCATACCGTGTTCTGCGGGCACTTGAAGTCTACAGGAGTACGGGAACACCTCTGTCGTCTTATGACATTCCCGACAGCGTCCGGTCACACATACGCCCCCCTGATCGTCGGTCTCTACCGGGATCGCGGGGAACTCTATCGGCGCATCAATGAACGGGTGCGGACCATGGTTGAACAAGGACTGGTCGGGGAGGTGGAAGGTCTTCTTGCCCGGGGACACAACCCCGATGAACCTGCCTTCCGGAGCATCGGATACCGTGAGTTTGTCGACCATGGAGGATCACCCCCATGGTCCCCTGAACAGCTGCGGCGTATTGAGGAAGACATCGCAAAAAACACGCGGCGCTATGCAAAACGGCAGGAACTTTTTTTTCGGCGCCTCCCCGACGTGGTATGGATTCACGCCGATGAAATCGATAGAATAGTGGAGGTCGTGCGACGGTGGCTCGCCGGTACGCCGATCGGGACGGCAGAAAGAAATCCTTGACAGGCTGCCGCCCAATTTGCATACTACTGTCCCAATTTGACAAAGGAGATTAATGTGCCCTGCGGACGAAAACGAAAACGCAAAAAAATAGCAACCCACAAACGGAAGAAAAAACTGCGGAAGAACCGTCACAAGAAGAGAAACCGCTAACCCTTTCTTTTCATAACGGTCTGTAACAAAAGGAATCATGAGCGTGTGCGTTCATGATTCCTTTTTTATGGTCATCAGGCGGAAGATCGCTATCAAAAAGTCCGTCCTCTGTTGTACAATGCCCAACAAGGCGAATGGTGATGACTGCATTGCAGGACTTTGGATTTGTACAACAGATAGTAATTCCGGCTCTGGATGTCCTGCTTCTGAGTTTCCTTATCTACAGGGGTTATCAGATACTCGTACAGACACGGGCGGTACAGCTTGTCCGTGGAGCCCTCTTTCTCGGCGTTCTCTACGCGGTATCGTTTTTTCTCAACCTCTCCACCGTTCTGTGGATCATCAACCTTCTTGCTCCCAGTTTTGTTATCGGTATCGCGATTATCTTTCAGCCTGAGCTGAGAAAGATATTTACCCGAATCGGACAGGGGACCTGGCTGCGTCTCAGCGGTGGTGCACAACCGGCACAGATCGATGCGGTTATGAGCGCGGCCGAGGTACTTTCCTATCGGAAGCGCGGCGCCCTTATCGTATTTACCCGCTCGGTGGGGCAGAAAAACATAATTGAGACCGGTACCTCCATCGATGCGGAGGTATCTTCTGCGCTGATTTTGACAATTTTCAGCCACGACACCGAGCTCCACGACGGCGCCGTTGTTGTTGAAAACGGACGAATCGTTTCGGCGGGCTGTTTCTTGCCGCTGTCGGAGCAAATGGACGTGAGGCGGAGTTTTGGTACCCGTCATCGCGCCGCCCTCGGACTCGTCGAGGAGAGCGATGCCATCGTGCTGGTCGTCAGTGAAGAGACGGGAGCGATGTCTCTCGCCTACGATTCCAACCTCTATTACGACCTGAGCAGCGACGAAATTCGCGATCGTCTCTCTGACCTCCTCGATGTAGGGGAGCGCAGCACCGGAGACGCGGGGGAGGAGGTTGCCGACCTTGCAGATTAGGAATGTTCTCAATCGGGCATTTCGTAACTGGCCGGCAAAGATACTGTCCCTCGGGGCGGCGGTATTGCTGCTCGTCTTTCACGACATTACCCGCCTGGAGGAACGCTTCATTACGGTCCCTCTGGAGCTGGAGTTGAGCGCCCGCTTTGTACCTGCCTCCTCCTATCCCCGTCAGGTTCGACTACAGATACGGGGAGAGTCGGAGCAGGTATTCCGCGTAGTAGATGAGGATTTTCGCGCCTACCTTGACCTGAGGCGCTTTTCCGCCGACGGGGAGTACACCGTTCCCGTTCAGGTGGAACGAGGCGGCGCCGCGATGGAAACGGGGACCCTCGAGGTCATCCCGGAGCCCGATTCGGTCGTCGTCCAACTGGAGGAAAAGCTTCAGAAGAGTCTGGAAGTGGTGCCCAGGACGAGCGGATTTCCCCCTACCGGGTATGAGCTGGTGCAGTTACTCATGACTCCCTCTTCGGTGGAAGTTGAAGGACCGCGCAGTACCCTTGAAAACATCACCGAGGTCTCCACGGAGGATGTTGATCTTTCAAACAGGCGTGAAGATTTTACGGAGCGGATTCGACTGGTCCCGCCGGACCCCCTTGTTCTCTTTCCCGGCGGTGATATCGTGGAAATAAGGGGGATCATCGAAGAGGCTGTTGTGCTGCAGACATTTGAACCGGTGGAACTCATCGTCACGGGACTTCCGACGGGACTCCGTATCGATCAGGATCTTCCCGCAGGTGTCATTCGCGTGCAGGCGCGTCAGATCGATGTTGAAGGGGTAGGCCCGGGCGATCTGCAGCTGGCCGTGGACGCATCGTCCATTAGTGAGACGGGAACGATACGCCTGCCGGTCCGTCCCGTCGTACCGCCCGGATTTGTGGTACTGCGCTACGAGCCGACGTCGGTACAGCTCAGCGTGCAGGAGCAGGAATGATCCGTGGCATAGGAATCGACGTGGTTGCCGTTGACAGGATGCGTCGGTGGCTCGAAGACGAGACGCTGCTGCGGCGCTATTTTGCCGACCGTGAACGGGAAGCGATATACGCCCGGCGGGACGGCGCCGCCCTTTCCCTGGCTGCACGATTTGCCGCCAAGGAAGCCTATGCAAAGGCGCTGGGTACCGGGTTTCGCGGTTTTGGGCTCCGGGATGTGTGGGTCGTGAACGACGCGCTGGGGAAACCGGAACTCCACGTAACCGGCGCGGCGGAGCAGGCGCTGCACCGGATCGGTGGAAGCAAACTGTGGCTTTCCCTGACCCACGAACAGGAACATGCGATCGCGATGGTGGTCATTGAGGGCTGAGAGCAGCGTCAACTTGAATATGAGGGAGTGAGACAATGGCGGCGTCCCTGACGTTTTTTTCAAAGAAATCGATCACCTGTCCCGTCTGCGATGAAAAGGTCTATCGAGAAGAGATGAGGACCGGACGGGGGAGACAGATCGCCGGTCATCTGACACGGGAGTTGCGGCGCAACTATGAGTCGTCAAAGCAGTACGGGGACGTCTATCCCCTGATCTATCCCGTGACGGTCTGTCCATCCTGTTACTATGCGGCCTTTCATGATGATTTCCTTGAAGTCCCCGAAGATATCCTGTCCCGACTGAGTGACGAGACTGAAAAACGATCAGACGCGGTGGCGGGCATTTTCCCGGATCTGGATTTTTTTGACTCCCGGGGTCTGAAAGAAGGGGTGGCCAGCTACATCTTTGCCACCTTCTGCTATGAACACTTTCCCAAGCAGTTCTCGCCGCTCTTCAAGTGCGGACTCAGTCAGCTGCGGGCCGCGTGGTTGTGCAACGATTTACATCGGAATCGACCGACCGAGAACTTCGACTATCTGGCGGCCGTCTTTTACCGCAAGGCGCGTTACTACTACAGCCGCGCCGTGGAGGGGGAGCAGGACGGAAGTCAGCCGTTGTCGGGGGCTCCCAACCTGGGCCCGGACATTGACAAGAACTACGGATATGACGGCGTCCTCTACCTGAGCGGTCTCCTTGAGTTTCAGTACGGACCCCGTTCCGACCCGGAAAAACGTGCCCACGCCCTTCAACGGGCAAAGCGGACGGTTGCACGGATATTCGGTATGGGAAAAGCGAGCAAGAACAAACCGGCGGCAATCCTCGACAACGCCCGTGAAGTCTATGATGCCATCAGCAGAGAACTCGGCGACGGCGAAACCGCACCGGAGGAGTAATGCGCACACTTCTCATTCGTCTTGCCTACGACGGAACAAATTTCGCCGGATATCAGCGCCAAAAGGCGGACCGGACCGTCCAGAGTGAACTGGAAGGGGCACTGGAAGACCTTCACGGCCATCCCGTGCAGACTGCCGTTGCGGGGAGAACCGACTCCGGAGTTCACGCCGTCGGGCAGTACGTCTCATTTGTGACCGACAGAGACCGGATTTCCCTCGACGACTTTCCCGGCGCCCTCAACAGTCGACTTCCCCGGGATGTTCGGGTAACCTCGGCGCGACACGTCCCGGACGATTTTCACGCCCGATTCAGCGCCCGGTCACGGCACTACCGCTATCACATCGTCATCGGAGCGTACACGCTGCCCCATATGCGCGCATATGCGTGGCGGATACCGGAAATGCCCGCAGTGGACCGGCTGAATCGGGAGGCGGCGGCGTTTGTGGGAACCCACGACTTCACCACCTTCGCGGCGCGACGAAAAGACCAGGGCACGATGGTGAGAACCGTCCGCTACGCCCACTGGCGTTCCCGGGGGGAGACGCTCGAGTTTTCAATCGGTGCCGACGGCTTCCTGTGGCGCATGGTGCGTTCGATCGTGGGCACGCTGATAGAACGGGAACGACTGAGGCTGCGCGGTGAAGAGCCGGACGGGACTGTCGCGGAGCTGCTGAAAGCGGGGAGACGGGAGCTTTCGGGAACGACGGCGCCCGCCTGGGGGCTGTTCCTTCACGATGTGGAGTATGAGGTGTAATGAGAGACGAACGGATCGGCAGACTTTACGATGTACTTAACGATATCGCCCAGGCCATCAGGCCGGGGGAGGAGCGTTCCGGATACGATGAGGAACTGACTGAGTTTCTCGGTCGTTTTGACCCGGGTGACGAGGAAGCCCCCCGAATTGCGGAATCTGCCGCCCATTCCGTTGATTCCTCCCATTCCGTCGATTCCGGAGAAGGGCAACCACAATCACCTGAGGAACGGCTGCATCGCCTGGATGAACTGGCCCGGGAAATTCGGGAATGTACCAAATGTCCCCTTTCCCTCGGCCGGACCAATGCCGTTCCCGGCGAGGGAGTGCTCGATCCGCTGGTCATGATCGTCGGTGAAGGGCCGGGGGCCCAGGAAGACGCGGAGGGAAGCCCCTTTGTGGGACGGGCCGGCCAGTATCTCGACAAGTGGCTTGAGGCGATCGGACTCTCCCGGGACAAAAACGTATTCATCGCCAACGTCGTAAAGTGCCGTCCCCCCAACAACCGCGATCCGAAACCGGAAGAGAGTGATCTGTGCCTTCCCTACCTGGCCGAGCAGATCTCCATCGTCCGACCGCGTCTCATCGTGACGGTGGGTCGGATCAGTACACGCATTCTCACCGGAACGTCCAAGGGCATTACCCGTATTCACGGGACCTTTTACCACTATCAGGGCATCCCCCTGGTTCCCACCTTTCATCCAAGCGGCGTGTTACGCAATCCCGCGTGGCGACGACCCGTGTGGGAGGATCTGAAGTCGATACGGAACTGGCTCATAGACAACGCCGGTCACACGGCGGATTGACCGTTCATGAATAACAGTCGGGTGGTACAGGTCGCCGTTCCCGTCCCCGTGGACAACACCTTCTCCTACGCGGTACCGGAGGAAATGGAGGACGTTCCCTTCGGCGTACGGGTCATCGTTCCCTTCGGACGGCGTACGGTGACGGGTGTTGTCGTCGGGTTTGGCGACGAAAACCGCCCTGTCGAGGAAATGAAGGATATCTCCCGGGTGCTGGACGAGGAACCGCTCTTTGACGAGAGTTACCTTGACCTGGCGAGATGGGTTTCCCGCAGCTATGTGAGCCCCCTGGGAGAGGTTCTCTCCTCGATGCTGCCGAGCGCGAGAAAAAAGCGGGAGCTCCCTGAGGGGACGGGAGACGAACCGGAGGTGGTTCCTGAACGAATCATCCTCTCTGAAGAACAGGAGCGAGCCATATCCGCCGTTTCACGGGAGGTACAGCCCGGGGAGGAAGGGTGGTACTATCTCTACGGCATCACCGGGAGCGGCAAGACCGAGGTCTTTCTGCGCCTCGCCGAGCGGGTGATCGCGGAAGGCCGCACCGTACTGTACCTCGTCCCGGAGATCGCCCTGACGCATCAGCTCTTTGACCACCTGGTCCGCCGCTTTCGCGACAAGGTGGCGATGATTCACTCCGGTCTGACGCCCTCGCAGCGTCTGGGGCAGTGGCAGCGAATCCGCCGCGGCGACGCCGCACTTGTCGTAGGAGCGCGGAGCGCCGTATTTGCCCCCGTTTCCCGTCTCGGCCTCGTCATCATCGACGAGGAACACGAGAGTTCCTACAAATCGGGAACCGCCCCGCGGTATCACGCCCGTCAGGTTGCCCTCCATCGGGCGCGGAGCGCCGGCGCCGCCTGTGTCATGGGATCGGCAACGCCGTCGGTGGAGGCGTGGCGGCTGATGCAGGAAGGACGATTGCATCGCCTTGAGCTGACCCGCCGATTGTCGGGGGGACGTCTGCCGGTCATTCGGGTGGAAAACGTCCGGGGTGCGTCGTCTCTGCTGTCACAGCCGCTCAGAGAGGCGCTCCTGGAGACGCACAGCCTCGGTGCCCAGAGCATTCTCTTTTTGAACCGCCGGGGATACGCGGGGGTCTTTCAGTGCCGCAGTTGCGGATATCAGACGGAGTGTCCCCGATGTTCGGTCCCGATGACCTACCACAAATCCCGGGGACGGCTGGTGTGTCACTATTGCGGGTATCACTCCAGGCCGATGTCTATGTGTCCCGAGTGCGGATCCCTTGACGTCGGATATACGGGATTCGGGACGGAACGGATTGAAGAGGACCTGGAACGGGAGCTTCCGGATCTGAGAATCGCCAGGCTCGATACGGACGTTACCGGTACCAGGGGAGCTCTCTCCGACATTCTCCACCGCTTCGGTGCAGGCGAACTTGACCTCCTGGTGGGAACGCAAATGGTTGCGAAGGGCCTCAATTTTCCGCGGGTAAAGACAGTGGGAATCGTCCTTGCCGACACGGGATTGAGCCTTCCAGATTTTCGATCTGCAGAGCGGACCTTTGCCCTTATCGTGCAGGTTGCGGGGCGGGCGGGGCGGTTTCGGACGGACGGTGAAGTGATCGTCCAGACAATGCGCCCCGAACACCCGGCGATTCAACACGCCGTTCATATGGACATCGACGGGTTCTACCGGGACGAGCTCGCCGTCAGGGAGGCGCTGCGTTTCCCTCCCTTTTCCCGTCTCTTGCGGCTCGTCGTGCGCTCAGGCAGGCGTGACAGGGGAGAAGAGATGGCGCACTCTCTGGGAAGTCTTATTGAAAAAGGGATGGCCCAATGGGGAATCCCTCCGGAATCGGTGGAACTCCTCGGCCCGGCGCCGGCGCCCCTGGAACGAATAAACCGGAACTGGCGGTTTCAGCTTCTCCTGCGGGGCGAAAAGATCGCCACATTGATTCGCCTTGTCGAGCGGATACGCCCGGAAATGTCAAAAATGACCGGCGTCTACGTGGAGATCGATGTAGACCCCGTACAGCTGTTGTAAGTACACTGTAGCGGTGATTTCACTCGTTTATCATCCCGACGATCGGCTGCAGACAAAGGTGGACCCTGTCACAAACATTTCGGCCGAGACCGTCCGTATCACATCGGAAATGCTGCAGACAATGCACGAAGCGAAGGGCATCGGATTGGCAGGCCCCCAGGTGGGTCTCATGGAACGACTCTTTGTCGTACACGTGCCGGACGACGCACCACGGGTATTTATAAACCCCCGGCTTGTTGCGGTATCCCCCGACCAGGGTCCATATGAAGAGGGGTGCCTGAGCATCCCCGGGGTTTACGCCGACGTGAAGCGTCCGCTGGAAGTCTCGGTGGAAGCCTACGATCAGCAGGGGCGCTTCTTTACTCTCGATGCCGACGGCGTTCTGGCCAGGGTCATTCAGCACGAGTATGACCACCTTGAGGGCGTACTTTTCTTTGAGTACCTGTCAAAGAGGAAGCAGGAACGGCTGCTGAAGTACTACCGAAAGCCGGGGGAGGGTTGACGCCTTTGGGTGATTCTCCAGCCCCCCTTCGCATTCTCTTTGCGGGAACTCCTGAAATCGCTCTATTTTCCCTCGACCGACTCATCGAGCAGAGTGGAAGAGAGTACGTTATCGCCGGCGTCCTGACCAACCCCGACAGACCGGCGGGGCGGCGGCGGACGCCCGTACCGCCTCCGGTAAAGGTACGCGCCCGGGAAGGCGGGCTCCATGTGCTGCAGCCGGAAACACTCGGCAGTGAAGCCCGGGAAGAGGTCCGGAAACTGAAGCCCGATCTTCTCGTATCGGTGGCGTACGGCAGGATATTCGGTCCCCGCTTTATGGAGCTCTTTCCCCGTGGGGGCATCAACCTGCACCCGTCGCTTCTACCCCGCTTCCGTGGACCAAGCCCGCTGCAGGCGGCCATACTCGCGGGAGACACTGAAACGGGGGTGACCATACAGAAAATCGCACCGGAACTCGACTCGGGAGCGATACTGGCGCAGGAGCGCGTTTCAATAGACCGTTCCACAACCGTTGAAGATCTGCACGACCGGCTGGGCGCGCTCGGCGCCGCGCTTCTCGTGGACGTGGTGCGCCGCTACGCAGCGGGAACGGCGGAAGCCCGTGAACAGGACCATCAGGCGGCCACGTTCTGCGGAAAAATCTCAAAAGAGGACGGCCGCATCGGCTGGAATGAGACGGCGGAGGAGCTTGACCGAATGGTCAGGGCCTTTACACCATGGCCCGGCGTCAGATGTGCCTGGGGTGCATCGACACTGCATATCACCGCGGCCTCCGTGGTTGCGGAAGACGGCGATGAAAGCACCGGTTCCGCCTCCCCCCCGGGTACAGTGGTCGGTGTAGACAACCGCCGTGGAATTTTGATACAAACCGTGGATGGTCTCCTTGCCGTACGCCGACTCAAACAGGAAGCACGTAAGGAATTAGACTTTTTGTCGTTTCTGAACGGCAATCAGGACTTTGTCGGAACGGTCCTGAAATAGGCGAAAAAAATGATCAGGCGACTCATTTTCGGAAAGAAAAAAGAAAAACAAGAGCTCACCCCGGACCGTCGGTATTTCCGTATCACCATTTGGGCGTTTCTTGCGTTGACGGTGATTCTCGGTCTCTCCGCGCTGACGAGCTTTCTCCTTACATTGCGCGGTCCCGCTCAGACTCAGGTGCCTGATACCGTGAACGACGATATCGTGAGTGCCCTCATCGAGCTGCAGGAACGGGACCTCTATCCGCAGGTGCAGGTCCGGTATCACTCCGATCCGACGTTGAAGGGGCACGTCATCGGGCAGACTCCCGAGGCGGGCAGTGTCGTTCGCGCGGGTCGACGGGTGACGCTCATCGTCAGTCAGGGCGCCGTCATTGAAGAGATCGCGGACTACCGCGGACGCCTCCTGCAGGAAGTTCAGTCCGAAATTCAGGCACTTGGCGTCGGCGGCGCGGAACTGTTGCGCATTGAAGGCGTCAGTTACGTCTTTGACGACGCCGACGTCGGTACCGTTATCGAGCAGTCTCCGGCACCGGGCACTGAAATTACCGGGACCACACCCGTCCAGCTGGTGGTAAGCCGTGGACCGGACATTGAAAAGATATCCCTACCCACCTTTCAGGGGCTCCACTGGGAAGATGCCCTGAAGATCCTTGCCCGTGATAACATTCCGTTCGTGTTTCGCGTACAGGAACAACCAACGATCGGACAGGAAGGGGTCGTCGTCGCCCAGGAGCCGGAAGCAGGTACCCAGGTGGTTCCGGATACACCGATCCACTTGACGATCCGAAGTGTCCGGGATGTGGAAGAGGGAATGCAGTTCGGCATATTCGACCGAACGCTGCCGGAGTACGCCGTCTCGGTAGAGCTCTCGGCGATCGCCGTCGGGCCCGAGGGCGAGAGCACCCCGCTCTTTCACATGATACACCCAGGCGGTAGGGTGGCATTCCCATATCGATTGAGCATCGGAACGACCATTGTGCTCTATCGATACGACACGGAAGTGATACGGTACTTCGTACGGGATACCGAAACGGAAGACTGAGGCGATGGTCCTGATACCGCACACAACATCCTATTTATGAAGCGCAAACAGGGGAGGAGGATACTTTGTATAAACCCGTAGATTCGAAGGTGAACTTTCCGGAAATGGAAGAACAAATTCTCGCATACTGGGAGAATGAGCGCATCTTCGAGCGTTCTGTGGAACAACGCAGCGAGGGTGATCAGTTTGTATTCTACGACGGCCCTCCCTTCGCCACGGGATTACCCCATTTCGGCCATTTTGTGCCCGGTACGATCAAGGACATCATTCCCCGATATCAGACGATGAAGGGGAAACGGGTGGAACGCCGTTTCGGATGGGACTGCCACGGCCTGCCTGTGGAATATGAGATGGAAAAAGAGCTGGGAATTTCCGGTGCCGGCGAAATCGAAGCGTACGGAGTGGCAAAGTTCAACGACGCCTGCCGGGGGATTGTGCTGCGCTACACCGCTGAATGGCGGCAGATCGTCACACGTATGGGTAGATGGGTCGATTTTGACAACGACTACCGCACAATGGAACCGGAATATATGGAGACGATCTGGTGGGTCTTCAAGCGGCTCTGGGAAAAGGGGTTGATCTATGAGGGTCATTACATCCTTCCCTACAGTCCCGCCCTGGCGACGCCGCTTTCCAATTTCGAAGTCAATCTGGGGGGCTACCACGACGTCGATGATCCGGCGATCACCGTGCGTTTTGAACTGGTTGATCAGCCGGGTACCTACATTCTCGCGTGGACGACGACGCCCTGGACGCTTCCGAGTAACCTCGCCCTTGCAGCGGGGGAGGAAATCTCCTACGTCAAGGTGCGGGACGGAGAGGCACACTACATTCTCGCCGAAAGTCGGCTTGACCACTACTACCGGGACGAGTCCGAGTATACAGTCATCGAACGCCTCACCGGCGCCGACCTGAAAGGGCTGAAATACCGCCCCATCTTTCCCTATTTTGAGGAACTGGCGGGACAGGGCGCGTTCACGGTGCACCTGGGCGATTTTGTCACCACCGAGGACGGTACGGGAGTCGTCCATATCGCCCCGGGATTCGGTGAGGATGACTACAACCTGCTCTCCGACTCGGGACTTCCCGTCATTGTTCCCATCGACAAGGAAGCGCGTTTTACCGCAGAGGTTCCCGACTTTGAGGGCCAGCAGGTCAAGGACGCGGACAAGAACATCATAGCCTATCTCAAGGACCGGGGTATCCTCGTCAAGAGGGAGACCTATCGTCACCCCTATCCATTCTGTTACCGCACCAAGAAACCGCTGATTTACCGCGCCGTGGCGTCCTGGTTTGTGGACATCGGCAAGGTGAAGACGAGCATGCTGAATGCCAACGATCGCATCCGATGGGTGCCGGGGCATCTTCAGAAAGGACGCTTCGGAAAGTGGCTCGAAGGCGCAAGGGACTGGGCGATAAGCAGAAACCGCTACTGGGGCAATCCGATACCCGTCTGGAAGTGCGACGGCAGCGACCACGTGGAAGTGATCGGCAGCCGTGAAGAGCTGCAGAAGAAGTCCGGTGTATGGGTGGAAGATCTCCACAAGCAGTACGTCGATGAGATCACCTGGCCGAGCCCCGACGGCAAGGGAACGATGCGGCGCATACCGGAAGTCCTGGACTGCTGGTTTGAATCGGGGGCAATGCCCTACGCCCAGAACCACTATCCTTTTGACAACAAAGAGTACTTCGAGGCCAACTTCCCCGCAGACTTCATCTGTGAAGGACTCGATCAGACACGGGGATGGTTTTACACGCTCACCGTCCTGGCGGCGGCGCTCTTTGACGCACCGGCCTTTGAAAACGTCGTGGTGAACGGACTCGTTCTCGCCGAAGACGGCAAAAAGATGTCCAAGAGCGACAGGAACTACACCGATCCCAAGGATATCATCAATCAGTTTGGCGCCGATGCCCTTCGCCTCTTCCTGATGAACTCCGCCGTCGTAAAGGCGGAGGATCTGAAGTACTCCGACGAAGGCGTCCGGGAGATCCTCAAGACGGTCATTATCCCCTACTGGAACGCCTACACCTTTTTTGTTACCTACGCGAATATCGACGGCGTGCAGCCCACCGGCGCTCCCGACAATCCCGACAACCCCCTCGACCGGTGGGTGCTCTCGGAAGCGGAAAAGCTGATCGAAGAGGTGACGGAACAGCTGGATGCATACGATCTGCAGAAGGCGATCGATCCGATCGTCACGTTCATCGACTCCCTCAATAACTGGTACATCCGGCGCAGCCGCCGCCGGTTCTGGAAGAGTGAGAACGACGGTGACAAGGAACAGGCGTATCAGACGCTCTACTCCGTGCTCATGACGCTGACGAAGGTGGCGGCGCCGATCGTCCCCTTCATTACCGAGGAAATCTATCTCAACCTCAAGAGGAATGCCGATATCGACTCGGTCCATTTGTGCGACTATCCCGTGGCCGATCAGCGTAGACGTGACAGGGAGCTGGAACGAAAGATGGCAACGACGCGGCAGGCGGTAAGCCTGGGGCGGGCGCTGCGGACGATGCACAACCTGAAAATACGCCAGCCCCTTTCGGCGATGCATCTGGTCACCCGCGACGACGAGGCCAAACGGATTCTCCGGGAGATGGAGGATATCATCAGGGAAGAGCTCAACGTGAAAGAGGTGGTTTTCCGGGAGAACGAGGAAGAACTGGTTGAATATTCCGCCAAGGCAAATTTCCGTGCCCTGGGTCCCCTTCTCGGGAAGAGGATGCGGAACGCGGCGGCCCTCATCGAGGGATTCCACGGCGATGAAATTCAGCAGCTCCTCGACGGAAGCACCCTGAGCATCGACGTGGACGGCGAGCCGGTGGAAATCACAATCGATCACGTCATCGTCCGGCGCCAGGAAAAGGAAGAACTGAAAGTTCTCAACGAAGGCTCTCTGACGGTGGCGCTGGATCCGACGATAACGGAGGAACTGAAGCAGGAAGGACTCGTCCGGGACCTGATTCGGGCCGTCCAGAACCTGCGCAAAGAGCGGGGACTGGATGTGACTGATCGAATCAAACTGGGTGTCGCAGGCGACGACGTCGTCATCGACGCGGCCCGTAACTTTGACGAGTACCTCTGCGGGGAGACGCTGACGGATGAACTTGTATGGAACGTCTCCGACGACGCTGCGGAGGTCGAACTCGGCGAAAACCGGGTGCTTCTCTCAGTCGCAAAGAAATAGCGTCGTCCCGTTCCGCGTTGCCGTCATCGTTGTGATGGCGGCGGCAACCCTCTGGGGGTGTACAACGCCGCCGAAGGGAGTTGCCCCTTCGGAGCGGGAGGGCGGCGATTTTTTCTCCACCGAAGACCGCCGGTTTCTCGAAACCGTCACCACCCTTGGTGTCGGCGGTGAAGGGGAGCTCTTTTTCACATTCGACCGGTGGGCCGAAGGGCGGTCGCGACTGGAGCGTCTCGTTCCCGAGGCGTCAACGTCAATGCAGAAGGTACGTCGCCTGTGGGCGGGTATTTCACCGGACCGCACCGTTGTCGTTCTTCATGTGGATGCGTCACGGTTCCTTTCAAGTATCGCCTTGAATTCCCGCGGATGGGACCGCATCGACTGGGGTCTCTGGCGCAACCCGCGCACCGGAACGACCGTGTCTTTTCTACCGGATCGCCTCTGGCTCGTCACGGCGGGCGCCTCCGTGTCGACACGGGAGGAGCTTCCCCGGCTGCCGGTCCTTATTGACGAGTTTTCCCTGGAAGGCGCCGATCGGGAGGAGCGGCGGCCTGCCGTCGGTATCGGGTATTTCCCGGTATTCCCCATTGAAGGAATCCCCCAACAGATCACGCCCCATGAGTTCCGCTTTCTCATCTTTCAGAACGAGTCGGTGGTGATGAGACTCTCCTTCAGGGACGAGTTTCTCGCGCGCATCGCCCTCGTTCCGCTTCGGCTGCGGGGAGCGGTGCTTGCGGAAGCGTTGGGCTTTGTCATAGACGACGATTTTGATATCCTGCGGGAGGGTTCAACGATTACCATGGGCGGCGTCTCCCTGGGAGACGTATCGGATTTGCTTCGCCTCGCCCCGGTGACGTTTTGACCCGTTAAGGAGGGCGTATGCTTACGGTTATCGATTACGACGCCGGTAACTTACGAAGTGTCGAGACGACACTGCGCTATCTTGGAGCCGATTTTGTCGTAACCGGCGACCCCGACGTCGTGTCACGGTCCGGAAGAATCATATTCCCCGGTGTCGGCGATGCCGGCGCCGCAATGCAGCGATTGGACAGATCGGGACTGTCGGAGGCAATTCAGCGCCGCGTCGCGGAAGGCGTTCCGCTCCTTGGAATCTGTCTCGGTTCCCAGATCATTCTTGAAAGCTCAGAGGAAAGCGCTGCACCCTGCCTCGGAATTCTCGACGGGAAGACCGTCGCATTCGACGGGCGGCCCGGACGCAAAGTGCCCCATATGGGATGGAATACGATCTCCGTAACCCGGAACCACGCCATTTTTACCGGTATCCCCGATGAGGCGGCGTTTTATTTCGTCCACTCCTACTATCCGCGGCCCGCTGCCAACGACGATATTCTCGCCACGACGGAGTATGGAGAGATCTTTCCCTCCGCGATCGGACGTGAAAATGTGGTGGCAACCCAGTTTCATCCCGAAAAAAGCGGCGAGTTCGGCCTCAAAATGGTACAGAACTTTCTTGAGTGGAAAGGATAATCGATGTTTTATAAGCGAATAATCGTATGCCTTGATGTCAGGGACGGTATGGTTACGAAAGGTGTCCGGTTCAAGGGCAATGTTGACATCGGGGACCCGGTGACCATGGCACGACAGTATTACGAGGACGGCGTGGACGAGCTCGTTTTCTACGACATTACCGCCAGTGCGGAAAAGCGGAGCATCATGATCGATGTGGTGGAAAAGGTCGCCTCCCAGATCTTTGTACCATTTTCAGTGGGCGGAGGAATCAGCAGCGTCGACGATATGCGGGCGGTACTGCTGGCTGGTGCGGAAAAGGTGAGCGTCAACAGCCAGGCGGTGAAAAATCCCGCAATTATCGATGAGGGAGCGTCGAGGTTCGGCCGTCAGTGTATCGTGCTGGGCATGGATGCACTGCGTGACGAAACGTCGGCGTCGGGGTATCGGGTATACATAAACGGCGGTCGTACCCCAACGGAACTGGATGCACTCGAGTGGGCCCGTGAAGCGGTGAAACGTGGCGCCGGCGAAATCGTTGTAAACAGTATTGACGCGGACGGGACGAAAGACGGATATGAATGCACGCTGACGGCGCTGCTGTCGGACGAAGTCTCCGTTCCGGTGGTAGCCTCCGGCGGTGCGGGTATACCCGACCATATCTATGATGTGTTTTCCGCCGGGCACGCTGACGCCGCGCTCGTAGCGAGCATGGTCCATTACGGTGACTACTCGGTATCGTCGATTAAGGAGCAGCTGGCAGACAGGGGCGTACCCGTGAGAACGCGCTTCCGGTAGTCTCCCGATCACACGGCTGAGAGGGACTCTTGCCTTAAAGCCTTTCGTTATATATATTTCCTTCGAATATAAGGAGCGAACCGAAATGCCAACGTACGATTACGAATGTGATGCCTGTGGGCATCGGTTTGAAGCGTTTCAATCAATGATGGATGATGCCCTGACGGTATGCCCCGAGTGCAGCGAGAAGATGCTGCGCCGTCTGATCACCGGTGGTACCGGCGTGATTTTTCGGGGAAGCGGCTTTTACGTGAATGACAGCAAAAAGGGTGGAAGCAGCTCTTCAAGTCCCAAAAAGGAACAGAAGGAACAGAAGGAACAATCATCAACGACCGATTCCGGAAGTTCGAAAGATACTAAAAACAGCGAGAAGAAGACGGCCTAACATTTTGTAACGACTATATATTGAATTTATATTTGCAATATGATACTTTGAATATATGGAAATTGCGCCGTACAACAGCGAAGACCCGAGTTGCTGCTCCGAGGAGTACCTTGAGCAGTGTGCCCAGAAACTGAAAGTGTGTGGGCATCCAATGAGACTCCGCCTCTTATGCCGTATTGCCCGGGAAGAAGAGCCCTGTGTATCCGACCTGTGGAGTTGTCTCGATCAGCCGCAACCGGTCATTTCACAGCATCTTGCGGTGTTGAAGCAGAAAAACATCGTATCCAGCGAGGTGCGGGGAAATCGTCGCGTCTATTCCATCGTTGATCCGTTTATCCAGGAAATTGTCGGATCTCTCATCAACGTACCGGTTCAGGCGTCGGAAGAGACGGTCGCGGAGGGAGCATCCTGATATTCCCGGGGAAGCAACGAATCCCTCTCGTTCCGGTAGGCGCCGGTGGGCGTTGCCGGTACAATGGCGCACATGTCTCGGGAAGAGCTGATTTACATACCGTTGGGAAACAGTGCGACAACCGTATATTTCACCGAGGTGGAAGATCTCGCACAACCTCCTGCGAACGCCGATAACGCCGCCCTCGGCGGCAATGCCTCAGACGTCCTTATCTGTGACGCCAATACCGCACAAATAGATATTCCCTTCCCCCGGGATATGCGCCGAATCGTCGTGCCGCCGGGGGAGCGATGCAAGCAGGCCGACGTTCTTCTCTCCGTTATCGAAGGGCTGGTGGATTCCGGCCTCACCCGGGAAAGTACCGTGTATGCTCTCGGCGGCGGCGCACTCACCGACCTCGCGGCATTTGCCGCCAGTATTTACCTGAGGGGCGTCTCCTGTGTCCTTCTACCCACCACCCTTCTCGCAATGGTCGACGCCGCGGTGGGCGGCAAAACGGGAATCGATTTCGGGGGATACAAGAATATGGCGGGAACCTTTGCCCCCGCACGGGAAGTACGAATCGCCCCGGTCGTCCTTGATACGCTTCCCCGCCGTGAGTACCTGAGCGGACTGGCGGAGGCGATCAAGGCCGGTTTTCTCGGCGACGGCGAGCTTGTCGCGTTTCTGGAAGACAACTCCCGCCGGGTCCTTGATCGGGAGCCGGCGGCGGTGCGGGAAGTCATCGCCCGGGCGGTGAAGTTCAAGGCGGGAGTTGTGGAGACTGATTTCACCGAACAGGGGACGCGTGCGATTCTCAACCTCGGCCATACTTTCGGACACGCTCTGGAATCATCCCTTGGATTGGGCGAGTGGACTCACGGTGAGGCAGTTGCATGGGGAATCGCCCGGGCGATGCGTGCCGGCGCCCATCTTGGTATTACCGATGCATCATGGGTGGAACGGGTCATCGCCCTTCTTGAACGGTACGGGTACGAAACGGGGCCGGCCCCCGTTGAACCCGGGAAAATTCTTGACGGTATGTACAGAGACAAGAAACGCAACAGCCGGGGGATAACCTTCGTCCTCCAGAGAGGTCCCCAGGATACGATGCTGCAGGTACTGGAACCTGAACAGATTCTCGATATACTTGTAATGTAATTCCGAACGATGGAGGATCCGATGAAACAACGGATATTGGTATTGGCCGTGGCGGCTATGGTATTCCTGCCGTTTGCGGGCATTGCGTCCCAGGAAGTGATTTTTTCAACGATGGATCGTTTTTCACCGGGCGATGCCGTCGCTGCGGACGGTTCATTCCAGGATACCTACATGGTCCGCGTTGAAGCGGGGACCACCGTGGAGGTGGTTGTAAGAAGCGACGACGTGGATACGTACATCGAAGCGATCATGCCGAACGGCGAGCGCGTCACAAACGATGACTACGACGGATACCATGCGGGATTTCTGAGGATGATCACCACCACAGGGAGTCTGGAGTTCAGCGTGTCACCCCTCTTTGCCGGTGAGGAAGGGGAGTACCGCGTGACCGTGACGGAACTGGGAGCCGCCCAGGAGCTGGCACCGGGTGATACCATCGAGGGGAGCCTTGGAATGGGAAGCGGCGGAGGCTCCGTGGACCGGTATCAGCTCACCGGAAAAGCGGGACAGCGCGTTGTTATCGATCTGATGTCCGACGATTTCGACGCCTATTTGCGCGTCGTCGACGGTGACGGACGGGAGTTTTCCGACGATGACGGCGGATCCGACTATAACAGCAGATTGGGGTATACCTTCGGGAGCGACGGGCAGATTCAGATAATCGCGTCATCAATCGGCGGCAGCGAAGGGGGAGCGTACACTCTATCCGTGGCGATGAGTGCCGAGGAAATGGTCGCCCAGTATGAAGGTGATTTACGCTTGGACGATACTCGCGGCTACGACGGTACCATTTACGATGTCTATGAATACGACGGAGAAATGGGCCGCCGGGCGAGTTTTCTCGTGGAATCCGAGGATTTCGACTCGGTGGTCTATGTGAGCAATCCCGACGGCTCCAATCTTGGCCGTGACGACGATGGGGGCGGCGGAACCAACAGCCGGCTCGACGTGACGTTCCCTGAGACGGGGACCTATACGATCTACGTCGTCTCCTTTTTTGAGGGAACGGGATCGTATCGACTCATAATTTATCGGTAACCGTGCGACGTTGCCGGTGACGCGTTACTCGTCCATTTCCATAATGGTTATCAGCCGTCGATAGGATGATCCTACGACGGCGGAGTACCCGTCTTTTCCGGCTTCGTCAAGCTCGTCTATGAGCTGTTCAAGGCTGCCGAGGCTCTCCTGGACGGCGTTGAAAAAATTGCGATTGGGTTTAAACCAGTACCGACCGTCACGGTGGGCGTACAGGGCAAGGAAGCCCAGCTGTTTTGTGTTCCGCTTGACCGGCGCCAGTTCCAGAATGTGCGACAGGGCGTTCACCAGGTCTGCGGCGCCTTCCGGAAGGGTGTAAGTGAGCTTTCCGCTCCAGTCCTTCATCACCGTCGGATCGGCGGACAGATGTCTACCCACTCGAATGACCGTGGAAAGGCGCTCGCCGTTCATGAGGTTGTAGCCGTCGAGTTCCACCCGGGCACGGACCTTTCCGGCGTTGCCCGGAATCCGCGGCGCCTTGCCGTCCCTGTACAGTCGCGCCAGTTCCCGCCAGGGAAGCACGGCGATCTTTTTCTTTCCCTTGTAGGGGACCAGCGGAAAGGCGGCCCCTCCAATTTGAATCTGCCACGTCGTATCCCGCTGTTCCTGCGCTCCCTTGTCGCCTTCACCGGCGGCGTCCTTTTTCCGGCGTCCTCCCGACTGCGTTTTCCGAAGCTCGGCGTACAGATCCTCTGAAATAGCCCGCAACGCTTCCTTTCGGATGGGAGAGACGCTCCTCGCCCATGTTCGGCTCGTCCGTACGATCTCGCCGGCAACGATAAACGGCGGTGTTTCGCGAAACATACCCGACCCGGGATGTATCTGGATTCGCTCTGCGGTGAGACTTTGATACACGCCCTTTCCGTTGTGAATACAGACAAACTGAATGAGTCCGCGGCCGATCGCCGCGAGGTAATCCGTCCGGGAGCCTCCCGATGAAATGGGCACTCCCATATCACCGACGATCTCCGACAGTTGATCGTTCACGTTACTGATTTCCGCCATTGTCCGCGGATCGAGATAGCGGCTGTCGCAGAACTTCTTCTTGTCCGGTGCGCTTCGGTATGCTTCAAAGAGGCGCAGATAACTGACGAAATCGCCAAGGTCGTCACGGTAATGGTGGTGAGCGCGACGGGCCTCGGTTTCTTCTCCGGGGGGAAGGACAAAGGGTGTCGGTGAGGTGAGAAAGGAGACGGCGATCAGGATCTCTTCAAGCACATGGGGGTACCGTTTAACCCCTTCCACGATAATCCGGGAATGTCGCGGCAGAAGAGGGAATATCGCCATCATCTCACCGATGGAGGTGAGCTTCCGGTCTTCGTCAAGGGCGTCCAGGAGGCGCAGCGTCTCGATGGCACCAAGAATATTGCCCACCCCCGGGGAGGAAATGAAATCGAAACTTTCAAATTCGCTGATGCCCAGCTCGGCCATGCGCAGGACAACCTCGGAGAGATCGGTTCTGTAGATCTCGTCCTCCTGAAAGAGCGGTCGATCCTCAAAATCCTTCCTGCTGTACAGACGGTAGCAGCGTCCCGGCTGCGTGCGGCCCGCCCGCCCGCGGCGCTGATTGGCGCTCGCCTTTGAAATGGGACCTTCAATAAGTGCCGAGGTATAGGTGCGGGGATTGTAGAAGTTGGTCTTTGCAAGACCGCTGTCGATAACGACGGTAATTCCGTCGATGGTGATACTCGTTTCGGCGATATTGGTGGCAAGGACGATTTTCGTCTTTCCCTGCGGGGGAGGGGGAAAGACCGCGTCCTGCTCTTCCTTGCTTAAACGTCCGTAGAGAGGAAGAATGTACATGCGTGACCGCATGGGAAGGGCGTAGAGACGGGTCATGCAGTCCTTAATCATCTGTTCTCCCGAGAGAAAGACGAGAATATCACCGGCCACATCCTCTTCCAGCACTCTCCTGATAATCGCAACCACCCGGTCTATTCGCGCGTCATAGGCAAGAATCCGCTCGTCCCGCTGATTGACGCGGTAACCTTTCCGTTCAGCCTCCTGGGCGGCCTGTTTCTTCACCTCCGATACTTTCGGATCATCATAGATTACCTGTACGGGATACATCGGCGTCTCGATGCGTACCACGGGACAGGAATCGAAGTACTGGCTGAAAATGTCGGCGTTGATCGTCGCGGAAGAAACGATGATATGGAGATCATCCCGGAGTTCCAGCGCCCGTTTGAGCAGACCCAGAACAAAATCGATATTCAGACTGCGTTCGTGCGCTTCGTCGACCATGATGACCGAATAGTCCTTCAAATACTGGTCGTTCTTGATCTCCTGGAGCAGGATCCCGTCGGTCATGATTTTAATGCGTGTTTCCTGAACCGTTTCGTCGTAGAAACGCATTTTATACCCGACAATGCCCGGTATGGTGCTGTCGAGCTGGGCGGCGACGTAGGAACTGACCGATACCGCGGCGATGCGACGTGGCTGGGTGACGCCGATCACCCCGTCACGGGAGTATCCCGCCTCGTGCAGAATGATGGGCAGCTGCGTCGTCTTTCCGCTTCCCGTGGGGCTTTCCACGACGACGACACGGTGGGACTTCAGTGCTGTGAGGATGCGATCCCGCTGTTGATATACCGGTAGCTCTTTTGGATTCATGCCCCTATTGTAGCGACTACACCATTGATGTCCAGATCTTTCACATTTTCCCTGCTGCCGAGGATGCGGAGGTTCACAGTTCCCGCCTCATATTCCACGCGGCCGCAGATGACGGCGTAGGGAATACCCTTCTTTTCTGCAAAAGCAAACTGTTGCCCAAGCTTTTTTGACTCCGGAAATACTTCACAGCGAAGACCCCGTCGTCGAAACTGTTCCGCCAGATAATGGTAGTGGGCTATCAGCGACTCATCCTGCATTGTAATGAGCACATCCGCGGAAGCTGTTGCCGAAGTGTCGTCGGAGAGTTCTTCCAGGGCGGCCAACAGGCGGTCGAGGCCGATCGAGGCACCGACTCCCGGCATCGCCTCCTTGCTGTACAAGCCGACAAGGTCGTCATAGCGTCCGCCGGAACAAACCGAGCCGATATTTTCCACGCCCTGCAGGAAGGTTTCAAAGACAATGCCCGTATAGTAGTCCAGGCCGCGGGTTATCGACGGATCGAGTTGAATATGTTGTGCCAGTCCAAGCTCGTCCACCGCTGCGGCGATCGATCGAAGGCGCCGGGTATCCTCGGAAGCACCTCCCGCCAGCGCTTCAAGGACGGTGATGATCTCCTCAGGCGTGCCCGTCGCCTCAATGAACTGCAGAATACCGTCGGCGACGACGGGTCCCACCAGCTCCGCGAGCTGGCTCCGCGTCTTTTCTCGGCCGACTTTGCGGATCTTGTCCACACTTCGCAGGACCTCTTCGGTCCGGTGGGATACCCCGTTGTGGGCGAGAAAACGGTTGAAAACGCCCCTGTGGGAAATGTGAATAGTGATGCCCTCGACACCGAGCGCCCGGAATGCGGAGACGATCATGAGAATGATCTCCAGATCAGCCGATTCCGCCGTCGTGCCGACGATATCAAAATCGCATTGAGTAAACTCCCGATATCGTCCGCGCTGCGTGTTTTCACCGCGAAAGACCTTTCCCACGTGGTATCGCTTGAATGGAAGGTAGAGTTCCGGTCTGTGGAGCGCCATGTACCGTGCAAAAGGGACGGTGAGGTCAAATCGCATCGCCACGTCGCGGGAACCGTTATCGATAAAGCGGTACACCTGTTTGTCCGTTTCGCCGCCCCCCTTGCCGAGGAGGACTTCGGTATATTCCAGTACGGGCGTGTCTATGGGGACGAAGCCGAACGATGAAAAACAGTCTTCCAGAATACGCGTCAAATCGCGGCGGCGCATTTCCGCATCGGGAAGGAAATCTCTAAAACCTTTGAGGACTTTCGGTTCAATCTGCATGGGAATATTCATATACTACTCGGGAAGGGACCGCAAGGCCGACGGCGGCCGTGAAATTTGTTAATTTCAACGTATGACCATTGCAGAACAACAGCGTGAGGAAGCACGAATCTACCGGGAAATGGTTCCCCGTATTGTCGAATCCCTTCTGACGGGAGAAGAACCCGTCGGAGCGTCACAGCGATTGGCGGAACAGTTCGAGATGGATCGCGCCCTTGTATACAAGTGGTTTCAGTTGACCGAAGCGGATCTCGAACGGCACCGGAAGAAATATGCCTGGCGGCATGTCATTCCCCTGTGGGTCGCCGCCGCGGGAATGGCGGCCCTCGTTGTTGCGGCCCTATCCGGTGTTCTCTCTCTGACCGGAGGGTGGCCTCCCTGGGCGCTCGGTTTTCTCGTCGTCGTGGAAGGAGCGATCGGTCTTCGCCTCTTCGGTCTGAAAAGAAGGGCCTATTACAGACGTCTCCGGAAACTCAGCTCCGATGAGGAAGTGGCGATAGGCGGTGACGGCACCACAAAAGAGACGTGATTTTTTTACATCGCCGGAATTTCCTGATATACTGTGACTCTCAGAGTCGACATTTTTACCTGACGGAGAATGTCGGCGCCTAAGGAGGTAGCTGTCGGGTGGTCCCGACAGCTTTTTTTATCTTCCGCCTCGACTCTTGCCGTCGTCCAATGGTACATTTGCCGCTCTTATGAACATGGAAGCTTTTGTACTCGGAACGGGTGGCGCCATGCCGTTGCCCAACCGTCATCTTACTTCCGTTCTCTTGCGCCGCGAAGGCGAGGTGTTTCTTTTTGACGCCGGTGAGGGAACTCAGGTGAGTCTTCGCGCATTGAATCTCAAGTGGAAAAAAATAAGCGCGATTCTTATTTCCCACACCCACGCCGACCACGTCACCGGTCTTCCGGGAATGCTTATGCTCTCCAGCCAGGCTGATCGGCAGGATCCTCTGTACGTCATAGGCCCCCCGCGAATCCGCGAATACGTGGAGGCGAATCGGCGCGCCCTAGAAATGTATATCAATTACGAAATCCGTGTTGAAGAAATCGCCGATCCCTCTCTACCCCGGATCGTCTTTGAAGGAAATGGATTCGCAATCCGATCCTTTCCGCTGCGCCACTCCCGGGTTTGTGTGGGGTACAGTCTGATCGAATCTCCCCGGCCCGGCGTCTTTTTCCCGGAGAAGGCCGACGCCCTTGGCGTCCCGCGCGGTCCCCTCTGGGCGCGGCTGCAGGCGGGTGAGACGGTACACCTTGAAGACGGGACGCCCGTCTCACCCGGGCAGGTTCTCGGTCCCGAGCGGCGGGGCCGAAAATTCAGTTATGTGACGGATACCCTTCCCCTCGACACCATTCCCGCCGAGGTTGCCGACTCCGATCTGTTGATCAGTGAGGGGATGTTTACGGAGGAGCACCGGGAGAGTGCCAGGGCAAAAAAACACATGACCGCCGGCGACGCGGCCAGGATTGCCCAACAGGCGGGCGGAGTCGAACGGATGGGATTGATCCACTACAGTCCACGATTCACCAACCGCCAACTGAAAGAACTCCTGAAGGAAGCGTCGTCCATATTCCCCCGCACTTTTCTCACCCGGGACCGCATGAATATCGATATTCCCTATCGGGATTGAGACATGAGGTACTCCCGGTAGCGTTGCGGATCGGGAGAAAATCCGACGATTTTCCCGGACGACCTGGCGGCTCGTTTTGCGGCGGTCCTGCTTTCATTCAGCATTCGTTCACCGTTGACGAGTCGTCCGTTTCGTGCGGTTGCGCCGCAGTAAAAATCCGCCGTCGGCGCGTTCCATTCGATACGACGTTCCCAGTAATAGAGCTGAAAACGCTCGACCTGACCGAGCGCATCGGTAAGAGATGTGCCGGGAAAGACGGTCACGATTTCATTGCCGGGCAAGGGGAAACAGAGGTCCCTGAATCCGAAAAACTCCTCCACGGCACGGATATTTCTGTCGTTCCCTGCACCGTCGGAACCGGTAAAGACTAACGCCGCGACGGTGAGATCCTGGTCCTGATAGGCCGCGCGCTCCAGCTCGAGGGACAATTTATCCTTCAGCGCATCCAGGTGAGATCTGTTTAGCGTCCGATCAGGATCGGCGACGCTGATCTCCGACGTGACGACGGCGGGACCCTCGTGGTCCGGCGGCGTCGATCTCGACGCCCGTGATTTCGGCGGGATCATATGAACGAGGGCGATCGTCGTTACGACGGCAAGAAACCCGAGAATGGCGATCAGCGTCAACCGAAGGAGTGGAAAGACCGACCCGCCGTCGAGCACGGGAAATACCGCCGTGATAATGCGTTGATCACCGCCGGGAAGACGGAATGTGCGGCTGAACCGGCGGTGCACGATGTCATTCATCGTGATCGGCGGCGGAACCGCGAATGGCGTGTAATGCGGGTCCGACAGGAAACGCCCGTCCCGGGCCCACAGATAGTCGACACCAACGTCAAAGGAGTAGACGCCGATAACGAGCGGTTGCGGTGACGTCGACGCAAAGGCCGTCGCCAGACCCTGCGCAGCGTCGGGGAGGTCAAAGTCCGTCCAGCGCCGTTCCGCCGTGACGGCCAGTGAATTAAAAACGGTTCGTGCCCGTTCTTCATTGATTTCCCGGATCCGGACCAACTGGAAAAGGAAGATGACCGTTACTATCGCGAAGAAAAGGATCGTTCCGACGATGTACAACCGCCCATACTCTCGTTTCATCTCAGTTTCAGTATCGGCTCAAACGGGAAAAAATGAAACCCCGCACCTTTCCGATAAGATCGACGACCCGCCGGTCCGGAGATCCGGAACTGTCTGTGATCGTTGAGAGAAGGGGAAGGTGTGCCCGCCCGTGAGCACCCAGCAGACCCATAATCAGAGGTGTTGCCTCATCACCGTGGCCGACGATCTTCCGTTCCAGACGATTGAGTTCTTCCACATGGTTTTCCCAGAATTTCCGGATATCCATTCCGGTGAAGCTTTGTGCGCGGTGAACGGTGCGTGCTCCGGCTGCGAGGATATCCGCGGTTCGCGTCTTCTGCGCCGCCATCCCCGGCATTTCAAATATCGGACCCTGATCGCCGTCGCGTGGTGATCTCAACGTAGCCGCCGGATAGACCTGATCGGAGAAGAAGGATTCCATCGGACGGAGTCGGGACGCCCTCATCTGCGCAAGGGTGTAGTGATAGGTTCCCCGGGCGTATGTTTTTCCCCGGGGATAGGAGAAATCCGCACCGATAACTTCCGCAACGGATCCTCCGTTTCGGAGTACAAGCCGCAGCGCCGTTTCCGTAACGTTCCGGCTTCCCGGAACGAGGAGCATGGGAAGACCTTCCGCTGCGAGGAGCGTGTGCAGGGGATGGGCGCTGCCGAGAGGAACGAATACCTTCCCGCATGCGGGCAGGGACGGGGTGACTCCCCAATCGCCCCAGACCACCGGCACGGCCGCAGGGAGCGCACGAAAGTGGAGAGGACTCCATCCCTGGGGATCAAGGGTAACCACACCGGTGAAGCTGCACCGCCGTCGTATCAGCGCGGGGAGTGCGGTGTCAACGACAATGTTGTTCAGCCCGTCCGCAACGCATCGCCCGGCGGTGGACGAGCGCCGGAGAAATGTGTCAAGGGAAGGTCCGGCAGCAAGAATGCGATTTGGTCTCGACCGCACGACTTCGGCGGTACGGGAAACCGCCTCTTCCGCCTTTTGCAGGTTGACCCTGAGGGTGTTTTCCACCGTGTGGGTAAACCATGCGCGGCTGTAACGGCGGATCGCCGCGTGTTCTCCGGCGATTTCCCGCATCGTCCGGGAGACAACATTTCGGAGGGATTGAAAATGGGGCGCCTGTTCCGGTCTATCGGCCCACGGCCGGAGCTCATAGACGGACAGGCCGTCCCGAATCGCCGGCTGGTGGTGAGTTGTAATGAGACGCTGGAGTGTTTCCTCGTCCGTCGCGATATAGAGTCGATCCGTCCCAAAAGAAGCGGCCAGATCTATCTCCTCCAGTACCGTACGGACCGTAGGGTACCCCTGTTCGGCGACAATGACCGTTGCAGATGGGAATCGCCTGAGGTATTCCCGGGGAACAAACATGGCGCCCATACCGAGAACCACTAGCGTCGCGGACGCACCGATAGCGTCGATCGCCCGTCGCGCCTCGTCAACGGGACGGTATCGGGAGTGAATCTGTAGAGGCTGTGCGGCGGAGTTTCCCGTAGTCGCGAGGGAGGGTGATCCGTCACGGGCCGTCTGGGGAAAGATGGCGTCATTGCGGCGTGCAGAGGCGACACGCTCTGCCACGTCGGGCTGACGGAGCGACAGGGCGATGATGTTGTTCCTGAGTAGATCGGAGGGTCTCACATCACCTCTCCACCCACCGCATCATCGACACCAGCTTCATTTTTCCTGCAGCCAGGGCGTGACGGAGCTCGCCCCGATCCCGCGACGCGGCAATTGTCTCCACCGGTGCGAGGTGCAGGAGTAACGATGTCACGGAATCCGTCGGCGTGCCCGTTTCCAGCATATCGTGCCAGTCGTTGAGAACGCTCATCGTGTGTCTGCGCCGTTCCGACAGGGACGGACGTTCGATGGGGGTGAAGGTGACGGAACCTCGTTTCAATGCCGCCGGCCGTGGCGTGGTTCCGGCTGCGTCATATCGTGGAACGCCGCTTTCCCGCCAGGTGGGGGCGGACGAGAGGTTGTATACACTCCGTCGCCTGCGGATGCTTTCGATGCGTGTCGCGACGGGCTGGAGAAAGGCTGCCAGCGACGGCGTGCGAAAGGCTCTCGTACCGTCCGGCCACGACAGGGGAGGAATATCACCGACCATTCCCGACCGTTCGGCCCGCAGCGTCGTATCGGGACGCAGTCGGTTCGTCCGGGCGTCGATGAATCGATCATTTGGATGGGGGCGTCCGTGGATGATAAGGTCGTACGTGCACAGATCGATGCCGATGAGATAAAGGGCGGACCCTTCAGGGAGCAGGGAGTCACTGTAGGCGAGGGTGGAACCGGTTACTGTCGGAGCTTCTCCGATATGGGGCCATTCGCTTCCGTCTATTGCGAGGATGTCGCCGATCCAGCCGGAGCGGACGCAGATTTCCGGAAACGGTCCTCTGCCGGTTCCGCCGCTGCTGCGCAGGGATACCACCGTCGGAATCCGACGGCGATATCTCTTAGCCCAGAATCCGGCGTCTAGGTGGACGAGGATATCCGGGCTCACTCCCGCATGAAGCAGGGCGTCGGCGGCCGAGCTGGCCGCGATGACCACCGGTTCAACCGTCTTCAGAAAGTCCCGGGGCAGCGGTTGTGCCACCGACGGTCCCCCGGCGCAGACGAGTGTCGCTCCGGCGTGGGTGCCTGGAACCAGCCGCTCTTCCAGCCTGATCGCTCTCCCCAGGGCGTTGCGGAGCCAGGTCATGCCGAAGGAGGCAACTGTGTAGAGTTCGCTCTGACCATCCTGGACTCCCTGAACGACTCCCTGCTGCACCGATTCACTCCAGTCGGTGATGCACTGCAGCGCAGGAGGCCACAGGAACGCCTGGACTCTGGATACGTCGAGCAGGGTCAATGCATTTCTGATTCGACCGCGTATATCAAGTACATCCGGGACGGCAATGGGAATGCGGTGTATCCTGCCGGAGAAATCACCCTGTACATGTTGAAAGGTCACCGCAATAACTTTCATTGACGGATATCGTTCCGCAAGGCGGCTGGAGAAGTAGGGTACACCCTCACCGATGACGATGACGACGCCGTCACTCCGCTCCGGCACAAAGCGGTCGAGGACGCGCTCCGCCTCTATACCCGGACGATATGACGAGTGGAGAAATCTCCCGGCGACCCGGATCGTGGTGTTTCCATCAGCGGTGGGAAGCGTCTCGTATTGCACTGTTACGTTCTTCGGCACTCCAGAGGCGGAAGGTAAGGGTTTCGATGGGATCGGAACCGAAGAGGCGGGTCAACGTGGATGTGAGAAGGTGGACGACGAGGGATGGCGAGGCATCGGCGCGTGTCGTCGTGATGAGAAGAATCTTTTCTCCACCGAGATGGACCGAAGCATGGGAAGGTTGCGTCAACAGGACGACGATATCGAGAATGTCATCAAGGAGGCGCTGATAGTCGAGGTATGGATGATTTCCGAGTATCGTTTGCACCAGATGTCCCAGATCCACCTCCACCGCGTGAATTTCGCGGTTTTCGTCTGCCCCTTCTCTCTGGAACCTGGCCAGCAGCGATGGAACGTGTGCTCTCTGATAGATCGACTTTCGGCCTTTCAGGTCGAAGGGACGTTCCCGCCCTTCAAATAAACGCCGTCCTGCGTTTTCCGAGAGTGCACCGACGATGACGTTCAGGACTTCCGGATCCAGGTCAAGGAGGGGGGAGTCCAGGACCAGAAGAACCGCAACGAGGGAGTTGCGATGCGTAAAGGGGAGCAGTGCAATTTGAAATATCCGCTCCCCGTCCCGCCGTGAAAGGCGCTGAGTGATTGTTACCCGCTGCTCGTCGTCAAGCAGCACGGCGTGGCGTCCGTCGCCGATCCACTTCTTCTCTTCATTCAGAAGTCGCAGGCGATAGGTGCTTGTCCTGTCGATACCCGCCGATGCCATCGGTATCATCCCGCCGTCGCGGTGCGAGACGAGCAACACACCCTTGCGGACAGAAAAGTGTCGATGGAGCAGGGTGAAAAGGTGGGAAGGGGAGGTGATGCCGTAGTGGCGCTGTGTCTGCAATTCTTTTAAAAGGGCCCGCACGGCGGCGCCTGTGGATAACGTTTCTCCTTCCTTCAGATCATCAAATCCTTCGGGATCGAGGTTTTCGTCGTGAAGGAGTGAGGAGCCCCGCATGGACAGGGCTCTTCCGAAGAGGGATTCGTTATTTACCGGGCCGTCAAGCAGGCGGTCGATTAGACCCATTCTTGTTCTGTCCAGAGTCAGGTCTCGAGCCCGAGTTCCTCAAAGAGCCGCTTGTATACCTCGAAATGCTCGGATTTTGCGAACTCCTCGATCTTTTCGTCAGGAAGCGCTTCAAGCAATTGATCCATATAGGAGAGGACGGAGCGAATCTCTTCCTTGAGGTCGTCCGGAAGGTCCGAAATTGAGGAAGCCGAATGTGATTCTTCCTCGTCAAGGTCCAATCCCTCCTCGGGTTCCTCATCGAGAGTGAGTTCATCAGGGGATTCCTCGTCGATTGTCAACTCATCCGCTGAGCCGTCATCAAGGTCCAGTCCGCGGGGACGTTCCAGTTCATCATCTTCGAGGTCCAGATCGTCGAGGTCGTCAAGATCCAGTTCGATCTCTTCCTCTTCCTCTTCCGATTCGTCTTCACCTTCATCGGTGTCTTCGTCGGAGTATTCGTCGAGAACGTCGTCAAAATCATCGTCCAGTTCGATCTCTTCCACGCCGGCCACCGACGCCGGTTCAGTATCGGGTTCCTCTTCCTCCGGTCCGATGTCACTCTCCACCTGGTCGGCAAAGGAGTCAAATCCGTCGTCGTCCAGTTCTTCAAGGGAGTCAAGATCGATTTCAAGCTCGTCGATATCGTCGGTCGCCGTTCCGTCGGAGTCTTCAGTGTCATCCACGAGGGAATCGATGTCGGAAAGTTCCCGGTCGATATCCATATCAGCCAGTTCCTGTACCGCCGAATCGTCTTCTTCTTCCTCTTCCGGTGAAGGGGCGCCTTCGTCGTCGGGTTGCTCAAGAATGAAATCATCATCCAGCTCTTCAGCCTCGCCGGCCTGCTCGGTAAATTCAGCGGTATTCAGTATGTTGTCCAGCTCATCTCCGGTGAGGGCGATCGTCTCATCTTCGTCCTCGTCAAAGAAACCGGAAGGGTGTGACGCCTCGGCAGCTTCTTCCCCTTCTTCGTGGACTTCCTCGTCGACGGCAGGCGCGTCTTCCACTTTCACGCCTTCCATGTCGGGTTCGCTCTCCGCGGCGTCATCGGCCGGTACGGGAGCCTGGCGTGCACCGCGCAATGCGATCTTGAGTTCCGCGAGTTCCCGTTTTATGTCCGAAAGTTCCTGTTGAATCTGCTGGAAGGCTTCACGTTCCTGTGTGTCCATCGTGTCTGGTATAGCACTTTCATCGGGGTTTTGCAAATTTTCCTCGTCGAGAAACTCCTCCTCGTCGGGGGTGATTCTGTTTGTCGGGCTTTCCGGGACAATGTCAATTCCCTGTTCCTCCGGCGTGAAATCGTGCTCTTCATCCACATCCAGCTCCGGAAGTTCTTCACCCTCATCGGATATCGATACGTCGTCAAACGAAAAGTCTTCAAGTTCATCGTCCGTACCGGGAATTGTGGAATCGAAGGCGTCTGCCGACCCGTACTCCTCGTCGAGAGCGGCAAAGGGATCGGTCTCTCCGTCGGGTTCCTCAATATCCAGATCGTCAAGGGATACGAGATCATCGTCCTCGTCGGAATCATCATCGACGGAGGTGCGGGGAATGGCGAAGTCATCGGTATCGTCGTCCAACGAAAGTTCATCCACATCGAGATCTTCGATGTCGGGAAGGTCGAGGTCGAAATCGTCGTCCACGTCCGCCGCCGCTCCCCCCGCCGACGGCAGGTCGGTAAAGGCGAAGTCGTCGTCCGCTTCGATGACCTCCTCCGGACCGGCTTTTACCCACACACCGTAACGTTCGAGATCTTCTTCCTGATATTCGCCATGTTTGTATTCACTCATACTCTTGTCCCCCGGCCGGAGTTATCTTCTAACGTTACAAACGTCGGAATAATCATATCTATAGTTTAACGAAAAGTAACAAAAACAGGTACCGATCGTCCCGGCGGCAAATGACCGTATTTTATTCAAGCCCGTCGATGAGTCGACCGTAATTTGGAGTGATGAGGCTCTCCCACTTTCTCGGCATCGCGCTGCTCGGCGTGTCTACATACCTTCTGTTGGAACTTCTTTTTGGTAGCTACGGTGTAGTGGCCTATCGCGTCGTGACTGATTACGTACAAGAGGCGGAGGCGCAACTGGTGGAGCTCCGGGAGACACACGATGAACTGGAGCGGTTGGCCCGGCGCCTGTCGTCCGACCGCGAAACGGTACGTCTTGAGGCCCGGGATGTCGGGTATATCCGGGAGGATGAAGTGGTGGTGCGGGTGGAAGGACATCAGCCGCGTCCGCGGCATCGGTACTACCCGGGGGCGATTCCCGTCGCTCCGCCTCCGTTACAGGACAATCGTCCGCTCTTTCGCGCCATTGCCCTCGTCGTCTCCCTCGTCGCGTTGCTTGTGAAAACGTTGCTCACCACCGCCGGTCTTGAATCTCCTCATGCCGGAGCTCCCGGGACAAAACGGGACGAGCAGTGGGACATAGAGGTTGAGGGCGATCAGCTGCACGGCTGACACGCCTCCGCTATGGATTTCCGAGCCGTCTGCCCTCAAGATAGTAGCGTTTGTCCCGGGCCTCGCCGAGGGAAAACGCCTTTCGCGGCAGGGCCCCTTTTTCCGCCACCGTCGCGAACAGACCGCTCCGGTCGATTTCAGGAAGGATGACCGCCACTCCCTGCCTCTTCTGCGCGGCGTGAACGACATCGTCGAGACCGTGAACGTAATCAACCAACCCCGGTCGGCAGTCCGCAATCGCCTCGTCGCAGACAGCCACAGCGAGCCCCGCGTTTTCCGGAAGCGAGACGATACCCGATACGTTCTGACCGACCAATCCGATCTCTCCGGAGGAAAGTCCGTGCTTTTTTACCCTGTCGGTAACCGTCGCCGCCGGATACTCGGTGAAGATTCCTCCCGATCGGGTGATCAACGCGTCACGCAGCGCCGTTCCGTCGCCTTCCATGAGCCGATGAATCGGGCGGAAGGGAAGTCCAGGATCATAGACGTTTACAAGTTCCACCAGGCAATAGCGGAAGGGATCGTCCATCGGCGCTCCTTCAGCCTTTTTCCCGGCCCATACCTCTTTGGCCGCGGCGAGACTGTGGTTTCCGTCTCCCGTGGCAAAGAGATAGCCGTAGCGCCGTGCCGTAGAAAGCGCTTCAAGTCCCTTTACGAATGCATCGGCAGCCGGTGAGTTTTCCGGAACGGCGTATCCCTCTATCTCGCCGCCTCCAAGCATGAGGGGCGAACGGTACAAGCATTGAAGATCCTCCCGGGCACGGTCCATCGCATCGATGAGGCGGTTTTCCGGATCGTCAAAGAGGACGAGAACGTGGGGCAGTTCCACTACCGCTTCACGGCGGATCGCCGCCCGGGGTGGAAGGCGTTCCGGGATCGTCTGCTCACTTGCCCTGATGACCGACGGTGTGTCGGGGTGATAATCATATTCTTCAAGATCGACGGCCAGCACCACGCCACGGCGTGTGGTTCCGTCCGAGAGTTGCCGTCGTACGTAGACGGCGGAATTCCTTATTTCCTGAAAGACATCGGCGTGTACATACTCTTTCATCGTGCGGAGCACCGCGTTCTCCCGCTCCCGCGCGTCGGAACGTTCAAGGTAGATTTCAGGCAGGATCAGCCTGAGCGTGGAGGGATAGGTACCGACACTTTTTTCTACGGAGTCCCAGTATTCGGGGTCCGCCGTGAACTGGTCGCATGCGATGACAGCCCATTTTTCGATTGGAATTCCTTCTTTCGGAAGGAGAATGTCAGGGAAGATAACGGGTGCTTTCATGGGTACACCGTATTACCTTCCTCCTGTTGGCGCAAGTATTCGACCTATGAGAATGGCGTCTTCCAGATCCTCAGGCGGAACGCTTTCGGAAAAGGCGCATTGCAGGATCGCCGGGGTGCCCTGAATCGCTCTGCCGCTGCGTATACCGTCGGGATTAAAAATATCTTTTACAGTCACCTCATGGAGGGAACCCCGGGGCAGGAGCATCAGAAATTTCCCGCCCGTGTAGACGGTGTTTTTCGCCTCAAAGAAAACGCCACCTTCGATGGAGTCGTGAGGAGCACCGGCGATGCCCATGAGACGGATCGAAGACTTCCGGGGATCACCGGCGGGGGTATGCACTTTTTCGTCACCCAGGAGAAATCCCGTTGTGTACTCCCGGTGGGAGAGGGCAAAGAGAAGGTCCCTCCACTGCCGGTCCTGCGGGCCCGAAGGTCCGTCGGTCCTATCGACGGCACATCGATAGGCCGACGTGGTGATCGCCGTATAGAGGGCGCTCTTCATGCGCCCTTCAATCTTGATCGCCCCGATACCGGCGGCGGCGAGCTTCTCCACATGGTCATACAGCATGAGGTCTCTGGATGAAAGTATTGTTGAGAAGCGGCCGTCCTCTTCGATAGGGTAGTACTCGCCCGGTCGCTTTTCCTCCATCAGGGCGTAGTGCCACCGGCACGTATGGGCGCAGTCTCCGCGGTTGGCCGACCGTCCCGTCGTAGCCGAGGAGAGAAAGCAGCGGCCGGAATAGGACATGCACATCGCGCCGTGAACAAAGACCTCCAGCTCGACCTCGGGCGCGGCGGCGCGTATGTCTGCGATCTCTTCAAGAGAAAGCTCCCGGGCGGGGACGATTCTCGAAAATCCGAGACGATGGTACAGCCGTGCCGCCTCGCCGTTTGTGCAGTTTGCCTGGGTCGAAAGGTGGAGTTCGACATCCGGCATGTACCGTCTCACAACGTCAATCAATCCGATGTCGGCGATAATCAAGGCGTCCAGGGGATACCGGGCAAGGCGCTGAAGGACGTCGGGAAGGAGCCGGAGGTCCCGGGGATGGGCAAAGAGGTTCAACGCACCGTAGAGGCGTCGTCGTCGGTTTCCGGACTTTTTGAGCTCGCCCAATGCGCCGATAGCACTCTCGTCGTCGTCCTCGGACGAGGGAAAGATCGTATCGGCGTGAGTGCGGAGGGAAAAGCCGTGAATTCCGACGTAGGCGGCGTCCGCTCCGTAGCGATAGGCGACGCGCAGTTTTTCAAGGCTGCCCGCCGGGGAAAGGAGTTCCATCAGCGCAGCGCCTCCGTGAGCTGATCGTAGTGTACGTTGAAGAATTCGAGCATCACCTGCTGAACTCCTCCGAAGAAGTACTTCTCCATCGCGGCGGCGGGACGGGAGACCCACCTGTAGTGCCACGGTTCGAACTTGTAGCCCGTGACCTCCTCCCAACCTTCCGGATAGGAGAGGGAAAAACCGAATCTCCACCCGTTGCGGGCGAGCCATATACCCGCCGGATGGCGGGCAAACTCATCGGAAATCGATCCAAAATCGATGGTCGTTCCCAACTGATGCTGGCTGGTCCCGGGACGGGCGCTGACCCGTTCCGCTTCAGCGAGGCCAAGCTCATCGACCCAGTACCGGAAGAGGCCCTCCTGATAGGTGTAGCTGCGATAGGTGCTGGAGAGGTCGAGGATGATACCGTCCTGCCGCGCCGCCTCCACCATGGCGAAGAGATCGGGGAGGACCACCGTCCGAAGGCTGAGGTCGTCTCTGTTCAGCGTGAGATTCCGGAACGGCTGCAATGACACGATGTCGTCGGGGACGTAATCCGGCCCGATCAGCGTCTCCTTGTCCACCAGCCTCAGAACATCGGCGTAGCCGCGGTCACTCCCGTCCTGGGCGGCCGTCGTACCCGGCGCACCCGCAGAAGCTCCTCCCGGGCGCTCCCCGTCGGTCGCAAAGGTTCCTTCAAGGGTTTCGAGGAAGAACTGAAGGAAAACCTCCGGGCGCGTCCGTATCGCCTCCGCAGATTCTTCGGGAAGGCCGTCGACAAGGGTGGCGATCTCCGCCGCTGAAAGGTCAAAACGGGGGTGGATCGGTTCATCGGCGGGTGTCGCGCTCTCCGTCGTCTCCCGTTCCGCGATGTCGCCGGTATCCGGCTCGGTACATGCGGTAAGGAAGGCGGTGAAGAGGAGGGCTGGGAGGAGGAGCGCCGCGCCTGCAGGGCGGCGCGCCCAGACGTGCATCGCGCCTGCAGGGCGGCGCGCCCAGACGTGCATCGCGCCTGCAGGGCGACGCGCCCAGACGAGCGCCGCGCCTGCAGGGCGACGGCTCGTCAGGGAAAGCGCCGCCCGGGAGATTCGGTGCCCTCCCGGGGGCGCGATTGTGCTATTTGGTTGCCTTGTTCCCGCCAAAAACGATTTCAAAGACCTCCTCCACCCGCTGGACGGGATGGAAGGTGAGTCCCCGTTTGACGTGGTCCGGTATTTCGTCAAGATCCTTTTCATTTTGCTCCGGGATGATAACGTGTTTTATCCCGTTACGGCGAGCGGCTATCGTCTTTTCTTTGAGACCCCCGATGGGCAGAACCTGGCCGACCAGGGAAAGTTCTCCCGTCATGGCGACCTTGGTGCGCACCTTCACGTCCCGGGCGAGGGAGAGGAGCGTCGTTGCCATGGTGATTCCCGCGGACGGGCCGTCCTTCGGGGTCGCTCCGGCGGGGATGTGCATGTGAATTTCATTTTCGTCGAAGAATCGGCTGTCCACGCCGAATCCGTGTGCGGCGTGACGAACGTAGCTGAAGGCAATGTTTGCGCTCTCCTGCATCACCTCACCCATCTTCCCGGTGAGTTTGAGGCCTCCTTTGCCGGGATTGCTGATCGCCTCGATGATGAGGGTGTCGCCTCCATAGGGTGTCCACGCCAGGCCGATGGTCATTCCCGGACGGTCGATCGTCTTGCCGACATCCTCGGGAAATACCGGCTTTCCAAGGTATTGCTCAAGAACAGTCTCGTCGATTGAGTAGCTCTCGGGAGCCTCAACGTTCCCGACCTGATCCTTTGCAAGTTTGCGATGGATCTTGTCCAGCATCTGTTCGTATTTGCGCATGCCCGCCTCGCGGGCGTAGCCGTTTGCAATGGTGCGGAGAGCGCCTTTATTGTATTTCACCTGCTTTTTACTCAGTCCCGCCCGTTCGGCGGAGCGGGGAACGAGGTATTTCCGGGCGATGGCGATCTTCTCCTCGTCTATGTATCCCGATAGTCGAATCACTTCCATTCGGTCCAGAAGCGGTGCGGGTATCGAATCCAGGGTGTTTGCGGTGGCGATAAAAAGAATCGAGGAGATGTCGAAGGGCAGATCAAGATAGTGGTCCCTGAACGCGACGTTCTGTTCCGGGTCAAGCACCTCAAGGAGCGCCGAAGAAGGATCGCCCTGATAGCTCATGCCCAGCTTGTCGATTTCATCGATCATGAATACGGGATCCTTGGTTCCGACGATTTTCAGCCCCTGTATCACCTTGCCCGGCATCGCCCCGACGTAGGTGCGGCGATGCCCCTTGATCTCAGCCTCATCGCGCATGCCCCCTACGGAAAAGCGGAAAAACTTTTTGTTCAGCGCCCGGGCTACGGACTTTCCGATCGACGTCTTCCCGACGCCGGGAGGTCCGACAAGGCATATGATCGAACCCTTCATGTCACCCCTCAGTTTCCGTACCGCCAGAAATTCGACGATTCGCTCTTTCACGTCGTCCAGACCGTAATGGTCTGCGTCGAGGATCCTTCCCGCTTTGCCGATGTCCAGGTCCGTCGGTTTCGGCGACGCCCATGGCAGATTCACGATGGTATCGAGGTAGTTCCGGGTAACGGTAAACTCCGAGGAGTTTGGTTCCATGAGCTGAAACTTTTCCAGCTCCTGTTCCACCTGCTTGCGCGTCTCCTCGTCGAGCTGAAGCTTTTCTATCGCCTCCTTGAAGCGCTGATACTCGGAGCTCTTGGCGTCGGTGGGCATCCCCAGTTCCTGTTTGATCGCCTTCAGCTCCTCCTTGAGGAAGTACTCCCGCTGGCTCTTTTCAATCTTCTCGTTGATCTGACTCTGGATGCGTTTCTGGATGCGCAGGAGTTCCTGTTCCTTTTTAATGAACATGAGCACCTTTTCCAGCCGGGATCGAACGTTCATTGTGGCCAGCACATCCTGCTGGGATTCGCGATCGATATTGAGAATACTCGTGACAAAATCGGCTATCTTTCCGGGTTGATCGATATTCACCATGTTGAGACGCATCTCTTCGGAAAAGAGGGGGTTGTTTTCACTCACCTGTTTGGTCTCGGAAATGATCGCACGGGTGAGGGCCTGTACCTCGTCGGTACCCGTCTCCTCGTCGTCGAGGTATTCGACCGCCGCCACCAGCGGACCGTTGGGGCCGGAAAGCCCCTTTCGGATACGAAAGCGCTTGAGTGTCGAAACGAAGACGTTCATACCGCCGTCGGGGAGGTTGATGCGCTTCAGTATCTTTACCACCGTTCCCACTTCGTGAAGATCGGCAACGGTGGGGTCCTCCATCTCGTCGTCCCTGGTGAGGACGAGTCCGATATGTTTGTCACCATCAAGGGCGTGCTGGACGACCTCGACATCCTCTTTTGTCGTGATCATCAGGGGGGTGAAGAGGCCGGGGAAAATCGGCTTTCCGTTCAGGGCGATGAGAAACAGTTTGCTTGGCAGAATCTGGTCTGCCGGTAGAATATCGCGTTGTTCAGACATAAATCATTGAGTCCTTTTCTCTTGCAGTTGTCGTTCTAACCGGGTGTGTGTATAAGCTATGAATGTGAACCGCAGCAGTCAACTCTCAGCGATCGTGATTCGTATTTCATCCTTCGGCGAGAGTCACAGCATGGTCGACCTGCTCACCCCCCGCAACGGTCTGTTGCCCTGTGTCGCTTACGGGTTGCGAGGGCGCAGATCTTCCCTGAAGGGTAAGATCGTTCCCTTTGCACGCGGTACGGCGTGGCTCTACACCGATCCGCGACGGGATCGGAGCAAAATAACCGACTTTGACGTGGATCGTTACGCCCTTGGTCTTACCGCCGATCTCGACGCATACTACGAAGCGAGTCTGTGGGCGGAGGTACTGTGGAAGAGCCACGCCTCCGGAAGCGACGACGAGTCCGTATTCAACCTCATGGACGGAGGACTTGCCCTTCTGGACCGGTATCCCCGGCGCGCCGCGGACTTAGGTACCGTGTTTCTCTGGCGGTACCTCGGCCACCTCGGCCTGCAGCCCGATCTGGACTACAGTTTTCAGGATGAACGGCACTTTGCCCCCGATGAACCGCGTTATTACGGCGGGGATGACGGAACCGTCGTATCAGGTGATTGGGCCACCCCGGATATGAACATCCTCGACGGTGAAGCTGCACGTTTTCTGTCACATACCGGCACGCGGTCGCTGACGCCGGCGGCGATCACCGACGTCTCCGACTCTTCCCGCCGCGCCGCCCGCCGATTCGTGGTGATTGCGGTGCAAAATGCAATTTCGACGCCTTTGAACACCTTGAAGGTCAGCGGCGCTCTCAGGGGTATGGGTCACTGAGACGGAGCCGGCACTGTCATCCCGTTCCGTTCCGTGTTACATTCTACTGATGAGGGCGTTAGACATTGTAATCAAAAAGCGTAACGGCGAGTCCCTCTCCGAAGAGGAGATCGCGTTTCTCGTTCGCGGCTATGTTGACGGTTCCATACCGGAATACCAGATCTCCGCATTTCTCATGGCCCGTCTTTTTCAGGGGAATGAGTGCCCGGGAGACGGGGTTTCTCACCCGGACGATGATCGCATCGGTGTGAAACGATCGACCTCGGCTCCCTGAAAGGACCCTTTGTAGACAAGCATTCAACGGGAGGGGTGGGTGACAAGGTATCCCTCATCCTCGCTCCCCTTGCCGCGTCGTGCGGGTTGAAAGTCCCCATGATGAGTGGTCGTTCCCTGGGCCACACCGGCGGCACCCTGGACAAACTGGAATCGATCCCGGGATACCGGACGGATCTCTCGCCGCAGCGCTTCGCGGAAATCATCGGTGAATGCGGCTTTGCCATGACTGGGCAGAGCCGTGACGTGGTCCCCGCGGACAGACAGCTCTACGCCCTTCGGGATGTGACGGGGACGGGTCGAGAGCATTCCCCTCATCACCTCGAGTATTCTCTCAAAAAAATTCGCCGAGGGAGCGGACGCGCTCGTCTTTGACGTGAAAACGGGCGCCGGCGCGTTCATGAAGACGCCGGAAGAGGCGAGACAGCTTGCGCAGGCCCTTGTGGACACCGGGAAGAGTCTCGGGAAGAAGGTTGTCGCCCTCCTCACCCGGATGGATGTGCCCCTCGGATCCAAAGTGGGCAACTTCCTGGAGGTTGAGGAGTCACTCGCCCTTCTGGGCGCTCCCCGGGCGCAGCAGGTCGTACCCGTCGACGGGCGCAGCGACGATCTCATGGACGTCACCGTCCGGCTCACGGGCTGGATGCTTGTCGCGGGAGGTGTCGTCCCGTCCATAGAGGAAGGCGTCGCCCGCTGTCGGCGCTCTCTTGAGGACGGAAGTGCCTGGAAGGCGATGGAACGGAATATCCGCGCTCAGGGGGGCGATGTAGACCGGCTCATGGAGCAGCTGGGACAGGTGCGCGCTCCCCTGAAGGAGACGATAACCGCCCCGGAAGAGGGTTTACTCGGTCGCATCGACGCCTACGCCGTCGGGATGGGTGGCGTGTACCTCGGTGCGGGACGGAGCAAAGCCGATGATACGGTCTACCCCGATGTGGGGTTTGAACTCCTGAAGAAGCCGGGTGATCCCGTGAAAAAAGGAGAACCCCCTCATGTCCGTGTGGGGTCACGATGAAGGGGCGGTCCGTCAGGCGGTGGAGACGGTAGAGGCCGGCATCTCTATCACCGGACGTGTTTCCGATGTCGACTGGGACCCCTCGGCAATGACGATAGAAGAACTTACCGCCCCCCCCCCCCCCCCCCTATGAAGTGGAAACAAGCCACCGGTAGATACGTCGGCGGTAAAGAAAATTTCAGGCAGGTACGGTACCGGACCTGCTTACCGCCGCCATCCTCGTACGCCGCGGCGTCACCCGCTCGGAAGAGATGCCCTACTACCTTGAAAACGACTTTCAGTACCTTCACGATCCCTTTCTCTTTCCCGACATGGTGGATGTGGTCGTCCGTATAGAACAGGCGCGCCGGGAAGGAGAACGGGTTCTCGTCTTCGGCGACCGCGATGTGGACGGAATCACGAGCACCGCCGTCATGGTTTCAGCACTCAGGGACCTGGGCATCGACCCTGAATGGGAGGTTCCGGAAGGCGACGCCGCCTACGGATTGACGACTGCCACGGTTGAAGAATTTGCTGCACGGGCCGGTTCCCTCATAATCACCGTCGACTGCGGCATCACGAGTGTGGAAGAGATATCCCGG
>CBDESZ010000024.1:0-14162 GCA_965242725.1 Alkalispirochaeta sp.
TTCCTGGGCGGAGCAGCTTCTGGATGATCTGGAAGTGCTTACCACCGTCTCCCGCCTCAATGACCGCAGCCCTCTCGGTTCCGCCGCCAGTTACGGAACGCCGCTGCCCCTGGACAGGGAGTTCGTTGCCGATGCGCTCGGCTTTCGGGAGGTACAGAATAACGTCCTTTCGGTGCAACACTCCCGGGGCGCGCTGGATGGGCGCATCGCCGAATCCCTCGCCGCGGTCGCCCTCACGCTGGGGCGGATGGCGGAAGATCTCATACTCTTTGCCCTGCCGGAAATCGGGTACGTCCTGCTTCCCGATGAACTCTGTTCCGGATCCAGTATCATGCCGCAGAAGAAGAATCCCGACGCCCTGGAGCTGCTCCGGGGCAAGGCCTCCGTCGTGGACGGATGGGCGGCGCAATGCAGGGGCATCCTCAGAGGGCTCCCGTCGGGCTACAATCGGGACGTACAGGATACCAAGGAACCCCTCTTTCGGTCCCTCGAGACTGTGGAAGAGGAAATTGATGTCGCCACGGTGCTCATCACCCGCATCGAACCGAGGCGCGACCGAATGGCGGCGGCGCTGAACGCCGAGCTCTTTGCCACTGACTACGCCTATCGCCTCGTCGAGGAGGGAGTCCCCTTTCGGGAGGCATACCGCCGCGCCGCTGCGGAATATCGCGACGTTCCCCTGCCGTCGCCGGAGGACGCGTTGAAGCAGCGAAAGAGTACGGGCTCTCCGGGAAATCTTAACCTCGAAACTCCCCGGGAACGGTTGAAACGGGAACGTGCGGCGGTGGAGGCCGACCGGGCGCGCCACCGGAGCGCTCTGAAGAACATCTTCCCCTCTGGGGGGATCGGGTCGCTGCGACCTACGCTCCGCGACGATACCGACGGAACGCCGCGTAGCTGACAAATGCAGCGACGGTAATGAGGTAGGGCAGGGAGAGCAGTATCGTCGGGGGGACCCCCAGCACCGACTGGGCCCTGACGGATAGGGCGTCGATAATGCCGAAGAAGAGCGCCCCCGCGGCAAGTCCGTAGGGACGGCGATATCCCAGATAGACGATAACCAGGGCGATCCATCCCCGACCGGCGCTGATGTTTGGAATATAGACACCGATTCGCAGTGCCAAGAGGGCGCCGGCAACACCGCTCAGAACGCCCGCCCCGATCAGCCCGAGTGTCTGATACCGGCGCACCCCCAGATGCTGGGAGCGCATCCATTCCGGCTGTTCACCGGCGATGCGCAGGCGGATTCCCTCCACGGAGTGATAAAGGAAGATCTGAACCGCCGCAACGGTCACGACGGCGATGACGACCACCGGTACGTACCCGATGCCTTGCTCTCCGATGCGTAACACCCCGCGGCTGGAAAAGAATATCTCCGACAGGAGGGGAAGGGCCCCGGCGGACATGATATTGATCGCGAGTCCGACGATGAAGGGATTGGCTCGCCACTGGAGGGCGAAGAGCGCAAATATCAGGGAAATGACAACTCCCGATGCGGCGCCTGCGACGATCGCCCACGTGGCGGAAGCGCCGAAGAGATAGGCCGAAATCGCGGCAAAGGCACCGGCACCTATCATTCCTTCAAGACCGATATTCAGGATGCCTCCCCGTTCGGAAATGAGCCCGCCCAGGGCAACAATGAGAAGAATAGATGTGCTTTGAAGGATCTGGGGAATCATGCGGTGCTCCCCTTGTGCCGTGGCTTCCGCCTGCGATTGATGATATCGGCTGTCACAAAGAGGAATACCACCCCCTGAATGAGCGAGCCCAGTTCCCAGGTTGTCTGGTTCTGAAGGACCGCAGCCCGGGCTCCCGCGGAAAGATAGGCGAAGAAGAGCGCCCCCGGGATGATGAGGGCGGGTCTGTTTCGCGCGATGAGGGCGACGGCAATGCCGTTCCACCCGAGGCCCCCGGAGAAGCCGAGAATGCTGCGGTGGTGTATACCCAGCACGAGGATGACACCGGCGAGACCGTGGAGGAGACCGGACAACGCCATCGGTATCGTGGTGTACCAGCCCACGGGGATTCCCGCGTATTGGGCAAGGCGGCGGTTGTAGCCGACGATACGGAGTTCATAGCCCGGAAGGGTCCAGTGCAGGACAAACCACAAAAGAAGGACCGCCCCGATCGCCCAGAACGCTCCGGTGGTGAGCGATGAAGGCGGAAGAAGGGGCGTCAGCTGCGCCGTGTCGGGTATCGCTGGCGTTGCGAGGAGGTTGGTTCGGTCGTCACGCAACGGACCGATTATGAGATAGTCAACGACGGGTATAAGCGCCGCCGAAAGAAGGAAGCTTGTGATCAGTTCATCCGCTCCCGTGTTATGGCGCAACCACCCCGCGGTGCCCGCAATCACGGCGGGGGTCGTCGCCCCGAGGACGACGGCAACGATCAGCGGCAGCGGCGAGTGGGTGAGCACCACGGTGGTCACCACCGCGGCAACATACACCTGTCCCTCCCCGCCGAGGTTGAAGACTCCCGACCGAAAAGCGATGACCACTCCCGCTCCCGTGAGTGAAAGGAGCGCCGCCTGGGCAAAGAAGTTACCCAGGGCGTAGGTGTTGCGGAGCGGCCCGAAGAGAAAGGTCGTCAGCGTCCGTCCGGGATCGGCGGCGGTTACGAGTACCACTACAACCACCGTAACGACCGCCGCTCCCGCGGCGAGGAGGGAGCTTGAAAGTGTCGGTTTTGGACGGACCACGTTACCTGTCCTCCCGTTCGGCCTTTGCCCCGGGAGATCCGGCAAAGGCGTGGCTGATTTCAAGTGTTTCTTCCGGATGATACGGCCCGGAAATCGCACCGGCGGTGAGGACATAGACAGAATGGGCGAGGGTGACCACCGATTCCACGGTGGAGCTGAGAATCAGTACCGCCGTGTTCCGCTCCGCCAGCTGCCTGAGGTACGTACCAAGGAGATTCTGGCTGTGGAGGTCCAGACCGGCGAAGGGTTCCGCGATGATGCACGCCGGCGTCGGCCGGTCGAGTTCCCTGGCAAGAATGAGTTTCTGAATCGTACCGCCCGAGAGCGCTCCCAGGGGGACGGACATTGACGCCGATACGCCGAAGCGCCCGAGGAGGGAGGAGGTCACCCCCTGTGACTGGTGGGCGGTCTTGATTCCTCCGGGATGTACCCGTGTTCGCACCTGGAGTATGGCGTTCTCCTCTACACTGCCGTCGAGGGCGGCGGCGGTGTCAAAACGGTCGGAGGGTATAAAGACCGCTCCCTGCCGTCTGAGATCCGCGGGGGTGATGCTTGATGCGAGACGCTGTCCCGCAACCCGCACCGCTCCGTCAAGAAGACGCGCCTCGCCGGAGAGATAGCGTTCCAGAAGATCCAGTCCCGATTCACGTATGCCCGTCACCGCGGTGATCTCTCCCGGCGGTGCGACAAAGGAAAGGGGACCGACACTTCTGTCGCTCCAGCGATCGTAAATGCGCGTGTCGTCAAAGCGGAGACCGGCACTGCGGTCTTCTTCCCGGGTGTTTCGTCTCGCCGGATCGACAATGTGCGGCGGGGCGGTCCCAAACATGAGATCCGCCAGGGTTTCGCCCGATAACGGTGCGGAGAGGGTCTGAAGGGTACGGCCCTCCCTGATTACCGTTACCGCATCGGAAATCCGGGATACCTCGTTCAGGTCGTGGGAAATGTAGAGAATCCCCAGCCCGTCGGCACGGAGCGACTCAAGGCTCCTGAGGATCGCCTCCCGGTCTGTTGTCGCCAGGCCCACCGTGGGTTCGTCCAGAATGATGAGATCCGGTTTTCTTGCCAGCGCCGCCACCAGAGCGGCAAGGCGGAGTTCCGTACCGTTGAGGTCACCCGCCGGTTTATTCAGGTCCAGGTCTATGGCATACCGGCGGGTCGTCTCTGTGAGAAGATCCTTTGCGGCACGTCGGTCGATAAAGGGACCGAACCGGGGCTCGCATCCGAGGAGAATATTCTGCCACAGGGGAACGGTACCGGCCATGCGTGGATACTGGGGGACGATTGAACGCTTAAGGGGCCGCTCTTCACTCCTCCGGTGTTCCCTGACGGTGCCGCCGTCGGGAACTTCGATGTCGGCAAGGATGCGCATGAGCGTCGATTTTCCCGCGCCGTTCTCTCCAACGAGACCGTGAATGCGTGCCGATGCGAGGGTGATCGTCGCGTCGGCGAGGGCCTGTACGGCTCCGTACCGTTTTTCGATGTGATGCGCTTCAATGAGCGCCGCGGCGGCGGGTATCAATGTGCGCAGGACCTCACAATTCCGCGGTGGGCATGGGAAGGTCGAGTTCCCCCGATCCCATGCGTTCCAGGAGGTTTTCCATCTCCTCGATAATGGGTTGCGGGACAAGTTCTCTGAACGCAGGGTGACTCGTATCGAAACTCACCGCACCGTCGGTAACACCGAGTATCTGCGCCGATCCGTATTCCAGCTCTCCCCGGATCGCCTGCAGTGTCGCCTCATAGGTGGCAACATCCTGTCTGACAAAGGATGAGCCGGCGACGATTCCCGGAGCCTGGTCATACCCGATGTCGTCGTACCAGACGACGTAGGTGTTCCGCTCCCGCGCTGCGGATATGACGCCCTGGTTACCGCCACCGGCGATGGTGAGGACGATGTCACTTCCCTGGGTGATCATGTCCGCCGCGATTTCCTGCGCCTTTCCGGCGTCGTACCAGTTCCCCAGTACCCGAAAATCGACGGTGCCGCTTCCGACGACGGCGTCCAGACCGAGCTGAAATGCCGGAAGAATGACGTTGTTCATGATTGGATATTCCTGACCTGCCAGCAGTCCGATGCGGCTGTCGTCATTTACTCCCGTCATGGAGCTTGTCGTCACCAGTCCGGCGAAGTATCCGCAAAGGAAGGCCTGCTCCATCTGGTTGAAGAGAATCGTGTGGATCTGCGGGTGTCCTTCCAGGTAGCCGTCAAGGACAAGAAAGTTCACGTCATCCACGACGGAGGTAACCTCCGCGACAATTTCCGGCATACTCGGATTGGATGTCACGATGAGGTCGTATGACCCCGACGACGCCATGGACATGACGCCTTCTTCCCACGTCGCCTGGTTGAATCCGCCTTCCACAACGGCCACGGTGGATCGACCGCCTTCTTCCGCCGCCCGTCTGACACCATCCACAACCATCTCATAGGTGGGACTTCCGTCGACGACACCGGGTACGAAGACGCCGATGCTGAAAACGTCGTTTTCGCCATCAGCGGCGGCTCCCGAATCGGTGACGATATATACCACAACCAATGCGACGACGATGATAATAAGGGCCGCGACGAGGCCCAGAGTTTTCTTTCTATCCATACCATGAATGTACCCTTCAACGGCGACGGTTGCAACAAACGGCGGGGGGACGGTGAGGCGGCTGATTGACCGCCGGAATCGACGGTGATAGCTTGCTATTCTGTGAATACTCAGGAGAACCACGGACCGACGATACTCGTCATCGATATCGGCACCTCCAGTGTCAAGGCGGCGGTCATGAACGGCGAAGGACGCCTCCTGTCGGAGGGGCGACGCAAGATCATGGGACCCTCTGAAAAGAGCGACTCCTTTGAAGCGTACCGCTGGATCGAGGCGCTTCAGCATACCGTACCGTATGTGGCGGGCCACTACCGGATCGATGCGGTGGTTCTCAGCGGTAACGGGCCGACAGTGGTCGCCGTGGATGACGAGGGTAGGGTTCTCGATCGTCCCCTTCTGTGGCTTGATGCGCGGGCGCTGCCCCTTGAAGGTTCCAAATCGTTGTATCTTCCCAAAATCGCGTGGTTTGAGCGGCGGGCGGAGGCCGGCAGGGTGCGGTGGTACCTGCCGTTCCCGGAATATCTCATGTATGTACTGACCGGCGAGGCTGTCGCGATCACCCCGAGCGACGAGTTTATGCCCTACATCTGGAACACCGAGGAACTTGGCCGGCTGGGAATGGACGCCGACCGGTTTCCGCCGTTTGTATCAATCGGGACGGTGGTGGGAAGGGTGACCGCGGCGGCGGCGGATTTGATTTCTCTCCCCCAGGGTACGCCGGTCATCGCCGGGGGATCGGACTTCCTGATGAGCCTCGTTGGAACGGGAACGGTACGGAAGGGTCGTACCTGTGACCGGGCCGGGACGTCGGAAGGGATCAACCACTGCGCCGCTGCCCCCCTGCAGGCGCCGGGGGTGAGAACACTGCCCCATGTGATACCGGGGTTGTACAACGTTGCCGGTATCCTGTCGGCGACGGGGCTGCTTTTCGAGTGGTTTCGGGAAATAAGCGGACAGACCGGCCGCGACTACGCCTCGATGATGCTTGATATCATGAATGTCCCGGAAGATGCGCGCATTCCCTGGTTTTTTCCTTCGGTCCATCGTGGCGCCGCCTGGGAGTTTCAGCGGGGCATGTTCATCGGTCTCGGGGCGGAGCACACCGGCGCAATGATGGGACGGGCGGTGGTGCTTTCCATCGGATTTGCCGTGCGGGAAGCGATAGAAATTCTGCGCAATACGGGAGCAGAGATAACCGAACTCCGGGCGTGCGGCGGCCAGGCAAAAAACGGGCTCTGGACGCAGATGAAATCGGATATCGTGGGTGTACCGATTTCCGTTCCGGAAGTCGCCGATGCGGAACTTACGGGGAATCTCTGTGCCGGCCTCGTAGCCCTCGGGGAAGCCGACGACCTCGTGGAGGGGGCGGAACGGGTCGTTCACACCCTGCACACCTTCGAGCCGGCGCCGGAGCAGACGGAGCGCTTCACCGAGCAGTATGAGCGTTATCGCGAGCGTTATGAGACGTTTCGCACCGCCCTTGAGTCATGTCTGTAAAAAAAGCGCCGCCCCCGGGAGGGCGACGCCTTTTGGTTCAGCAGCGCTCGGAGTTACCCGATCGCTTCCGTGCCGGTTTCACCTGTGCGAATACGAATCACATCGTCCAGGGGGATCACGAAGATCTTGCCGTCTCCGATCGTCCCCGTTCGCGCACCTTTGACGATGGCATCGATCGTCGGCTGAACGAACTCGGAGTTGACCGCAATCTCGAGGCGCACCTTCTTCAGAAGATTCACTTCGATATCGACACCGCGATACGTCTCATGGTACCCCTTCTGCTGTCCCGCCCCGAGGGCGTTGCTCACCGACATTTTAAATACCTGGGCGCGATAGAGCTCCTCTTTCACCTCATTGAGCTTATGGGGCTGTATATACGCTACGATTAATTTCATCGTTCACCTCCTTACATGTTGGAAAAGATCTGGAATCCGCTGTAGGACTCGGCTCCATGTTCCGAAATATCCAGTCCCAGCAGCTCCTCGTCGTCCTTCACGCGGAGGAGTCCGAAAAACTTCAGAATTCCGAACAGGAGAAACGCAAGGACGATGACCCACATGAAGACCGCCGCGATTCCCAGGAGCTGAACGCCGATCTGTCCGCCCCTGGTCAGATCGCTTCCTATCTTGGAAATGTCGCCGAACAGCCCGACCGCCAGGGTGCCCCAGGCACCAACGACACCGTGTACGCTCACCGCACCGACGGGATCGTCAATATGAAAGAGCTTGTCGATCGTTTCTACAGAGGCGACCACCAGGATGCCTCCCACAAATCCTACGACAATGGACATGGCCGGGGAAATGACCCACGTTCCCGCGGTTATCGCGACCAGGCCGGCAAGTGCGCCGTTCAGCGACATCGAGGGATCGGGCTTCCCAAACCAGATCCAGGACGTGAACATTGCGGCGATGGCACCGGCGGAGGCGGCAAGGGTTGTCGTCGTCGCCACATAGGCGATATCGGCGTCCATGCCTGCCAGGGTACTTCCCGCATTGAATCCGTACCATCCAAACCAGAGGATGAAGACGCCCAGGGCGGCCAGAGGCATGTTGTGACCCTGTATCGCCTTGACGACGACCTTGTCGCCAACCTTGACGTACTTTCCGCGGCGGGCGCCGATCACGATCGCTCCGGCCAGTGCAGCCCAGGCACCGACGGAGTGGACGACGGTGGAGCCGGCAAAATCATGGAAACCGAGCTCCGAAAGCCATCCGCCGTTCCAGATCCAGTGCCCGCTCACGGGGTAGACGAGGGCGGTGATCACTACGGAATACAGTAGATAGCCCGAATATTTGGTCCGCTCCGCCATGGCTCCACTGACGATCGTCGCCGCCGTTGCGGCAAATACGACCTGGAAAAACCAGTCCCGATAGACAACCGAGTCTGCGCCGGAAAGAAAGAACTGATCCGTTCCAAAGAGGCCGCCCGCTGACGTTCCATACATCAATCCCCATCCTATGACGAAGTACGCCAGTGCCCCGACGGCAAAATCCATGAGGTTTTTCATGATGATGTTTGACGCATTCTTTGCCCGGGTGAGACCGGTCTCCACCATTGCAAATCCCGCCTGCATGAAAAACACAAGCGCCCCGGAAATGGTGAGCCAGATCATATCAAAGGCAGCAACGATTTCCGGCATCACCTCCTGTGCCGCCAACTGTCCAATCGCCAGGACGAAGAACAGCACGGACCCAATAACCAGTCGACGACTCATACATTACCTCCTCAGTAAAACGTCGTTACCGGCTATTAGTAATATCCGTGCCAGGATGGCGAAGGACGGGAAAGGTTTTTTTCACTGTCTGTAACTGACACTGGAGAAAGAAATTAGCAGACTCCGGCCGCCGGCGGGTAATCGTGAGCGACCGTTTCCCATCAATAAAAAGCAACGTAAACGTAGTTAAGAACCAAACAAACTACATAAATGTAGTAATGAATATTGGAAGCTACAATCGCGTACTGAATGATTTGGGGTCGACTTCGTGCTTCTTTACGCGCAGGCCCATGATGCGTTCGGTGACACCGAGCATGCGCGCCGCCCGGGCCATATTCCCCTTCGTGGACTTGAGTGCGTCCATCAGCAGTTCCCGTTCCAAATTATCCAGGGACTCCTGGAGTGTTCCGTGTACCTGGGTGTTTGTGCTTTCCGCAGACTGCAGGGAGGGCGGCAGGTGGTGGGAGTGTATAACGCCGTCGACGCTCAGCAGGACCGCCCGCTCGACGCAGTTTTCAAGCTCTCTCACGTTGCCGGGCCAGTGGTACGCCATCAGCAGGTCGATCGCGGGAGTGGAAATGCGGTGAATCGGTTTGTGATTCGCCTCGGCATACTTCGCGATGAAGTGATCCGAGAGGAGAAGGATATCGTCCCGCCGCTCCCTGAGGGGCGGAATGTGGATGGGAAAGACGTTGAGACGATAATAGAGGTCCTCCCTGAAGTGCCCCTCTTCCATTGCGTGCTCCAGATTCCGGTTGGTTGCGGCGATGACCCTGACGTTGACCCGTATCGTCTCGTTTCCCCCGACACGCTCAAACTCCTTTTCCTGAAGGGCCCGCAACAGTTTTACCTGTGTCATCGGCGAGAGATCTCCGATCTCATCGAGAAAAATCGTTCCGCCGTTTGCCATTTCAAAGCGCCCTTTCCGTGTGGCAATTGCCCCGGTGAAGGCGCCCTTTTCGTGACCGAAAAGCTCGCTCTCGATGACCGTTTCCGGTAGTGCCGCGCAGTTTACCTTTATGAGCGGCTTTGTCGCGCGATGGCTGTTGTAGTGAATCGCCTGTGCAACCAGTTCTTTCCCCGTACCGCTCTCTCCGCGAATGAGAACGGTGGCGTCGCTCTTGGAAACCTGGGCAACCATGTCGAATACATGCTGCATCGCCTTGCTGTTGCCCACGATATTTGACGGGCGGTACCGCTCTTCCAGCTCCCGGTGGAGCCGGTTGGTCTCTTCCAGCAGCTGTTCCCGCTCCTCCATGACGCTCTGACGGATCTTTACCGCCTGGGCGATAAGAGACGAAACAACTGTGAGGACCCGTACGTCCTCCTGGAGCTTGCTCTCTCCCGAGAACTCCCTGTCCACGCTCAATGCGCCGATCGTCTCATTACCGATCTTGACGGGAACACATATGAAGGAAATGTCCTGATACTGCCTTCCCCGACGGGCGCCTGTGCGGTTGAGAAATTCAGGTTCTTCACTGATGCGGGGGATGACCATCGCCTGACCGGACTGCGTTACCTTCCCGGTGATTCCCTCGCCAAGGCGATATCTTCCCCGTTCCCGCTCCGTGGGGGAGAGGCCGTATGCCGCTTCAATGAGTATTTCCCCGGTTTTGCGGTTGAGGAGGGTGATCGTTCCCCGCAGCATTCCCAGGTGATCCGCAACGGCGGTGAGGACCGGCTGTATGACCTGTTTGAGATCGAGACTCTGGTCGAGGATCTGACTGATTTCAAGAAAGAGCGAGAGCTCTTCTATTTTTCCCTGATAGTGGCGCGCCGTCGGTTGTGAATCCATAGGTCCTCCCGGAAAAAATCCTACATCATTGTATGATAACACACAAGAGAATAGTGATATAGGGTGTTCATACAAAAATGTAGGGGATTGTGGCGCCGTCAGACGTGGAGAAATCCCTCGTAGACGATCTTTTCCTCGCCGTCCAGGCTGACGCTTTGACTGTCCTCAAATTGCCGAAAGGCGTTGCGCACCTCCGACACCAGGACGAGGTCCGGATGGGACGCCTGGATTTCCTCAAGAGAGAGATCGCTCGTCGTCTCGGCGATGACTCCCCGTATGTGACGCAGGAGCGGCTCGTACTCAAGCGTCAGGGCCGGGACAAGCAGAATTTCCTCGCCGTTGAGGTTGAGCTTCTGCTTGGCCTGGTCGTAACCGCGGGCTTTCACGATATTTCCGCTGCAGCCGGCGCCGAATCCGCGCTGCCCCCTGTTGAGGATATTGCCCATATAGTGAACCTTTATGGTGTTCATCATGATGGGGCTGTTCAGGGGAATTCCCGCAGCGGTCACCACTTTCTCATTTCTCCTGATATAGCCGAACTTCATCGCCAGCTGCAGGGCGTTCTGGATCATCGTGTCCGAGTCGGTAACGTGTTCCGTGAGGATCGGATAGATGCCCCAGTGGATCAGTAATTGTCGATAGACTACGTCCGACGTGGTAACCGCGATGACCGGCTGTTTGGGCCGGTACTTTGAAAGCAGCCGGGGACTGTTGCCCCGCAGCGTCGGCGTGACGATCGCCGTCGCATCGATATCGGTGGCGACCACATAGGCCGCCTTGGTAATAGCGTCTGCGATGTCGTGCTCCGTCTTGTGGAAGGAGTAATACTCCTTGCCCCGGGCTATGTACTCCTGTGACCGCTCTACCTCCAGAGCAATTTCATGGAGGGTACGTACCGATTCAACCGGATACTTCCCTCCCGCCGTCTCGCCAGAGAGCATGACCGCGTCGGTGCCGTCAAATATCGCGTTTGCCACGTCGGTCAGCTCCGCCCGGGTCGGCTTTGGATTGTTTATCATGGAGTCGAGCATCTGTGTCGCCGTCACGACGGGTTTGTTCTGAAGGTTGCACTCCTTGATGATCCGCTTCTGGGCGAGGGGAATCTGGGCGGTTTCCAGCTGCACCCCCAGATCGCCCCGTGCAACCATGATGCCCGAGGAGAGGCGGGTGATCTCGGCGATATTCTCCAGCCCTTCCTGGTCTTCTATCTTGGATATGATTCTCATGGGAGACTTTGCCTGATCGATTACCCGCTGGACTTCCTGGACGTCCTTCGGCTTGCGGATGAATGATGCGGCGACAAAGTCCATCTTCATGGATATGCCGAATTGTATGTCTGCAATGTCTTTTTCAGTGATCGCCGGAAGTGCCGTTTTTACGCCCGGTACATTGACGTTCTTCCGGCTCCCGAAGGTGCCGCCGTTCCGGACGATACAGAATATACGTTCGTCTTCGATGCCTTCTATTTCAAGATCTACAAGTCCGTCGGCGATGAAAATGTGGCCGCCCACATGTACTTCCCCGGGCAATTTGCTGTAACTCACGCTCAGCAGCGACGGTGTTCCCTCGACTTCTTCGGTCGTGAGGGTGATTGAATCGCCCCTGTTGATCGTGAGCGTCCCGCCGTCCTTGATCTTTCCCGTACGAATCTCCGGCCCCTTGGTATCCAACAGGAGGGCGACGGGAATGCCGCTCTCCACGGAGGCGGCGCGGAGCATTTCAATTCTCCCTCGTTGCTCTTCATGGGTTCCGTGGCTGAAATTGAATCGCCCGACATTCACTCCTTCCTGAAGGAGCCTCTTCATAATGTGTACGTCGTCCACGGCGGGGCCCATGGTGGCGACGATTTTCGTCTTTCGTAACATGGTATTATAAAGATTAGCGAATATCTTTGCTTCTTACTACCGTCCCGGCGGGAACGGTCCGTGCCGAAACGTTATCGGGACGTTACGGTGCCTGGGTATCCCCGTCTTCGTCATCCGCGGGGGAGAGCAGATAGCCGTATTCTTCCGGAGAAACGACATCCGTCGCCTCATCATCGGGATCCAGCTCGTCGAGCATGCGATCCACCTCCTCAAGCATGCGCTGATGGGTGTCGATGGTATGCTGCATCCGTGACTGATAGGACCGGAACATATCCCGGGGACCGATATTCCCCGACCGGAGAAGATTAAGAAAATCGATAAATGCACGAACGGTCCGCCGGAGGGATCGCAGATATCCGGCACGATTGATAAGGTAGGCGTTGTCCTTCAGTGACGAAAAGGTCCGGAGGAGGGCGGCATCGATGAAGAACAGATCCTCAAGAATCTTGTCCTTGAAATACTCCGGATCGACGTCCAGTTTGAGTCCCGATTCTATGGTGCGGAGGATCGAGTGGAGAAAAAATAAGTTGTCTTCATAGTGCACTTTAGCACCCATAGCACGATTCCTTTCAGTTGACACGCATGTGAAGACGTGGTAGCGTCTTTCGACCTTCTTGCTACCGTTGAGGGTATCAATAATGGTAGTCGCAAGTCCATAAGGAGGAAGTTTTGCGAATATATGAAGCGATGTGCGTTTTCCGCGCCGATCAGGAAATTTTTAATTCCGGTGTGGAGACGGTCCGTACCGAATTGACCAAGCTGGGCGCCCAGATCGAAAAAGAAGAGGATATGGGTGTGCGTTCCATTGCCTTTCCAATCAAGAAACAGCAACAGGCTCATTATTACTACTACGTATGTAAGATGGATCCGGAAAAGGCGCATCAGACTGAACACGCCTTGCGGCTCAAAGATGAGCTGCTCCGTTTCCTCATGGTGCGCCGGGACGACTGATCACAGGATAGAGTCTTCCCGGATGGAGTGTAGCGAAAAATAAGGAGTTAGCTGATTTGGCAGATATTAATCACGTCGTACTGGTTGGACGGCTCGTTCGAGATGCTCAATTGAAATATACAAACAGCGGACTTGCGATCTGTGAGTTCTCGATAGCCATTAACAACCGCCGCAAACAGGGTGACGAGTGGGTGGATGAGCCCAACTTCTTTGACGTCACCCTCTTCGGCCGACAGGGTGAAGCGATCCAACGCTACTTGACTCAGGGAAAACAGGTCGGAGTGGATGGCCAGCTCCGCCAGGACCGGTGGCAGACTCCGGAAGGCCAGAATCGGAGCAAGGTCGGAATTGTCGCAAACAACGTCATGCTCCTCGGCGGACGTGACGGTGGATCCGGCGGCAACGCACGCGGCGGGGATGCACGAGGCGGAGATGACCGCTATTCCCAGGGAAACCGTTCAGGTCAGGGTAGAGGCAACGGTGGAAACGTCGACGACGGATTCGGCGAGGACGATTTTCCCGACGGAATCCCTTTCTGATTCAACTACAACGAAAGAAATAAATGGAGGATGAATATGTCCGACGATATGAGAAGTAAAAATTACGGTGACCGCGGTGACGACCGGGACGGTCGGGATGGTCGCGACGACGGACGCGGATTTCGACCCCGCGGACGCAGTCACTTTCGCAAGAAAGTTGACAAGATAAAGACACAGAATCTGACAATCGATTACAAGCAACCGGAAATCCTCAGGCGCTTTCTGACGGAGAGCGGTAAAATTCTGCCCCGTCGCATCACCGGTACGTCCGCAAAGAACCAGAGAAAACTCGTGCGGGAGATTAAACGCGCCCGGTACCTCGGCCTGCTGCGGATGGGCTGAGTATATCCCTGTGAAGATACTGGGTGTGGATCTCCGGAAATTCACCCCCTTTATTTGGTACGCCGGCGCAAGTGTATTGCTCTTTTATTCCGGAGTGTTTGCTTTTATTTTTGCCGCGCCGGTACAGATAGTATACAGCCGGTACGGCAAAGAATCGGGGATTC